>MERQ01000018.1 GCA_001770655.1 Betaproteobacteria bacterium RIFCSPLOWO2_12_FULL_68_20
AACACGATGCAGGGCGCGTGCTTCTTCGCCTGCTCGAACATGTCGCGCACGCGCGCCGCGCCGACGCCGACGAACATCTCGACGAAGTCGGAGCCCGAGATCGAGAAGAACGGCACCTTGGCCTCGCCGGCGATGGCGCGCGCGAGCAGCGTCTTGCCGGTGCCGGGGTTGCCGACCATCAGCACCCCGCGCGGGATGCGCCCGCCGAGCTTCTGGAACTTGGACGGATCGCGCAGGAATTCCACCAGCTCGGCGACGTCCTCCTTCGCCTCGTCGCAGCCGGCGACGTCCGCGAAGGTGACGGTGTTGCTCGACTCGTCCATCATGCGCGCGCGCGACTTGCCGAAGCTGAACGCGCCGCCGCGCCCGCCGCCCTGCATCTGGCGCATGAAGAAGATCCACACGCCGATCAGCAGCAGCATCGGGAACCACGACACGAAGATGTTCATGAGGAGCGAAGGCTCCTCCTCGGGCTTGGCCTCGATCTTGACCCCGTACTTGAGCAGGTCCGAGACCAGCCAGATGTCGCCCGGCGAGTAGCTGGTGACGCGCTTGCCCTCGTTGGTGGTGGCCTTGAGCTGCCGCCCCTCGATGGTCACCTTGGCGATGCGCCCGGCCTTCACCTCCTCGAGGAACTGCGAATACTCCATCGGCGCCTGCGCCGCCTGGCGGGTGTTGAACTGGTTGAACACGGTCATCAGCACCAGCCCGATGACGAGCCAGATGACCAGGTTTTTAAGCATGTTGTTCAAGGACTTGTTCCTCGTGGCAGGTTGCGGACAATGTTACGCTGTTTTCGCAGGGCACAAAAGGCCGCGCGCGAGCAGATAGGTCTCGCGCGATTCGCCGCGCGACGCGGCCGGCTTTCTCACTGTCACCTCCCGGAAGGCGCGCTTCATCTCCGCCAGGACAGAAGCAAACTCCGCTCCCTGAAATGCTTTGACAAGAAACGCGCCCTGCGGCTTCAGCGCCCGGCGGCAGAATTCGATCGCCGCTCGCGCCAGCTCGGCCGAGCGCGCCTGGTCCGTGGCCGCGATCCCGGAGAGATTCGGCGAGACATCGCAAAGCACCACGTCCGCGCATTCGCCCCGGAGCGCCGTAAGCGCTGCGCCTTCCCGAATGTCCCCTCTCAGGACCGTCACTCCCGAGATCGGGGCGATTTCGAGCAAATCAATGGCGATGACCTTCCCGCCCGGCCGCACCTTCCCGGCGGCGACCTGCGACCAGCTTCCCGGCGCTGCGCCCAGATCCACGACGGTCATCCCGGGGAGCAGCAAACGGTCTTTCGCATCGATCCCCAGGAGCTTGAACGCCGCGCGCGAGCGGTAACCCGCCTCCCTGGCCCTGCGCGCGTAGGGGTCCCTGGATTGCCGATGCAGCCACTGCCTGCTCGATTTCGCCATCGCTACAGTATCTTGCATCGCCGCTCGCGGCACGAACTCGGCGCAACGGGAAGGTGTCGAAGGGCTTTACGGGGTCCGCACATGGAGCATCTGACCGAGAGCCAGGTGAAGAGGCTGCTCGACGCGATGGAGCAGCGCGAGGCCGAGCTGCGCGACCAGGTATCGGGCGAGCGCGAGCGCGCGATGGAGATGTATGCGCAGCTCGAAGGGGTGGCCGGCGACGAGGCAGACCAGGCGCTCACCAAGATCCGCGCCGGAATCGAGAACGAGCTGATCGACCGGCACGTGCGCGAGCTCGCGGCCCTGGAGGCCGCGCGCGGCCGGGTGGCCGAGGGTACGTTCGGCGCCTGCGTCGAGTGCGGAGACCCGATCGGGTTCGGCCGGCTCAAGGCCTATCCGTCGGCGCCGCGCTGCGCCGACTGCCAGACGCTGCGCGAGAAGACGTTCGCCGGTACGCCTTAGCTACCAGAGCGCGGGGCGAAAGCGCCGCCTCAGAACGTCGTCTCGCGTCAGCAGCCGCGCGCGCGCGACCGCGGCTTCCGCGGCGATCAACCGGTCGAAGGGGTCCCGAGTCCAGCTGAAGCTCCGGGCACGTGCGGCAACCGGCGCGAACGGCAGGTTGCTGACTTCGAGCCCGAGATCGCCGCGCAGAGCGGCGAGAATGCGTGCGGGTCCATGCCTCATGCGGCCGACCTCCCGCAAATACTGCAGCTCGAGACCGACCATTGGAGAAACCGCGAGTTCGTCCCGCTCGATAGCATCGCGCGCCGCCCCCGACAGCAGGTCCACGCGGCCGGCATACAACCAGCAGACGACGTGGGTATCGAGATGGATCAGCCGGCGCTTGCGCGTCCGCGCCACTTGCCGACCTTCACCTTCCAGAGCGCGGCCGCGTCGCCTGCGATGACGTTGCGCCTTTTCAACCGGGCCAGCCGGCCGGCGCCCTTGCGTTCCGCGTCCGCGGAAAGGGTAAGCGTGCGCCCGCCGCGCCTGATCCGGACAGGGGCGCCCGTGGCCAGCACCCGATCCGCGACGCGGAAGAGCCGCCTTCGCAATGCGGTCAATGTCATGTCGTTCATGGTCGCTCCGCCAACATGTACATGGCCATTATGCGACATGTACATATGGCAAGCAAACCGGAGCGAGGACCGAGTTGGAGCGACGCTTCGCCGCTTACTCGTAGCGCACGTCCAGGATCTCGTAGCGCTTCGTACCGCCGGGAGTCTGCACCTCGACCGTATCGCCGGCGTACCTTCCGATCAGCGCGCGGGCGATCGGCGAGCTGACCGAGATTCGCCCCTGCTTGATGTCGGCCTCGTCCTCGCCGACGATCTGCCAGATCGCCGTCTCGCCGTCGCCGTCCTCCACCTCTACGGTGGCGCCGAACACGCAGCGGCCGTCGGCCTCGAGCAGCTTCGGATCGATGACGTTCGCGTGGGCGAGCTTCGACTCGATGTCCTTGACGCGCGCCTCGACCAGCCCCTGCTGCTCGCGCGCGGCGTCGAATTCGGCGTTCTCCGAGAGATCGCCGTGCGAGCGCGCCTCGGCGATCGCCTGCGAGATGCGCGGGCGCTCCACGGTCTTGAGCCGCTGCAGCTCGGCACGCAGCAGCTCGGCGCCGCGCCTGGTCAGGGGGGTCTTGGGCATGGCTACGACGTCACCGCCTGTTCGGCGCCGGGGGAGACGAGCTTCGCGTGCAGGTCCTGCAGGCGATAGGGCTCGAGCTGCGCGAGGTGCTTCATCCCTGCGCACGCCGCCCTCGCTCCCGCCACCGTCGTGTAATAGGTCACGCGCCGGCCGAGCGCGGTGGTGCGGATCGAGCGCGAGTCCGACACCGCAGTGCGCGTCGCTTCCACGGTATTGACGATGAAGCTCACTTCCCCGTTCAGGATCATGTCCACGATGTGCGGGCGGCCCTCTGCGACCTTGTTCACCGGCGCGACCTCGATGCCGTGCGAGGCGAGCACCGCGGCGGTGCCGCGTGTGGCGAGGAGCGAAAACCCGAGGGACGCGAGATCGCGCGCAATCGCGACCGCCGGCAGCTTGTCGGCGTCGCGCACGCTGATGAACGCGCGCCCGCCCGTCGGCAGCCGCACGCCCGCGGCGAGCTGCGATTTGACGAACGCCTCGCCGAAGGTCTCGCCCACGCCCATGACTTCCCCGGTCGACTTCATCTCGGGGCCGAGGATCGTGTCCACCCCCGGGAACCTGGCGAACGGGAACACCGCTTCCTTGACCGAGAAATACGACGGCGTGATCTCCTCGACCCCTTGCTGCTTCAGGCTCTTCCCCACCATGCAGCGCGCGGCGATCTTGGCGAGCGGCAGCCCGGTCGCCTTGCCGACGTAGGGCACGGTGCGCGAAGCGCGCGGGTTGACTTCCAGCACGTAGACGCTGTCGCCCTGGATCGCGTATTGCGCGTTCATGAGGCCCACCACCTTGAGCGCCCTGGCGAGCAGCACCGTCTGGCGCCGCAGCTCGCGCTCGAGGTGGCCCGCGAGCGAATGCGGAGGCAGGCAGCACGCCGAGTCGCCCGAGTGCACGCCCGCCTCCTCGACGTGCTCCATGATGCCGCCGATCAGGACTTCCTTGCCGTCGCAGACGCAGTCCACGTCCACCTCGATCGCGTCGGCGAGATAACGGTCGAGCAGCACCGGCGAATCGTTCGACACCTTCACCGCCTCCGCCATGTAGCGCTCGAGATCCGCTTTCTGGTGCACGATTTCCATGGCGCGCCCGCCGAGCACGTAGCTCGGGCGCACCACCACCGGGTAGCCGATCTCGTCGGCCAGCACGAGCGCCTGGGCGGCCGAGCGCGCGGTGCGGTTGGGCGGCTGGCGCAGCTTCAGCTTGTGCAGCAGCTTCTGGAAGCGCTCGCGGTCCTCGGCGAGGTCGATCGAGTCGGCGCTGGTGCCGATGATCGGCACGCCGGCGGCGGCAAGGCCGCGCGCCAGGTTGAGCGGGGTCTGGCCGCCGTACTGCACGATCACGCCCCAGGGCTTCTCCTTGTCCACGATCGCCAGCACGTCCTCCAGGGTGAGCGGCTCGAAATAGAGCCGGTCCGAGGTGTCGTAATCGGTCGAGACCGTCTCCGGATTGCAGTTCACCATGATGGTCTCGAAGCCGTCCTCGCGCAGCGCAAGCGCCGCATGCACGCAGCAGTAGTCGAATTCGATCCCCTGGCCGATGCGGTTCGGCCCGCCGCCGAGCACCATCACCTTTTTCCTCGAGTCCGGCTCCGCCTCGCACTCTTCCTCGTAGGTCGAGTACAGGTAGGCGGTTTTCGCCGCGAACTCGGCGGCGCAGGTGTCCACGCGCTTGTACACGGGGCGAATGCCCAGCGCGTGCCGCTTCTTCCTCACCAGATCCTCTTTCGTGTTGAACAGGTATGCAAGGCGCCGGTCCGAGAAGCCCTTTCTTTTCAGGGTCCGCAATTTTTCGGCATCGATGTCTTCGAGCTTGCGATCGTCGAGCTCCATCTCCAGATCGACGATCTCCTTCACCTGCGCGAGGAACCAGCGGTCGATGCGCGTCAGCCGGTGGACCTCGTCGAGCGTGAAGCCGTTCTCGAACGCATCGCCGACGTACCAGATGCGCTCCGGGCCGGGCTCGCCCAGCTCTCTTTCGATGGTCTCGCGGTCGGTGGTGCGCTGGTTGAGCCCGTCCACGCCGATCTCCAGCCCGCGCAGCGCCTTGTGCAGCGATTCCTGGAAGGTGCGGCCGATCGCCATCACCTCGCCCACCGACTTCATCTGCGTGGTCAGGCGGTCGTTCGCCTGCGGGAATTTCTCGAACGCGAAGCGCGGCACCTTGGTGACCACGTAATCGATGGTCGGCTCGAACGAGGCGGGGGTCGCCCCGCCGGTGACCTCGTTCGCGATCTCGTCGAGCGTGTAGCCGACGGCGAGCTTGGCCGCCACCTTGGCGATCGGGAAGCCGGTCGCCTTGGAGGCGAGGGCGGAGGAGCGCGACACGCGCGGGTTCATCTCGATCACCAGCATGCGCCCGTCCTCGGGGTTGACCGCGAACTGCACGTTCGAGCCGCCCGTGTCCACGCCGATCTCGCGCAGCACCGCGATCGAGGCGTCGCGCATGATCTGCCATTCCTTGTCGGTGAGCGTCTGCGCCGGTGCCACCGTGATCGAGTCGCCGGTGTGGATCCCCATGGGATCGAGGTTCTCGATCGAGCACACGATGATGCAGTTGTCCTTCTTGTCGCGCACCACCTCGGTCTCGAACTCCTTCCAGCCGATCACCGACTCCTCGATCAGCAGCTCCTGCGTCGGCGAGGCCTCCAGGCCGCGCTCGCAGATGGCGATGAACTCCTCGCGGTTGTAGGCGATGCCGCCCCCGGTGCCGCCGAGCGTGAAGGAGGGCCTCACCACGACCGGGAAACCGATTCCCGCCTGCAGCTGCAGCGCCTCCTCGAGCGAATGCGCGAGTCCCGAGCGCGGGCAGGCCAGCCCGATGCGCTGCATGGCGTCCCTGAATTTTTCCCGATCCTCGGCCTTGTCGATCGCCTCGCGCGAGGCGCCGATCAGCTCGACGCCGAATTTCTCCAGCACGCCCTCGCGCGCGAGGTCGAGCGCGCAGTTGAGCGCGGTCTGGCCGCCCATGGTCGGCAGCAGCGCGTCCGGGCGCTCTTTTTCGATGACGCGCGCGACGATCGGCCAGGTGATCGGCTCGATGTAGGTGGCGTCGGCCATCTCCGGGTCGGTCATGATGGTGGCCGGGTTCGAGTTCACCAGCACCACGCGGTAGCCCTCGGCGCGCAGCGCCTTGCAGGCCTGCGCGCCGGAATAGTCGAACTCGCAGGCCTGGCCGATTACGATCGGCCCGGCGCCGATGATGAGGATGCAGCGGATATCGGTGCGCCTAGGCACGGCGCTCCTCCATCATCTTGGCGAACCTGTCGAACAAGTAGGACATGTCGTGCGGGCCGGGGCTCGCCTCCGGGTGGCCCTGGAAGCAGAACGCGGGCCGGTCGGTGCGCGCGAGGCCCTGCAGCGAGCCGTCGAACAGCGACACGTGCGTCGGGCGCAGGTTCCGCGGCAGCGTCGCCGGGTCGACCGCGAAGCCGTGGTTCTGGCTGGTGATCACCACCTGGCCGGTATCGAGGTCCTTCACCGGGTGGTTCGCGCCGTGGTGGCCGAACTTCATCTTGATCGTCTTCGCGCCCGAGGCGAGCCCCATCAGCTGGTGACCGAGGCAGATGCCGAACACCGGGATCGCGGTCGCATCGAGGATCTCTCCGATCGCCTCGATGGCATAGTCGCAGGGCTCGGGGTCGCCAGGGCCGTTGGAGAGGAACACGCCGTCGGGCTTGAGCCTGAGCGCCTCCTTCGCCGGCGCCCGCGCGGGAAGCACGGTCACGCGCGCTCCGCGCTCGACAAGCAGCCGCAGGATGTTTCGCTTGATGCCGTAATCGTAGGCAACGACGTGGAAGCGCGGGTTGTCGATCCTGCGCCAGCCCTTGCCGAGCTCCCATCCGCCTTCGCGCCATTCGTAGGGCTTGTCCGTGCTGACGACCTTGGCGAGATCCATCCCCGCGAGGCCAGGAAAGGCGTGCGCTTCGGCGAGCGCCTTGTCCAGGTCCACGTCGCCTGCCATGAGGCAGCCGTTCTGCGCGCCCTTCTCCCTCAGGATCCGCGTCAGCTTCCTGGTGTCGATTTCGGCGATCGCGACGACCTCGTTCCCGGCCAGGAACTCCGCGAGGCTCGCCCGGGCGCGCCAGCTCGAGTAAAGCGCGGGCACGTCGCGCACCACCAGCCCGGCGGCGTACACGCGACCCGATTCGCTGTCCTCGTCGTTCGTGCCCGTGTTGCCGATGTGCGGATAGGTAAGCGTCACGATCTGCCGGCAGTACGAGGGATCGGTGAGGATCTCCTGGTAGCCGGTCATCGCGGTGTTGAACACCACCTCGCCCGACGCGATCCCGCGTGCGCCGACCGAGCGCCCCCGGAACGCCGTCCCGTCGGCGAGGACGAGCACGGCAGGTTCGAACGCGGCCACGGCGAGACTCCAGGGGGTGACGTGAAAAGCGGGAAGGGCTTGCGGCCCTTCCCGCCTCGCTTGAAGACGAGATTATACGCCGCCGGCTACTTCAGTCCAAGCACGTCGGCCATGTCGTAGAGCCCGGCCGGGCGGCCCTTCAGCCACTTCGCGGCGCGCAGCGCCCCGAGCGCGTAGGTGGCGCGGCTCTGCGAGCGCACGGTCAGCTCCACGCGCTCGCCCTCGCCCGCGAAGATCACCGTGTGCTCGCCCACGATGTCGCCGCCGCGGATGGCGTGAAAGCCGATCTGGGAGGAATGCCTTTCCCCGGTTTCCCCTTTTCGGCCGTAGACCGCGACCGCGCCCAGGTCCCGCCCGAGAGAGCGCGCAATCACCTCGCCCAGCTTGAGCGCGGTGCCCGAAGGCGCGTCGGCCTTGCGGCGGTGGTGCGCCTCGACGATTTCGACGTCGTACGCTTCGCCGAGCGCCTTCGCCGCGGCGCCGGCGAGCGAAAACGCCACGTTCACCCCGACCGCGAAGTTCGGCGACATCACGATCGCGACGCGCTTTCCCGCCTCCGCGATGCGCGCCTTCTGCGCCGGCGAAAAACCGGTCGTGCCGACGACGACCGGCCTGGCGAGCTTCACGCAGGCATCGAGGTGCGCGAGCGTGCCCTCCGGTCGAGTGAAATCGAGCAGCACGTCGGCGGCATCGACCGCGGCGGCGATGTCCGAGCCGACCTTGACCCCTCCGACATCCCTGCCGAGCATCGGGCTCCCGGCGACCTCGAGCGCGGCGGCGACGGTCAGCTCCCGGTCCTGGAGCGCCGCCTCGACCAGCGCGCGCCCCATGCGTCCGCCCGCCCCGGCGATCGCGAGCTTCATCTGGACACTTCCTTGGGTTCGCCCGCGGGCACCACGTCGCCTTCCACCCGCGCGAGCTTGCCGTCCTCGAAGTGCACCGCGAGCTTGCGCTGCTCGCGCGTGCCGTTGGCGGCCTCGCGCCGGTACACGTAGTCCCAGCGGTCGGCGTGGAAGATGTCGGTGAGCAGCGGAGTGCCCAGGATCACGCGCACCTGGTCCTTGCTCATGCCCTTCTGCAGCCGCGACACCATCTCCTGCGAGACGTAGTTGCCCTGCTGGATCTCCATTCGGTAGGGCGTGATGCCCGGGATGGTGGGAACGCCGCACCCGGACGCAGCGGCGGCCGCGGCGAGCGCGGCGGCGAGAACGATCGGTCGGAACATCGGAATATAATGACAGGCGATGGCTTCGGCGCAAAGTCTGAAGGAAAGCGGTCTCAAAGCGACGCTGCCGCGGCGCAAGATCCTCGAGCTGTTCGAATCGAGCAAGGTGCGCCACCTCTCGGCCGAGGACGTGTACCGCACGCTCGTCGCCGATGGCATCGACGTCGGCCTCGCCACCGTTTACCGCGTGCTGACGCAGTTCGAGCAGGCGGGGCTGCTCTCGCGCCAGCATTTCGAGACCGGCAAGGCGGTGTTCGAGCTCAACCAGGGCGGGCACCACGACCACCTGGTGTGCCTGCAGTGCGGCCACGTCGAGGAGTTCTACGACGCCGAGATCGAGCGGCGGCAGCTCGAGACGGCGCGCGAGCGCGGCTTCGCGCTGCGCGGCCACTCGCTCGCGCTTTACGCCGACTGCACCAAGCAGGACTGCCCTTACCGGAAATCGGGGCTAGCCGGAGCCTAGCAGCTCCGCCGCGTGCCTGCGCGCGGTGGATGCGGATCCTCCAAGCATCCTCGCCAGCTCCTCGATGCGCGCGGCGCGGTCGAGCCGCATTGCGCGCACGTTCAGCTTGCCGCGGCCGCCCGACCTGACGATCGACCATTGATCGTCGCCGTGCGCCGCGACCTGCGGCAGGTGCGTGACGCAAAGCACCTGCCGGTCGCGGCCGAGCCGCCTGAGGGAACGCCCGACCGTGTCGGCCACCGCGCCGCCGATCCCGGCATCCACCTCGTCGAACACCAGGGTCGCTACGGGCGAGGCCTTCGACGCGACGAGCTGGATCGCGAGGCTGATGCGCGAGAGCTCGCCGCCGGACGCGACGCGCGCGAGCGGGCGCAAGGCCAGGCTCGGATGCGAAGCCACCTCGAACTCCGCTTCCTCCGCGCCGGCGGCCCCCGGCGCCTCGAGCGGCCGCAGCGCCACCGAGAACCTGCCGCCGGCCATCGCCAGCCGCTGCATTCCTTCGGCCACCGCCCCGGAGAGCGCCTGCGCGCCGGGCCGCCGCTTCTCCGTCAGGCGCGCCGACGCCGACTCGTAGCGCCGGCGCGCTAGAGCGACCTCGCGTCCGAGCGCCTCGGGATCGACCGCGAGCGCAAGCTCCGCGAGGCGCTGCTCGAGCTCGGCGAGGCGTTGCGGCAGCTCCTCAGGCCGCGCGCGGTGCTTGCGAGCCGCCGCGTGCAGGGCCTCGATTCGCGACTCGGCGGCACGCAGGGCGTCGGGGTCGAGCTCGAAGCGCGAGGCGTACTGGCGCAGCTCCCGCGCCGCCTCGCCCGCTTGGGCGCCGGCCGATTCCAGCATCGCCGCGATCGGCGCAAGCCGCGCGTCGTGCGCCGCAAGGGTCTTCAGCCGGTCGGCCACGGCGGCGAGCTGCGCGAGCGTCGCGCCGTCCTATTCGGCGAGCGCCTCGAGCGAGGACTGAGCACCCCCGAGCAGGCTCGCGCCGTGCGACAGCCGCAGGTGCTGCGCGGACACCTCCTCCCATTCACCTGCGCGCGGCGCGAGCCGTTTCAGCTCCGCGGCCCGCTCCTCGAGGTCGCTGCGCTCCGCCTCGCGCCGCGCGAACTGCTGCGCGGCGTCCTCGGCGAGCGCCTGCAGGCGTTTCCAGTTCCGCCATGCCTCTGCCGTTTCGGTCGCGATCGTTTCGGCCCCGGCATGCGCGTCGAGCAGGGAGCGCTGCACGGCGGGGCGCAGCAGCGACTGGTGCTCGTGCTGGCCGTGGATATCGAGCAGGAATTCACCGGCTTCGCGAAGCTGCGCGAGCGTCGCGGCATGGCCGTTGACGAAGCAGCGCGAGCGACCCGAGCGGTCGATCGTCCGCCTCAGGATCAGGGTTCCCGGGTCGCCCGCGAGCTCGCGCTCCTCGAGCCACGCGGAAAGCGGCGCCTTCGCATCCAGGTCGAATTCTGCGGAGAGCTCGGCGCGCTCGGCCCCGTCGCGCACGGCCGCGCTATCGCCGCGGCCGCCGACGAGCAGCTCGATCGCGTCCACCAGGATGGATTTTCCGGCGCCGGTCTCCCCGGTGAGCACGGTGAAGCCGGCCCCGAGCTCGAGCCCGACCCGCTCCACGATCGCAAAGTCGCGAACGTCCAGAGCTCGCAGCACCGCCTGCTACTCCAGATCGCGGCCCTTCTCGACCGCCTCGCTCCAGTGCAGCTTCTCGCGCAGCATCGCGAAATAGCGGTAGCCCTCGGGGTGCACGAAGCGCACCGCGTCGCCCGAGCGCCTGAGCACCAGCCGGTCGCCCTCGGCCATGTCGGCGAGCGCGAAACCGTCGAAGTGGGCGCGGGCGTCGACGGCGCGCACCAGCGCGATCTCGACCACGCTGCGGTCGCTGACGCTCACCGGGCGTGCCGAAAGGGTGTGCGGATTGAGCGGAACGAGCGCGAGCGCCGGCACCGAGGGATGCAGGATCGGCCCCTGCGCCGAGAGCGCGTAGGCGGTCGAGCCGGTCGGCGTGGCGACGATCACGCCGTCGGCGCGCAGCGTATAGACGTACTCGCCGTCCAGGTACAGCTCGAACTCGATCAGACGACCCTGCGAACCCTTGCCGATGACCGCCTCGTTGAGCGCGATGGTCGCCAGCAGGACCTTGCCGTCGCGCCGGATTTCGGCGTTGAGCAGCGCCCGCTCCTCGACCGAGTACCTGCCCTCGAGAATCGCGCCCACCGAGGCGCGCATGTCGTCGAGCGCGACGTCGGTCATGAAACCCACGCGCCCCTGGTTGACGCCGGTCAGCGGCACCTTGTAGCGCACCAGCTTGCGCGCGGCCGCGAGCATCGTTCCATCGCCCCCGATCACGATGGCGAGCTGCGCGCCTTTTCCGATCGTCTCGTAGTCGGCGCCGCTCGCGCCCGCGCCAAGGCTCGCGGCGGTATCGCGCTCGACCAGCACTTCGCAGCCGCGGCTCTCCAGGAACTCGCGCAGCTCGCGCAGCGATTCCGCGATCGCGGGGCTTCGCAGCTTGCCGATCAGCGCGATCGAGCGGAAGGCCGAGGGCATTGGTCGAGTGTACAATGATTCGATGCTCGACAAGCGCGCGCAGGTCCTGCTCAAGACCCTGATCGAGCGCTACATTTCCGAGGGCCAGCCGGTCGGCTCGCGCACGCTGTCGAGGTACTCCGGGCTCGATCTTTCGCCGGCGACCATCCGCAACGCGATGTCGGATCTCGAGGAGCTGGGCTTCATCGTCAGCCCGCACACCTCGGCCGGCCGCGTGCCGACGCCGCTCGGCTACCGCTTCTTCATCGATACGCTGCTGGTGGTGAAGCAGATCGAGTCCGAGGAGCTGCATCAGCTCGAGGACCAGCTGCATCCCGACAATCCGCAGCGGCTGAAGCAGGCGGCGTCGCAGCTGCTGTCGCAGCTTACCCAGTTCGCCGGCATCGTCATGACGCCGCGGCGCCGCTCGGCCACGTTCCGCCACGTCGAGTTCCTGAAGCTCTCGGAAAAGCGCGTCCTGCTGATCGTGGTGACGCCCGAGGGAGACGTGCAGA
>MERQ01000019.1:0-30436 GCA_001770655.1 Betaproteobacteria bacterium RIFCSPLOWO2_12_FULL_68_20
CCATGGCCATGTTCGGCTATTTTGCGACGTTCTACGTTGTCCTTCTGATGGTCGAGACCTGGTTCGCGTTTCGCCCTTATATCGTCGAGCAGGCCCGGAAAAGAAAAGGCCTGTTGGGAGCGGCCTATCGCGTGCTGACTCTCGGCTCGTACGACCTGTCTGAGGAAGCGTTGCGCTACGACCGGAAATGGATCTTCTGGCTGGCGATCGCCGGAATCCCCGGCGCGCACGGCTTGCACGGCTACGTCGGCTTCGTTTTCGGTTCTCTCAAGGCGCGCGAATGGTGGTCCTCCGATCTCATGCCGGTGGTGTTCCTGTTCTCGGCCATCATCTCCGGCGTGGCGCTCCTGATCGTGCTTTACGTCGTGTCGTGCAAGCTGCGCAAGGTGCCGATCGACCTCGCATGCCTGAAGGGCCTGGCGTACACTGTATGGGCGTTCATCATGGTTGCGCTCGTACTGGAGGGCCTGGAGTTCGCCAACATCGTCTACAAGGCGCGCGAAGGCGTCGAAACGATCCTCGAGTACGTCACCGGCCCGCTCCTCATCCCTTACTTCGTGCTGCAATTCGCCGTCGGCGCCATCTTGCCGCTGCTCCTGCTTTCATACATGATCTGGCGCGGCACCACCGGCAAGGCGCTGATCGCAGGCGTCATGTTGAGCGCCTTCCTGGTGCTGCTGTCGGTATTCATGATGCGCTGGAACGTGGTGATCGGCGGACAGGAAATTTCGAAGACCGGCCGCGGACTTCTGGAATATCAAATGCACGTTTTCGGGCGGGAAGGCCTGCTTATCGCGGCGCTGCTGGTGGCTGCACCGGTGGTCATGTTGTGGGGCGTGACGCGCCTTTTCCCGCCCTGGGAGGAAAAGGCGGCGTGAAGATTCTTGCCGCATGCATGCTCGCAGTCGGCGCGGCAATCGCCGCTTATTCGCCCGGCGCCGACGCGCAACCCGCGAGGATCAAACCCGGAGCCGGTGACGAGCTGCGGGCCGTATACGCCACTCCGGTCGAAGTTGCCGAAGGCGGGGGCATCGCGGAAGCTTCGTGCGCACGCTGTCACGGCGCAAACGGCGTCAGCACGACCAAGGGCGTGCCCCATCTCGCCGCCCAGCGCGCGGCCTACCTCGATCTCCAGTTGCGAGCCTACCGGCAAAGCGCGCGCGTTCAAGGCGCCATGAGCGGCATCGTCAGGTATTTGAGCGACGACGCGCTGGTCAAGGTCGCCGCCTACTACGCGAGCCTCGATCCGCCGCGGGCCGCGGCGGCCCCCGCCAAGACCGCGCCCTCCAGGCCCGACCCGGTGCAGGCCGGCAAGGCCGCGGCGGCCGCCTGCGGCGCCTGCCATGGCGAGCTCGGCATCAGCAAGACGCCCGGCATGCCGAGCCTGGTCGGCCTCGACCCGAAATACTTCATCGCGGCCGTGAACGCATACAAGAGCGGCCAGCGCAAGCACGACATGATGAAATCCCTGGTCGGGGCGCTCAATGACGAGAGCCTGGGCAACATGGCGCTCTACTATGCGCTGCAGAAGCCCGCCAGGGCGCAAACGCCGGCTCCCGGCGACCAGGCGGCGGGAAAGGCGGCGGCGGCTTCCTGCGCCGCGTGCCACGGCAACCAGGGGGCCAGCGGGAATCCCGCCACGCCGAGCGTCGCCGGCCAGGACGCCGAGTACCTCCTCGCCGCGCTGCGCGCCTACAAAGACGGGACGCGCAAGGACGACTCGATGAAGGGTCCCGCCGCTGCGCTCGACGAGCGCGCCATGAAGGACATCGCGGCGTTTTACGCCGCCCAGCCGCCGCAGCCGCTCAACGTGCGCAGGCCGCTCACCACCGCGGAGTGGACCGAACGCTGCGACCGCTGCCACGGGCCCAACGGAAACAGCACCGACCCGCTGATGCCGCGCCTCTCCGCTCAGCGCGCGGACTGGCTCGAGCAGGTGTTGCGGACCTATCGCACGGGCGTGCGCAAGAGCACAGCGATGGCCGCCATGACGGCGTTGATGAGCGAGACGGACGCGCAGGATGTCGCCGCGCATTACGCGCGCCAGACCGCGCGCGCGGTCACCTACGTGGTGGTTCCCCCTCCAGGCAAGAAGAAGGGCGGCAAGTGACAGGCAAACCGAACCAGTCCGAAGTGCCGCTGCACCGGCTCTATCGCCATTTTTCAGAGCTGCCGTACAGCTTGCGGGTCCTGTATACGGCGACTTTGCTCGTCCTCGGCACCGCCTACCTGTTTGCGCTCATCTACCTCTTTTACACGTACTCCGGGAAGGACGGCAATCCGCGGACGTTGTCATACGAAGACATCGTCATCGCCTACAGCGGCAGCGGCAAGGGCTCGCGACTCGAAGCGGCGCTGCGCGGATCCATGTCGGCGATGCTGCCGCGCGACGAGCTGTCGACCCTCGTCTCCTGGGCCCAGGAGGGCGGCGAGCGCGCTCGGTACGAAAAGGAGATCAGGACGACGTTCGACCGGCGCTGCATGGCCTGCCACGACGGCAGCAACCCGCACTTGCCGAACTTGAACGGCTTCGACAACGTGCAGAAGGTCATCGAGCGGGACACCGGCACCGGGCTGTTCACGCTGGTTCGCGTCTCGCACATTCACCTGTTCGGGATCGCTTTCATCTTTTTCGTCCTGGGGACCATTTTCAGCCACGCTTACGTGCGGCCGGTGTGGTTCAAGTGCACCGTCGTCGCGCTTCCGTTCATCGCCCTCGCGCTCGACGTCGGCTCCTGGTATTTCACCAAGATCTTCCACCCGTTCGCCTGGGTGGTGATGATCGGCGGCGCCCTCATAGGCATGTCGTTCGCCTTCATGTGGGTGGTGTCGATGTACCAGATGTGGTTCACGCGGCCGCCTTCAGTGGTGCTGCAGCGGCAGGAAGGCGCGACGACCGATGTCGGCTGAACAATCGTGATCGAGGAGCCAATGAAACGTCTCACGCTGGGGATCGGGTTATTCGTGCTGGCGGCGGCGCTGATCGGCTGCACGGACAAGGGCGAGCCGCCGGCAAAGGCCGCGATCGACAAGCAGGCCGCGGCGAATATCGCCGCGGGCAGGGTCTTCGCCGAGCGCGAGTGCAAGGGCTGCCACGGCCTGGACGGCCGGGGCGCCGCAGCGGCGATTCCGCACCTCGCCGGGCAGCGCGAGCGCTACCTCCTTGCGGCGCTCAAGGAGTACAAGGACGGCAAGCGCACCCACGCCGCGCTCCGGGAGGTCGCCGCAAACATGAGCGATGCGGACGCGCGCAATCTGGCTGCGTACTTCGCGTCGCTGCCCCCGGTGCAGATCGCAGCGGCAAAGGATGCCAGGCTCGTCACGCCCTATGAATATGGCAAGGAGCTCGCGGCGGCCTGCACCAAGTGTCACGGCGACGACGGCAACAGCAGGATTCCCGGCACCCCCAGCCTTGCCGGCCAGCAGCCGCAGTACCTTGTCGTCGCGATCCAGGAATACCTGAACAAGGAGCGTAAGGCGGCGCCGATGCACGCGCTGCTGCCCGGCCTGTCGAAGCTCGACAAGGAAAGCCTGGCGCTGTATTTCGCGTCCCAGACCCCCGCCCGGCGCGCCGCGCCGCCTTTCGGAGACCCGGCGGCAGGCGAGCCGCTGAGCGCGGTGTGCGGCGGGTGCAACGGCGCGCGCGGCGTGAGCACCGATACGGCGACGCCGAGCCTCGCCGGCCAGGACGCCCGGTATCTGGTGGACGCCGTCAAGGCCTA
This sequence comes from Betaproteobacteria bacterium RIFCSPLOWO2_12_FULL_68_20, assembly GCA_001770655.1. Taxonomy (GTDB): domain Bacteria; phylum Pseudomonadota; class Gammaproteobacteria; order Burkholderiales; family SG8-39; genus 2-12-FULL-68-20. The sequence goes on from MERQ01000019.1 coordinate 3,723, forward strand.
CCGCACCACGCGCAAGCGCGAAAACATGCGCCTCTACGTCACCGGCCTGAGCGACCAGGAGATCCAGAATATCGCCGCGTTCTACTCCGTGCAGAAATCGAAGGCCGCCGAAAAAGGACAGACGCTGGTGCAGGAGCTCACGCAAAAATGCGAGCGCTGCCACGGCGCCGAGGCCGACGTCCCCGCGATGGCGGTTCCCAGGATCAAGGGCCAGGACCGCGACTACCTGGTCATGGCGCTGCGGGCCTATCGCGACGACCGGCGCGAAAGCTCCGTGATGCACAAGATGAGCCTGCCGTACAGCGACGCGATCATAGAGAGCCTCTCGTCCATCTACGCCAGCCAGCCCGCGAAATAAGCGGGCGCGTTTGCCTCACGTGGCCATCGTTCTCGTCACGGCGCTTTCGATACTTGCCCTGGCGGGCCTGGCGTGGGCCGCCGCCAAGGCGCTGCGTCTTGCCGTCTGCCCCGTCTGTATCGGCGTCGCGGGAACGTGGCTGTGGATGCTGGCCGCCCGATTTGCAGGCATGGCGATCGACACGGCGATGCTGGCGATTCTCCTGGGCGGTTCGGTGGTCGGCGTTGCCTACCAGCTTGAACGGCGCCTGCCGCAGGAACGTGCTCCGCTGGCCTGGAAGATTTCGTTTCTGAGCGTCGGCTTCGCGGCCGCTTATGGCATCGCGTCGGCGCATTGGACCCTGGCGGCGATCGCCGGTGTTGCGCTCGTCGCCCTGGCCGCGTGGTGCTACGTGCCGCAGCGCCCCGCGGGCGCAAGCCACGATGCCTTCGAGAAGCTGGTCGAAAAGATGAAGAAATGCTGCTGACGAACCGGCCCCGGGCCGGGGGCCGGATCAGAAGCTGCGGTACTCGAATCTCGCCTCGACGGGGCGCGGCGAGTCCGGCTTTTGAACCCGCACGGTGATCAGGTAGGAGCTCTTCTCCCTCAGCCTGACGTAGCTCCCGTAGCTCGGCGCGTTGTTGATCACGACCGGCTCGAGCGCCTTGGATTCGCTCGACATGCCGGGCAGCTCGACTCGAACGTCCACTTTCGCGTCGCCGATCTGCGCCTTGGTCGCGGCGTCGAACAGGGAAACGTTGACATGGTAATACCCGGCTCCGCTCGGCACCCCGCCGTGCATGGCTCTTTCCGCCGAGTCTTCCGGAAAGGCGCGCAGGGTTTCTGCCGGCACGAATCCCAGATGCAGGTGTATCCCGCCTACGGTCCTGGAGAGCGGGCCCGCCGGCGCAGCCGTCGCCGGGGCGCCCTTCCTGGGCACGCCCGGGTTGATCATGTAGAGGACCGCACTGCGCACCTCGGCGTCGGTCAGGTCGGCCTCGCCGCCGCGCGCCGGCATGCCGCCGTGTCCGCGAATCGCTATGCGAACCGCGTTGTCGAGCCCGTCCTTGAGCCGCGGCGTCCAGGCGCTGCGATCGCCGATCCTGGGGGCGCCGCCGACGCCCTCCTGATGGCACTTCGCGCATTGCGCCTTGACGACCTGCGCGCCGCTGCGCTCGGCGGCCAGGTCCCTCAGGCTCGCGGGCTCGACCCAACGGCCGCCCGAGCGATTGACCATGTGGGCGACCGCCCGTGCAATCTCGAGATCGCTGAGATCCGGGCTGCCGCCGTGCGCCGGCATCTTGCGGATGCCCTGGAGGGCGTGTTGCGTAAGACCGGTGAGACCCTGCGCGGCGCGTTTGCTCCACGCTTTCCTGTCGCCGATCTTCGGCGCCCCTTGCGCGCCCGCGGCATGGCAGCTCGCGCAGACCGATTCGACCACTTCCTTGCCGCTGCGCTCGCCGCGCTGGGCACCGGCCGGCTGCGGCGCAACGTACGCCGCAACGGCCAGAACTGCCGCCAGCAGCGCCCTGTCCCTCGAGAGCATGTTCATTCGATCAATGGTACCAACATTCGCACCTGATAATATCAAGTCGGCCTTCAAGTGAGAAACCCGCCATGAACGCTCCGGCGACCGAAGACAGCTTTCACAAGCTGATCCACGAGAACTACATGTACGGGCTGTGGGAGATCGCGAGCCAGATGACGCCGCACCCGCGTCCCGAGGCCGTCCCCTGGCAGTGGAAATGGTCCTTGCTCGAGCGCGTCGTGAAGGAATCCTGCACCGCGGTGCCGGTGGGCGACGAACGGCGCGCGATGCAGCTCTTCAACCCGGGCCTGAACGGCCAGTGGGCGACGACCGGCACGCTGATCGCCGCCGTGCAGGTCCTGTTGCCCGGCGAAGTGGCGCGCGCGCACCGCCATTCGCCCGCGGCCATCCGCTTCATCATGCAGGGTAACGGCGCCTACACCGCCGTCGAGGGCGAGAAGGTGATCATGCGCGAGGGGGACCTCGTCCTCACGCCAAGCTGGCAGTGGCACGACCACGGCAACGAGAGCGGGGACATCGTGGTCTGGATGGACGGGCTGGACGTGCCGCTCACCAAGGCCCTCAACGCGATCTTCTTCGAGATGAACGCGGAGATCCGGCCGCGCGCGACGAAGCCGGTCAACGGCTCCAAGTCGCTGTACGGCCACGGCCATCTTGCGCCGACGTGGACCAGGGAGCGGCCGAAGTTCTCGCCTCTGATGCTTTATTCCTGGGACCAGACGATGCAGGCGCTGCACGCGCTGCGCGACCGCGACGGCTCGCCGTACGAGGGGATATCGCTCGAATACACGCACGCCCTGAGCGGCGGCCCGGTGCTGCCGACCATCGGCTGCCGGGTCCAGTTGATCCGCGCCGGCGAGAAGCTCAAGGCGCGCCGCGTCGCCGGCAGCTCGGTGTTCTGCGTGCGCCAGGGCAGGGGCCGCAGCGTCATCGAGGGCAAGGCCTTCGAGTGGAGCAGGAACGACATCGTCGCGGTGCCGTCATGGGCGCTGCTCGAGCACGCGAACACCGGAAGCGAGGATGCGATCCTGTTTTCGATCAACGACCGCCCGGTGTTCGAGGCGCTCGGCCTGTACCGCGAGGAAGCGCTGGCTTGACCAACAAGCTGCCCTGCGCGGACGCGACGGGAGTACAGAAAGTGCGATTGGAGGCCGCGCTGCAGCGGCTTCGCCCCGGAAGGGAGGTCCTCATGCTCTTGCTTCGCTTGTTCGTCGTGCTGTTCCTGATTTCCACCGGCCTGGCCCACGCGCAAGGCTGGCCGGCGCGCACGGTGCGCTTCATCGTACCGTTCCCGCCGGGCGGGTCGACCGACGTCGCGGCGCGCACCGTGGCCGACAAGCTCAGCCGCGCGCTGGGCGAGCAGTTCGTGGTGGAAAACCGCGCAGGAGGCGGCGGCTCCATCGGCACCGCCGAGGTCGCCCGTGCCGCGCCCGACGGCTACACGATCCTGTTCGCCGCCGACCCGGTGACGACGCTGCACCTGGTGGTGAAGAACCTTCCGTTCGATACGCTGCGCGACTTCGTCGCGGTCACCCAGGTCACGACGCAGCCGATCGCGGTGGCCGTGCACGCGTCGGTGCCCGCCAGGAGCATCGGCGAGCTGGTCGCATACGCCAAGGCCAACCCGGGCAAGCTCTCATTCGCGCATTCGGGCACCGGCAGCGGCCAGCACATGTCGGGCGAGCTGCTGAGGAAGATGGCCGGGATCGACATGGTTCACGTTCCCTACAAGGGCGGCGGGCCCGCGGTGAAGGACCTGATCGGCGGGCAGGTCCCGGTCGGCGTGCTCGGTTCGACGCCGCTCATTCCCCACCACAAGGCCGGGCGCATCCGCATCCTCGCCTTCACCTCCAAGGAGCGCTTCGCGCCGATGCCCGAGATCCCGACTCTGCACGAGTCGGGGTTTCCCGGCTTCGACACGACGCAGTGGCTGGGGCTGCTCGCGCCGCGCGGAACGAGCGCCGAGATCGTGCAGCGCCTCTACGCCGAGACCGCGAAGGCGCTTGCGCTCCAGGACGTGAAGGAGCGCCTCGCGCAGGCGGCGCTCCTGCCGGTCGGAAACACGCCGCAGCAGTTCGCGGCGGTGATCAGGGCCGACATCGAGCGCTGGGGCAAGCTCGCGAAGGAGCTGGGGATCCAGCCGCAGTGACGAAACCGAACCTGATCGTCATCCTGATCGACGATCTGCGCTTCGACGAGACCGGCGCCTCGGGGCACCCGTACCTGAAGACCCCGAACATCGACCGCATCGCGGACGAGGGGGCGAAGTTCGTCAACGCGTTCCACACCACCCCGCTGTGCTCGCCCAACCGGGCATCGATCCTCACCGGGCAGTACGCGAGCCGCCACGGCATCATCGACAACGTCGGGCGCGACGCGATGAGCCACCGCCTTCCCAACTACCACCTCGAGCTGCAGAAGCTCGGCTACGAGACCGCGCACATCGGCAAGTGGCACATGGGCAACGACGCGAGCCCGCGGCCCGGCTACGACCACTGGGTGAGCTTCCGCGGGCAGGGGAAGATCACCGACCCGGTGTTCTGGGAGGACGGCGGGGAGCGCGGCGTCGAGGGCTACGTCTCCGACCTGCTGTCGGACCGCGCCGTCGAGTACGTGCGCAGAAAGCGCAACAAACCCTTCGCGCTGTTCTTCGCGCACAAGGCGGTGCACCCGGACGTGCAGCAGAAGCAGGATGGGACCATCGACGTGTCCACCATGCAGGGATACGTCCTGCCCGAACGTCACCGCGACTTGTACAAGGGCGAGACCTATCCGATGCGCCCGAGCGTGCGCCCGCTCGAGGAGGTGCTCGTGCAGAAGCCAGCGTGGAGGGAGGTGTTCGAGCTGCGCAAGGACCCCTCGAGCCGCGCGTTCCTGGACGCGATCCACGTCGGCACGCAGGAGGAAATTCGCCAGCGCGCCGCGATGATGGCTTCGGTCGACGAGGGGGTGGGGCGGCTGCTCGCCGCGCTGGAGGTGACGCGCCAGCTCGACGGGACCTGCATCGTGTTCCTCGGCGACAACGGCTTTTTCTTCGGCGAGCACGGCCTGGGCGCCGAGCGGCGCTTCGCCTACGAGGAGGGCATCCGTACCGCTTTTTTCGTGCGCTATCCGAAGCTCATCCCGGCGGGCAGCAGCATCGCGCAGATGGTGCTGGCGATCGACATCGCGCCGACGATGATTCAGCTCGCCGGCGGCAAGCCCGGAGCGCACATCCAGGGCCGCTCGCTGGTGCCGCTGATGAAGGGCGGCGGCAGCAAGTGGCGCCGCTCGTTCCTGATCGAGTATTTCAACGAATCAGCCTGGCCGTGGATCGTCGGCATGAGCTACAAGGCGGTGCGCACCGAGCACCACAAGCTGATCCACTGGGTGCACAAGGACGGCGTCGACGAGCTCTACGACCTCGAGCGCGACCCCTACGAGATGACCAACGTCATCGGCGATGCGGCCTGCGCGCCGGTGCGCAAGGACCTCACCAAGGATCTGCGCAAGCTCGTCGCCGAGTCGGTCGGCCTCTGAGCGGCTCCTACTTCGGAGCCGGCTTCCCTAGGATCATGTCGGAGCCCTTCTCCGCGATCATGATCGTGGCTGCGTTGGTGTTGCCGGAGGTGAGCCGCGGCATGACCGAGGCGTCCACCACCCGCAGGCCTTCCAGTCCTTGCACGCGCAGCTGCGGATCGACCACGGCGTCCGGCCCGTAGCCCATGCGGCAGGTGCCGACGCAGTGATACAGCGTCGTGCCGCCGAACTTCGTGTACTCGTGAATTTCCTGGTCGGTGCGAACCTTGTCGCCGGGCGCGGTCTCCGACTCGACGTACTGTGCGATCGCGGGCTGCGAGGCGACCTTGCGCGCGAGCTTGACGCCCGCGATCGCCGTCGCCTGGTCGGTCGGATGCGAAAGGTAGTTTGCCCTGATCGAGGGATGCGCCAGGGGATCGGGCGACTTGATGTGGATCGAGCCACGCGACTCGGGCCGCAGCTGGCACGGCGTGATGGTCATCCCCGGCTGCATCTCCATGCGGAAGGCCTGCGTGGTGGCGAGTTTCATCAAATCCACGCTCGCCGGCATGGCGTGGAGCTGGATGTCGGGGCGCGGCAGGTCCGGGCGCGATTTCGCGAACGCCGCCACGTGCGCGACCGGCCAGCTGAGCGCGCCTCTCCTGGTGAGCGCGTAGCGCACGATCTGGCCGACGAGCCCCAGCCCGTGCGTCAGCTCGTTGATGGTGGAGAACTGCGGCTTCATGCGCCATTGCATGCCGACCATGTAGTGATCCTGCATGTTCTCGCCGACGCCGCGCAGCTCGTGCACCACCGCGATGCCGTGCTTGCGCATCACGTCGGGCTGCCCGACGCCGGAAAGCTCCAGGAGCTGCGGCGAAGCCACCGAGCCCGCGGCAAGGATGACCTCCTTCGCGGCGCGCGCGCTGCGGCGCTGGCCGTCCTGGATGAACTCGAGGCCGACCGCCCGCTTGCCCTCGAAAATCACCTTCGCGGCGTGCGCGTTGGTCTCGACCTGCAGGTTGGACCGGTGCATCACCGGATGCAGATACCCGACCGCGGCCGAGTGCCGCTTGCCGTTCCGGATGGTGACCTGGAACCAGCTCGCACCCTCCTGCTCGCCGGCGTTGATGTCCTTCGAGCGCGGGATGCCGGCCTGCACGCAGGCTTCGATCAGGTCGCGCGAGATCGGGTGCCGGTCGGCGATGTCGGAAACGTTGAGCGGGCCGCCGACCCCGTGCCACTGGTCCTCGCCGCGCTCCTGGTTCTCCGCGCGCCGGAAATAGGGCAGCACGTCGTCGGCCGCCCAGCGCTCGCAGCCCAATTCCGCCCAGTCGTCGTAGTCGGCGCGCTGGCCGCGCACGTAGAGCAGCCCGTTGATCGACGACGAGCCGCCCAGCACCTTGCCCTTGGGCCACAGGTGCTTGCGACCGAGCGTGGAGGGGTCCTCCTCGGTCTCGTACATCCAGTTGACGTTGCGGTCGTGCAGCGTCTCGCCGAAGCCGACCGGCGTATGGATCAGCATGTTCGACCAGAATTGGCCGGGGTTCCTGAGGGGCCGGTCGTCGCCCCCGGCTTCGAGCAGCAGGACCTTGTTCCCGGGATCCGCCGAGAGGCGGTTCGCAAGGACGCAGCCGGCGCTGCCGGCGCCGACGACGATGTAATCCGCGCTGATCGGCTCTGCCATAGGATCCTCCTCCTGGTTCACGGTTCGCACCGCCAGTTTATCCAATCATGGGGCATAATTTCCGTGCGGCCTGCCGCCGCGATCCGAGGGAGGATGCCATGTCGAAGACCAAGTTCGCCGCAGTGCTCGCCGTCGTCGCGCTCGCGATCCCGGCGCCGGCGGGTGCCGGGAACACGCCGCAGGAAGAGCAGAACAAGAAGACCGTGATCGACTTCTACGACAAGGCGATCAACAAGAAGGACTTCGAGGCGGCCAAGGTCCATTTCGGCCCGCGCTACATCCAGCACAATCCGCGCGCCGCCGACGGGCCGCAGGGACTCAAGGGCTTCATCGACTTCCTTAAGGCGAAGTTCCCGAACTACCAGAGCACGTTCAAGCGCGTGCTCGCCGACGGCGACTACGTGATCGTGCACGTCCACAACGTCCCGAATCCGGGCGAGCGCGGGCGTGCCATCATCGACATCTTCCGGCTCGAGAACGGCAAGATCGTCGAGCACTGGGACGTGGCGCAGGACATCCCGGAGAAGGCGCTGAACAACAACGGCATGTTCTGAGCGGCTGCGCGCGCGACGCCGGATGCCGCCGGGTCCCGCCCGCTCGAAACCCGAATTGTGGCTGGGGGCGTTCACCGGCTTTTACCGGCCGAGCGCCGAGGAAGTCCGGCTGCTCGATCCGGTATCGAAGTTCCTCTACGCGGCCCGCAGCGTCATCCTGGTGATCTCGGCCCAGGCCGCGATCATCGCCGGCCTGCTCGCGGCCGCCGAGCGCCGCTTCCACTGGCTGGAATTCGTCCTGGTCCTGCTAGGGTTCATCGCCGCGCACATGATCAGCAACCTGAGCAACGACTATTTTGGCTACAAGCGCGGCCACGACACCCCCGATTCCCCTCGCATGCGCTACACCGTGCACCCGCTGGCGAGCGGCGTGCTGGAGCCGCGCGCCCTGGCGAGCGGCATGGCGATTCTCGCCCTCATCGGGCTCGGCATCGCGGTGTTCTTCATCGTCGAGCGCGGCTGGCTCGCCGCCGCATTCGTCGCGGCAGGAACCGCGCTGCTGCTGCTCTATGACGCCGCCCCGGTTCCGCTGAAGAGCATCGGCTTCGGCGAGCTCGCGGTATTTCTGGTGTGGGGCCCGCTCATGGTGGGCGGCGGCCATGCCATGATCGGCGGCGAAGCCTCGAGCGGCGCGTTCCTCGCGTCGCTGCCATACGGCCTGGGCGTCATGTCGATCCTGATCGGCAAGCACATCGACCAGGCGGATTTCGATTCCCGCAAGGGCATCCGGACCTTGCCCGTGCTGCTCGGCGAAGCGGCGGCACGCAGGCTGAACATCGCGACCATCGTGCTGATCTACGCGGCATCGGCTGCGCTGATCGCAACGGGACGACTGACGCCGTTCGCCGCCGTCATCGTCGCCGCGGTCCCGCGCGGCGCGCACGCCTTGTCGGTGATGAGGCGGCCGCGGCCGGCAGCACCGCCCGAGGGCTACGTCGGCTGGCCGCTCTGGGCTCACCGCGTCTGCCTGAGCCACAACCGCCTGTTCGGCTGGCTCTATATCCTGGGCCTGGGCGCCGGGGCGGCCTGGCCGTCCGTGCGCCTCTGAAACAGGAGTCCTTGCCAGAGGGACTGATACTGTATATAAATACAGTTCCTGTGGCGGCTCTCGAAGACCTCCTCCAGCAGCATGCCGTGTGGCGCGGCGGTGCGTTCGCGCGCCCCGCCGGGGCGGTGCCGACCGGCTATCCCGGCTTCGACCGGGAGCTGCCGGGCGGCGGCTGGCCGCTCGGGGCCCTCACCGAGATCCTCGGCCTGTGCGAGGGGGTGGGCGAGCTGCAGCTGGTGCTGCCCGCGCTCGCCGCGCTCACCGCCTCGGGCAAGCGCGTCGTGTGGCTCGCGCCCCCGCACCTGCCGTACGCGCCCGCGCTCGCCGCAAGCGGCGTCGACCTCGCGCATCTCGTGGTGGTGCGCGCGCCGGGGCGGCGCGACGCTCTGTGGGCGGCGGAGCAGGTGCTGCGTGCGGGCAACTGCCATGCGCTGCTCGCCTGGCTGCGCGACGCCCGCTATCCGGAGCTGCGGCGGCTCGCGGTCGCGGCCGGGACGAGCCGCGCTTTCGTCGCGTTGTTCCGCCGGCGCGAAGCGATCGCCACCTCGTCGCCCGCCTGTCTGCGCATCGCCCTCGAGCCGGCGGGGGAGGGGCTTTGCGCCCGCATCCTCAAGCGCCCCGGAGCGCCGGCCGCCGCGCCGCTGCGCATCGCGGTGAAAAAACCCGTCCATGCTCTGGGTCGCACTCCATTTCCCCTGTCTGCCGCACGCGACGCTCGAACGCATCGCCGCCTGGGCCTGCCGGTTCACGCCTAAGGTATCGCTCGAGCCGCCGCAAGGCGTGCTCCTCGAGGTCGAAGGCAGCCTGCGCCTCGCCGGCGGCCTGGAGCCCCTGGCGGCTCGCCTGCGCGCCGACATCGCCGCGATGGGCCTCGCGGCGCAGCTCGCTGTCGCGCCGACCGCGCGCGCCGCGCTGTGGCTTGCTCGCGATGGCGGCGGGCGGACCCTGGAGGATTTGCCTCTGGCGGTCCTCGACGCCGATGCGGAAAGCCTCGAATTCCTCCGGGGCATCGGGATTTCGACCCTGGGGGGATTGCTGAGCCTGCCGCGCGAGGGCCTGGCGCGGCGCTGCGGCCGGCGGCTGCTCGACGATCTCGATCGCGCGCTCGGAAAAGCGCCCGAGCCGCGCGCTTTTTTCTCGCCGCCGCCGCGCTTCGCCGCGCAGATCGAGCTGCCGGCCGAGGTGACGCACGCCGAAGGAGTGCTGTTCGCCGCGCGCCGGCTGCTGGTGCAGCTCGAAGGGCTGCTCGCCGCGCGCCAGGCGGGCGTGCGGCGCTTCACGCTCGCGCTGCTCCACCGGAACGCCGCGCCCACGGCGGTCGAAGTGGACCTCGCTTCGGCCGCACGGGAAGCCGGGCGTCTCGGCCGGCTGCTGGGCGAGCGCCTCGCCGTGCTCGGGCTCGCCCGGCCGGTCGAGGCGGTCAGGATCGAAGCCCGGGACTTCGAGCCGATGCACGGCTTCACGGCGGGTTTTTTCGGCGACGCGCGAGCCGAAGCGGAGGGCTGGGCGCGGCTCGTCGAACGGCTGCGGGTACGCCTGGGCGACGAAGCGGTCTACGGTCTTGCGTTTCATCCGGATCATCGCCCCGAGCGCGCCTGGCGCCGCGTCGATGCGGATGCGGACGCGCCCGCGGCGCCCGGCGACCTCGGGCCCCGGCCGCTGTGGCTGGTCGAGCCGCCGCGCCGTCTCGGCGAAACGGGCTTCGAATTGCTCGCCGGGCCGGAGCGCATCGAGTCCGGCTGGTGGGACGGCGGCGACGCGAAGCGCGACTACTTCATCGCCCGGTTCGAGGATTCGTCGCTCGCCTGGATCTACCGCGAGGCGGGGGAATGGTTCCTGCATGGCCTGTTTGCCTGAGTACGCGGAGCTGCATTGCCTGTCCAACTTCACCTTCCTGCGGGGCGCTTCGCACCCGGAGGAGCTGGCGGCGCGCGCCGCGGCGCTCGGCTATTCGGCGCTCGCGATCACGGATGAATGCTCGCTCACGGGAGCGGCGCGGGCGCACGTCGCCGCCAAGGAATGCGGCCTGAAATTGATTCTGGGGACGGAAATTCTGCTGCGGGAAAACCTGAAGGCGGTGCTGCTCGCGACCGACCGGCGCTCCTACGGTGCGATCTCCGCGCTGATCACCACCGGCCGGCGCAGATCGGAGAAGGGAACTTACGCGCTTCGCCGAGACGACCTCGAGGCGATTCTCGGCCACGACGTTCTCGTCCTGCTGATTTCGGCGCACGAAGGTGAGGCGCACTGGATCGCGGAGCGCTTCGCCGGGAAGGCCTGGATCGCGGCGGAGCTGCATTGCGGGCCGAACGACCGCTCGAAGCTGAACCGTCTGAGGGAAATCTCGAAGCATTCCGGCCTGCCCCTGGCGGCGGCGGGCGACGTGCACATGCACCTGCGCTCGCGCAGGCGGCTGCAGGACGTGCTCACCGCGGTGCGGCTCGGGCGCCCCGTGGCGCAGTGCGGGCGCGACCTCCATCCGAACGCCGAGCGCAGCCTGCGGCTGCGCATGCGCCTCGCGCAGCTGTATCCGCCCGAGCTCCTCGCCGAGACGCTCGCGATCGCCGGGCGCTGCAATTTCTCGCTCGACGAATTGCGCTACGAGTATCCCGAGGAGCTGGTGCCGCCGGGCGAGACGCCCGCGAGCTGGCTGCGCAGGCTCGCCGAAGACGGCCTGCGCTGGAGGTTTCCCGCCGGCGCGCCGCAGAAAGTTTGCCAGCTCGTCGAGCACGAGCTCGCGCTCATCGCCGAGCTCGGCTACGAGGCGTTCTTCCTCACCGTGCACGACGTGGTGCGCTTCGCGCGCGGACAGGGGATTCTGTGCCAGGGCAGGGGCTCGGCGGCGAATTCGGCCGTGTGCTACGCGCTCGGCATCACCGAGGTGGACCCGGCGAGGATGAACACGCTGTTCGAGCGCTTCGTGTCCAGGGAGCGCGACGAGCCGCCCGACATCGACGTCGATTTCGAGCACCAGCGGCGCGAGGAGGTGATCCAGTACGTGTACGCGAAGTACGGGCGCGAGCGCGCCGCGCTCGCCGCCACGGTGATCTGCTACCGGCCGCGGAGCGCCGTGCGCGACGTCGGAAAAGCGCTCGGCTTCACCCTCGAGCAGGTGGAGCGCCTCGCCGCGACGCTCGCCTGGTGGGACGACCGCACGCGCCTGCCCGAGCGCGTGCGCGAAGCGGGCCTCGACCCGGACGACCCGGCGATCGGGCGGCTGCTCGAGCTGGCGGGCGCCCTGGTCGGCTTCCCGCGCCATCTCTCGCAGCACGTCGGCGGCTTCGTCATCTCGCGCGGGCCGCTCGCCGAGCTGGTGCCGGTCGAGAACGCGGCGATGCCCGGGCGCACCGTGATCCAGTGGGACAAGGACGACCTCGAGTCGCTCGGCCTGCTGAAGGTGGACGTGCTCGCGCTGGGGATGCTCTCGGCGATCCGGCGCGCGCTGGATTTCCTGGGAATGAGGATCGAGGACGTGCCGGCGGAGGACCCGGCGGTCTACGAGATGATCCAGCGGGCCGACACGGTGGGCGTGTTCCAGATCGAGTCGCGCGCGCAGATGTCGATGCTGCCGCGCCTGCGGCCCGCGAGCTTCTACGACCTGGTGATCGAGGTCGCGATCGTCAGGCCCGGGCCGATCCAGGGCGGCATGGTGCACCCGTACCTGCGGCGCCGCCAGGGCCTGGAGCCCGTCGCCTATCCGAGCGAAGGGGTGAAGCGGGTGCTCGAACGCACGCTCGGCGTGCCGATCTTCCAGGAGCAGGTGATGCAGCTCGCGGTGGTCGCCGCCGGCTTCAGCGCCGGCGAGGCCGACCGGCTGCGCCGCTCGATGGCGGCGTGGAAGAAGAAGGGCGGCCTCGAGCCCTTCGAGCAAAGGCTCAAGGAAGGAATGTGCCGAAACGGCTACGCGCGGGAGTTCGCCGACGCCATCTACCGCCAGATCCTCGGCTTCGGCGAATACGGCTTTCCGGAGTCGCACTCGGCCAGCTTCGCGCTGCTGGTGTACGTCTCGGCGTGGCTCAAGCGCCACCACCCGGCGGCGTTCCTCGCCGCGCTCCTGAACAGCCAGCCGATGGGCTTCTACGCGCCGTCGCAGCTGGTGCAGGACGCGCGGCGCCACGGCGTCGAGGTGCTGCCGCCCGACGCGACCGCGAGCGATTGGGACTGCACGCTCGAACCCCCTCCCGTTCCCTCCCCCTTGGTTAAGGGGGAGGGCCAGGGTGGGGGTGTGCGCCTGGGCCTGCGCATGGTGGGCGGGCTTTCGGAGGAAGGCGCGCGGCGCATTGTCGCGGCGCGGCCGTTCGAATCGGTGGCCGAGCTGGCGCGCCGGGCCGAGCTGAACCGCAAGGACATGAAGCGCCTGTCCGCCTCGGGCGCCCTGCAGTCCCTCGCCGGCCATCGCAGGAACGCGCGCTGGCTCGCCGCGGGGGCCGAGAGCCGGCCCGCTTTAGGCGCGCCGATCCTGGAGCCCGCGCCGGCGCTGGCGCCGCCGCCCGAGGGCGAGGAGATCGCGGCCGATTACGCCAGCCTCGGCTTCACGCTCGGCAGGCATCCGCTCGCGCTGCTGCGCGGCCGCCTGGAGCGGCTGCGGCACCGCACCGCCGAGCAGCTGCGAACGCTTCCTCATGGAGGCACGGCGCGCGCCGCGGGCCTCGTCACCTGCCGGCAGCGGCCGGACACGGCGAGCGGCGTCGTGTTCGTCACGCTCGAGGACGAAACCGGCTGCATCAACGTGGTGGTCTGGCGCGACCTCGCCGAGCGCCAGAGGAAGGAGCTGCTCGGCGCCAGCCTGCTAGGGGTGCAGGGCGTGATCGAGCGCGACGGCGAGGTGGTGCACCTCGTCGCGCGGCGCCTTTGCGACCACAGCGCGCTGCTCGGCCGGCTCGAGGCGCATTCCCGGGACTTCCATTGAGCAATCTGACAATGTTTGACGCGGCGCGCGAGGGGCGAATCGACCCGCGCCTATAATCCGCCGGGTCATGGCAGACGACATCCATAAGGTCACCGTCGCGAAGGACCTCGAGGACCTGATCCCCACCTTCATGCGCAACCGCCACAAGGAGGTGGAGACGCTGCGCGCGGCGCTCGCCGCGGCCGATTTCGAGCAGCTGCGCCAGCTCGGGCACCGCATGAAAGGGGTCGGCAACTCGTATGGATTTTCCCGCGTCTCCACGCTCGGCAAGCAGATCGAGGACGGCGCGCGCAGCGGCGACCGCGCCGCGCTCGAGGCGTGCATCGCCGAGTACGGCGATTATCTGTCCAGGGTCCAGGTCGTGTATGAATGAGGCGGCGGCGCGGGTGCGCCCATGCGCATCCTGATCATCGACGACGACGAGGACCTGAGACACCTCCTCGCGCATTACCTGAAGCAGCAATGGCCGGGGGCCGAGGTCGAGGAGTACGACCCGCTCGCCCGCGACATGCCCGGGCAGTCGTTCCCGCTCGGCGCCTACGACGTGATGATCCTCGACTACATGCTCGGCCGCGGCGACGGCCTGCAGTGGCTCGCCGAGTTCAAGCGCCGCGCGGACTGCCCGCCGGTGCTGTTCCTCACCGGCGCGGGAAACGAGATCGTCGCGGTGCGCGCGATGAAGGCGGGCGCCGACGACTACCAGCGCAAGCAGGAGCTGTCGCGCGAGCGGCTGGTCGCGTCGATCCGCGACCTCACGCACGAGAAGCTCGAGAAGACGGTCCCTCCGGACGTCGCCGCCCGGATGGAAGGCCACAACCTGGGGGCGCGAATACGCATCCCGGGAATCAAGGTGCTGAGGCTGATCGGGGAGGGCGGCATGGCGCGCGTCTACCTCGCCTCGCGCGAGGTCGACGACGTGCCTCTGGTGGTGAAGATCCTCAGGCCGGAGATTACCCAGGACCAGCGGGCGCTAGCGCGATTCATGGAGGAGTACGCGCTGGTCGAGCGCATCCAGAGCCGCCACGTGGCGAAGATCTACGACCACGGCGTGTCGGCCGACCACGCCTACCTGGTGATGGAATTCTTCGAGGGCGGCGACCTGCACAAGCGCCTCCAGGTCGGAGCGTTCTCGCCCGAGGAGGCGCTGAAGCTGTTTCGCGAGCTGATGTTCGCGCTCGGCGACATCCACGAGAAGGGGATCCTGCACCGCGACCTCAAGCCGCAGAATCTGATGTTCCGGTCGGACGGCAGCCTCGCGATCGTGGACTTCGGCATCGCCAAGCACATCGACTCGATCGACCGCACCGGGCACGGCGAGATCCTGGGCACGCCGCGCTACATGAGCCCGGAGCAGGTGCGCAGCCTTGCGCTCGACCTGCGCACCGACATCTACAGCGCCGGGGTGCTGCTCTACCAGATGCTCGCCGGGCGGCACCTGTTCGACGGCGAGACGGCGGTCGAGGTCGCGCTGCACCACCTCAATACCCCGCCCCCGCCGCTGCCGGATCAGCTGGTGCAGTACCAGGCGCTGCTCGACAAGCTGCTGGAGAAGGACCGCGATGCGCGCTTTCGCAATGCCGACGAGGTGATCGGCTTCCTGTCGCGCAAGTTCTACCAGGGCACCAGGGCGCTCGGCGCCGAGACGACCATGCCCCTGCACTAGGGGTATTTCTTCCAAAGCTCTCGAAGTTGTTCCGGTAAGTCCTTGGGTGCAAAAGGTTTAGAGATCGCCCCAAGGGCTCCCATGGCCTTGAGCTCCTCGAGCTCGCGCGGCGAAGCCTTGGCGGTGATGAAGACCACCGGCAGGGAGGTGGTCTCGGGGCGCCGCTTCATCTCGCGAAAAAGGGTCGGGCCGTCCATCCCGGGCATCATCCAGTCGAGCATCACCAGGTCCGGCTTGAAGGCGGTCATCGCGTCGAGCGCCTTGAGCGGATCGCCCACGATCTCGACCGTCATCCTGCCGACGCGCTCGAGCGACATGCGCACGATGCGCTGGATGTCCTCGTCGTCCTCGACGTAGCAGATGCGCTGCAGCGGTCGTTCCGGCACTGCCTGCCCTCCGGGCGCAATCATGCCACGTGCCGGGGCAGCTCGAACCAGAAAGTAGTGCCCCCGCCGGCCCGGTCTTCGAAACCGATGCGCCCCTGCATCAATTCGACCAGCCGCTTGCAGATGGCAAGGCCGAGGCCGGTGCCGCTTTTCTGGCGCGCGGTGGTCGAGTCCGCCTGGGCGAAACGGCCGAAGATGCGGTGCCTGAAGTTCTCCGGGATGCCGGGGCCGCGGTCATGCACGCCGACGCGCAGGCTCGGCCCGCGCTCCTCCATGGTCACCTCGACCACGCCTCCTTCGGGAGAGAACTTGGTCGCGTTGGAAAGCAGGTTGGTCATGACCTGCAGCAGCCGCTTGCGGTCCGCGTGCACCGGCCGCGCCGCAATCGGCCCGTTCGCCTCGAAGCGCACGCCGAACCGCTCGCCGAACGCCTTGTTCAGCACCAGCGCTTCGCGCACCAGCTCGCCCAGGCCGAACACTTCCGGATTCATCGTCAGCTTGCCTGACTCGATTTTCTCGATGTCGAGGATGTCGTTGATCAGGTCGAGCAGCCGCTGGCCGTTGCGCTCCGCGATCGTCGTCAGCTCGGCCACGTCCCTTCCGACCTCACCCATGACGCCCGAGTTGATGAGCTGCAGCGAGCCGATGATGGAGGTGAGCGGCGTGCGCAGCTCGTGGCTGAGCGTGGAGGTGAACTCCTTCTTCAGACGCTCGGCCTCGAGGTGCCGGGTGATGTCCTGGCCTTGCGCGATCACGGCGACGATCCGGCCTTCGGTGTTGACGAGCGGCGTGACCGTCCATTCGCACACCACGTCGAGGCCGTCGCGCCGCGGGTTGCGGATGCGCACGCCCGCCTGGGGCTCGCGGCTGGAGATGAGCTTGGCCCAGTTGGCGTCGAACTCGGCGTGGAACTCCGGGTGCACCAGCTTCTTCACGTGCCCGTCGACCAGCTCGCCGGCGGCGTAGCCGAACAGGATCTCGGCGGCGCGGTTCACCTCGAGCACCCGGGCCTGCGGATCGAGCTCCAGCACCGCGATCGGGGCGCGCTCGGCGAACAGCGCGAGCTTGCGGCCCGAGGCCTCCACCTGGCGCCGCGCCTCTTCCAGCTCGACCAGCTGCTTCTCGAGCCGCTGGTTGAGCACGCTGTAGTCCTCGGTCAGCCTGCCGTAGGCGTGGCGCAGCCGGTAGCCCGAATCGAACACCTGGTTCAGCCGCCAGGCGATGGCGACGTTGACCGCGTAGAACACCGGCACCAGCAGCGCGATCTCGATGAAAAGGCGATTGCCGAAAGTCGCAAGCACGTAGGCAAAGGGCGCCAGGATGCCGGCCGCATAGAGCGCGAAGACCGGCCAGGAGGCGGCGTACACCGGGATCCCGACCGAGGCGATTCCCGCGAACAGGAACGCGAGGAACACCTGCTGCTCGTCGGTGAGCGAGCGGAAGAACACCGCGCCGGCGAAGCCCCAGCTCGCACCGTTGGCGAACGCGGCGATGCCGAGCCGGCGCAGCCACTCCGCCGCTTCCTCGACCTTGTCCGCGGCGCGCCGGTAGGCGATGGCGAGGCTCGTGGCCGCCACCGTGAACGCCAGCACCAGCGCCCACCAGAACAGCACCAGCTCCTTCAGCCACTGGCCCCACAGCTCGACGGTCGCGATCGCGCCGGCGACGAACGTCGCGGCGATCGAAACGGGGAGCTGGTTGTAGAGCTGATTGACCCGGTCGGCGAGCACCAGGCGCGGGTCGGCGCGGTCCCGGATGCCGGCAGCGGATTGCTGCCGCGGCGTCTCGAGGCGCGGCTCGGGGAGGCTGCTCATCTGTTTCAGGCGCGGGGAATCCCGACTGCGCGCATTCTAAAGGCATCGAGGCGCGCGCGACGAGAAGCCCCGCGGCGCACCGCGCCCCGCGGGCGAAACGGCCTTACAGACTTTTACTGTTGCGGATCACTCCGACGGCGATGCCTTCGATGGTGAGCGCGTCGCGCCGCAGGTCCAGCTCGATCGGCTCGAAATCGGGATTCTCGGGCTCGAGCTGCACCGTGTTGCCGCGCCGCCGCAAGCGCTTCACGGTCACCTCGTCGACGAGGCGCGCGACCACGATCTGGCCGCTGCGCGCCTCGCCGGTCTTGTGCACCGCCAGCAGGTCGCCCTCCAGGATGCCGGCGTCGCGCATCGACATGCCGCGGACCTTCAGCAGATAGTCGGCGCGCGGGGTGAACAGGTTCGGATCGATCTGGTAGCGGCCCTGTAGGTGCTCCTCGGCGAGGATCGGGCTGCCCGCGGCGACGCGTCCGACCACCGGCAGCTCGAGCAGCCGGCCGAGCCCGCGCGCGGGCTTGGCGTCGAGCATGCGGATGCCGCGCGAGGCGCCCTCCGAGATTTCCAGCACGCCTTTCCTCTCCAGCGCGCGCAGGTGCTGCTCGGCGGCGTTCACCGACTTGAAGCCCATCTTCTCGGCGATTTCGGCGCGCGTGGGCGGGTAGCCCGACATCTCGGTGAGCTCGCGGATCAGCTTGAGGATCTCGGCCTGTCGCTCGGTCAGCGGGTCCATACTGGCCCTCCTTACAGTGAAAGTATATCCAGTATGGAAGCCGCTTGTCTAGTGCAGAGGGCGGATGAGGTCGGGGGACTCGTTCCCGGCGTTGTTGACCGCAGGGCCGACCGGGTGGGCGCGGATCGCCTGCGGGGCGCAGGGCCGCAGCAGGCCTTCCTTGCCCTGCAGCCAGTCGGCCTGGGCGTCTTTTTCCAGGATCACCGGCATGCGGTCGTGGATCGGCTGCACCGTCTCGTTCGCCTCGGTGGTGATGATCGAGCAGGTCTCGAGGTCCTGCCATCGCTCCCACAGTCCCGCGAACGCGAACAGCTCGCCTTCGGCGGGTCGAACGTAGTACGGCTGCCTGCGCGCCGCGCCGCGCCGCCACTCGTAGAAGCCGTTCGCGGGAATGAGGCACCTGCGCTCGCGGTACGCGTCGCGGAAGGAGGGCTTTTGGCCGATGGTCTCGGCGCGCGCGTTGTTCAGCTTCGCGCCGATCGAAGGGTCCGTGGCCCAGCGCGGCACCAGGCCCCAGCGCGCGAGCGCCGCGCCGCCGCCGCGCACGATGAGCACCTGCGACGCCGGCGCAATGTTGAAGCGCGGCGCGTACGCGGGAATCTCCGACAGCCCGAAATACAGCGCCACGACGTCCGGATGGCTGTGGAGCGCGTAGCGGCCGCACATGGGCGCGAGGTTACAATGCCCGCGCCGTGATCATCCAGTCGCTGCTCGACACCGACCTGTACAAGTTCACCATGATGCAGGTGGTGCTGCATCATTTTCCGGGCGCGCAGGTCGAGTACCGCTTCAAGTGCCGCACCGCGGGCGTGGACCTGTGGCCGGATCTCGATGCGATCCGCGCCGAGATCGGCGACCTGTGCAAGCTGCACTTCCGCGACGAGGAGCTCGCGTACCTGCGCGGCTGGCGCTTCTTCAAGTCGGATTTCGTGGATTTCCTGGGGCTGTTCCAGTTCAACGAGAAATACCTCCGCATCGGCAGGGCCGAGACGCCGGGCGAGCTCGACATCACCATCCGCGGGCCGTGGCTGCACACGATCCTCTACGAGATCCCGGTGCTCGCCATCGTCTCCGAGGTCTACTTCCGCCGCACCCGGCCGCGGCCGGAGCTGGAGGAGGGGCGCAGGCGCCTCGCGGCGAAGATCGAGCTGGTGCGCAGGGTCGAGCCCGAGCTCGGGTTCAGGATCTCGGATTTCGGCACGCGCCGGCGCTTTTCCCGCGACTGGCACGAGGAAGTGCTGCGCACGCTGAAGCGCGAGGTGCCGGAGCATTTTGCCGGCACCTCGAACGTCTGGTTCGCGATGAAGATCGGCACCACGCCGCTCGGCACCATGGCGCACGAGTACATGCAGGCCTGCCAGGCGCTCGGGCCGCGCCTGCGCGACTCGCAGACCTTCGCCTTCGACAAGTGGGCGCAGGAGTACCGCGGCGACCTCGGCATCGCGCTCTCGGACACCTACGGCATGGACGCCTTCCTGCGCGACTTCGACATGTACTTCTGCAAGCTGTTCGACGGCGCGCGCCACGACTCGGGCGATCCGTTCGAGTGGGGCGAGCGGCTGATCGCGCACTACCAGAAGAACCGCGTCGATCCGCGCACCAAGTCGCTCATCTTCTCCGACCAGCTCTCGGTGCCGCTCGCCATCGAGATCGCGCGCCGCTTCCACGGCCGCGCCGGGACCTCGTTCGGCATCGGCACCAACCTCACCAACGACCTCGGCTACGAGCCGATCAACATCGTGATCAAGATGACCGAGTGCAACGGCCAGCCGGTCGCCAAGGTGTCGGACTCGCCCGGCAAGACGGTCAGCAAGGACCCGGGCTACCTCGCCTACCTGCGCCAGGTGTTCGGGCTCGAGAAAATGGGGTCAGAGTAACTTTTCCGATCTGGCGCCGATGCTGGAACGGTCCTCGCGGGAAAAGTTACTCTGACCCCATTTTCGGTCCGCCGAACGGCGGTCGCGGCGCTCGCGACCGTGTTCGCCTTGAACCTGTTCGGCCGCGGGCTGGCCGACACCTACACCGTGTTCCTGCTGCCGCTGGAGCGCGAGTTCGGCTGGTCGCGCGCGCAACTGACGAGCGTCTACGCGGTGTACCTGCTGGTGAATGGTGCCACCGCGCCGCTCGTCGGGCTGATGTTCGACCGGGTCGGCCCGCGCTGGGTCTACGGCGTCGGGATGGCCTGCCTCGGCGCCGCGTTCTTCCTCGCGCAGGGGCTGGCGAGCCTGTGGCAGTTCTACCTGTTCGTCGGCGTGCTGGTCGGCCTCGGCGTGAGCTTCAACGGCATGGTGCCCGGCTCGGCGCTGCTCGCGCGCTGGTACCGGGCGCGGCTCTCGGCGGCGATCGGGGTGGCGTTCTCGGGGATCGGCGTGGGAGCGGTCGTGTTCATCCCGCTCGCGCAGTATCTGGTGAGCCACTACGACTGGCGCTTCGCCTACCGGGCGCTCGGCTTCGCGATGCTCGCGCTCGTGCCGGTGGTGCTGCTCGCGGTCCCCTGGCGCCGCTACGCCGCCGGCCACCCCGAATTCCGCGCCGTCGCGAAGCATCACGCGGCGGGAGAAGGCTGGACCCTGCGCGCCGCGATGGGTACCCGGATCTACTGGGGACTCGCGCAGGTCTTCTTCTGCACCGCCGCCGGAATGTTCTCGGTGATCGTGCAGCTGGTGGCGTTCCTGATCGACGCCGGCTTCTCGCCGCTCGCCGCGGCGAGCGCGTTCGGCTTCATCGGCATGCTTTCGGCGCTGAGCGTCATGGGCAGCGGTTTCATCGCCGATCGCTTCGGCTACCGGCAGACCGTGACCGCGAGCTTCGTCGGTACCTCCGCCGGGATGCTGCTGCTGCTCGCCATCAGCGAGTGGCCGTCGTGGTCGCTGCTCGCGCTGTTCGTGCCGGTGTTCGGACTTTGCATGGGCACGCGCGGGCCGATCGTTTCCTCGGTCTGCGCGCGGCATTTCGCGGGCCCGCGCGTCGCCACCATCTACGGCACCATCTACGCGAGCAACGCGCTGGGGGCCGCGTTCGGGTCGCTGATGGGCGGGTGGCTGCACGACCAGAGCGGCGGCTACCAGGTCGGCGTGGGCTTCGCGCTCGCCTTCATCGCGCTCGCCGCCGCGCCGTTCTGGAGCGTGCCGGCGCTGAAACACTTCCGCTAGGGAGCGGGCCGGAGCTTGACATGCCGGCGTGCCGGCTCCTATAAGTCGCTGCGGCGCGCCGGCAGGCGCGAGCCGCAACCCGGGATCGAGGGGAGGCCCATGCTGTTCGTCATCTTCTGTATCGACCGCGCCGGCGCCGAGGAAAGCCGCAAGCAGGCGATCCAGGGGCACGTCGAATACCTCGCGACCCGACCGATCAAGGTGGTCATGTCCGGCCCCCTGGTCAGCGACGACGGCTCCAGGGCGATCGGCAGCCTGTTCCTAGTCGAGGCCGCAAGCCGCGCCGAGATCGAGGCGTTCCAGCGCGCCGACCCCCTTTTCAAGGCCGGCGTCTGGGAAACCGTGCAAGTGCGCGCGTTCGACAAGCGCGTCGGGTAACGTGCGGCCTGCCGTCGTTTCGGCAGCCGGAGGAGAGAGGAATGGACCTGGGTTTGAAAGGAAAGAACGCGGCGGTCACGGGGTCGAGCCAGGGCATCGGGTACGCGATCGCCATGGCGCTCGCCGAAGAGGGCTGCAACGTCGCGCTGTCGGCCCGCGGCAAGCAGCGGCTCGAGCAGGCGGTGGCCGCAATCGCGGCGCGCAACGTCAAGTCGATCGGCGTGGTATGCGATCTGTCCTCCAGCGCCGGCTGCAAGAAATTCGTCGACGAGGCGGCCGCAGGGCTGGGCGGCATCGACATCCTGGTGAACAACGTCGGCGGCATGGTGCCCGGCACCGTCGACAGCATCAGCGAGGAGCAGTGGAGCCAGTTCCTGAACACGAGCCTGCTCTCCTACGTGTGGGCGACGCGTTACGCGATCCCTCACCTGAAGAAGTCGAAGGCCGGCCGCATCCTCAACGTCTCCGGGATCTCGGGCACACAACTGCTGCCGGGGGCGCTGACCACCACCCTCGCCAACGCCGGGATCATCGGCTTGTCCAAGCAGATGGCCGCCGCCCTGGCTGCCGACGGGATCACGGTGAACAACATCTGCCCCGGCCTGACCAACACCGAGTCCTGGGGGCCGCGCGCCGAGGCCATGGCCAAGGTGCGCAACACTACCGCCGACGAGGTGCGCAAGGGAATCGCGGCGCAGACGATGCTCGGCCGCTGGGCCGAGCCGCGCGAGATCGGCGCGGTGGCCGCCTTCCTGGTTTCCGAGCGCAACGCCTACATGACCGGGACGACGGTCGAGGTCTGCGGCGGCCTCACGAAGTACATCTGAGTACAATTCCGCCGGTGTTCCCGGTTCTTGCAGAAACGTCCGGAGTCTCCAGATGGCTATCGCCGTAGACCGCTTGCAGACCGCGCCCGAAGCAGAAATCGACCAATGGCTGCGCATGTACCGCCGCATGCTCATGATTCGCCTGTTCGAAGAGCAGGTGAACGACCTGTACACGCGAGCGCTGATGCCCGGCCTGGCGCACCTGTACATCGGCGAGGAGGCCGTCGCCGTCGGCGTGTGCGAAGCGCTCAGGTCCGACGATTACATCACCAGCACGCACCGCGGCCACGGGCATTGCCTGGCGAAAGGCGCGCGGCTCGACCGGATGTTCGCCGAACTGCTTGGGAAAGAGGCCGGGTACTGCAAGGGCAAGGGCGGCTCGATGCACATCGCGGACCCGGATACGGGAAATCTGGGAGCGAACGCGATCGTCGGCGGCAGCGCGGGAATCGCCACCGGTGCGGCGCTGACGGCAAAGCGCATGAAGACGGGCCGGGTGGCGGTGTGCTTCTTCGGCGACGGCGCCATGGGCCAGGGATTGCTTTACGAGGTCATGAACATGGCGTCGCTCTGGAAGCTCCCGGTCATCTACGTCTGCGAGAACAACCTTTACGGCGAGTACACGAGCAACGTGGAAACGCTCGCGGGCGACATGCTGACCCGCGCGGCCGGCTTCGCAATCCGCGGCGAGAGCGTGGACGGGCAGGACGTGCGCAAGGTGCACGCGGCGGCCACCCAGATCGTCGAGCGGGTGCGCGCGGGCGCGGGGCCCGCGTTCCTCGTCTGCAACACCTACCGCTTCATGGGGCACCATGTCGGCGACGTCAACCGCGAGTATTACCGCTCCAAGCAGGAGGAGCAGCTGTGGAAGACCGAGCGCGACCCGATCAAGCTGCTGGGCGACTGGCTGGGCGCGCAAAACCTCACCGATCGCGCGCGGCTCGAGCAGCTCCGGATCGAGGTGAAGTCGGAAGTGGAACAGGCCGTGCAGTTCGCCTTGGCGGCACCGTACCCGGGCCCTGACAAGGTGGACCAGGACGTCTATGCCTGAAACGCGCGAAATCACGCTCGGCGAAGCGGTGCGCGAAGCGCTCGTCGAGGAGATGCGGCGCGATTCGCGCGTGTTCATCTGCGGCGAGGACATCGCCGAGGCGGGCACCGTGTTCAAGGTGCTTGGCGGCCTGGTAGACGAATTCGGGCCGGAACGCGTGCTGGACACGCCGATCTCGGAGGCGGGCTTCACGGGCATGGCGGTCGGCGCCGCCATGACCGGAATGCGGCCGGTGGTGGACATCATGTTCGGCGATTTCTCCACGCTGGTCATGGACCAGATGGTGAACCAGGCGGCCAAGGTGCACTACATGTCGGGAGGAAGGTGGAAGGTGCCGATGGTGATGCGGGCGACGCTCGGCGCGACGCGCAGGTCGGGCGCGCAGCACTCGCAGTCGCTGCACGCCTGGTTCTGCCACGTCCCGGGATTGAAGGTCGTTCTGCCCGCGACGCCGTACGACGCCAAGGGGCTGATGAAAACGGCCATCCGCGACGACAACCCGGTGGTGTTCTTCGAGGACAAGATGATGTACCGGCTGAAAGGCCCCGTGCCCGCCGAGGAATACACGATCCCGTTCGGCGTCGCCGACGTGAAGCGCGAGGGGACCGACGTCACCATCGTCGCCACCAGCAGCATGGTGCAGGTGGCGCTCGGCGCCGCGAAGCTGCTCGAGGCCGACGGCATCAGCGCCGAAGTGATCGATCCGCGCACGCTGTGGCCTCTGGACGAGAAGACGCTGGTCGAATCGGCGAAGAAGACCTCGCGCGTGATCGTGGTGGACGAAGGCTACGGCCGCTACGGCGCGACCGCCGAGATCGCCTCGGCGATCACCGAGGGCGCGTTCTTCGACCTGGAGGCGCCGGTGAAGAGGATCGGCGCGATGCACGTGCCGATCCCGTTCTCGCCGCCGCTGGAGGACGCGACCGTGCCGAACGAGCAGGCGGTGGTCGCCGCCGCCAAGGCGCTGCTGGGTTAGCGCGGTGGCAACGAGCGTCGTGATGCCTGCGCTGGAGATGGCGCAGGAGAGCGGAAAGATCCTCTCGTGGCTGAAGAAGGAGGGCGACACGATCACCAAGGGCGAGCCGATCCTCGAGATCGAGACCGACAAGGCGGTGGTCGAGGTGGAGGCCACCGGTGCCGGCGTGCTCGCGGGCGTCAAGTCCCACGCCGGCGACGTGGTCCCAGTCGGTGTGACGATCGCATGGATCGTCGCGCCGGGCGAGAGCCCGCCGGCCGATGCGCCGGCCGCCGCGCCGACCGCGCGCAAGCTGAGCGAGCCGGTGCAGGCTGCCGCGGCTCCCGCCGCCCCGGCTGCGCAGCAACCCGAACCCAGGATCTCGCCGAAAGCGCGCAAGCTGGCGAAGGAGCGCGGCGTGGACATCAGCCGCATGCGCGGGACCGGACCCGGCGGGGTCATCAGCGCCGAGGACGTGCTCGCTGCCGCGGAAGCACCGCAGCAGGCCGCGGCGCCGGCAGCGCTCTCCGCGGTGGCGCGGCTCATGGCCGAGCGCATGGTGCAGAGCTGGACGCAAGTGCCGCATTTCTTCCTGGTGCGCGAGGTTGAGGCGGGCGCGCTCGTGCAGGCGCGCGAGCGCCTCGCGCCGGAGATCGAGCGCAGTCGCGGCGTGAAGATCACCTACACCGACCTGCTGGTCGCGCTCATCGCCCGGGTCTTGAAGAAGCATCCGAAACTGAACGCGAGCTGGAGCGGGAACGCGATCCAGCCGAACGCGCACATCAACATCAGCCTCGCCATGGCGGTCGCCGACGGCGTGGTCGCGCCGGTGATCCCGGATGCGGACGGCGCGGCGCTCGTCGACATTGCCGCCAGGCGCATCGAACTCAGCGAGCGGGCGAGGGGCGCTCGGCTCAGGCCGGCGGATATTGCCGGCGGCACTTTCACGCTAACCAACCTCGGCATGTACGAGGTGGATGCGTTCAACGCCATCATCGCGCCCCCGCAGGCGGCGAGCCTCGCCGTCGGGCGCATCGCCGAGCGCGTGGTCGCGGCGAACGGGCAGCCCGCCGTGCGGCAGATGATGACGATGACGCTCTCGGGCGACCACCGGGTGGTGGACGGCGCGCAGGGAGCGGCCTTTCTCAACGAGCTGGCTGCCGCGATCGGAGCGCCAGCGCAGTGGCTGGATGCCAAATGAAAGGGGCACGCCATGGAAACAAAGGTGCGTAAACCCGAATTCATCCCGGTCAACGAGGACGATCTCAAGCCCGCGCATCGCTGGCACCGTCCGCTCCAGGCGCCCGGCATCACGCAGGTGGATTTCGAGGAGCGCGTGGAATTCCGGCGCCTGCACCGCTACCGCCTCGCGCGCACGCGCGAGCAGCTGGCGAAGTCCGGCCTGGGCGCGATGCTGTGCTTCGACCAGCACAACATCCGTTACATCTCGAGCACGGTGATCGGCGAGTGGGCGCGCGACAAGCTGATCCGCTACTGCCTGCTCACCGGGACCGGCGAACCCTGGGTGTGGGATTTCGGCTCCGCGGCGCGCCACCACCGCATCTACTGCCCATGGCTGCGCGAGGATCACATTCGCGCCGGCAACCCGGGAATGCGCGGCGCCATCGGGCCCGAAGTGGGCCTGTTCAAGCAGGCGGCGAAGGAGATCAAAGACATCCTGCAGCAGGAGGGCGTGGCGGGCATGCCGCTCGGGCTCGACGTGTGCGAGCCGCCGATGCTGTTCGCCCTTCAGGCCGAGGGCATCGAGGTGCGCGACGGCCAGCAGATGATGCTCTACGCGCGCGAGGTGAAGAGCCACGACGAGATCACCCTGCTCAACATCGCCTCGAGCATGGTCGACGGCGTCTACCAGGACATCGCCGCCGCGCTGATGCCGGGAGTGAAGGAGAGCCAGATCGTGGCGCTCGCCACCAAGCGCCTGTACGAGATGGGCTCGGACTGCGTAGAGGCGATCAATTCGATCGCCGGCGAGCGCTGCAGCCCGCACCCGCACAACTTCACCGACCGGCTGATCCGCCCGGGCGACCAGGCCTACTTCGACGTCATCCACTCGTTCATCGGCTACCGCACCTGCTACTACCGCACTTTCACGGTCGGCACCTCTACGGCCCCGCAGCGCGACGCCTACAAGCGCGCGCGGCAGTGGATGGAC
>MERQ01000019.1:30455-59242 GCA_001770655.1 Betaproteobacteria bacterium RIFCSPLOWO2_12_FULL_68_20
AGTGGATGGACGACACGATCTCGATGCTCAAGCCCGGCGTCGCCACCGACCAGGCGGCGAAGATGCTGCCCGAGGCCTCCGAGATCGGCTTCGAGAGCGAGATGGCGGCGTTCGGTCTCAATTTCTGCCACGGGCTCGGCCTGGGGCTGCACGAGCGGCCGCTGATCTCGCGGCTGAATTCCTTCATCGAGCCCTACGAGCTCAAGGCCGGGATGGTGTTCGCGGTGGAGACCTTCTGCCCGGCAACCGACGGCATTTCCGCCGCGCGCATCGAGGAGATGGTGGTGCTCACCCCCGGGGGCGCGAAGATCATCTCGCTTTACCCGGCGCAGGAGCTGCCGGTCGCCAATCCGTACTGAGCGCAACGAGGCAAGCTCGATGAGCAACAAGAGCCTGGAAGATCTGATTCAAGCCGCGGGCAACCCGGTCGACATGCTGCGCAACTCGCAGACCGGGCCGAACGTCTACCCGGGCGTTCCGCCCGAGTTCACCAACTGGCGCGACGAGCAGCAGGCCTGGCAGAAGACCTGCGTGCTGTTCAACCTGTCCTTCCACATGGCGGACCTCGAAGTCGAGGGCCCCGACGCCCTGAAGCTGCTGTCGCACCTCGGGATCAACACGTTCAGGAACGTCTCGCCCGAGCGCGCCAAGCAGTTCGTGCCGTGCAGCCACGACGGCCACGTGATCGGCGACGTCATCCTGTTCAACCTGGCCCCGAACCGCTTCAACCTGGTCGGGCGCGTCCCTGCGCTGAACTGGATCCAGTACCACGCGGCCACCGCAGGCTACGACGTGAAGCTCGCGCTCGACGAGCGCTCGGCGGCGCGCAAGGACCCGTTCAACCGCAAATCCTACCGCTTCCAGATCCAGGGCCCGAACGCGATGAAGGTCATGGAAAAGGTGCTCGGCACCCGCCCGCCGGAGGTCAAGTTCTTCCACGTGCGCAGCCTGACGATCGCGGGCAAGAAGGTCGACGCCCTGCGCCACGGCATGGCCGGCCAGCCGGGATTCGAGCTCTACGGTCCGTGCGCCGAGGGCGAGGCGGTTCGCCAGGCGATCGTGACGGCGGGCGAGGAGTTCGGGCTGCGCCAGGTGGGCGGGCGCGCCTATTCCTCGAACACGCTGGAGTCCGGCTGGATTCCCTCGCCGCTTCCCGCCGTCTACTCGGGCGATAGGATGAAGCCCTACCGGCAATGGCTCACGGCCGATGGCTACGAGGCCAGGGCTTCGATCGGCGGCAGCTTCGCCTCGAAGCGGATCGAGGACTACTACCTGACGCCCTGGGACATGGGCTACGGCTCGTTCGTGGATTTCGAGCACGATTTCATCGGCCGCGAGGCGCTGCAAAAGGTGGCCAAGGGGCCGCACCGCAAGAAGGTGACCCTGGCCCTGGAGGAGGCCGACGTCCTGCGCGCGATCGGCAGCCAGCTCGAGAAGGGCGAGCGCGCGAAGTTCATCGAGTTCCCCTCGGCGGTCTATTCGATGCATCCCTACGACAAGGTCGTGGCCGACGGCAAGACGGTCGGCATCTCGACCTGGGTCGGCTACAGCTCGAACGAGCGCAGGATGCTCACCATCGCGGTGCTCGACGCCGACTACGCCGAGCTGGGCACCGAGGTCACGTTCGTCTGGGGCGAGGAGGGCGGCGGCACGTCCAAACCCACGGTCGAGAGGCACAAGCAGATGGAAATAAGGGCCATCGTCAGCCCCGTGCCGTACGCCGAGACGGCGCGCAAGTCCTACACCGACGGCGGCTGGCGCAAGCAGGCCTGAGAGCGACATCCCTGAGGAGGGCATTTCGATGTGCAAGCTTTGCGAGGCGGGGCAGCCCCAGCTTCATTCCGAAACGAGACGCGATTTCTTGAAGCTTGCCGCGGCGACCGGGGTCGCGACGAGCGGGCTCAGCCTCTTCGCACCCCGGCCCGCCGCGGCGCAGGGCGCCGGCGCGCCGGCGGATACCAGCAAGCCGGGCCGGCGCTACGTCATACGCGGCGGCGCGGTGCTGTCCATGGACGCTGCAGTGGGCGATTTCGCGCGCGCCGACGTGCTGGTGGAGGGGAAGAAAATCTCGGCCGTGGGGCCGAACCTAAAGGCGGGCGATGCGTCGGTGATCGACGCGAGGGGCATGATCGTCATGCCGGGCTTCGTCGACACGCACCATCACCAGTTCGAGACTGCGCTACGCAGCTTTCTCGCCGACGGCCTGCTGTTCAACGACGGCAAGCCGCACGGCGCGGTCAACTACTTCGACTTCATCCTCGGCAAGTTCGCCAAGGTGTACCGGCCCCGGGACGTCTACATCAACGAGCTGTTCGGCTCGTTGAGCCAGCTGGACGCCGGCGTCACCACGGTCCACGACATCTCGCAGATCCATCACTCGCCGGAGCACTCCGACGCGGCGATCAAGGGCATCGTGGACTCGGGCCGGCGCGCCGCCTTCGGCTATTTCGAGGGCCACGGCGAGAAGACCAAGTACCCGGGAGACGCGGCGCGCATCCGCAAGCAGTATTTTTCGTCCGACGACCAGCTGGTCACCATGATCATGGGCGGCGAGATCTACCTGCCGGGATTCGACAAGGCCTGGGAGATCGGGCGCGAGCTGAAGCTGCCGGTCGCCGCGCACATCGTCGGCAGCTTCGGCATGGGAAAGACCTTCGACGAGCTCGCCAAGGCCGGGAAGTTCGGCCCCGACAACCTGTTCGTCCACATGACCGGGATGTCCGACCTCGGCTGGAAGGCGACCAAGGACGCCGGCGCGGCCGTCTCGCTCGCCTTTCCGATCGAGATGAGCATGCGCCACGGCATGCCGCCGATCGTCAAGACGCTCGAGATGGGCATCCAGCCGTCCCTGAGCGTGGACGTCGAATGCACCATGACGGCGGATTTCTTCACCCAGATGCGCTCGGCGATGACTTTGCAGCGCGCGCTGGTGAACCAGATGGCGCTCGAAGGCAGGAAGGAGCTGCCCGAGCTGCTCACCTCGCGCGACGTCATCCGCTTCGCCACCGTGCAGGGCGCGAAGGACCTGAAGCTCGACCGCAAGATCGGCTCGCTCACCCCGGGCAAGGAGGCCGACATCCTCCTGCTCGACGCGAACGCGATCAACGTCGCGCCGCTGAACCACGTGCCCGGCGCCGTGGTCACGCTGATGGAGCGCTCGAACGTCGACAGCGTGATCGTCGCGGGCAGGCTGCGCAAGTGGAAGGGGCGGCTGCTGGACGCGAACCTGCGCAAGCTGCGCGCCGAGCTGGAGGCTTCGCGCGACTACCTGTTCAAGGCCGCGGGCGTGAAGCAGGACCTGTTCCGCAGCTGAGCTCAGGCGAGCCCGCTCGCGCGCGCCTGCTCGAGCGCCATCACCGCCCAGTCCTTGTCGCCGTCGCCGTGCGCGACCGCGCCCACCAGGCGGTCGCGCCAGACGTTGCCGCTCGGCAGCGGCACGCCGACCGCCTCGCCGGCCGCGAGCGCGAGGTTCGCGTCCTTCAGGCCCAGCACCGCCATCTGGCCGACGCGGTCGTAGGCTTCCTCGACGATGATCTTGCCGTAGGCCTTGTACGCCCAGCACGCGAACAGTCCGTCGGTCATGACCTCGTTCAGCACCTGCGGCGCGACCCCGTATTTCCGCACCAGCGAGAAGCCTTCTCCCATCGCCTCGATGGCGCAGCCGAGGACGAAATTGTTGGCGATCTTGATCGCGGTCGCCGCCTCCGGATCGGCGCCGGCCTCGATCGAGCGCCGGGCGATCGCCGCGAAGAGCGGCGCGCAGCGCTTGAGCGCCTCGGCGGGTCCCGCGATCACCACGCCGGCCTGCCCCGCCGCCACCATTTCGGGCCGGCCGAGCATGGGCGCCGCGACGAGAACCTGCCCGAGCGCCGCGTGCGCCGCCTTGAGCCTGCGGATAACGCCGATGCCGTGGGTGCCCGAGCAGATGTGAATGCCGCCCTTGGGCAGCGACTCGAGCAGCCCGCCTTCTTGCCCGGCGACGTCGTCGAGCGCCGCGTCGTCGGCGAGCATCGTGAACACCGCATCGCCGTAGCGCGCCGCCTGCGCGAGCGAGGCCATCGCCGCGGCGCCGGCGTCCACCAGCCCCTTCGCCTTGGCGGGAGTGCGGTTGAATACCCCGAGATCGTGCTTCGCCTCGAGGAGGCGGCGGGCCATCGCCTGGCCCATGCGGCCGGCGCCGATGAATCCAACCTTCATGGTCTTCCCCTCAGGATGCGAGTTGACCGCGAACCCATTCGAGCTCGCGCGTGACGTAGTCGACGATGTCGCCGCTCTTCAGGTGCTCGGGCAGCACGTCCCAGGTGTAGGTCTCGATCTCGAGCTGGCGCGACAGCGGCTTCGCCTTGTGGAACCTGAGCGCGTCCTCTATGGCGAAGCGCGTCGTGCCCAGCTCTCCCAGGCTGTCGAGGAAGACCGGAACGTGGAAGTGGGTGCGCCATTCGCGCGGGCCCGGGTTCCTGCGCCAGGCCTCGAAGGCGTCTTCCAGATTGAGGAAGCGCGTGAGCTTGCCGTCCTTCTTTTCCACCGTCTGCGTGAGGTAGATCGTCTTCGCGTAGCGCTCGAGCGTGTCGACGATTCTCTGCGTGACCTCCGGAACCCGCATCGCCGCCGCTTCCTGCAGCTTGAAGACCGGAATTCCCGCGTCGACAAGCTTCTGCAGAGATGCCGCGATGTCCTCGAACTCCACTGCCTGATGGCAGATGTCGAACACCACGCCGACGTGCCGGCGCAGCTCGACGTGCGCTTCCGAGATCGGGATGCCGGCCAGCTTCGCCAGCGTCTCGGCGGCCGCTCCCGAATGGAGGTGGTCCTTGAAATACGCCACCGTCTCGTCGGTGGTCTCGAGAAAGCAGTACGGCTCGGGCTCGAGCGCGAGCGTCACGATGCGTCCGGTGCGCTCGGCGAGCGCGACCAGGTGGGCGGCCACGCGCAGGACGTGCTGCGTGTAGCTCGCGACTACCTCGGGTCCGGTCACCCGCGGCTTGAAGCCGAGCGGTGCGCTCTGGATCGAAGGCGAAACCCCCGCCGGCACCACGTCTGCAAGAACGTCGGCGACGTTCATCGTGTAGCGCGTGCGCTCCTCGGAGCGCCAGTCCGGCTCGTAAACCTGCTCCTTGACGACCTGGTTCTTGAACGGCCCGTACGGAAAGGCGTTCACGGTGTACAGGTACAGGTCGTGATCGGCGAGGAAGCCCTTGAGCTTCTTGCGCTCGGAAGCGCTGTCTACCAGGGTCTGCGCCGATGCCGCCGACAGGCGCAACGACACGCCGAACGGCTTCGCCGGGCAGACGCGCGCCTTCACCTTCGGCACGTAGGTCGTGAGGCTCGCCCACATCTCCTCCCAGGTATCGCCCGGGTGCACCAGGGTGGAGTAGGTGAGGTGCCCGAGGCCGTTGCCGAGATCCATCAGCCCACGCGCTCCACCTTGCCCGAGGAGGCGGAGCGCACCACGGCCTCGGTCGCCGCCGCGCCGTGGATCATCTCCTCGTGCGTGATCGGGAACGCCGCGCCGCCCGCGGCCGCGCGCGCGAACGCCTCGAGGCAGGCGCGGCTGAGATCGAGCTTGTCGGCCTGCCAGGTCTCGGCTTCGCCCTTCACCGGCTGGAACTTGCAGGCGCCGAAGAGGCTTGTGCGCCGCTCCTCGGACGAGGCGCCGGCGACGTGCGTGATCCCTTCCAGGCGCACCCAGCCCTTGGAGCCGAACACGGCGAAGCTGAACGCGGGCGCGGTCGCCATCATGGTGCCGAGATAGCCCGAGGCGCCGCTCCTGAAGCGGAACAGTACCGAAGTGGTGTCGTCCATCTCCAGCTCGACTGCGCGCCTGAAGCTCTGGCAGTAGAGCTGCTCGATCTCCCCGCACAGGTCGATCATGCCGTCGATCGCATGCACGCCGAGCGGGGCGAGGCCCCCGCACGGCGCCTCCGAGCGGTTGGCGCGCCAGGCCGAAGGCTTGAGGAACAGGGCGTTCGGGACCGTCATCGTGCATTCCACGTGCATGATCGTGCCCAGCCCGCCCGAGCGGATGCGGCTGCGCAGCTTCGCCATCTCCGGGTGAAAGCGCCGGTTGTAGCCGAGCGCGAGCGCCACCTTCGCCTTGCGTACCGCCTCCACCGCGGCCGCGGCGTCGCGCTTCGAGAAGGTGAACGGCTTTTCGCAGAACACGTGCTTCCCGGCCGCCGCGGCGGCGCTCACTTGCGCCCGGTGCCCGAGCGGCGGCGTCGCGAGCACGACCGCATCGATTTTCGGGTCGGCGAGCAGCGCCTCGTAGTTCGCTGCGAGGCGCAGGCCCTGCTGCTTGGCGAAGGCCTCGACATCGCTGGAGATGGTGCGCGTCGCCCCGGCGACGAAGCGCATCGCGTCGCTGCCCGACAGCGACTCCACTAGCGTCTTGCCCCACCATCCCAGCCCGACGATCGCCGCGTTGATCATCGTTCCCCCGCGCTAGCCGCGCATCGCCACCACGACGGCGACGATGCCCCAGAACACCGGGTATTCGCAGCCGCCGAGGTTCCACAGCCACTTGCCCTGCGTCACGCGCAGCACCGCGGCGGCGGCGATCGCCATGAAGACGACGACGATGATCGCGGCATAGCGCGTGTAGATCCCGAGGATCAGCGCCACCGCCAGCACCGCCTCGAACACCAGCGTCGCATAGAGCCAGACCTTGGGCGGGCGGAAGCCGGCCTTCTCGAAGAAGCCGATCGAATAGTCCCAGGCGGTGATCTTGCCGACGCTGTGCGGGATGAGGAAGGCGCCGATCATGATGCGCAGGATGTTGAAGGGGTTCGTCAGGTCGAAATTCTCGGCCGCGATCATGTCGCCCTCCCAATTGCGTTCACTTGGCCCGCACCACCAGCGAGTAGCGCTCGTCGGCGGCCAGGC
This sequence comes from Betaproteobacteria bacterium RIFCSPLOWO2_12_FULL_68_20, assembly GCA_001770655.1. Taxonomy (GTDB): domain Bacteria; phylum Pseudomonadota; class Gammaproteobacteria; order Burkholderiales; family SG8-39; genus 2-12-FULL-68-20. The sequence continues at coordinate 37,338 of MERQ01000019.1, forward strand.
ACTCGGCCTGCGGCAATCCCAGTTCGCCCCGCACGATATTCGTCCCTTTGACCAGCGACACCATCTTGTAGAAGGCGTGGCGCCGGCTCATGCCTTCGCGGCCCATGCCGCAGTCCGAGCTGATGACCAGGCGCTCGGCGGGGATGTGCTCGAGCGCGCGCCGCAGGTGGTCGGCGACTTCCTCCGGCCGCTCGACCTGCAGCGTGTGGTGGTCGATGACGCCGATGGCGACCTTCTTGTCGCCAATGGTTTTGCCGATGGCTTCAAGGTCCATTCCGCCCGAGCTGCAGGATTCGAACGTGACCACGTCGGCGTCCACCTGGTTGAACAGCTCCAGCGCCGGCGCGTAGCTCTGTACCTGCGCGAACATGCGCTGCTGCGAGGGATTGCCCCAGCAGCTGTGGCACCACACTTCTGTCTTGGCGCGCAGGCCCTTCACTGTGCGGTTGAACACCTCGACGCTGAACGCCGGGTTGATCACCGCATCGACGATCTTGCGCACCGCCAGCAGGTGGATCTGAGGCTCCTCCATCTGGATCACCTGGCAGCCGGCATCGGCGAGCTCGTGCATCTCCTCGTTGAGCGCGTCGGCGATGGCGAGGATGCGGTCCCTGACGTTCTCGTAGTGGTGGTCGGCGACCGCGAAGGCGACCAGCTCAGGCGTGATGGTGCCGAACTTGACCGGCTTCTTCGTCAGGCGCTGGGCGGTCTTCCACATGGCCGTGTACTGCAGTTCGCCGCGCCCGACCGGGCCCGTGATCGAAGGCATCACGCGCGCTTCGAGGTAGTCGTGCAGGATGTGCCCGCGCGGGAAGGCGAGTCCTCCCTTGCCAGCGAGGGTCGGCGTCGGATGGCGGTCGAAGCCGCTCATGTGGCGCGGCGGATAGGCGGTCCAGCTCTGGCCGCCGACATCGCGGTCGAAGTGGGCGTCGCCGTCGGTGACGATATCCAGGCCGGCCGCCTCCTGCTCGTGCAGATAGATCGAGACCGCGTCGGTGTACTGCTCGCGGAAGCTCGAGTTGACCATCGCGTCGAGGAACGACCGGCTGCCGAGGTCCTCGGTGTACCAGCTCGGTCGCGGCAGCGATCCGGTGATGGTGGTGGGAAGCTTGATGCCCTTGGTGGCGCGATACATGGCGATGGTTTCCTAGTGATTCGTGGAGCGGAAGGTACACCGGGCGATGGGTTTGTCAAAGCCTGCGATTCGATTGGGAACCCTCCCGCCGCTCGAGGGCTGCGCGAGCTTCCGGAGCGGCGATCGCGGCGAGGAGCCGCGCTCGCTCGCGCAGATCGCAGCCGCGCAGGTCGGCGGCGCCGAGTTCGGTGACGACGATCCCGGCATCGGTTTCCGGGAGGGTGACCGGACCGGCGAGGGCGCCGACGATCCGGTTCGAAGGGATTAGCAGCAACGACAAGCCGCCTTGCGAGCGGTTGGCCGCGTGCGTGAAGTCGGGTGCGCCGCCGACGGCGCCGACGTAGGAGCCGCGCGCGACTTCCGAGTTGGCTCGGCCGGCCAGGTCCACTTCGACGGCAGAGTTGATGGCGATGAAGGACTGAATTCGCGCCAGGACGCCCGCGTCATGCGTGTACTCGCATGAGCGCAGCCGGATCGCAGGGTTGTCGCGCGCGAAATCGAACAGCTTTCGCGTTCCGATGAGCAGCGCGCAATCGGCGCCCTTCGCGATCCCGTTCCGCAGCAAGCCCGCGGCGCCGTCACCGATCATGCCGGAATGGATTTTCAGGCCTTTCCGGCCGACGAGGGCGGAGCAGACCGCATCGGGCAGCGTGCCGATGCCGAATTCCAGCGTCGCGCCCTCCGGAATGAAGGCCGCGGCATGGCGCGCGATCGCCGCCTCCAGAGCGCCGGGCTTCGCGGGCGGCGGCGCAGCGGGCGCACGCGAAGTCTCGACCACCAGCGCGAAATCTTCCCGGCGCAGAAACTTCTCGGCGCGGGTCCAGGGAACCTGGTCGTTCGCCTCGCCGATCACCGCGCGCGCCGTCTCGAGAGCGGGGATCAGGTAATCCGCCGCGAGCCCGAGGCTGTACTCGCCGCGCGAATTCGGCCGGCTCACCTGCACCAGGACCACGTCGCAGCGGATCGCCCCGGAGCGAATCATCGGCCCGAGCCGGGAGTAGGGCACCGGGTGGATCCCGAGCACGCCGGCATCCGCCAGCGCGCGGTTATGCCCGATGCCGCAATACGAGGCAAGCCGCAGGCTGTCCGCGTGCTCGGGCCTGACGATTCCGGAATAGTTGACGCCGAGAAACACGCTCGCGCCCGGATACCAGGCGCGCTGCTCCACCAGCGCCTCGACCAGGGTCTGCGGCTCGGCGCAGGCCTGGCCCGGCAGCACGCCGTCTCCCGGGCGGATGAATCGCCGAAGCTCGCGCGGCATTGCTCGATGCTAGCATTCGCATCATTCGGCGCAACGAGGGGAGCGTCCATGGCGGACGAAACCAGGACCAAGGTCACCATTCTCACTTCGAGCTACCGCATCAAGGGCTACATCGATCTGCTGCCCGGGGCCAGGATCACCGATTACATGACCGAGGCCAAGAGCTTCATCGCGGTCACGCAGGCCCAGGTGTGGGAGCTGCAGGTGGGCGGGCGGCCGGTGGCGACCGCGCCGTTCATCGACGTGAGCTGCGCCCACATCGAGGTGATCTTCCCCGGGCACTAGCTAGCGGTCGAGCGCGATGTCGTCGTACGAGCTGGGGTGCGAGATCGGCTCGATGTGGACCAGCAGGTGCGCGTTCGGCACCAGCGCGCGGATGCGCGCCTCGATCTCCTCGGAGAGCCGGTGCGCCTGGGCGACGCTCCACGCGTCGGGCACCAGCAGGTGGAAGGTGACGAAGCGCCGCGCGCCCGCCTGCCGCGTACGCACGGCGTGGAACGACACGCCGTAGCGCCTGGAATATTCGACGAACAGCTTGGCGATCTCGCCGCGCTCTTCCTGCGAGATCGAGGGGTCGAGCAGCCCCGAGACCGAGCGGCGCACCAGGCGTGCCCCCGCCCACACGATGTGGACCGCCACCGCGAGCGCGATCAGCGGATCGAGCACCAGCCAGCCGGTCGCCGCCACCAGGCCGACTCCCGCGATCACGCCGGCGGAAGTCCACACGTCGGTCATCAGGTGCCTGCCGTCCGCCTCCAGGGTGATGCTTTCGTGGCGCCTGCCGGCGCGGATCAGCACGGTGGCGGCGCCGAAATTGACGCCGGCCGCGAGCGCGCTCAGCGCGAGCCCGAGGCCGGGCGTCTCGAGCGGCGCGGGCTGGACGAGGCGCGGGATCGCGGTCGCGGCGATGCCGGCTGCCGCCAGCACGATGAGCGCGCCTTCGCTCCCGGCGGCGAAATACTCCGCTTTCGACAGCCCGAACGGATGCGCTTCGTCCGGCGGCGAGGCTGCGAGCCGCAACATCCACAGCGCGAGCAGGGCCGCGGCCAGGTTGACCAGCCCCTCGAGCGCGTCAGAGAGCAGGCCGACCGAGCCGGTGACCCACCACGCGAGCGACTTCAACGCGATGGTGAGCAGCGCGGTGGCGAGCGACAGCCACGCGTAGCGCTCCAGGCCCTCAGGCAAGGCCGCGCACTCCGTCGTAGAGCATCTTCGTGCCGGTGACGATCAGCAAGCCATACACGATGCGGTAGAACACCGTCTCGCTCAAGCGCCGGCGCAGGAGCAGCCCCACCCAGACCGCCACCAGCCCGACCGGGACGAGCGCCGCCGCGGTGGCGAGCACCTCGGCATTGAACAGCCCCAGCCACCAGTAGGGCAGGACCTTGGCGTAGTTCAGCACCGCGAACAGGATCGTCACGGTCCCCGCGTAGATCGCCGGGGCCAGGCGCAGCGGCAGCAGATAGACGTTGAGGGGCGGTCCCCCTGCGTGCGCGACGAAGGTCGTCACGCCGGAGATCGTCATCCAGAAGACGCCCTTCGCGGCGGAGGGCCTCGCCGGCGCGGCGCCGGCGCGCCGCAGCCAGCGCGAGGCCACGAAGCCGAGCGCGATGACGCCGAGGAGGAGCTTGAGCCCTGCGGTGCTGAACCAGCGGAAGCTGAGCGCGCCGATGGCGATGCCGAGCAGCCCGGCCGGCAGCAGCACTTTCATCAGCTTGTGGTCCCAGGAGTTGCGGTACGCCCAGACCGCGCCGATGTCCATCACCAGAAGAATCGGCAGCATGATCGCCGCCGCCTGCGCGGGCGGGACGACGAGCGCCATCATCGGCACGGTCAGGATGCCGAGTCCTCCGCCGAATCCTCCCTTGGAGATGCCGAACAGCACCACGCCGGGAACGGCGAGGAGGTAGAAGTAGGGATCGGTGATCAAGCTGGCCCGCGGGTCGTCATATCGAGAGATACCCCCCGCGCAAGGTGGAATCCGCCTCGAGCCCGGCGAGGGTCCCGCCGTAGCGTACCTGACCGGTCTCGATCACGTAGGCGCGGTCTGCGACCCTGCGCGCGAAGCGCAGGTTCTGCTCGCAGAGCAGCACCGCGAGGCCCGTGCGCTTGAGCTCGATGATCGTCCGTGCCATGTGCTCTACGATCAGCGGGGCGAGGCCTTCGGAGGGCTCGTCGAGCAGGAGAACCGAGGGATTGCCCATGAGGGTGCGCGAAATGGCCAGCATCTTCTGCTCGCCGCCCGAAAGTCTCGCTGCCGCGCGCGAGCGCGCGGCAGCGAGATGGGGGAAAAGCGAAAAGACCCGGTCCGCGGTCCATTCGGGGACATCGGGGCGCGGCGGCCGGCGGCCGACCTCGAGGTTCTGGTCCACGGTGAGGTCGGTGAAGATGCGGCGCTCCTCGGGCACGTAGCCGAGACCGAGGCGCGCGATCCGGTAGGGAGCGAGACTGTCGATGCGCTTTCCCTCGAAGACGATTTCCCCGGAAGTCGGCTGGACCAGGCCCATGACGGACTTGAGCGTGGTGGATTTTCCGGCGCCGTTCCGTCCGAGCAGCACCGTGACCTCGCCGGCGTTCAGCACGAGGTCGAGGTCGAACAGGACGGTCGCGCGCCCGTACCCTGCCCGCAGGCGCCGAATCTCAAGCATCGCCGAGGTACCCCTCGCGCACACGAGGATCGGCGCGGAGCTCGCCGGGCGAGCCGCGCGCGATCAGCTCGCCGCGGTCCAGCACCAGCACCCGGTCGGCGTGCTCGAACACCACGTCCATGTCGTGCTCGGTGAAGAGCACCGCGGTGCGCGCCTCGCGCGCAAGCTCCGCCGCCAGCCGCATCAGATCGCCGCGCTCGCTCGGCGCCATGCCGGCGGTCGGCTCGTCCATCAGGAGCAGCCGCGGCCGGTTCGCCAGCGCGATCGCGAGCTCGACGCGCTTCAGGTCGCCGTAGGCGAGCACCGCGCACGCGCGCGCGGCCAGTTCCTTCACGCCGGCGCGCTCGAGCAGGGCTTCGGCCTCCTCGACGTGAGCGTCGGACGCGAGCGGCCACAACGAACCGAGGCGTCCATGGTGCGAGAGCAGCGCCAGTTGCACGTTCTCGCGCACCGTCATCGAGCCGAAGGTGGCGGTGATCTGGAAGGTGCGTCCTACGCCCAGGCGCCACACCTTGCGCGGCGGCAGGCCGGCGAGCGGGCGGCCGCCGAGCGCGATCGAGCCCGCGTCGGGCGCGATCTGGCCGTTCAGCATGTTGAAGCAGGTGGTCTTGCCGGCGCCGTTCGGCCCGATCATCGCTACGCGCTCCCCGGCGTCGAGATCGAACGAGACGCCGCGCACCGCCTGCACGCCGCCGTACGACTTGGAGAGATCGCGCACCTCGAGCAGGCTCATCGCGTGCTTCTCCCGCCGAGCAATCCTCCGACCCCACCGGGGAGCGCGAGGACGAGCGCCAGGATCACCGCGCCGAGCACCGCGCGCCAGTAGTCGAACTCGCGCGACGCCGAGTCCTGGAGCCAGGTGAAAAGCGCCGCGCCCCACGCCGGCCCGGTGAGAGTCTGGATGCCCCCGAGCAGCACCATCACCAGCGCGTCCACCGAGCGCGGCACCGACAGCGTCTCGGGCGAGATCGAGCCCTTGGAGAACGCGTAGAGCGCGCCCGCGATCCCCGCCGCGAGGCCGGCGAGCGTGAACGCCGCCCACTGCTGCGCGCGCACGTCGATGCCGATCGCCCCCGCGCGCAGCGGCGAGTCGCGACTCGCGCGCAGCGCGTAGCCGAAAGGCGAATAGAGTACGCGCCAGAGGATCGCGATTCCCGCGAGGCAGGCGCCGAGCGTCAGGTAGTAGTAGGCGGTCCGCGAAGCGAGCCACGCGGAAGGCCAGACGCCGATGAGTCCGTTCGAGCCGCCGGTAAACGCGTCCCACTGGAACGCGACCGACCAGACGATCTGGGCGAAGGCGAGGGTGAGCATGGCGAGGTACACGCCCGACAGGCGCACGCAGAACCAGCCGAAGGCGAGCGCGCCGATCCCCGCGGCAAGCGGCGCGAGGACGAGCGCGGCTTCCATCGGCGCCCCGGCGCGCAGGAGCAGCAGCCCCGCGCCGTAGGCGCCGAGCCCGAAGTACGCCGCGTGCCCGAACGAGAGCATTCCGCCAGGACCGGTGATGAAGTGCAGGCTGACGGCGAAGAGCGCGAACACCAGCACGTCGGAGAGAAGCACCAGCGCGTAGCCGCGCGAGAGGAGCGGCACCAGCGCGAGCGCGGCGGCGAGCGCGAGGAGCGCGCGCAACACGTTGCGCGAGGGCAGGGCGAGCGGCGGCTCCAGCGCCGCGGGTCCGCGCAGCGGCGCAGCCTCGCGCCCGAGCAGTCCCCAGGGCCGCAGCACCAGGACCGCCGCCATGACGATGAACTCGACCACGAGCGTCGCCTTGGAGAATCCCAGCCCGATCGCGAACGCCTTCACCTCGGCGATGAGCAGCGCGGCGAGGAAGGCGCCGGGGATCGAGCCCAGGCCGCCGACCACCACCACCACGAACGCGTCCGAGAGGACGGAAAGGTCGATCGTGAGATTCGCCGGCTCACGCGGCACCGAGAGCGCGCCGCCGAGGCCCGCCAGCAGCGCTCCTAGCGCGAACACCTCGGTGAAGAGCCATTTCTGGTTCACCCCGAGCGCGCCCGCCATGTCGCGGTCCTGGGTGGCCGCGCGCACCAGGATTCCCCAGCGCGTGCGCGTGAGAAGGAGGTGGAGAGCGGCGAGCACGAGCGGGCCGACGACGATCAGGAACAGGTCGTACTCGGGGAACCGGCCGCCCGCGATTTCGACGGCGTCCTCGAGCCCCGGCGCGCGCGGGCCGAGCAGGTCTTCCGGTCCCCAGGCCCAGAGCGCGAAATCGCGCGCGATCAGCACGAGCGCGAAAGTGGCGAGGAGCTGGAGCAGCTCCGGCACCGGATAGAGGCGGCGCAGCAGCGACATCTCGATCGCTGCGCCGAGCGCGGCGACGGCGAGCGCGGCCGTGAGCGCGCTCGGCCAGAAGCCCACGCTCTCCGACAGCCACACTGCGAGATACATGCCGAGCATGTACAGCGAGCCGTGCGCGAAGTTGACGATGCGGGTGACGCCGAAGATGAGCGACAGGCCGGCGGCGAGGAGGAAAAGCGAACTCGCCCCGGCGAGGCCGTTCAGGAACTGGAGCAGGATCGCGGAGCCGCTCATGTGGCGTCCCCGGAAAGGACCGCCTGAGCTACTCCGCTAGGCTGATGGTATGATACACCATCATGCGCGCGCGGCAGGTGTTCCGCTACCGGGCGACGAAGGCGGGCGTGAGCGTGGAGATGGCGATCTGGTCGCTGCCGCGCGCCACGGCGGAGCGGCCGCACGGGCTCAAGTACCGGCTTTACTGCGGGCGCGGCAACGCATGCGTTGTGCGCTACGACAATGAGACAGGGAAGGGTGATCACCGGCATTACGGAGACCGGGAAGAAGTTTACGGCTTCGAGTCGCTGGAGAAGCTGATCGAGGATTTTCGCGAAGACTGCACCCGCATTGCGGGATGGAGATGGACATGAACCGGATCGAGATCGAAGTCCTGGGCTCGCGCGCGGCCCTCGCCGCGTTCGCGCGGGCGTGGCGGCAGGCGCGCGCCGGGCGCAAGGCGACGCCGCGGCTCGCGTTCGGCAGCATCGGCGAGCTTTTCAGCGCGGTGACGGAAAAGCGGCTGGAGCTGGTGCGTCATGTCTCGGCCCACGAAGGGCTGCAAATCCGGCCGCTCGCGCGCGCGCTGCGGCGGGACTACAAGAACGTTCACTCGGATGTCCAGGCGCTCCTCGAGCTGGGGCTCCTGGAGAAGGACGGGCGCGGCGGCCTGCACGCGCCGTTCGACGAGATCGTGATCCGGGCGGGGCTGCGTAAGGCGGCCTGAGCGCCGAGATTGCTCACTCCTTCCTCAGCGCCCGGATTTCCTCGAACGAGGGCTGGTACTTGTCGCCCTCGGCGTAGCGCCAGTTGACCATCGCGCCCTTGCCGCCTTTCTTCGCCAGCTGCCCGACGTAGGCGCCCATCGTCGACTGGTGGTCGAGCGGCCGCCACACGATCGGGCCGAAGGGGGTCTGCATCTCCAGTCCCTTCATCGCCTCTACGAGCTTCTCGGTGTCGGCCGAGCCGGCCCGGCGGATCGCGTTCGCGACCGAGTACACCGAGCTGTAGCCGACCACCGAGCCCTGGCGCGGGTAGTCCTTCCAGCGTTTCTGGTAGGCGTCGCGGAACTTGCGGTGCTCGGGCGTGTTGATCTCGCTCCAGGGGTAGCCGGTGACCCACCAGCCTTCCGGCGTCTCGTCCTTGAGCGGATCCAGGTACTCGGGCTCGCCGGCGAGCAGGTTGAACACGACCGTGCTCTTGAACAAACCACGCGTGTTGCCCTCGCGCACGAACTTCTGCAGGTCGGCGGCGAAGAGCGATGAAAAGATCGCGTCCGGCTTCGCGTCGATGAGCGCCTGCACCACCGCGCCGGCGTCGATCTTGCCCAGCGCCGGGGCCTGCTCGGCGACGAACTCGACGTCCGGTTGCGCCTTCCTGAGCAGCTTCTTGAACGAGGCGGTGGCCGACTGGCCGTACTCGTAGTTGGGGTAGACGATCGCCCAGCGCTTCTTCTTCAGCTTCGCCGCCTCGGGGATCAGCATCGCGGTCTGCATGTAGGTCGAGGGGCGAAGACGCCACGTGTATCTGTTGCCGTTCTCCCAGACGATCTTGTCGGTGAGCGGCTCGGCAGCGAGGAACAGGATCTTCCTCTGGTTGGCGAGGTTCGCCACCGCGAGGCCGACGTGCGAGGCGAACGTACCCATGAGGACGTTCACCTTCTCGCGTGAGATCAGCTCCTCGGCGGCGCGCACCGCGTCGCCCGGCGTGCCGCCGTCGTCGCGCGAGACGATCTCGAGCTTGCGGCCCGCCGCGCCGCCCGCGGCGTTGATTTCCTCGAGGGCAAGCTGCCAGCCTTTCTTGTAGGGCTCGAGGAAGGCGGGGAAGACCTTGTAGCTGTTCAGCTCGCCGATCTTGATGGGCCTGGTCTGGGCGGGGGCGGCGGTTGCGGCGAGGAGGAACAGGACGGACAGGGCGATTCTGGGAATCATGACTCTCCTTCCACCTTGGCTCCGCGGTCGGGTTTGATCCTGGCCGTGCCGCCGGGGAAGACTCGCCAGAATTCCTTGCGGACGAGGCTGGCGAGGGTGGCGCTCTTGTTCAGGCCGTGGTAGCGGGCGACGGCGTCGAGCATGGCGAGGTCTCGCGGCGTCGCCGAGAACGTGCGGACTTTGGTCCTTTGCATTTCGCGGTCACTATATAAATATTATACAGAAATTATCAGAGCCGGGGCGAGTCTGTCAAGCGCGGGGCGCGCGGGAGCGGGCCCATACAATGACGGCATGCCGAGCGTCGCACCGCCTTATTCCGGGCTCACGCCCGAGCGCGTGCTCGACGCGCTGAAGAGCGTCGGCGTGCACGGCGACGGCCGGCTGCTCGCGCTGAACAGCTACGAAAACCGCGTCTATCAGGCATGGCGGGACGACGCTCCTCCGGTGGTGGTCAAGTTCTACCGCCCGGCGCGCTGGACCGACGCTCAGATCGCCGAGGAGCACGCCTTCGGCGCCGAGCTGGCCGAGCGCGAGATTCCGGTGGCGACGGCGCTGCAGCTCGGCGGCCGTACGCTGCACGAATTCGAGGGCTTTCGCTTCGCGGTGTTCGCGCGGCGCGGCGGTCGCCCGCCGGAACTGGAAGACCCGAGCGTGCTGGAGTGGATCGGCCGCTTCCTCGGGCGCATCCACGTGGTCGGCGCCGCTTCGGCGTTCCGCGAGCGACCCGCCCTGGATACCGCCAGCTTCGGCGACGAGCCGCGCGAGTATCTGCTCGCGCACGGGTTCATCCCGGAGGAGCTGCGCGAGGCCTGGACCAGCACGATCGACATGGCGCTCGACCGTGTGCGCGCCGCCTTCGCCATCGCGAGCGGGGCGCGCGGGCTGCGCCTGCACGGCGACTGTCACGGCGGAAACATCCTCTGGAGCCCGGACGGCCCGTGCTTCGTCGATCTCGACGACAGCTGCATGGGTCCTGCGGTGCAGGACCTGTGGATGCTGCTTTCAGGCGAGCGCGCGGCGGCGGAGCAGCAGCTCGGCAAGCTGCTGGAGGGCTACGAGATCTTCCGCGACTTCGACCGGCTCGAGCTGCTGCTGATCGAGCCGCTGCGCACCCTGCGCCTGATCCACTACGCGGCGTGGATTGCGCGGCGCTGGGACGATCCGGCGTTTCCGGCGGCGTTTCCCTGGTTCAACACGCTCCGCTACTGGCAGGATCGGATACTGGAGCTGAAGGAGCAGGTTGCGCTGATGGACGAAGCGCCGCTGCGCGCGTGAATCGCGCGGAACCTACGCTGCCTTGCGCTCAAAGCGCCGCGGTCGCCTGGACTTCAATCAAGAACGGCTCTCCGACCAACCGATCGATCATCAGCAGCGTGTTGGGCGGGTACTTTCCGTCCGGGAACATGCGCGGAAACTCGCGCTTGCGGTACGCCATGAACTTCGGGATGTCCTGCGAATGCACGAGGTAAGTCGTGAACTGCACGACATTGCGCCAACCCGCGTTCGCCGAAGCCAGCGCCGCCTCGATGTTCGCGAACACCTGCACGCACTGCGCATCGAAATCATCGGCGCCGACGATGTTGCCCGCTTTGTCGGTGGCGACCTGGCCCGCGATGAACATCCACTCGGAGACGTTTTTGACCCGAGTGATCTGAGAATACTGCCCGAGCGGCTTGCCCAGGCCTTCAGGGTTGTAGATGGTGATCTCGGCCATCAGCGCGCCTTCCTCTTGTAAGCCCCGAGTCCCGGCCGAAAGCTCTTTTCGTCCAGGAACTGCTTTAGCCCCTGCGCGCGGCCGCCCTCGCGGTCGCGGACCTTCAGCTGATCGCCCTTGGCATGTAGATAGTCCGCCGACATGTCCCAATCCATGGCGCGCGCATACTTGTACGCGATCTTGGCGCTGGTCTGGGTCGCCGGGTTCTTCTCGATCAGCTTCCTCGCCAGCTTCCTCACCGCGCCGCGCAGCTGGGCCCGCGGCACCGCGAAATTGACCAACCCCATCTGCGCCGCCTGCTTTCCGTCGAAGGTCTCGCCGGTCATGATGTAGTACATCGCGTTCCGATAGCTCATGGCGTCGGCGAGCGCCCGCGACACGTTGCCCGCCGGAATGATTCCCCAGTTGATCTCCGAGATCCCGAACACCGCCTCCTCGGCCGCCACCGCGAGGTCGCAGGCGACCACCGGCGCGATCGCCCCGCCGAAGCACCAGCCGTTGACCATGGCGATCGTCGGCTTGGCGTAGTGGGTGAGGCGGCGCCACTGCCATTCCTCGGTCTGGCGCTGGATGCGCATGACGTCGACGTAGTCGAGCTTATCGACCTCGCGGAAATACTCCTTCAGGTCCATTCCCGAGGAGAACGACTCGCCGGCGCCCGTCAGCACGAACACCCGGCAGCGCGGGTCGCCCTCCAGCGCATCGACCACCCGGATCATTTCCCGGTTCAGGGCGGGGCTCATGGCGTTGCGCTTCTCGGGCCGGTTGAGCGTCACCCACGCGATGCCGTTCTCGAACGTCACGCGGCAATACTTCCCTCCCGGGATCTTCCTGCCTGCGGATTTCTTGTTTGTCATGGTCCCTCGTGAATTACGATGACGTCGGCCCCAGGCTCGCGCGCATAGAGAGCCTCGACCCATTCCGCCCGGCCGGCAAGGATCGCCCGCTGGTTGAGATAGCCCTTGTCGGTGATCTCGTGCGCCGCGGGAGACGGCGGCTCGGTCATGATCGCGAAGCGGGAAATCCGGCTGCTGCTGCCGGCGTGATGCCGGTTGTAGGCGGCGAAGCGCTCGCGCAGCATCTCGCGCAGTTCCGCATTGGCCGCAAGGTCGCCGAAGGAGATGTTGGCGTCGAGGCCGAGCGCCCGCGCGCATTCGGCACGATTCAGGAACACGAGCAGCCCGATCCCGGCGCGGCCTTCGCCCGCCACCGCGGCGTCCTGCCCGAGCGGCGAGATCGCCGCGAGCGCATCGGTGCGCACCGTCCCGGCCTGCACCCAGGTGCCGGTCTGGAGCTTGAAGTTCTCGCTGATCCGCCCGTCGAACAGCAGCCCTTCCTCCGGACGGCTCTCGTCGACGAAGCGCACGGCATCCCCCATCCGGTAGAAGCCTTCCTCGTCGAACGCCTTCCGGGTCGAGGCTTCGTCGCGCAGGTAGCCGGGCGTCACGTTCGGCCCCTTGACCCGCATTTCCAACTTCTCCGCAGTCGGCGCCAGCTTGATCTCCACCCCCGGCAGCGGCAACCCCAGGTTGCCCGAAACCTCCGAAGCCCAATGGCCGAGGACGCTGCACGGGGTGGTCTCGGTCGAGCCGAGCGAGGAAAGCAGCGGGATGCGCCTGCCGATCGCCTTGGTCGCGACCCGATCGAGCCGCTCCCACAGGGAAATGGGCATGGGTGCTGCGCCGTAGAAAAGGAAATCCATCCGCTCCAACAAGTGGTGCGCGAACTCGTCGTCCGCTTCGAGGTGGGGCGCCAGCATGCCATAGGCGAGCGGCACGTTGTTCATGAATGTCGGCTGGATTTCGCGCAGGTTGCGCAGCGTCTCCTCGAACCTCCCCGGCTGCGGCCGCCCGCCGTCGATGTAGAGCGTGCCGCCGCATCGCAGCACGAGATCGAAGTTCTTGTTCCCTCCGGCGACGTGGTGCCACGGCATCCAGTCGACCAGGACCGGAGGATGGTCGTCCAGGACCGGCAGGAGCTGGCAAACCCCGGTGGCGTTGGCGCACAGCATGCGCTGGGTGACGATGACTGCCTTCGGCAACCCAGTCGAGCCGGAGGTGAAGAGGTACTTGGCCACCGTGTCGCCGGTCACGCGGTCATACGCCTGTTCGAGCTCGCGTCCCGGCTTGGCCCGGGTCAGCTCGTCCAAGCGGCTGACCTGGATCAGTCCGGGCGATTCCACCGCCTGGAGCGCACGGCGAAACGACTGCTCCGCCGGCACGTAGACGAGCGCCGGCCGCGCGACCGCGAACACGTGCCGCAGCACGCCGAAATCCTCCGACAGCAGCGAATAGCTCGGCGACACCGGCACGAACGGGATCCCGACCTGCATCGCGGCGAGCTTCAGGATCGCGACCTCGATCGAGTTGTGCCCGAGGCTCGCCGCCGGCCGCTCCGGCCCGAGCCCGAGATCGAGCAAGGCCTGCGAGACGCGATTGGCGAGCTCGAGCGCCTCGCCGTAGGCGAGCTTGCGCCAGCCGCCGGGGATGCGCTCGGCGAGGAACGTCCGTGCGGGCTGCTCCCTTGCCCATCGCCGCAGCCATTCCGAGAGCTGGACCGGGTAGGGCGCGGGCGGGAGCTTCGAGCGCAGGTAGAGGGTACCGTCCCACTTGCGCTCCACCTCGAGCGCGCGCGGCGCGAAGGGGATGTCCGTCATCACGATTCCCTGGGATAGGATAGCAAGCGGGAGGAGCCCGAAATGGCCGATGCAGCGAGCAGCGTCCACCCTTTGACCGCCAAGTTCCTCGGCAAGGAGGTGTACGTGGTGGTCACCCGGCCGGTGCGTTCGCCCGAAATCGAGAAGCGCCTGCACGATCACCTGGAGCACCAGATCGCCCTCGAAAAAAAGGGGATCATGTTCGCGGCAGGTCCCCTGTATGCGCGCGGATCGGCGGTCCCGGAAGCGGGAATGTTCGTGCTGCGGGCAAGCTCGTTCGAGGAGGCGGATGCGATTGCGCGCGAAGATCCTCTGCACCAGGCGGGGTTGCGCAGCTACACCATTCAGAAATGGCGAATCAACGAAGGCAGCTATACCGTGACCGTCAACTATTCCGACCAATCGGTGCGGATCGATTGATTCCGGGGAGGAGCCGACTCATGAACGTCAAGATCGTGGCCGCGCTCGCGGCGCTCGTGCTGGTGGCCGGATTCGCGCAGGGACAGGAGTATCCCGTGCGTCCAATCAAGATCATCCAGGGCTTCGCGCCCGGCGGCAACGCCGACGTGACTGCCCGAATCCTGGGCGGGGAAATGTCCAAGGGGCTGGGGCAGCCGATCCTGGTCGAGGCGAAGCCGGGCGCCGGCAGCACCATCGCGGCCGACGCGGTGGCGAAATCCTCGCCCGACGGCTACACGCTGCTGCTCGTCACCGGCGGTAACGCGGTGGCCGGTGCGCTCTACAAGAGCCTGCCGTACCACCCCGTCGACAGCTTCCAGGCCATTTCCACCGCCACTCAGCTCTCGTTCCTGTTCGTCGTGCGCGCCGACTCGGCGCTGAAGTCGATCTCGGAGCTGCTCGGGATGGCGCGCGGCAAACCGGGCTCGGTCGCCTACGGCTCGGCGGGAATCGGCTCGACGCAGAACCTGACCGGCGAGCTGCTCGCCAGCATGGCGGGGGTGAAGCTGCTGCACGTCCCCTACAAGGGAGACTCGGGCGCGCTGACCGGTCTGCTGGGGGGCGAGATTCCCGTCATCGTCGTGCCGCCGGCGGTCGCCCTCGGCAACCTGCGGAGCGGAAAGGTGAGGGCGATCGCGGGTACGGGCGGCACGCGATGGCAGGCCCTGCCGGACGTGCCGACGGTCGCCGAGTCCGGCGTGGCGGGATTCGACGTCCGTTCCTGGATCGGCCTCGCCGCCGCGGCGGGCACGCCGCGCCCGATCGTCGACCGGCTGAACGCGGAGATGCAGCGCACCCTGAGGGTCCCGGAGGTGCGCGCCAAGCTCGAGCAGGTCGGCGGCGAGGTGATCGGCAGCACGCCCGAGCAGATGCGCGATCGGCTGGCGACGGACGTGCAGCGCTGGACGAAGGTGATCAGCGAAGCGAATATTCCGCGGCAGTAGCTCAGGCCGCTTTTCGCTCCTCAGGCGGAGGCAGCTGCTTCAGGCAGCGGTCGATCCACAACGCCGTCAGCTTCTCCTGCACCCCGTTCTGCGCCAGCCTCTGCGCCAGCGCCCCGAAATCCACCTCGTCCAGCGGCTGATCCTGGTTGAAGCAGGAAAACACGTAGCTCCGCTCGCCGGTCTTCGGATCGACGTGCGGCTGGAGGCACTGGGCGCAAATCTCTTTCATCATGCACTGCATCGGAGAATTGATCGACCCGATCGCCATGTGCGTCGGCTTCAAATACTTCTCCAGCACCCCGTGCCGCGCCACCGCCACCGCCGCCATCATGCGATCCGACCCGATGGCGATGATCCGGTCGGTGGCTGAAAACGCGATCGCCTGCGCCCCGAGCGCGCCCGAGGCGTAAGCCTGCATCCCCTGCACGATGTTCCCCACGAACGCCCGGTCCTGCGGCCGCCGCGCCGCGAACCCCGGCGCCTCGTCGCAGCACCACACCACCACGTCGGAAGCCGCCTCGATGTCCTCGATCCGGTAGCGGTCGCCCATATGCTTGTACCCGGCGAAGTACACCACCTTCGACCCCGCCGCGCGCAGCGCGCGCCCGATCGAAAAGAGCACCGCGTTCCCCAGCCCCCCGCCGGCGAGCACCACGTTCTCGCCCTCGGGAATATGCGTAGGCGTCCCGGTAGGGCCCATCAGAATCACCGGCTCGCCCGGTTGCAGGTAAGCCAGCAGATCGGCCGAGCCGCCCATCTCCAGCGCGATGACGGAAATGAGCCCCTTCTCCCGGTCCACCCACGCGCCGGTGAGCGCGAGGCCCTCCATCGCGAGCGTGGTCCCCGGCACCTTCAGTGCCAGGGTTTCGAAGTTCTGCATGCGGTAGAACTGCCCGGGCTGGAAGCGCCGAGCAGCGACCGGCGCGCGCAGCACGACCTCCACTATTGTGGGCGTGAGGCGCTTCACTTCGTGCACCACCGCGCGCAGCTCTCGATTCAGCTTGGCGAGGAAAGCCGCATCGTCCAGGCCGGAAGTGGGCTCCCGTTGCGCAAGGACGCGGCTCACGACCGGGAAGCCCTGCTTCGCGCTCCCCATCGCCTTCACCACGTTGCCGAAGTACGACGGGTGCAGGTCGCCGAAGAAGCTCATGAAACGGCCATCGGCGTAGCGGTGCAGGAGCACCTCTGGTATGCCGGGCTTGGCCGTGTGACGCTCGGGCTTGACCGGCGCGCCGCTCTCGTCGCAGGCGAGGAAGTATTTGCCGTCGAGCGCGAGGCTCACGCCTTCCTCGCGCGCGAGCACGGTATTGGGCTGCGTGCCGGCGGCGATCAGCACCGCGCGGGCGGGAAGACGCCTGCCGTTCTGGAACACGACTTCCTTCGCATGCCCGTGCTCGTCGATCTCGATCCGCTCGGGGGTGAGCCCCTCGGCGAACACGATGCCTTCCTCGAGCGCCTTGCCGACCTCCTCGTGGTTGAGGGTGTAGGAGGGGCTGTCCACCATGCGGCGCCGGTAGGCGATGGTCGCGCCGCCCCAGGACTTTAGGAGCTTCAGCCTTTCTTCCGGTTTCGCCGCGCGCAGGGCCCGCGCGTGAGCGAGGAACTCCTCGGCGATCCCGCGCTCCTCGGCGCTCCACTCGGGCTTTCCGTCGAGCGCCTCGTAGCGAGCGAGGAACTTCTCGACCTGCACCGCGTAGTAGGCGAGGGATTCCGTCGCGGTGTCGATCGCGGTGAGCCCGCCGCCGATCACGACGATGGGAAGGCGGATCTGGAGGTTGGCGATCGACTCGCGCTTAGCGGCACCCGTCAGTTGGAGCGCCATGAGGAAGTCGGACGCCGCGCGCACGCCGCGCGCGAAGCCGTTCGGGATCTCGAGCACGGTGGGGCGCCCGGCGCCCGCGCACAGCGCGATGTGGTCAAAGCCGTCGGCGAATGCCTCGTCGATGGTGAGCGTGCCGCCGAAGCGCACGCCGCCGAACATGGCGAACTGGCGCCGCCGCTCGAGCATGAGGCGGATGATCTTGAGGAAGTTCTTGTCCCAGCGCACCGTGATGCCGTACTCGGCGACCCCGCCGAAGCCCGCCATCACGCGCTTGTCGAGCGATTCGCGCAGCTCGGCGATGTCCTTGATGGGACGGAAAGGCACGCGGTTGCCGAGCGGATCGACGCCCGAGAGCGCGGCTTCCTGCGGCTCGATCTTCAGCCCGTCGATGCCGACCACCGTGTGGCCTTCGTTCATCAGGTGGTGCGCGATCGAGAACCCCGCCGGCCCGAGCCCGACCACCAGCACGCGCCTGCCGCTCGGCGCTTTCGGCAGCGGCCGGCGCAGGTCGAGCGGGTTCCAGCGCGTGAGGAGCGAATAGATCTCGAAGCCCCACGGCAGCTCGAGCACGTCCTTGAGCGTGCGCGTTTCGGCCTGCGGGATGTCGACCGGGTCCTGCTTCTGGTAGATGCAGGCCTTCATGCAGTCGTTGCAGATGCGGTGCCCGGTCGCCGCAACGAGCGGGTTGTCCACCGCGATGATCGCGAGTGCGCCGATCGGCTGGCCGCGCGTCTTCACCATGTGGAATTCGGAGATCTTCTCCTCCAGCGGGCAGCCGGCGAGCTCCACGCCGAACACGGTCTTCTTGAAGCCTTCGGCCGGCGCCTTCTCCTTCAGGCCCCTGGAGCAGGAATCCTTGCCCTGCTCGTGGCACCAGATGCAGTAGTTCGCCTGGTCGAGCGCGCCGGCGAGATCAGTGCCCTCGTCGGTGAGCTTGAAGCCCTGCCGGTGACGCAGGTGATCGTCGGACAACGTGTGCTTGGGGAATCCCTGTGCGCTGTCGGTGTGCACCGGAATCAGGCGCATGAAATCGAGCTTGGAGGGCGCCTTGAAGAGGATCCCGCCGCGGTGCTTCTCTTTTCCCTCGCGCGTGGTCGCCGCCCAGGCGGCGTAGCGCGCCGCGCGCTCGAGATGGTCCGCGTTCGCCGCCTCGTCCTTCATCCATTCGGTGACCTGGCTGGCGAAGTCGAGCTCGGTGGAGAATCCGAAAACGTCCGGCCTTGCGTCCTCGGGCTTCACCTTGTGCAGCGCGCGGCGCTGCACGAACAGGCGCTTCACGGAATAGAGCGGCGCGAGCTCGTTGTGCCGGGCGGCGAGCGCAGCCGCTTCGCTTTCGATTCCGAACAGCCGCGCGAGAAAATCCTCGAGGTGCGGCGCAGCCGCGATCAGCAGCTCGGATTCCTCTTTCGCGGCGGGCGGTTGCGCGCGCGCGGTGAGCAGCCGGTCGCGCAGCGGCGCGTCGGCTTCGCCTAGAAACGTGAGAAACGCCTCGTCCACGCGGGCGAGACCCTCGCGCTCGTAGAGGTCTGCAAAAGCGATTCCGAAAGCGGGATTCATGCTTCGCTCGAAGGCGTAAAATTATCGTCGAATCAGCGTCTTCGCTCAAAGAATTTCCATATTCCCGAAAGGAGATTGAATGCAAGTCAAGAACAGCGTGTTCCTCGTCACCGGCGGTGCCTCGGGACTCGGCGAAGCGACGGTGCGCATGGCGGCGGGCGAGGGCGCAAAGGTGGTGATCGCGGACCTGCAGAATGATGCAGGCGAGAAGCTCGCCTCCGAGCTCGGAGCGGCCGCGCGCTTCGTCAAGACCGACGTGACTTCCGAGGCCGAGGGCAAGGCGGCGGTTGCGGCGGCGCTGAAGGAATTCGGCGGCCTGCACGTGCTGGTGAACTGCGCCGGCATCGCCATCGCCGAGCGCACGCTCGGCAAGGAGGCGCCGCACGATCTGGCCCGCTTCTCGCGCGTGGTCACCATCAACCTGATCGGAACGTTCAACATGATCCGGCTCGCCGCCGACGCGATGGCGAAGGCGGTGCCGAACGCCTCGGGCGAGCGCGGGGTGATCGTGAGCACCGCTTCCGTGGCGGCGTTCGACGGGCAGATCGGCCAGGCGGCCTACTCGGCCTCCAAGGGCGGGGTGGTCGGCATGACGCTGCCGGTCGCGAGGGACCTGTCGCGCAACGGCATCCGCGTGTGCACCATCGCGCCCGGGATCTTCCTCACGCCGATGATGCACGGGCTGCCCAGGGAGGCGCAGGAATCGCTCGCCAAGCAGGTACCGTTCCCGGCGCGCCTGGGCCGGCCGGCCGAGTACGCGCAGCTGGTGAAATCGATCGTCGAGATCGAGATGCTCAACGCCGAGACGATCCGGCTCGACGGCGCGATCCGGATGGCGCCGCGCTGAGTCAGCGCGTTTCGCGCAATTGCGAGCCGAACTGCCGGGAGCGCTCGACGTAGTCGCGCGCGTTCCACTGCAGCATCTGCTTTTCCTCCGGCTTCAGCTCGCGCACGACCTTGCACGGCGTGCCCAGCGCGAGCACGCCGTCCGGGATCTCCTTGCCTTCGGGAACGAGGCTGTTCGCGCCGATAATCGAGCCGCTGCCGATGCGCGCGCCGTTCAGCACCACGGAGTTGATGCCGATCAGCGTGCCGTCGCCGATGGTGCAGCCGTGCAGCATCGCCTTGTGGCCGATCGAGGCCATGCGGCCGACGCTAATCGGGAAGCCGCTGTCCACGTGCAAGACCGCGCCGTCCTGAACGTTGCTCGCCTCGCCGATGCGGATCCAGTCGTTGTCGGCGCGGATCACCACGTTGAACCAGACGCTGACGTCGCACTCGAGCACCACCGAGCCGATGAGCGCCGCGCTCGGCGCGATGTAATGGCGCTCGCCGCGCAGCTCGACGCACCGCTCGCCGATGGAGTAAAGGGGCATGGGCCCGCTATGATACCGGCGGGAGTCGAGCGTTGAAGATCGCCGTTCTCGGTGCCGGCGTGGTCGGCGTCACGAGTGCCTGGTATCTCGCCGAGGCAGGCCACGAGGTGACGGTGCTCGAACGCCAGCCGCAGGCGGGAATGGAGACCTCGTTCGCCAACGGCGGGCAGATCTCCGCCGGGCACGCCGAGCCCTGGGCGAAGCCGGCGGCGCTCGCGCAGATCCTGCGCTGGCTGGGGCGCGAGGACGCGCCGCTGCTGTTTCGCCCGCGCGCCGATCTCGCGCAGTGGGAATGGGGCCTGCGCTTCCTCTTCGAATGCCTGCCGGGCCGATTCGAGCGCCATTGCCGCGAACTCGCCGGCCTTGCCGCGTACAGCCGCGACTGCCTCGGGCAGTTGAGAGATCGAACCGGCATCCAGTATCACGCGCTGTCGCGCGGGATCCTGCATTTCTGCACCGACCGGGGCGAGCTCGAGGCGCTTGCGCGCCACACCGAGGCGATGCGCGCGCTCGGCATCGAGCGCGAGGTGAAGACATCGGCCGAATGCCTGGCGATCGAGCCGGCGCTCGAAGGATCCGCGGCCCCCGTGCTGGGAGGCGTGTACGCGCCGCGCGACGAGTCGGGGGATGCGCATGTGTTCACGCAGGAGCTCGCGCGGCTCTGCCGCGAGCGGGGAGTGCGCTTCGCCACCGGTGCGTCGATCGAGGCGATCGAGGCCTCGCCCGACCGGGTCGAGGGCGTCCGGGTGAAGGATTCCGGGCGGATGGCGACGGACGCCTGCGTGGTTTCGCTCGGCAGCTACAGCCCGCTCGTGCTCGCGCCGCTCGGCATCCACATCCCGGTCTATCCGCTGAAGGGCTATTCGATCACGCTGCCGCTCGGCGCCGCGCAACCGCGCGACGCCCCGAGCGTGAGCCTCACCGACGAAGCGCACAAGATCGTCATCTCGCGGCTGGGAGACAGGCTCCGCGCCGCGGGTACGGCGGAGCTCACCGGCTACGATACGAGCGTGAACCCTGCGCGTTGCGAGGCGATCGTGAAACGCGTGCGCGAGCTGTTTCCACGCCTTGCAAGGGTCGAGGAGATCGAAACCTGGGCGGGACTGCGGCCCGCCACTCCGAGCAACGTCCCGCTCATCGGCCGCACGCGGGTGAGGAACCTTTTTCTCAACACCGGCCACGGCACGCTCGGCTGGACGCTCGCCTGCGGCTCGGGCCGCGCGCTCGCCGACCTGGTTTCGGGCCGGCGGCCCGAAGTCCCGTTCCGTTTCCTGTAGATGCGCGAAAGCGAGTCGCTTTTCCTCGACATCCGGCGCCTGCGCTACCACGTGCGGCGCTGGCCGCAGCCCGGCGCGCCCAAGATGGTGCTGCTGCACGGCTGGATGGACGTGTCCGCCTCGTTCCAGTTCGTCGTCGATTCCTTTTCACGGGCATGGGACGTCTATGCGCCGGACTGGCGCGGCTACGGCCTGAGCCAATGGGGCGCGAGCGATTGCTACTGGATGCCCGACTACCTCGCCGACCTGGACGCGCTGCTCGAGCGCATCGAGCCGCAGGCGCCGGTGAACCTGGCCGGGCACAGCCTCGGCGGCAACGTCGCGGCGATCTATGCCGGGGTGCGCCCGGAACGCGTCGCGAAGCTCGTCAACCTCGAGGGCTTCGGTCTCGCGCCCGCGCGCTCCGAAGACGCTCCGAAGCGCTATGCGCGCTGGCTCGCCGAGCTGCGCGGCGGGCCGCGGCTGCGGCCATATGCGAGCTTCGCAGCGCTCGCCGAGCGTCTATGTCAGTCGAATCCACGCTTGAAGCGCGAGCGCGCGGAGTTTCTCGCGCGGCACTGGGGGCGGCAGGCCGAGGACGGCGGCGTGGTGCT
>MERQ01000020.1:0-76567 GCA_001770655.1 Betaproteobacteria bacterium RIFCSPLOWO2_12_FULL_68_20
GGTCACCGTGTCGGAGCTGCCGGATATCTCGAGCACGTAGTGCGTCGAGAGTCTTCTGAAGCCCGCCTCCGACGGGGAGATGCCCTCGAGACGAAGCGTGTCCAGCACGGACACGAGCGATCCGGATTCCTCGATCGTGTCCGAGCCGAAGCCGGCCGAATAGACATAGACATCGTTTCCCGCGCCGCCGTCGAGGAAATCGTCCCCGGCGCCCCCGTCGAGCGTGTCTTCGCCCGCCTCTCCGGCGAGAAGGTCGTCGTCGGCGCCACCCTCCAGCACATCGCTTCCGGCGCCGCCGCTCAATTCGTCGAAGCCTTCGCCTCCGGCCAGCGAATCGCGGCCCGAATCGCCGAAGAGCGCGTCGTCGTCGGCACCGCCGTCGAGCGAGTCGTCGCCCTCGCCGCCGGAGAGCAGGTCGTAGCCCGCCTCGCCGCGCAGCGTGTCGTTGCCGGCTTCGCCTTCCAGGTTGTCGGAGCTCCCGCCGCCGAGGACGAGATCGTTTCCGCCGCCCGCGAGCACCGTATCGAGGCCGGCAGCAGCCGCGATCGTCTCGCCGGCGTCCGTGCCGACGAAGAAGTCGTCGCCGTCGCCGAGCGCATCGAGCGCCGCCTTCACCTGCGCGCCGTCCCATTGCGTGCCGTCGGAGAACGCGATTCGCCCTTGCGAGCCGCTCGCGAACCAGTTTTCGAGCGTCACGAACTGCCCGGTCGCGCCGAGCTCGAGGTACAAATGCTCGCGGTCGCGCGCGATCGTCGCGTCGGCCGCGGCGATTCCCGGCCCGAGAGCGAGCACGTCGCCCGCTCCGAGATCCGCGATCGCATCGCTGCCCGAATCCGCCGTGACGACGAAGACGTCCGAGCCCGGACCGCCCGTCAGGTGATCGAACCCCGCGCCGCCGTCGAGCGTGTCGTCGCCCTCGCCTCCCTGCAGCACGTCATCCCCGGCGCCGCCCTCCAGGGAATCGGCACCTGCGCCGCCGTCGAGAAGGTCGTCTCCCCCCGCTCCCGCCAACGCATCGTTTCCTTCCGAGCCGAACACGACGTCGGCTCGCTCGCGTGCCGGCGCCCGGGCGGCGAGGCCCGCCAGCTCGGACGCACTCCACATCGTGCCGTCCTCGAACTCGACCCGCTCGATCCCGTAGCCCTCGCGCCCGAAGCTGCGGATCGTGAGGGTCTCCGCGCTCGGCACGAGACGAAGGACGAGCTCCGCGCCGCTTTGCAGGACTTCGACGTCCTGCGGCGCGAGGCCCGCGCCGATGCGCACCGTATCGACGCTGCCGCCGGCCGCATCGAAGTCGACGAGCGCGTCATTCCCGGAGCCGAGCCCAAATAAATAGGTGTCCGATCCCGTGGTGTCGTAGAAGCGATCGTCGCCCGCCCCGCCGTCAATGAGATCGTCGCCCGCACCAGGCTCCAGAAGGTCGTTCCCCGCGCCGCCGAGAAGCGTGTCGTTGCCTTCGCCGCCCGCGAGCCGGTCGGCGTCCGTCTCGCTTCCCGCGTCGAGGAAGTCGTGCCCCGCCCCGCCCGCGAGCGTGTCCGCGCCCGCCGCACCGAAGAGCGCATCGTCGCCCGCTTCGCCCCGCAGGTCGTCATTGCCCGAGCCGGCCGCGAGCGTGTCGTTGCCGGCCCCGCCGAGCAGCTGGTCGTTGCCGCCGTCGCCGTCGAGCGAGTCGTCGCCGGCTTCGCCTCGCATCGTGTCCGCGCTCGCGCCCATGGCGAACGTGTCGCCGCCGAGCGTGCCCGTGTAGCTGCCGCTCGCGCCGGAGACGAACGTGTAAGGAACGCGCGTGCCGACGTACGCCGAGTCCCACACCGTGCCGTCGGCAAACTCGATCGCGCCCGAGTGCGTGGACGGGAACCAGTTGCGCGCGGTGATCTGCCCGCCGCCGCTCGCGATGGTGATGACGAGGTCGCGGCCGCCTGCCGCGAAGCCCAAGCCCGAGAGCGCGACGTCCTGCGGCGCGATGCCCTCGCCGAGGACGATGCGCGGCGCCTCGTCGACGATGGTGTCGGTGCCGTCGCCGCGATCGAAGACGAACGCATCCTGCCCGCCGCCTCCCGTGAGCGTGTCGTTGCCGGGCCCGCCGGCGAAGGTCTCGCTGCCGTCTCCGCCGACGAGCGAGTCGTTGCCGGTGCCGCCCTCGATGAGCGCGACCGCCTGGATGTGCGCTTCGATCGCCGCGGCGTCCCACAGCGTTCCATCGGCGAACTCGAAGCGCAGCCGCGCGCGCCCCTGGTTGGCGTTGGGATCGTCGCGGATGGTCAGGCTGTCCGGGGTTCCCGCGATCTCGACGATGAGCGTCGCGTCCGGGCCGCGGCGCAGCCGCACGTGCTCGGGGCGCACGTCCTCGCCGAGGAAGACGGTGTCGCTCCCGTAGTTGCTGGATCTGCGCGAGAGAGTGAGCGTGTCCTGTCCGGAGCCGCGGCCGAAGGAAATCACGTTGTCGCCCGAGCGCGGCGAGAAGCTGTCGTTCCCCGCGCCGCCGGAGAGCGTGTCGTCGCCGGAACCGGTCGAGAAGGTGTCGTTCGCCTCGTTGCCGTAGAGCGCGTTGTGGCCGTTGAGGTCGTTGAGCGAGTCGTTCCCGCCCAGGCCGAAGAAGAGCTCGTCGTCCGCGCCGAGCGTGCGATTGTCGTTCGACGGAGTGCCGAAGCTGCGCGCCGAGCCGCCCGGCGATGCGAACTGCTGGAGCGCGAGGCGCCCGAGGTCCCAGATCGTGCCATCGGCGAATTCGAGGAGCTCCACGCGCGAGAGCGTTCCGTTCGCGAACTCGATCGTCAGTGAATCATCGGTCCGGAATCGAGAGGCTCCCCGTTTATCTTGAACTGGCTCGTCGGAACCAAAGGGGTAATGCGCATCGTCACTGCAGGAGGCCCCGAGAGCTGAGCGAGCAGCGAATTGACGTTGGCATGAAAGCGCTCCCGTACTGCCGAGTCCCCGAATCCGCCCGCCTTCGGATCAAAGCCTGTTGGCGAAAAGCCCTGCGGATTGACGAGCTTGCGCAACCCGTCGAGCGCGCGTTCGAGCGAGTCGCCCTCAGCGGCGAGGGGCGCCCCTTTGGGCACCGAGGTCTGGGCTCGCTGGTTCGACGCCGCCGCGAGGATCGACTCCGCCTCCCGCTGCGTGAGATTCCCATCCGCCTGCATGAACGCGTTCATCACCGCGAGCGAATCGACAACGAGCGTGAGGCTGTGCGTGTTGTAGAAGTCGCCATCGAAAATGAATCCCAGAAGGTTGCCGGTCAGCTTCGGCGCAAACGGAAGCTTCGGCGTGCCTTCCACGTCAGGCTGGTCCTCGATAAAGATCGAGCGCGCGGGCGCGTGCACCCCCGCGTTCGCCGTCGCCTCCGCGTCCCCGTGCGTGGCGTGCCCGTAGAGCTGGGTGATCTTCGCGTGCGCCAAAGCGTCCATGCTCCGCGCCCGCTCATCGGAGTTGCCAGAAATCCCAAAGCCCTGCGTGCGAAACTCGGCGGCCGTTGCCTCCACCGCCCATAGATAGCGTCGGTTCTGGTAGATGTTGGCGCCGGCTACTCCCTGCCCGGGAACTGAAGCACCTAGAACCTGCATCCGCTTCGCAAAGGGCAAGGCGCCAAATCCGCTCCCCGCCCTCGGCTCAAGAAGGATTCGCTCGAAGCGCTCCAGCATCTGGCGCTCGGTCGCACCGAACGTGGACTCAGTCTTCTTCAGAATCGCTCCGCGCCCCGCAGCATTGAAGACGATCGTCTGCCCCACAAGCTCCGGGTGCAGCTCCGTGAACACGGTCGCCATGTGGGCACCCAGGCTGTAGCCGGTCAGATCGATCGTGCCCGAGGTAAGTTGCGCAGCGATCGCCGCACCGTTCGCCGCGGTGTTGCCCGTAGCGAGCCGCCCAGCCTTCATCTCGCTCAGGTACCACTCCATGTCGCGCAGTTGCCCGAACGCAAAGCCCACCGAAAACAACTCTCCGCCCGCGCCGTCGTAGCCGTCGCGCTCGAAGTCCCCGCCTTTCGAGGCGTTCTTCCATTCCGTCGAGCGGAAGGCGAGGGTGTAGCGGCCAGTTTCACGCTCTCGAATTAAGGTCGCCGAAAATCCTGAAGAGGTGTTCGGCAGTTGATCGACAATTTCGTATCGGCCGAGAAAGGCCGTGACCTGCTGCGGTGTCATCCGGACGTACTGGTCGGGTGCGCTATTCGGAGGTGTATTGCCACGCCGCAGCACGCCTACCACTGCATCCGTATTCGAGAAATCGAAATTGATGTCTTGAAAGTACGACTCTGCAACGATCTGCAATTGAGTCGCGCTGTACCAAGCCTTGATCTTGTTCGCGTCGCCGGCCATGATCATGTCCACCCCTAGTTACCTACAGGTCTTGCGATCTTGCTCACAAACCAATAGGAAAAATCTCCGAACTTGTCGCTCGCGTCGGGCCGCTTCCGTAGTCTTGGGCACACCAGGGCAGTCTCCCAATTGAATCCCGTTCGATTGCGCACCGTTCCGCTTTGCGCAAAGCCTCGGCGCACCCCGAGAACCTCGCCAGTCACGAGATCGACAACAATCAGTTCGCCTCCAGCTACGCCAAGTTCGCGGTCACGAGGTCGTTTGATGCCACGCCAAGTGAACCCGTACCGGCTCTTCGGACTGGCGTGGAATTCCTTGCGCAACGTAGTCTTGTCTCTCCCGTCATAGCCGAAGTACCGCTCGACGCGCGCGTTCGGAGGAGGGGCAGCAAATACTGACTTATCAAAGCGCTCCGCCCCATACGCCGAGTCTGGTTTGCGTCGCGCCACAGACTCGAAGAACTTGTATCTCGCGAATCCTCCTCGAGAAAATATCGTTTCTGGATCTTCCGCTTCCCAATCTGTGTACCCGTAGGGATCTTCCAGCACATACCTGTCTTGATACGCGTCCGAGGACACCCGGCGTCGTGGCCGTACTTGGTAGATTCCTTCGACGTTATCCACCGTCTTGTAAACGAACTCCCCCGCCTCGGCCCTGCATAGCGCATCGAAGTACTGCTTGCTGGTCATGCCCTTCCTGTATACGGGTGGATTCGGCGCCTCGGGCCACTTCGGCCGCGGAGCATCCGGATAGGGCCAATATTCGGGTTCGGGCTCGCGCATCAAGCGCAGAAACTCACAACCGAAGTTAGTGGGTTGCCCCGCCTGTTTCAGGCACTCGCGATACTTGGCCGGGTCGTACTCCTCGCCAAACCACTCGCGATACTGCCTCTCGAGGGGCGGCAGCTCCGCAGCTTGCGCGAACTTGCATTGCATTCCTTCCGCCATCGATCTGCCGGCGACCTTTAGACATTCCTCGCGCTGCGCATTCCAGTCCGCCAATCGCGCCCAGCCTGGCGGCGGAAAGTCTCCGCCTGCAACCGAGCTCGCCATGAACAACGCGACGCAAGACGCGACAATGGGCAGGGCCGACGGAATGTCGTTGATGAATCCGGTTGCAGTCCTTTCGGTTTGTATCACATGCTCCCGTGCCGGTGTTAACGAGTCGGGCTGCGGACCCGACGGCGCCGCCCACTCGTGTTCTCGCTTCGGCAATCGTTGGGCGTCACGCCAACCTTGTCGCATCTTCCTGAAGATGAGCAAGCGTCGACAATTCCTGCGAGCGGTTACTTGGCTCGTGTGCGCCACAAGAATCATCCACAAAAGCGACTTCGGCAACACCATCATTGAGATTCCTTCCGCGACGAGCTCTTCAGCGCTGAACGAGGAATGGATAGCTCAAGATCGACTCCAGTCAGCACCTTTTCTTGCCTAGGAGAAATTCGCAATCGGTATTCCGTTTTCGTAATCTGGAGTTTGTGATCGGGGCTGTGTATGTATGTTCTCGGGCTTATCGTTGCCGGTAGGGCGACGTGCGTTTGACCAAGCAAGTCACCTTCTCCGCCAAAACGCCGTAGAACGAGAAATGGTTGGTCAACGTCGCTGCGGAAGCCCGTTGCAAAGACGGCAGTGAACCCATCCCCCTCCAGCTCAACCGCCAAAGAGATTTGTGTTGTAGTCGCCGCCGAGTCCTTGACCGATCTTGATGTCCTTGTCGGGCTTTAGTAACACGATCGCACGCTCAAGAAATTCGCCGACAGAATCCTTTCTCCGTGAATATCCATATTCGAAGCCTGGCGGAAGATGCTTTTCGATGTGATCAAAGCGGCTCGTTGGCGGCCACTCGTCGACCACGCGGGCTGCTACCGAAGACGAAAAGTCCTCGGGTTTAACAATGTGTCGCTCTCGTCCTTCACGTACGAGCAGAAGGTCCTTCTGCACAATACGGACCCCCGGCACTGGAATAAGCACTTTGCGTATGAACTCCAAATGGTCACGTTGCCACTTCCCGCGATCCTCCCGCTCGCGCCCCGCACAACCCTTCGGAAATACAAATTCGTCGCTGAGCGTCTCCATGTAGTCACGCCGCTCGGCGATAACTTCGTTTGCAACGCTATCAACGATCCGAATGTCCACTCCGTGTATCGTTGAACGCTCATCTATGAGGCCAGCAGTCAGGTGCCTAAACGAAACGTGATAGCGAGGAACAGCACTCGTGTCCGTCAAGGAGGAAAGTGCCACGACTCTTTTGTAGCCCCCATATCGACCACCCTTGGGACCTGCAATCCAACCGGCGCTAACATCCGGCCCTCCACCTCTGGAGGGGAAGAACAGGTCATTTCCCCATTGGTCCGTGGGCCCCCGACCTGGAGTGACCGCCACTTCCTGAACGCCGTCCACCGTGCGCCGAATTACCTCACGATCTGGTGAATCGCAAAGTACCCTATATTCATTTCCCAATCGCCCAAGAATCGCTCTGTTCTCTTCCTGGATCTGCTTGCTCGAGAGGGAAATGCTCACGGCGGCTATTGAAGGAATTGCAATCCACGTCACTCCCA
Source organism: Betaproteobacteria bacterium RIFCSPLOWO2_12_FULL_68_20 (assembly GCA_001770655.1). GTDB lineage: Bacteria > Pseudomonadota > Gammaproteobacteria > Burkholderiales > SG8-39 > 2-12-FULL-68-20. The sequence continues at coordinate 6,871 of MERQ01000020.1, forward strand.
AGGTCCAAGCAAATCCCTTCTTGCCTCCTATTGCGGCTGCGACGCCGGCGATAATCAACCCGATGACCAACCAGACCGTCAAGATGATCTGTTTGACGGGCAAAAGCATGCCGAGCGTTTCGGCGGGTACCATCGCTAGTCCTTAGCGGCCGTCGCGAGCGGCGGTCTCGGCGCAGCGCCGAAGCTCACTGGATTTGCCCCGTTTCCGTGGACGGCTTAGCGCGTCACCGGCCGTACGGGTGCCGCCGGTACGCGAAATGTTTGACCATCCACCACAGCGTCCAGTCGCGCCTCGCATTGCTGTAGTCCTCCCTGTTCTTGTCCCAATCGTATAAGTACTGACACCGAATCTACGCACGCTCACCCCTCCCTCGACGCCGTCGCAAGCGGCTGCCGCGCGCCCGCCCCGAAGCTCATATGCCTGTCCACCTCCAGCCCCTGCGGCAACTGATGCGCAATGAACAAAATCGTCGCCGCCCCCTTCAAGGCATTCACCGTCAGCGCCAGGCTCTCCGCAGTCTTGTTGTCGAGATTGCTCGTCGCCTCGTCGAAAATCAAAATCCTCGGCCGCTTCAGCAGCGCCCGCGCGATCGCGATGCGCTGCTTCTGCCCGCCCGAGAGCCCGACCCCGTGCTCGCCCAGAAGCGTCTGATAGCCCTGCGGCAGCTTCTCGATCACCTCGTGGATCTCCGCCGCCTTGCACGCGCCGACGATGTCCTCGAACCCGGCGTGCGGGTTCGCCATGGCGAGGTTGTCGTACACCGTCCCCGAGAAAAGCATCGTCTCCTGCGGCACCACGCCGAAGGCCTGGCGTAATTCGTTCGCCGACAGGTGGCCGATGTCGCGGCCGTCGAGCAGGATCCGCCCGTCGCCGGGCTGGTAGAAGCCGAGCAGCAGCTTCGCGAGCGTGCTCTTGCCGCAGCCCGAGGGGCCGCTCACCACCACCAGCTCGCCCGCGCGGAGCGCCAGGTCCAGGTTGCGGAAGAGATACGGATGCCGCTCGCTGTAGCGAAACGAAAGACCCTGCAGCTCCACCATCCCCGCCCCGCCCGGCTCGCGCGTCGGCGCGAGCGAGACCGGCTCGGCAGGCGCGTTCATGATGTCGCCCAGGCGCTTCACGGCGATGTTCGCCTGCTGGAACTCCTGCCACAGGCCCGCGATCCTCAGCATCGGCTGCGCCATGCGCGCGGCAAACATCTGGAAGGCGACCAGCATGCCGATGGTGAAGCCGTCGTTGCGCATCACGAGCAGCGCCCCGACCACCAGGATTGCCATGGTCATCAGCTGCTCGAGCGCGCTCGCCACCACGTTGTAGGTGTTGGAGAGCTGGCGCGTGGCGAAGCCCGAGGCGAGGTAGGCGGCGAGGTAGTCGCCGAAGCGCCGCTCGAGCACCGGCTCGAACTGCAGCGTCTTCACCGTCTCGACGCCCGCGATGTACTCGGTCATGAACGCCTGGTTGCGCGCGCCCAGGAGGAACTGGCGGTTGATGAGCTCGCGCAGCAACGGCGTGACGAGCACGCTGATCCCGGCGAGCACGACCACCACCCCGAGCGCGATCAGCGAGAGCTGCCAGCTGTAGGCGAGCATCACCGCGATGATCACGACGAGGAACGGCAGATCGAGCACGAACGAGATCGCCGCGCCGGTGATGAAGTTGCGGATCGTCTCCACCCCCTGCAGGCGCGCGACCGTGGTGCCGGTCGGGCGGTGCTCGAAGTACGGCAGCGGCAGGCGAAAGAGGTGGCCGAAGACCTGCGTCGCGAGCACCGCGTCGACGCGGTTCCCGGTGTGCAGCACCAGGTACTGGCGCATCCAGCCCATCGCGGCGTTGAACACGAGGAACATCGCCAGGCCCACGGCGATCGCGATCAGCGTGCTCTGAGTCTGGTGCACGACCACCTTGTCGATAATGACTTGCGTGAAAAGCGGTGTGGACAGGCCGATGACCTGGATGGCCAGGGACGTCAGCAGGACGTCCCGCCAGATGCGCCGGTGCTTGGCGAGCTCGGGGACGAACCAGCGGAAGCCGAAGGACTTCGGCTCCTCGGGAGCTCCAGGCAGCGGCTCGGTCTCCACCGGGTCGCGCGCCGCAAGCATGACCTGCGGCTCGAACAAGGCGTCGAATTCGGTGGAAAGGCCCGTGCGCGCGGCGTCGCTGCCCGCCTCGACGTAGATCACGCGCTCGCCGTCGTGCTTGAGGATGAGCGCGGGAGCGCCCGAGAGGAGAAACGCGACGGCGGGGAGCGGCAGCGCGTCGAAGCGCCCTCCGCGTGCGCCCGTGAAGCCGGTCTTGAATCCGTAGGCTCTCGCGGCGCTCTGCAGCGCGGCGCGGTCGTACGGCGGCGGGAACTGCTGCGCGAGCAGCGCCGAGTCGAACGGAACGCGGTGGATGCGGCAAAGGCTGCCGATCACCCAGGCGAGCTGCTCGAAGCGGAACTCTTCGCGTTCCACTCCTCCCCCTGCCTTTTCTCAGTCGACGGCGCCGCCTTCCCCAGCAGCCCGCCCCTACGGCCGAAAGGTTACCACCGACCGGTCTCGAAGTGCGGTAAAAAGCAGTAACGATTCAAGGAGTTAAATCGGACGGAGAGATAAATTCGAAGCGGCGCACAGAGCTGCATTAGGAGCTTGATTCGATTGGCGGAAGGGGTGGGATTCGAACCCACGAGGGCTTTCGCCCCTCCGGTTTTCAAGACCGGTGCATTCAACCGCTCTGCCACCCTTCCACGCTTGAAAAAGCGGTGTCGCGCCGGCATTTTATGTCGCGGCAGGTGAAACTTCATGGTCGTCTGCTAGTCTTATGCACGAGCGAGAAATCGCACCAAGGAGGGAAGGAATGGAACCCGAGTTGAAGCCAGTACGAACCAACGACCAGGTTTTCGGGCGCGGAGCGAGCTACGAGGCGGCGCGCGAAGCCGTCATCGCGCCGTCCGCGCAGAAAGTCCTGCGCAACACCTACCTGCTGCTCGCCCTGACGATGGTGCCGACGGTGATCGGCGCCTACATCGGCATGCAGACGGCGGGCGTCATCATGGCGAGCCCCATCGTGAGCACGCTCGTCCTGCTCGCGGCGGTGATCGGGCTGCAGTTCGGCATCGCGGCGAACCGCAACAGCGGCATCGGCATCGCGCTGCTGCTCCTCATGACCGGGTTGCTCGGCTGGTGGCTGGGGCCGATCCTGAACGTCGCGCTCGCGATGAAGAACGGCATGCAGCTCGTCGGCTACGCCGCGCTCGGCACAGGCGCGATCTTCGTCGGCATGGGCGCGATCGCCGCCACGACCAAGCGCGACTTCAGCTTCATGGGGAAATTCCTCTTCGTCGGCATGATCGCGCTGCTGGTGGCGATGCTCGCCAACCTGTGGCTGCAGATCCCGGCGCTCGCGCTGACGATCTCGACGCTGGTGATCGTGGTGTTCTCGCTGTTCCTGCTCTACGACCTGAACCGCATCGTGCGCGGCGGCGAGACCAACTACCTGATGGCGACCACGGGCGTGTACATGAGCCTGTTCAACATCTTCGCCAACCTGCTGCACCTGCTGATGGCCTTTGCGGGCGAGCGCGAATAGCCGAAGCAGGAAAGCTCAGCAAGCAGGGCGCCGCGAGGCGCCCTTTCTTTTTCCTAACGCTCGAACAGTGCGATGCTCTCCACGTGCGCCGTGTGGGGAAACATGTTAGCCACTCCCGCGGCGGCAAGCCGGAAACCCTTCGTGTGCACGAGCACGCCCGCGTCGCGAGCGAGCGTCGCCGGATCGCAGGAGACGTAGACGATGCGGCGCGGCCACTCGGCGGGAAGCGATTTCACGATCCCGATCGCGCCCTCGCGCGGGGGATCGATCAGTAGCTTCTCGAACCGGCCCCACGCAGCGAGATTCGGCTCGGACAGGTCGGCGACCTCGAACTGAGCGACCAGTCCGTTCGCAGCGGCATTCTTCCGCGCCCGCTCCACCAAGTCCTTGCTGCCCTCGAACCCGATCACCTGCGCGCCGCGCGAAGCGAGCGGTAGCGAGAAGTTGCCCAGCCCGCAGTAGAGGTCGGCGATACGCTCGCCGGGCTGCGGGTCGAGCAGCCGCACCGCGCGCGATACGAGGATTCGATTCACGCCGTGGTTCACCTGGGTGAAGTCGGTCGGACCGAAAGCGATGCGCAGCCCGAACTCGGGCAGCGTGTAATAGAGCTCGCTGTCCTCCGGACGAAACGGGTGCGCGCTGTCCGGCCCACCGGGCTGAAGCCAGACGTGCACACCGTGCGCGTCGGCGAATCGCGCAAGCAACTCCTCGTCCTCGCGCGAAAGCGGCAGAAGGTGCCGGAACACGAGCACATCGCAGCCCTCGCCTCCCGCGTACTCGATCTGCGGGATGCGATCCCGGATCGAGAGACTTCCGACCAGCTCCCGCAAGGGGAGGATCAGCGCCGCGATCGGCTCGGGAAGCACCTCGCAGCCGCGCAGCTCGGCGACATGGGTCGAGTGCCGCTCGCGGAAGCCGACCAGCGCGCCCCTCGTCGCCACGTAGCGCGCCGAGAGCCGAGCGCGGCGGCGGTAGCCCCATTCCTCGCCGTAGACGATCGGCAGCATCGTCTCGGGCGCCACTTTGCCGATGCGCGCGAGGTTCTCCTCCAGCCAGCGCTGCTTCGCCGCCATCTGCGTGCGCGCGTCGGCGTGCTGCGTGGCGCAGCCGCCGCACACGCCGAAGTGCGGGCAGCGCGGCGGCCTGCGGCCCGGCGACTCGCGCAGGACGGCTGCGGTATGCGCGAGGTCGAACGAGCGCCGTTGCTCGAAGACACGCGCCTCGACGCGCTCGCCCGGCAGCGCGCCCTCGACGAACACCACCTTGCCTTCCCGGTTGCGCGCGACGCCGCGCCCCTCGGCATCAAGCGCACCGACCTCGAGAATCGTACTTTCCATGGTTCCGCCGCGCCCGGAGGGCGCGCGGCAGGGTTTTAATCCAGCTTTTCCCAAAGCGACAGGAACTCGCGCCAGTGCGTCTCCTTCTGCTTCTCGAGCGCGGCGCGAAGCAGCGCGCATTCCTTGCGGTAGCGCTCCTCGGCGAACTGGCCGCGCATGCGCTGGAAGCGCAGGTAGAGCAGGTAGGTGTTGGCGCAGTCGGTCTCGCAGTAGTCGCGGATTTTCTTCATCTCGCCCTTGCCGTACTGCTCCCAGACCGCGGCGCCTTCGAGACCGAGCTTGCCGGGAAAGCCGCACAGCCGCGCCGCCTCGTCGAGCGGCGCGTAGTTGCGCGGCTGGTACTGGGCGAGCAGGTCCATCAGGTCGAGGTGGCGCGTGTGGTAGCGGCCGATGTAGTTGTTGTAGCGGAACTCGCGGTCCTCATCGCCCAGCTCCCAGTAGCGAGCCGCGCTCACCCCGTTCGCCAGGCCCCGGGCCTGCAGCACCGGCAGGTCGAAGCCGCCGCCGTTCCACGATACCAGCTGCGGCGTGTATTTCTCGATGCCGTCGAAGAACTTCTGGATCGTCGAGCGCTCGTCGCGCTCGGGCTCGCCGATCGAGAACAGCTGCACGCCCTCGCCGTCGCGCAGCACGCAGGAGATGACGATCACGCGCTGCAGGTGCGGCGGCAGGAAGTCGCTCCCGGTCTGCACGCGGCGCCTCTGGAAGGCGATCTCCGCGACCTCGTGATCGGCGAGCGACTCGGGCAGGCGGTGCAGCCTGCGGATCCCCGCGCAGTCGGGCACCGTCTCGATATCGAAGGCGAGGACCGGGGTCAATCGGGGAACACTCCGGTGGTGAGGTAGCGGTCGCCGCGGTCGCAGATGACGGTGACGATCACCGCGTTCTTCAGCTCTCCCGCGACGCGCAGCGCGACGTGCACCGCGCCGCCCGAGGAGATGCCAGCGAAGATGCCCTCCTCGCGCGCCAGGCGCCGCGTCATCTCCTCGGCCTCGGCCTGGCTCACCAGCTCCAGCCGGTCCACGCGCTTGCGCTCGTAGATCTTCGGCAGGTAGGCCTCGGGCCACTTGCGGATGCCGGGGATCTGCGAGCCCTCGCTCGGCTGGCAGCCGATCACCTGGATCTTCGGGTTCTTCTCCTTGAAAAAGCGCGAGCAGCCCATGATGGTGCCGGTGGTGCCCATGCTGGAGACGAAGTGGGTGATTTTCCCCTCGGTGTCGCGCCAGATCTCCGGGCCCGTGGTCTGGTAGTGGACGAGCGGGTTGTCGGGGTTGGCGAACTGGTCGAGCATGATGCCCTTCTTCTCCCTCACCATCTTCTCGGCGAGGTCGCGCGCCGCCTCCATGCCGCCCTTCTGCGGCGTGAGGACGATCTCGGCGCCGTAGGCGCGCATGGTTTGCCGCCGCTCCGTCGACAGGTGCTCGGGCATGATGAGCACCATGCGGTAGCCGCGGATCGCCGCGGCCATCGCGAGCGCGATCCCGGTGTTGCCCGAGGTCGGCTCGATCAGCGTGTCGCCCGGCTTGATGCGGCCGCGCTCCTCGGCGCGCCGGATCATCGAGATCGCCGGGCGGTCCTTCACCGAGCCGGCGGGGTTGTCGCCCTCCAGCTTGGCGAGGATGACGTTGCCGCGCTTGCGGTTCTCCTCGCCCGGCAGGCGCTGCAGCCGCACGAGCGGCGTATCGCCGATGAAATCCTCGATCGTCCTGTTCATGCGGCGCGCAGTTCCTGCATATAGGCGGACACGCCCTGCTCAACGGTCATGAATTCGCCCCCGAATCCCGCCTCGCGCAGGCGGCTCAGGTCCGCCTGCGTGAAGCTCTGGTATTTCTCCATCAGCCCCTCGGGAAAAGGGATGTACTCGATCAGCCCCTTCGCCGCCAGCTCGCGCGGCGCAAGGCGCGTGCCGCGCTCGGCGTTGATCACGGCGGCGGCGAGCTCGTTGAAGCTCTGCGCGCGGCCGGTGCCGCAGTTGAAGATGCCCGACACCCCGCGGTGCTCCAGCAGCCAGAGGTTGACCGCCACGGCGTCGTCGACGTGGATGAAGTCGCGCCGCTGCTCGCCGTCGCCGTAACCGCCAGAGCCCCTGAACAGCCTCACCTTTCCCGTCTCGCGCAGCTGCCGACGCGCCTGGAACGCCATCGACGCCATGGCGCCCTTGTGCGCCTCGTCAGGTCCGTAGACGTTGAAATATCTCAGCCCGGCGAGCTGCGCGCCCGCCTGCGGCAGGCGGCGCCGCACTTCCTGGTCGAACAGCAGCTTCGATTCTCCGTACACGTTGAGCGGGCGCTCGCACTGCGGCTCCTCGCGGAACTCGCCGCTGCCGCCGTAGACCGCCGCCGACGAAGCGTAGATCAGCGGCACGCGCGCCGACTGGCACCTGTCGAGCAGGCGCCGCGAGAACTCGAAGTTGCTTTCCATCATCAGGCGCCGGTCGTGCACCATGGTATTGGTGCAGGCGCCTTCGTGGAACACGGCTTCCAGTGCGCCGTCGAACCGCTCGAGGAATTCGTCGTGGCGCAGGTAGTCGCGGATCCGCATCCCGGTCAGGTTGCGTAGCTCTCCGCCCGCCGGGAGGTTGTCGACGGCGATGATGTCGGCGATGCCGCGGCGGTTGAGCGCCGCGACAAGCCTGGAGCCGATGAACCCGGCGGCGCCGGTGACCACGTAGTACATGGCCCACTAGCCCCCGAACAGTTCCTGCCGCGTGACGACCGCGGTGCCGAACTTCTCCACCGCGATGCCGCCGGCGCGGTTCGCCAGGCGCACCGCGGCCTCCAGCGGCTCTCCGCAGGCGAGCATCACCGCGAGCGTCGCGATCACCGTGTCGCCCGCGCCGCTCACGTCGAACACCTCGCGCTTCTCCGCCTTGACGCGCAGCACGCGGCTGCGCCGGAAAAGCGTCATTCCCAGCTCGCCGCGGGTCAGCAGCAGCGCCTCCAGGCCCAGGCTCCCGCGCAGGCGCTGCGCGCGCGCCTCGAGGTCCTTCTCGCCCTTCCAGCCGCCGACCACGCCGCGCAGCTCGGCGAGGTTGGGCGTCACCACGCTCGCGCCCTTGTAGCGCGAGTAGTCCTCGCCCTTGGGGTCCACCAGCACGCGCTTTCCGGCCGCGCGCGCGAGCCGGATCATCCGCGCGATGTGCGCGAGGCCCCCCTTGCCGTAGTCGGAGAGCACCACCACGTCGCACTGCGGAAGCGCGGCCTCGAACTCGGCGAGCTTCGAGGCGAGCACCTCGCGCGAGGGCGGGGTCTCGAAGTCGATGCGCAGCAGCTGCTGCTGGCGGCCGATGACGCGCAGCTTCTGCGTGGTGCGGATCGAGCGGTCGCGGTGCAGGCTCGCGCGCACGCCGGCCTGCCTGACCAGGCGCGCGAGCCGCGTTCCCGGGCCGTCGCGCCCGATGACCGAGAGCAGTTGAGTGCGCGCCCCAAGCGCCGCGCAGTTGCGTGCGACGTTCGCCGCGCCGCCCGGCCGCTCCTCTTCGCGCTCGACCAGCAATACGGGAACGGGAGCCTCGGGCGAGATGCGCGCGGCGTCGCCGAACCAGTAGCGGTCGAGCATCACGTCCCCGACCACCAGCACCCGTGCCGCGGAGGTATCCGGCACCTTCACGTCTTCCTTCCTATCGGGTGGTACTCGATTCCCTGGGCGCGCATCGCAGCCGGATCGTACAGGTTGCGCCCGTCGAAGACCGCCGGGGTCTTCAGGCGCGCCTTCAACGCGGCGAAGTCCGGGCTGCGGAACTCGCGCCACTCGGTGACGATCGCGAGCGCATCCGCCCCTTCCAGCGCGGCGAGCGCCGAAGCGGCGATCTCGACTTTCGGCTCGCCGGCGTAGAGGCGCCTCGCCCCGTCGCCCGCAGCCGGATCGTAGGCGCGCACCGCCGCGCCGGCGCCGAGGAGGTCGGCGATGAGGGTCCTCGCCGGCGCCTCGCGCAGGTCGTCCGTCTCCGGCTTGAACGCCAGGCCCCAGATCGCGAAGCGCCGCCCGGAGAGATCGGCGCCGAAGCGCGCGCGGATCTTTGCGCCGAGCACGTGCTTCTGCGCCTCGTTCACCTGCTCCACCGCGGCGAGCACCCTGAGCGGGCGGCCGGCCTCCGAGGCGATGCGCTGCAGCGCCTTCACGTCCTTGGGGAAGCACGAGCCGCCGAATCCCGCGCCCGCGTAGAGGAAGCGGCTGCCGATCCTCGGGTCCGCGCCGATGCCGCGGCGCACCTGCTCGATGTCGGCGCCCAGCGTCTCGGCGAGGTTCGCCAGCTCGTTCATGAACGAGATGCGCGTGGCGAGCATCGAGTTCGCGGCGTACTTGGTGAGCTCGGCCGAGCGCGCGCCCATCACCATCATGCGCTCGCGGTTGCGCTGGAACGGCGCGTAGAGGCTTCGCAGCAGCGCGATCGCGCGCTCGTCGTCGGAGCCGACGATGATGCGCTCGGGGCGCATGAAGTCCTCGACCGCCGCGCCCTCCTTGAGGAATTCGGGGTTCGAGACCACCGCGAGCTCGAGCTCGACTCCGCGGCGGCGCATCTCTTCGCCTATCGCCTGGCGAATCCGGTCGGCCGTGCCGACCGGCACCGTCGACTTGGTCGCGACCACCTTGTACGAGCGCATGTGGCGCCCGATCGCGCGCGCCGCCTCGAGCACCTGCGTGACGTCCGCCGCGCCGTCCTCGCCGGGCGGCGTGCCGACCGCGATCAGCTGCAGCTCGCCGTGCGCCACGCTCGCCGCCACGTCGGTGGTGAACGCGAGCCTTCCGGCCGCGCGGTTGCGCGCGACGATCGGCTCCAGGCCCGGCTCGAAGATCGGGACGCGGCCCGCGGCGAGCGCCTCGATCTTCGTCGCGTCGAGATCGACGCAGAGCACGCGGTTTCCCGCGTCGGCGAGGCAGGCGCCGGTGACAAGCCCCACGTAACCTGTTCCGACCACCGTGAGGTTCATGGCGCGAGGTCGAACTCCTCGGTGCGCCGCGGCGGGTAGGTCTCCCAGCCGCCGCAGGCCGGGCAGCGCCAGTGGAACTGGCGCGCCTTGAAGCCGCAGCTCTCGCAGCGGTAGCGGGCGAGGCGCCGCGTGTGGCCGTGCACGAGATTGCGCACCAGCTCCAGGTCGCGCCTGCGCTCGGGCGATGCCGCCCCGATGATCTGCGCCTCGAGCAGCCGGTCCAGGCCGAGCAGCGTCGGGTTGCGCCGCAGCTCGTCGCGCACCAGCTTGTAGGCGACCTCGACGCCCTTCGCCTCGAGCGTCTGCTGGAACACCGTGTCGAGCAGATCGAGCGACGGGTAGCGCTCGAGGTAGCCGGCCAGCAGCGTCAGGCCCTCCTCGGGGCGCCCCACGTCGCGGTAGGCCTCGAGCAGGCGCTGCGCCGCGAGCGCGAGGTACGAGGCGTCCTGCGACTCGATCCTCTTCCAGTGCTCGATCGCGCGCTCCAGCTTGCCCGCCGCGCGCTCGAGGTCGCCGAGCTGCAGGCTGGCGCGCACGCACTTGCGGTTCGCCTCCAGCGCCTCCTCCAGGTGCCGGCGCGCCGCGTCCGGTCGCGAATGCGTCGCCTCGGTCGAGGCGAGCTCGCACAGGTACTGCGCGACGCCGCGGCCGCGGGATTCGCCGGATTCGGCGGCGAGGCGCTTCGCCATGTCGGTGGCGCGGTCCCACTCCTTTTCCTGCTCGTAGATCTCGAGCAGGCGCCGCCGCGCCAGCGCGGCGCTGGGGCCCTCGGCGAGCCGCGCGAATACGTCCTCCGCGCGGTCGAGGATGCCGGCCTTGAGGTAGTCCTCGCCCAGCGCGGCGAGCGCGGCGAGCTTCTGCTCGGCGCCGAGGTCGGCGCGCTCGAACAGGTTCTGGTGCATGCGGATCGCGCGGTCGTACTCGCCGCGGCGCCGGAACAGGCTCCCCAGCGCGAAGTGCAGCTCGATGGTCTCGGGGTCGATCCTCACCACCTCGATGAAGGCCTCGATCGCCTTGTCCGGCTGCTCGTTGAGCAGGAAATTGAGCCCCTTGAAGTACGAGCGCGGCAGCGCGCGCGATTCACGCACCAGCTGCCGGATGTCGATGCGCGCCGCCGCCCATCCCAGGCCGAAGAACAGCGGAAATCCCAGCAGCCACCAGTACTCGAATTCCATGGCGCTAGAGATCCGGCACCTGGGGCGGCGCCGGCGCGGCGCCCGATGGCGTTTCGCGCTTCAGGCGCGCGATCTCGCGCCGCTGGCGCAGCAGGGTCGCGAGCACGGCCATCAAACCGACCGCGGCGCCGGCGGCGAAGGCCGCGAACAGCGCCACCACCAGCGGTGTCTGGATCGCGAGGTCGAAGAAGAAACGCAGGGTGACCGGGTCGGCGTTCCTGGCCGCCAGCGCGAGCAGGAACAGGAACACGGCGATCCGGATGGTCCAGCTGGCGATGCGCATGTCAGGCGATCCGGGCGCGGGCGCCGCTCACCCCCGCATCCGGCCTAGCGCGCGGTCTGGGTGGTTTGCTGCTTGGGCGCCGGCGCGGCCGCGGGCGGGGAGTCGACGCGCTCGCGCAGTTCCTTGCCCGCCTTGAAGTGCGGCACGTACTTCTCGGGCACCCGCACCTTCTCGCCGGACTTGGGATTGCGCCCGGTGCGCGGCGGCCGGTAGTTCAGCCCGAAGCTGCCGAAGCCGCGGATCTCGATGCGGTGGCCGGCGAGCAGCGAGCTGGTCATCGCGTCGAGGATCATCTTGACCGCGTACTCGGCGTCCTTCGCCACCAGCTGCGGATAACGCTGGGCGAGGCGCGCGATCAGCTCCGACTTGGTCATGGCGGAACTTCCCCCTTTTCGTGCGCTCGGGCCCCGCCTATTCCTGCGGGTCGGGATTGCCCTTGTCGAGCTTGGCGCGCAGCAGCGCGCCGAGATTGGTCGCTCCCGCGCTCGCCGCCGCCTGCTCGGTGCGCAGCTGCTTCATCGCGTCGGTCTCCTCTACGAGGTCCTTCGCCTTCACCGACAGGTTGATGGAGCGGTTCTTGCGGTCGACGTTGATGATCATGGCCTGCACCGCGTCGCCCTCCTTGAGGTGCTTGGCGAGATCCTCCACGCGGTCGCGCGAGAACTCGGAGGCGCGCAGATACCCTTCGACCTCGCCCGAGATCGCGATCACGGCGCCCTTCGCGTCCACCGATTTCACGGTGCCGCTCACCACGCTGTTCTTCTCGTGGCTGGCGATGAAGTTGGTGAAGGGGTCGCCCTCGAGCTGCTTGACGCCGAGCGAGATGCGCTCGCGCTCGACGTCGATCGAGAGCACCACTGCCTCGACCTCCTCGCCCTTCTTGAAGTTCTTGACGGCCTCCTCGCCCGGCGCCGACCACGACAGGTCCGAGAGGTGCACCAGCCCGTCGATTGCGCCGGGCAGGCCGACGAACACGCCGAAGTCGGTGATCGACTTGATCTGGCCTTTTACCCGGTCCCCCTTCTTGTACTCGCGCGCGAAGTCCTCCCACGGGTTGGGCTGGCACTGCTTCATGCCGAGCGAGATGCGGCGCCGCTCCTCGTCGATCTCGAGGATCATCACCTCGACCTCGTCGCCGACCTGCACCACCTTCGAGGGATGCACGTTCTTGTTGGTCCAGTCCATCTCGGAGACGTGCACCAGGCCCTCGATGCCGGACTCGACCTCGACGAACGCGCCGTAATCGGTGAGGTTGGTCACTTTTCCGAACAGGCGCGTGCTCTGCGGGTAGCGGCGCGCGATGCCGACCCAGGGATCCTCGCCGAGCTGCTTCAGGCCGAGCGACACGCGGTTCTTCTCGGCGTCGAACTTGAGCACCTTGGCGGTCACCTCGTCGCCCACGTTGAGCACTTCCGACGGGTGCTTCACGCGCCGCCACGCGAGATCGGTGATGTGCAGCAGCCCGTCGATCCCGCCCAGGTCGACGAACGCGCCGTAGTCGGTGATGTTCTTCACCACGCCCTTCACCACCGCGCCCTCCTGCAGCGTGGCGAGGAGCTGCTCGCGCTCGGCGCCCGCGGTCTCCTCGAGCACCGCGCGGCGCGACACGACCACGTTGTTGCGCTTGCGGTCGAGCTTGATGACCTTGAACTCCATCTGCTTGCCCTCGTAGGGCGTGGTGTCCTTCACCGGGCGCAGGTCGACGAGCGACCCCGGCAGGAAGGCGCGGATGCCGCGCGTCATGACGGTGAGGCCGCCTTTCACCTTGCCGGTGATGACGCCCTCGACCTTCTCGCCCTTCTCCAGAGCCTTCTCGAGATCGAGCCAGGCGGCCATGCGCTTCGCCTTGTCGCGCGACAGCCGCGTCGCGCCGAAGCCGTCCTCCAGCGCCTCGATGGATACGGAAACGAAATCGCCGGGCTTCACATCGACCTGGCCGGCGTCGTTGCGGAATTCCTCGATGGCGATGATGCTTTCGGACTTCAGCCCTGCGTTCACGACCACGAAGTTCTCGTCGACGCTCAGCACCTCGGCGGTGATGACTTCGCCGACGCGCATCTCCTTGCGGTTGAGACTCTCCTCGAACAGCGCCGCGAACGACTCGCTCGCGGGATCGGCGGCGGCGGGGGAAACGTTTGACATGAAGCGAAAAATCCTTTCAGGCCGCAGACTTGCGTGCTGCGGGTCAGGTTGAACACAAGGGCGGGACGTCAGCCCCGCCCACCCAGTTTCCTTTCCCTGCACCAGGCGACGATGCGCTCGGTGACGACTTCGATCGAAAGCGCCGAAGAATCCAGCACTTGCGAATCGCTCGCCGGAACGAGCGGCGCGACCGCCCGCTTGGCGTCGCGCCCATCCCGTTCCTCGAGGTCGCGGGAAAGGGCGCGAAGATTAGCACTGATTCCTTTTTCTTTCAACTGGTTATATCTTCGTTGAGCCCTGATTTCCGGGCTCGCTGTCAAGAACACCTTGAGGCTGGCATCCGGAAACACCACCGTACCCATGTCGCGGCCGTCGGCCACCAGCCCGGGCGCCCGCCTGAACCCCCTTTGGCGCTCCAGGAGCGCCTGGCGCACCTGAGCCAGACCCGCGACCTGCGAGGCGAGGATGCTGCAGCGCTCGCCGCGCGCCTCCCCGGTCACGTCCTCGCCGTCAAGAAAGATCGCCTCGCCCGCGAAGCGGAAATCGAGTCCGCGCGCGATCCCGGCGAGCCGCGGCTCGTCGCCGGGGGCGACGCCCGAGCGCAGCGAGGCGAGCGCGACCAGGCGGTAGAGCGCGCCGCTCTCCAGATAATGGAAGCCGAGCGCCTCGGCGACGCGCTTGGCGACCGTGCCTTTGCCGGAGGCCGAGGGGCCGTCGATGGCGACCACCGGCACGTTGGAAACCGCGGTGATCGTCATCGGATCAGATAGTATCTGATAAACTGCCGCCATGAAAACGCTGACCGTCACCGAAGTGGCCCGGAACTTCAGCGCCGTCCTGGACGGCGTCGAACGCGAGCAGGAGGAGGTGGTGCTGGTTCGCAACCGCCGGCAGATCGCGCGCCTGGTTCCGGAACCGCCCGCGCGCAACGCCCTCGAGGTCCTCGGTGACCTCTACCGGACGCTGGACGACGGCACTGCCGACGCGCTCGCCTCGGCCATCCACGGCAGGAAGAAGGGCAAACGCGGAACGCTCGGCGAGTTGCGCGATCCATGGGCTTCCTGATCGATACCAACCTGTGGATCGCCGTCGAGCGGGGACGACTCGGCGCCGCCGACATTCACGCCGTTACCGGCCCGTCCCCGGTCTATCTCTCGCCGGTCAACCTCGCGGAGATTCGCTTCGGCATCGAACTGATGACCGACACAAAGCAGAAACAGAGAGCCATCGCCATGCTTCGCCGCATGCGACGCAAGCCGCTCCTGCGCATCGGCGGCGCAACCGCCGAGATTTTCGGCGCCCTCGCCGCCGGATTGGCAAAAGCCGGCCGCGGTCACGATTTCCGCGTTCAGGATCTCTGGCTCGCCGCCCAGGCGATCGAGCGCAAGTTCACGCTGTTGACTGCCAACGCGAAGGATTTCAAGGACGTGCCGGGGCTGAAGCTCATGGGCGTCAGTGTCCCAAGTCCTTAGCGCACGATCGAAGCGAACGCCGCGAAGTAGTCCGGATACGTTTTCGCGACGCATTTCGGATCGTTGATCGTCACGGCGACGCCGCCGAGCGCGGCGAGCGAGAAGCTCATCGCCATTCGGTGATCGTCGTAGGTGTCGATTGAAACGCCGGGAGTAAAGGTCTTGGGAGGATCGATTCGAATCCAATCGGCACCTTCCTCCACCTGCGCCCCCAGTTTCCGCAGTTCCCTCGCCATCGCGGCGATACGGTCGGTCTCCTTGACGCGCCAGCTCGCGATGTTGCGGATGGTGCTCGGCCCGCCGGCAAAAAGGGCCAGCACCGCTGCGGCCATCGCCGCGTCGGGAATGTGGTTGAGATCCATGTCGATCGGACGGAGCGTGCCGTTCGCCGAAGAGCATTCGATCCAGTCCTCGCCGAGCGCGACTCTCGCTCCCATGCGCTCCAGAACCTCCGTGAAGCGCACGTCGCCCTGGATGCTGTCGCGCCCGACGCCCTCGACGCGCACCGGCCCGCCGCCGATCGCGCCGGCGGCGAGGAAGTAGGACGCGGACGAGGCGTCGCCTTCGACGAAGATCCTTCCCGGGGAGACGTACCTGCCTTCCGGAACCTCGAACATCGTCCAGTCGTGACGCGGGACCTCGACGCCGAAGCGGCGCATGACGTTCAGCGTGATCTCGACGTAAGGTTTGGAAATCAATTCGCCTTGCACTTCGACGCTCGAGCGTTTTCCGCACAGCGGCAGCGCCATCAGGAGCGCCGTAAGGAATTGGGACGAAACCTCCCCTCTTACCTTCACCGATTTCTCCAAATGAATCTGCGCCGGGTGAACGACCAGCGGCGGATAGCCCTCGGCGCCGGCATAGTCGATCCTCGCGCCGATGCCGCGCAACGCGTCGACCAGGTCGGCGATGGGCCGCTCGTGCATGCGCGGCACGCCCGAGAGCCGGTATTCGCCCGACGAGAGCGCGAGCGCCGCGACAAGCGGGCGCAATGCGGTTCCAGCGTTGCCGAGGAAAAGATCCGCCTTTTTCGCGGCGAACGGACCGCAGGCGCCCGTGATCACGAATCTACCGTCGCGCCTTTGCCAGGATATGCCGAGACGCGAAAGCGAATCCAGCATCACCCTGGTGTCGTCGGCGTCGAGCAGCCCGCGCACCTCGGTCTCGCCCGAAGCGAGCGAGGCGAGCAGCAGCACGCGGTTCGAGATGCTCTTCGAGCCGGGCAGCCGCACCGTGCCGGCTGCGCGGCGGATCGGCTTCAGCTCGAGAAAATCCATCGCACGCCCCTCAAGCGTCGTATTCGCCCTCCAGCCAGCGGCCGCGCGCCGCGCGCGCCTCGGCGAACAGGCGCTCCAGCGCCCCGGCGTCGCCCGCCTGGAGCAGGCCCCGCACCGACTCGAGCTTCGCCGCGAAGCGCGCCAGCTCGGCGAGCAGCCGGTCGCGGTTCGCCACGCAGATGTCGCGCCACATCTCGGGATGGCTGGAGGCGATGCGCGTGAAGTCGCGGAACCCGCCGGCCGCGTACGAGAACAGCTGCGCCGAGTTCTCCCGGCCCGCCAGCTCGTGCACCAGCGCGTAGGCGAGCAGATGCGGCAGGTGGCTCACCGCCGCGAACACCGCGTCGTGCTCCTCGGGCTCCATGCGCGCGATTTTCGCGCCGCACGCCTGCCAGGCGCCGCTCACGCGCTCGACGGCGGCCGGGGCATTTTCGGCAAGCGGCACCAGCACCACGCGCCGGCCGCGAAACAGCTGGGCGCTCGCGGCGGCCACCCCGGAATGCTCGCCGCCGGCGATCGGGTGGGCGGGGACGAGCTGCCGGAGCTTCTCTCCCAGGGCGGCGCGCGCCGCCGCCACCACGCCGCACTTGGTGCTGCCCGCGTCGGTGACGAGCGCGTCGGCGCCCAGCGCCGGCGCGATCGATGCGAATACCTTGCCTGCCTGCGCGACCGGCGTCGCCACCAGGATCAGGTCCGCGCCGCGCGCCGCCGCGGCAGGATCCGTTTCGCTCGAATCGACGACGCCGCGCTCGAGCGCGAGCCTGACGTTGCGCGGATCGCGCCCGACGCCCACGACATGGGAGCAGGCGCGGGCCTGCTTCAGGGCGAGCGCGAACGAGCCCCCGATCAGTCCGACGCCGATCACCGCGACCCGCTCGAAGCGCGGCGTCATTCCTTCAGGCTCGCGGCGAGCGCGGAGAGGAACTTGTCGTTTTCTTGCGTCGTGCCGACGGTGACGCGCAGGTGCTCGGGCAGGCCGTAGCCGCCGCCGACCGGCCGCACGATCACTGCGCGGCGCAACAAGCGCTTGTAGATCTCCGGCGCCTTGCCGACGCGCATGGTGAGGAAATTGCCGAAGGACGAGATGTATTCAAGGCCGAGCCGTTTCGCGCCTTCCTCGAGCTGCGCCAGACCCTGCAGGTTCTCGGCGTAGCTCCTGGCCACGAATTCCATGTCGTCGAGCGCGGCGGCCGCGGCGGCGAGCGCGATCGAGTTGACGTTGAACGGCTGCCTGACGCGGTTCATCACGTCGGCCACCGTGGCGTGGGCAAGCGCGTAGCCCACCCTCAGCCCGGCCAGTCCGTAGGCCTTGGAGAAGGTGCGCGTGATGACCAGATTGGGATGGCGCTTGAGCCATTTCACCGAGTCGAACCTGCGCTCCGGGGTCAGGTATTCGTTGTACGCCTCGTCGAGCACGACGATCACGCGCTCCGGGACGCGCTTGAGCAGCGCCTCGAGCTCGTGCGGCATGGCGTGCGTGCCGGTCGGATTGTTCGGATTGGCGATCCACAGGACGCTGGTCTCCTGGTCCACCGCTTTGGCCATCGCCGGGAGGTCGTGCGCGTAGTCCCGCGCCGGAACCACGATGGCGCGCGCGCCGCGCGCCTGCGTGGCGAGCGGATAGACCGTGAACGCGTGCTGCGAGTAAACGGCGGCGCGGCCCGGCCCGAGAAAGGCGAGCGACGCGAGCTCGAGCACGTCGTTCGAGCCGTTGCCGAGCACGATCGAGGACACGTCCACGCCGTAGCGCCCGGCGAGCGCGCGCTTGAGCTCGTAGCCGTTGCCGTCGGGATAGCGCGGCACGTCGGCGATCGCCGCCTCGATCGCCGCGCGCGTGCGCGGGCCGATGCCGCGCGGGTTCTCGTTCGAGGCGAGCTTGACGATGCCCTCCTCCTTCAGGCCCAGCTCGCGCGCCAGCTCCGAGATCGGCTTTCCCGGCTGGTAGGGCGCGATCGAGCGCACGTACGACGGGGAAAGCTCGCACAGATCCATCAGCATGGCGGGCTCTAGCGCACGGCCGCGGGATAGGAGCCGAGCACCTTGAGGAACGGCGCGATCTGCTTGAGCTCGGCGAGCGCCGCCGCGACCGGCGCATCCTTGCGGTGCCCCTCGACGTCGATGAAGAACACGTATTCCCAGAGCACCGTGCGCATGGCGCGCGCGGGCCGCGATTCGATGCGCGTCATGCTCACGCGGTGCGCGGCGAGCGGCGTGAGCAGCGCGTGCACCGCGCCGGGCCTGTTCTCGGCCGACATCACCAGCGAGGTGCGGTCGTTGCCGGTGGGCTCCGGCTCGAGGTTGCCGAGCACGAGAAAGCGCGTGGTGTTGTTCGAATCGTCCTCGATCGAGCGCGCCACCACGTTCAGCCGGTAGCGCCCGGAGGCCGCTTCGCCCGCGATCGCCGCGGTTCCCTCCTCCATGCTCGCTCGCAGCGCCGCCTCGGCGTTGGAGCCCACCGGCACTCGCTCGGCGTGCGGCATGTTGCGCGAGAGCCAGTCGTCGCACTGCGCGAGGGACTGGGCATGCGAGTACACGCGTCGCACCGCGGCAAGGTCGGTGGAGCGCGAAAGCAGGCTCTGCTGCACGCGCAGCTCGATCTCCGCGCAGATCCTGAGCGGCGTGACGAGCAGCAGGTCGAGGGTGCGGCCGACCGCGCCCTCGGTCGAGTTCTCGACCGGCACGACCGCGAACTGCACCGCCCCCGCCTCGCAGCGGCGCAACGCCTCGTCCACCGATCCGGCGGGGAGCGCCTGCACGCCGTGCCCGAAGTGCTTGCGCACCGCCTGCTCGCTGAAGGTGCCCTCGGGCCCGAGGTAGGCGACCGCGATCGCCTCCTCGAGGCTGCGGCAGGCCGAGATCAGCTCGCGGAACACCGCGGCGACGCGCTCGGCGCCGAGCGGGCCGCGGTTCGCCTGGGTCACGCGCCGCAGGATCTCGGTCTCGCGTTCGGGGCGGTAGGCGGGCGCGCCGTCCTTCAGGCCGCCGATCCGCTGCGCGATCGCGGCGCGGCGGCCGATCAGCCCGAGCAGTTCGTCGTCCAGCGCGTCGATCTCCTTGCGCAGCTTTTCGATCTCGTCCGCCATCGCCCTCAGTCTACCGGGAGATAGCGTACCGCGAGCACGCCGGCGAGCCGCCGCAGGTCTTCGAGCGCCTCGCCGGCGACGGGACTGTCGACGTCGACCAGCGTGTAGGCCATCTCGCCCCTGGACTTGTTGAGCATGTTGTGGATGTTGATGCGCCGCTTGCCGAGCGCGTGCGAGATCGAAGCGAGCATGTCCGGGACGTTGGCGTTGGCGATCGCGAGGCGGTAGGGCGCCTCGCGCGACATCTCGGCATCGGGAAAGTTGACCGCGTTGCGCAAAATTCCGTGCTCGAGGCAGTCGCGCAGCTGGTCGACCACCATCACGGCGCAGTTCTCCTCCGCCTCGCGCGTCGAGGCGCCGAGGTGCGGCAGCGCCATGACGCCCGGCTTGCCGATGAGCGCCGCGGTCGGGAAATCGGTCACGTACCACCTCGGGCGTTGCTGCGCCAGCCCCTTCAGCACGGCCGCGTCGTCGACCACGGCCTCGCGCGAGAAGTTGAGCAGGATCGCGCCGGGCCGCAGCAGCTCGATGCTCTTCGCGTTGACGAGGTGGCGCGTGCGCTCCGCGAGCGGCACGTGCAGCGTGACGAAATGGCTCGACTTCAGGACTTCCTCGATCGACACCGCGCGGCGCACCTGGGAAGGCAGGCTCCAGGCGGCGTCCACCGTGATGTCGGGGTCGTAGCCGAGCACGTTCATGCCCAGGCGGATCGCGCCGTCGGCGACCAGGCTCCCGACCTTGCCAAGGCCCACGACCCCGAGCGTGTGTCCCGGCAGCTCGACCCCGGCGAATTGCTTTTTGCCTTCCTCGACGCGGCGATCCAGGTCCGCCGCCTCGCCCAGTCCGCGCACGAAATCGAGTGCGGGCCCGAGGTTGCGCGCGGCGAGCAGCATGCCGGCGAGCACCAGCTCCTTCACCGCGTTGGCGTTCGCGCCGGGAGCATTGAACACCGGAATGCCGCGCGCCGTGAGCGCCTTGACCGGGATGTTGTTCACGCCGGCGCCGGCGCGCCCGACCGCCTTCAGGCTCGGACCGAAGGCGTAGGCGTGCAGGTCCTGCGAGCGCACCAGGATCGCATCCGGATCCGACGCTTCCTTGACGACCGAGTAGCGCTCGGCAGGCAGGCGCTTCAGGCCCGACGCGGAGATCTGGTTGACGACGAGGATCTCGGATTTCTTTGCGTGCGCCTTAGCCATGCCGCGCCTCGAACTCCTTCATGTAGCCGGCCAGCCGCTCGACGCCCTCGAGCGGCATCGCGTTGTAGATCGAGGCGCGCATGCCGCCGACCGAGCGGTGGCCCTTCAGCTGCACCATGCCGCGCTCTTCGGCCCCCTTCAGGAAAGGGGCGTCGAGGCGTTCATCGGGCACGCGGAACGGCACGTTCATGCGCGAGCGGTCGGCCTTCTCGACCGGATTGCGATAAAAGCCGCTCGAATCGAGCAAATCGTACAGCAGCTTCGCTTTCGCGACGTTGCGCCGCTCGATCTCGGGGAGCCCGCCGAGGGCCTTGAGCCACTTGAGCACCAGCCCGGCGATGTAGATCGCGTAGGTGGCGGGAGTGTTCAGCATCGAGTCTGCCGCGGCCTGCAGCTTGTAGTCCATGACCGTGGGCGTTCCTTTCGCCGCCCGGCCGAGCAGGTCCTCGCGCACGATGACGATGGTGAGCCCCGCCGGGCCGACGTTCTTCTGCGCGCCCGCGTAGATCAGGCCGAAGCGCGACACCTCGAGCGGCCGCGACAGGAAGTGCGACGAGGCGTCGGCCACCAGCGGCACGCTTCCCGTGTCGGGAACCCAGTGGAACTCGACGCCGCCGATCGTCTCGTTCGAGCAGTAGTGCACGTAGGCGGCGTCCGGGCGCAGCTTCCACGCCGGCTGCGGCGGCGCGTAGGTGAAGCTGCGGTCTTCGGAACTCGCGGCGATGTGCACGTCGCAGTACGCTTTGGCCTCCTTGATCGCCTTCTTGGACCATTCGCCGGTATTCACGTAGTCGGCCTTGCCTTTGCCGCCGAGCAGGTTCATCGGCACCTGTGCGAACTGCAGCGTCGCCCCGCCCTGCAGAAACAGCACCTTGTAGTGCGCGGGAATCGCCAGCAGCTCGCGCAGGTCGCGCTCGGCCTCGGCGGCGATCGAGATGAACTCTTTCCCGCGGTGGCTCATCTCCATCACGCACATGCCGCTGCCGTGCCAGTCGAGCATCTCGTCGCCGGCGCGCGCCAGCACCTCTGCGGGCAGAATCGCCGGCCCCGGGCTGAAATTGAATATGCGCGACATCAATGCACCGTCGGCGGCGGAGGCTCCTCGGCAGCCGGCTCCTCGGGCGGCGCCTCCCCGTTTCCGCCCACCACGTCGCGCTCCTCGATGCGCTCCAGGCCGGCCAGCTTCTCGCCCTCGCCGAGCGCAATCAGCGTGACGCCCTGCGTCGAGCGGCCCTGCTCGCGGATCTGCGCCACCTCGGTGCGGATCAGCACCCCGCCGGTGGAGATCAGCATCACCTCGTCGTGGTCGTCGACCAGGTTCGCGCCCACCAGCATGCCGTTGCGCTCCGAGGTCTGGATCGCGATCACGCCCTGGCCGCCGCGCCCGTGGCGCGGGTATTCGCCGATCGGCGTGCGCTTGCCGAAGCCGTGCTCGGTCGCGGTGAGCACCGACCGCGACTCGTCCTTCGCCGCCAGCATGCACACCACGCGCTGGCCCTCGCCCAGGCGCATGCCGCGCACGCCGGTCGCCTGCCGGCCCATCGGCCGCACGTCGTCCTCGTGGAAGCGCACCGCCTTGCCCTCGGAGGAGAACAGCATCACGTCGTAGCTGCCGTCCGTGAGAACCGCGCCCACCAGGAAATCGCCCTCGTCCAGCCCGACCGCGATGATCCCGCTCGGCCGCGGGCGCGAGAACTCGGTGAGCGGCGTCTTCTTGACCGTGCCCTGCGCGGTCGCCATGAACACGTAGCGCTTCTCGTCGAATTCCTTCACCGGCATCACCGCGGTAATCTTCTCGCCCTCTTCCAGCGGGAACATGTTGACGATCGGCTTGCCGCGGCTGGCGCGGCTGCCGGCGGGCACCTCGTAGACCTTGAGCCAGTACAGGCGCCCGCGGTCGGAGAAGCACAGCAGGTGGTCGTGCGAGTGCGCGACGAACAGCCGCTCGATGAAATCGTCCTCCTTCATCGTCGTGGCCATCCTGCCGCGCCCGCCGCGGCGCTGCGCGCGGTAGTCGGCGAGCGGCTGCGACTTGACGTAGCCGGTGTGCGAGAACGTCACCACCATGTCCTGCGGCGCGATCAGGTCCTCGATCGAGATGTCCTCGGCGACGGTGACGATCTCGCTCTTGCGCGCGTCGCCGTACTCCTGCCGGATCGCGCGCAGCTCCTCGCCGATGATCGCGGCGATGCGCGCGGGCTTGGCGAGCATGTCGATCAGGTCCGCGATGGCCGTCATGACCTCGCGGTACTCGTCGCGGATCTTGTCCTGCTCGAGGCCGGTGAGCCGCTGCAGCCGCAGGTCGAGGATCGCCTGCGCCTGCTCGTCGGAAAGGCGGTAGCCCTCGGGCTTCAGCCCGAACGCGGGCGCCAGCCCCTCGGGCCGGAACTGCGCCGCAGAGGCGCGCGAGAGCATCTCGAGCACCAGCTGCGAGGGCCACGCGCGCGCCATCAGAGCGCGCTTCGCCTCCGGCGGCGCGGGCGCCTTCTTGATCAGATCGATCACCTCGTCGACGTTGGAAAGCGCGACCGCCAGGCCTTCCAGCACGTGGCCGCGCTCGCGCGCCTTTCTCAGGTCGAACACGGTGCGCCGCGTCACCACCTCGCGCCGGTGGGAAATGAAGGCCTCGATCAGCTCCTTGAGCGAGAGCAGCTTCGGCTGGCCGTCGACCAGCGCCACCGTGTTGATGCCGAACGTGTCCTGGAGCTGCGTCTGCTTGTAGAGGTTGTTCAGCACCACTTCCGGGAGCTCGCCGCGCTTGAGCTCGATCACCACGCGCATGCCCGACTTGTCCGACTCGTCGCGGATGTCCGAGATGCCCTCGAGCCTCTTCTCGGTGACCATCTCGGCCATGCGCTCGAGCAGCGCCTTCTTGTTCACCTGGTAAGGCAGCTCGTCGACGATGATCGCCTGGCGCTCGCCCTTGCCGATCTCCTCGAAATGCGTGCGCGCGCGCATCACCACGCGGCCGCGCCCGGTGCGATAGCCCTCGTGCACTCCGGAGAGGCCGTAGATGATCCCGGCGGTCGGAAAGTCCGGCGCCGGCATCAGCTTGATCAGCTCCTCGATTGCGCAGCTCGGCCGCTCGAGCACGTGCAGGCACGCATCCACCACCTCGGCGAGATTGTGCGGCGGGATGTTGGTCGCCATGCCGACCGCGATGCCGGAGGAGCCGTTCACGAGCAGGTTCGGCACCCGCGCGGGGAGCACCGCCGGCTCCTGCTCCTTGCCGTCGTAGTTGGCGACGAAATCGACCGTCTCCCGGTCGATGTCGGCGAGCATCTCCGAGGAGATCTTCGCCAGGCGGCACTCGGTGTAGCGGTAGGCCGCGGGCGAATCGCCGTCGACCGAGCCGAAGTTCCCCTGGCCGTCGACCAGCTCGTAGCGCATCGAGAAATCCTGCGCCATCCTCACCAGCGCCTCGTAGGTCGCCGCGTCGCCGTGCGGGTGGTACTTGCCGAGCACCTCGCCCACGATGCGGGCGCATTTCACGTAGGGCCGGTTCCAGACGTTGTTCGACTCGTGCATGGCGAAGAGCACGCGCCGGTGCACGGGCTTCAGACCGTCGCGCACGTCGGGCAGCGCCCGCCCCACGATCACGCTCATCGCGTAATCGAGATACGAGCGCCGCATCTCCTCTTCCAGGCTGACCGGAAGGGTCTCTTTTGCGAACGGTTCCATGGGCGGGCGGGGGCCGCGCCGGCGCCACCGGCGACGGCGAGGATCGGCCTCTTGAGCGAGCCGAATTTTATCATGCGCGAGCGCGCCGGCCCGGTCGCAAGCGCCCGTTTTCCCTCGAAAATCGGCCTCTCTCGCGCTTGTCGGAACCCGCGTCGGTGTGCTTAAATCGGCTTCGTCCGTCAACCACCAAAAAGGGGATCGAGGTGAAGACGACCAGGCTGCTGTTCAGCGCGACGTTCGCCGCCGTCGTGGCCGGCACGAGCGGAGTCGCAAGCGCGCAAGCGACGCAAGGCTACTGGACCGCGCCGGCTGCGGGCGGTGCGGTATGGAGGAACGCGTTCGGCCAGTGCTGGCGCGCGAGCTACTGGACTCCTGCGATGGCGAGCGCCGAGTGCGATCCAGGGCTCGCGCCGAAACCGGCGCCGAAAGTCGCGCCGCCGCCTCCCCCGCCGCCCGCGCCCAAGCCGGCGGCGAAACCCGCCGCGAAGCCCAAGGTGCTCTCGATCACCTCGACCGAGCTGTTCGGGTTCAACAGCTCGACGCTGTCGAAGGAGGCGCAGGCCAAGCTCGACAAGGAGGTGATCGCGCGCACCAAAGAGTTCGCGGTGATCCGGTTCATCAACGTGAGCGGCCACACCGACCGGCTCGGCTCGGCGCAGTACAACCAGAAGCTCTCGGAGCGGCGCGCCGAGGCGGTGAAGAGATACATGGTCTCCCGGGGCTTCGATGCGTCCAAGATCGAGACCTACGGCTTCGGCAAGACCACGCCGGTGAAGAGCTGTCCCGACGTGAAGAGCCGCAAGGCGCTCATCGAGTGCCTGGCGCCGAACCGCCGGGTGGTGGTCGACATTCAGGGCACGCCCAGGTAGCCGGGCGGTCCGGAGGACAAGAAGGCCCCGTCAGCCCGGGGCCTTCTTTATTTATGGCAGACGCTTTCCTGGTCCGCGCGAAGTGGGTGGTCCCGGTCGAGCCCGCGGGCGCGGTGCTCGATGACCACGCGGTCGCGGTGCGCGAGGGCAGGATCGAGGCGCTGCTTCCCGCCGGCGAGGCGGCAGCGCGCTTCGCGGGCTACCAGACCATCGAGCTTTCCGAGCACGCCCTGATCCCGGGGCTGGTCAACGCGCACACGCACGCCGCGATGTCGCTCATGCGCGGCATGTCGGACGACCTGCCGCTCATGCGCTGGCTCGAGGATCACATCTGGCCGGCCGAGATGAAGCATGTCTCGCCCGAGTTCGTGCACGACGGCACGCTGCTTGCCTGCGCCGAGATGCTGCACGGCGGCGTGACCTGCTTCAACGACATGTACTTCTTTCCGGAGGCGGCGCTGCAGGCCGCGCTCGAGGCGGGCATGCGCGCGGCGCTCGGCATGATCGTGGTGGAGTTCCCGACCGCGTACGCCTCCGACCCGGCCGACTACCTGCGCAAGGGCCTGGAGCTGCGCGACCGGTACCGCGACCATCCGCTCGTGTCGTTCTGCTTCGCTCCGCACGCGCCCTACACGGTGTCCGACGCCACGTTCCGCCAGGTGGCGACGCTCGCGGCAGAGCTCGATGCGCCGGTGCACCTGCATGTGCACGAGACCGCCGACGAAATCGAGCGCTCGATCGCCGAGCACGGCGTGCGCCCGCTCGAGCGGCTGCGCAGGCTCGGGCTGCTCGGCCCGAACCTGATCTCGGTGCATTCGGTGCACCTCGACGAAGCCGAGATCGCGCTGCTCGGGCGGCACGGCTGCTCGGTGGCGCATTGCCCGTCCTCGAACCTCAAGCTCGCGAGCGGCTTCGCCCCGGTCGCGGCGCTCGCTCGAGCGGGCGTGAATCTTGCGCTCGGCACCGACGGCGCGGCCAGCAACAACCGCCTCGACATGTTCCAGGAAATGCGCACGGCGGCCCTGCTCGCGAAGGCGGTGGCGCGCGACCCGGCGGCGCTGCCCGCGCACGACGCGCTGCGCGCGGCGACCCTGGGCGGCGCGCGCGCTCTCGGCATCGAGGCGGTCGCGGGCTCGATCCGCGCCGGCAAGTCGGCCGATCTCGTCGCGGTGAGCCTGCGCGGTCCCGAGCTGGTGCCCTGCTACGACCCCGTATCGCACCTCGTCTATGCGGCCGGGCGGGAAAACGTCACCCACGTGTGGGTCGCGGGGCGTATGCTCGTGCGCGAGGGAAAGCTGCAAAATCCCTCATTTTCAGGCTTGGACACCCGGTGGCAGATGTGGCAAAATGCCCTCAGGCCGCATGCAGACTCTTGATACGAAAAAGCTTTCGGACAAATCACAAGCGAGGGATGGCATGATCAGGAAAGTGTGGATGTTGCTGGTCGCGGCGGCGGGAATCGCGATGGCCGCGATGCCGCTCAACGTTGCCGCTCAATCCAAGGACGGCTACTGGACCGCGCCTGCGGCCGGGAATGAGATCTGGAAGAGCGGGTTCGGCCTGTGCTGGCGTGCCAGCTACTGGACACCCGCGATGGCGGTTCCCGAGTGCGATCCGACTCTCGCACCGAAGCCGGCGCCCACGGTGACGCCGCCGCCTCCGCCTCCGCCTCCGCCCGTGCCCGCACCCAAGCCCGTGCCGAAACCGAAGCCAGTGGCGGCGAAGGTCACCTTCGCGGCCGACGTGCTGTTCGACTTCGACAAATCGGTGATCAAGCCCGAAGGCCGCTCCAGGCTCGACGACCTCGCGGCCAAGGTCACGGCCATCAACCTCGAGGTGGTGATCGCGATCGGCCACACCGACTCGATCGGCTCCGACGCCTACAACCAGAAGCTGTCGGTGCGCCGCGCCGAGGCGGTTAAGGCTTACCTGGTGTCGAAGGGCATCGCTTCGAACCGCATCTACACCGAAGGCAAGGGCGAGAAGCAGCCGGTGGCGAGCAACAAGACCCGCGACGGCCGGCAGAAGAACCGGCGCGTCGAGGTCGAGATCATCGGCACGCGCAAGTAACCGCGCCCCGCTCCGAAGAAGGCCCTGCCTCGGCAGGGCCTTTTTTTTGCGAAAATGCAACCGTGAGCGCTACCCCGAACGCCGATCCCGCCGAGCTGGAGAAGTTCGACCGGCTGGCGCACCGCTGGTGGGACCCGCACGGCGATTTCCGGCCGCTGCACGAGATCAACCCGCTGCGCCTGGAATGGATCGAGCGCCACGCCGCTCTCGGAGGAAGGGAAGTGCTCGACGTCGGCTGCGGCGGCGGCATCCTTGCCGAGGCGATGGCGAGGCGCGGCGCGCGGGTCACCGGAATCGACCTCGCCGAGGAAACGCTCAGGGTCGCGCAACTGCACCTGCACGAAAGCCGGCTCGCGGTCCGCTACGAGCGCGCCGACGTGGAGGAATTCGCCGCGCTGCACGCCGGCTCGTTCGACTTCGTCACCTGCATGGAGCTGCTCGAGCACGTGCCGCAGCCCGCCGGCATGGTGGCCGCCTGCGCGCGCCTCGCGAGACCGGGCGGGAAGGTATTCTTCTCCACCATCAATCGCAACCCGAAGTCGTATCTCCTCGCCGTGATCGGCGCCGAGTACGTCCTGAAGCTTCTGCCGAAGGGCACCCACGACTACACGCGCTTCATCAAGCCTTCGGAGCTCGCCCGCTGGTGCCGCGCGAGCGGCCTGTTGCCGACAGAAATGATCGGCATGACCTACAACGCCCTCTCCAGGCGCTACCGCCTCGGCGCGGACTGCGACGTCAACTACCTCCTGTGCTGCGTGCGTGAAGACTAGGGCGGTGCTGTTCGATTTCGACGGCACCCTGGCGGATACGGCGCCGGACCTGGGCGCGGCGGTCAACCGCCTGCGACGCGAGCGCGGCCTGGCCGAGCTTTCGATCGGGGAAATCCGCCCGTATGCCTCGAGCGGAGCGCGCGGCATGCTGAACGTGGGACTCGGCCTCGCGCCCGGGCACGACGACTACGAGCGCATGCGCGACGCGTTCCTCGAGCTCTACGCCGAGCGCGTGTGCGTCGACACGCGGCTCTTCCCCGGCATCCCCGAGCTGATCCGCGAGATCGAGT
Organism: Betaproteobacteria bacterium RIFCSPLOWO2_12_FULL_68_20; assembly: GCA_001770655.1. GTDB lineage: Bacteria > Pseudomonadota > Gammaproteobacteria > Burkholderiales > SG8-39 > 2-12-FULL-68-20. The sequence goes on from MERQ01000020.1 coordinate 35,012, forward strand.
CGCGCGGCCTTCCCTGGGGCATCGTCACCAACAAGGCGATGCGCTTCACCGCGCGCCTGGTCGAGGCGCTCGGAATTCAGCCCGCCTGCGTGGTGGGCGGCGACTCGACGCCGCACATCAAGCCGCACCCAGCGCCGCTGCTGCATGCGAGCGAGCTGCTCGGCCTGCCGCCCGGGCATTGCTGCTACGTCGGCGACGATCTGCGCGACGTGCAGGCGGCGCGCTCGGCCGGCATGATGGCCGTGGCGGTCGAGTACGGCTACAGCGCGGGAAACGACGGCGGCCCGCGGTCGTGGAACGCCGATGCCGTCATCTCGCAGCCGCTCGACTTGATCGCCCGGCTCTAGTCCCCATATGAGATAATGAACGCGATTTCGCAGCGAAACGGGGGCGACCTGGTTTCGACGCGGGTCACGAAGCAGCGCAGGGCATGCCGAGGACCAGATCACCTCGCAAATCCAGTCTGGAAACACTACAAACGCCAACGACGAGCGTTTCGCTCTAGCGGCCTAATACCCGCTGGACGCTGCACTAGCTTGCTGATGGGCTAGGCCTTCGAAAGAAGGTGCAGCGTCATTCACATCAGCCCCTCTTCCCGGCTTGGCCGCTTGGCCGGGAGGATCCGTCGAAGCGGCTGGCCGAGCGTCAGCCTGCCGGCCGGCGGGCGCAAGGCGAGACCCAAACGACCTGGCTAAGCATGTAGTCCTGACTGTGTAGGGCTTGCGGACGCGGGTTCGATCAGCATGGTCGCCTCTGCCCGAGAGGGCAGAGTGACAACGGGGCTCACATCGGCGAACCCTGTGCTGCCGAAAAGCAGCGTGGCAACGCCGAGGGGTAGGAAGAGGGCCAACCTCAGGCCTGCCCTGTAGAGACTCATAGAACCGCTGGGGGAAACCTGAGCGGCCACTAGGACCCGGCCGGTGCAAGGCCGGGTAACACGCCCCGCATCCTGGCGACAGGATGAAGGCATAGTCCAGCCCGCCCCGAAAGGGGTGGAACAGCTGTCCCGCCGCCTCCACCAAATCCACGGCTGCCCGCTTAGGGCAGCCGTCTTCTTTTCCGGCGGGTGGACGTTAGTCCTCTCTCATACGCCATGAGCCGTCCTCGCCTCGTCCACCGTTTGCAGTCCGATTGCGCCGCCTATCTTGCCGGACTGATCGACGGCGAGGGAACCGTAACCCTGACGCGATTGCATCGGTACGGAAATCGACGGCTTGTCGTATCCATCAGCAACTGCGAACTCGCGATTCTCGAGCACGTCAGGAACGGCATCGGCGCTGGAAAGATAACGTCAAAGAAGACGTACCGCGAGCACCACGCGAGAAGCTTTACGTATCAGATTTCGAGCCGCCAGGCGCTCCAGCTTCTCGTTCAGGTCGTCGGTTTCATGAAATCGTACAAGGCCGAGCGGGCCCGGCTGGCGCTCCTTGAATATCTGCGAGTCACCCCGAGAAACGGCCACTATCGGCCCGAGGTGGCGGTCGCTCGACGCAATTTCGAGGCGAGACTGCTCGCAATCGTTCCGCGACTTGCAAGCTGAACGCCGTGGTTCGCCGGCCCGACTCCCTCCGCCAATCGGGTCTCCGGATAGAATCCGCGCTTTTCCTGGGACTCTCATGAACGACGCCGCCTTTCCTTCCGGCCAGCCCGGCGCGAGCCAATGGATCGGCAAGCCCGTGCGCCGCATCGAGGACGCGCGCCTGCTCACCGGCCATGGCCGGTTCACCGACGACGTACCGCTCGAAAACGCCGCGCACGCCGCGTTCCTGCGCTCGCCTCACGCGCACGCGAGGATCCGCGCGCTGGACGTGCGTCCCGCGCTCGCCGCGCCGGGCGTGATCTCAGTGTTCACCGGCGCCGACGTCGCCGCCGAAGGGCTGAAAAGTCTTCCCTACTTCGCACTGCACAAGCGCCCAGACGGCTCCCCGATGACCGCCCCGCCGCGCATGCCCCTCACGGCAGACGTCGCGCGTTTCGTAGGCGACCCGGTAGCGCTGGTGGTCGCCGGGACGCGCAACCAGGCGCGCGACGCCGCGGAGCTGATCGAGGCGGACTGGGAGCCCCTGCCCGCGGCCGCCGATCTCGAAGCTTCGGCCCGGAGCGACGCTCCGCAGGTCTGGCCGGCCGCGTTCGCGCCGGACTACGGCAACATCGCCGCGTACTACCGCATGGGCGACCGCGATGCCGTGGCGAAGGCGCTGGCGGCCGCGAAGCACGTGGTGCGCCTGCGCGTCGTCAACAACCGCGTGGTGGCGAATCCGCTCGAGCCGCGCGCGCTCGCCGCACAGTACGACGCCTCGAGCGAGCGCTACACGCTCTGGTGCCCCACGCAGAACACGCACACCGTGCGCGCGCAGATGGCGGCGGTGCTCGGCATCGGCGAGGCGCGCCTGCGCGTGGTGTGCACCGACGTGGGCGGAGGATTCGGCGCGCGCGGCTACGCCTATCCGGAGCACGCCGCGCTGCTCTTTGCCGCGCGGCGCGTCGGGCGCCCCGTGCGCTGGCTCGCCGACCGCTCGGAGAATTTCCTCAGCGAAGTGCACGGCCGCGACAGCATCGCCGAGGCCGAGCTCGCGATCGACGCCGGGCACCGCTTCACGGCGCTGCGCATCCGCGCGCTCGGCAACGTCGGCGCGTACGTGTCCAATTTCGGCGCGGCCGTGCCGGCCATGTCCGGCGCGCGCGCGCCGACCGGCGTCTACGCGATCCCGCTCCTCGACCACGAGGTGCGGATCCTGTTCACGCATACCGGCCCGGTGGACGCCTATCGCGGCGCCGGGCGCCCGGAGATGGGCTACCTCATCGAGCGGCTGGTGTCGCGCGCGGCGCAGGAGCTCGGCGCCGACCCGGTCGCGCTGCGCCTGAAGAACCTGATCCCGGCCGCGCGCATGCCGTATACGAATCCCGCAGGCCAGACCTACGATTGCGGCGACTTCGAGCGCATCCTGCGCGGCGCGCTCGCCGCCGCCGACTGGGAAGGCTTTCCCGCCCGCAAGGCCGCCGCGACCAGGCGCGGCAGGCTCTACGGGCGGGGAATCGCCTCTTACATCGAGATCACCGGCAGCGCGCGCCTCACCGAGGCGGTGCGTCTCACCGCCGCGCCCGACGGCACGGTGACGCTGCTCTCCGGCGTGCAGCCGATCGGGCAAGGCATCGCGACCTCGTTCGCCCAGATCGTCGCGCAGCGCCTCGGCATCGATCCCGAGGCGATCAGGGTGGTGCAGGGCGACACGGACATTGTCGGGTCGGGCGGCGGCGCGGGCGGATCGCGCGGCTTGCAGGTCGGCGGCAGCGCCGCACTTGCCGGCGCGCTGGCGCTCGTCGAGGCGGGCCGGCTGCTCGCCGCGCAGTCGCTCGAGGCGGCGGTCGCCGACATCGAATACCGCGAGGGTCGCTTCCGCATCGCCGGCACGGACCGCTCCATAGGGCTGTTCGAGCTCGCGGCCGCGCAGCCCGAGCGGCGCATCGCGGTCGAGCACACCGAGACCGTGAAGGGGCAGACCTGGCCGAACGGCTGCCAGGTGGTCGAAGTCGAGGTCGATCCCGAAACCGGCGTCGCCGACGTCGTGCGCCACGCCGCGGTGGACGACTTCGGCACCGTGATCAATCCTCTGATCGCCGAAGGCCAGGTGCACGGCGGCATCGCACAGGGGCTCGGGCAGGCGCTCATGGAGCAATCGGTCTACGACGCCTCCGGGCAGCTGCTGACCGGCTCCTTCATGGACTATGCCATGCCGCGCGCCGAGCTCGTTCCCGCGCTGAGCACGCGGTTCGACGAATCGGTCCCGACCCGGCTCAACCCGCTCGGCGCGAAAGGCGCCGGCGAGGCCGGCTGCCACGGCGCCATGCCGGCGCTGGTGAACGCGGTGCTCGACGCGCTCGCCGAGCGCGGCGTCACGACGCTCGACATGCCGCTCACGTCCGAGCGCGTCTGGCGCGCGCTCAGCACCCGAGCCGCTTGATCGCCTCGGCCACCGCGGCCGGCGTATCGACCACGCACGCGCCGGCCGCCTCGAGCGCGCCGCGCTTCGCTGCATAGCTGCCGCGGCTCCCCATCACGATCGCGCCGGCGTGGCCCATCTTCTTGCCGGGCGGCGAGGCGCGTCCGGCGATGAAGGCCACTACGGGCTTGCACACGCTCGCGATCATGCCCGCCGCGGCCTCCTCCATCGTGCCGCCGATCTCGCCCACCAGCACGATCCCGGAGGTGCGCTCGTCGGCCTCGAACGCCCGCAGGGCGTCTGTCGCGGTCGTCCCCAGCATTGGATCGCCCCCGATGCCGATGAAGGCGGACTGGCCGTAGCCCGCGTCGACCAGGCTCAGGCAGACGAGCGTGCCGAGGCTGCCGCTGCGTGAGACCACGCCGATATCGCCCGGCCGGAACACGCGCGCGTTGAAGGCCGGCATGATTCCCACGAACGCCTCGCCCGGCGTCACCAGCCCCGCCGTGTTCGGGCCGACGATGCGGCACCCGGCCGCCGCGGCGAGGGCGTGCATGCGCATCACGTCGTGGGCGGGGATGTGCTCGGTGAGCACCACCAGCAGCCGCACGCCCGCAGCGATCGCGTCCGCGGCCGCCTCCAGAGCGGCCGCAGGCGGTATGAACATCACGGATACGTCGGCGCCGCCGATGCTGCGCGCCGCGTCGCGCACCGTCGCGAATACCGGGACCCCGCAATGCGTCTCGCCGGCGCGCCTGGGATTCACGCCCGCCACCACGCGCGTGCCGTAAGCGAGCATCTTCTCGGTCCAGAAGCTTCCCTGGCGGCCGGTGATTCCCTGCACCACCACGCGATCCCCGCCGCGCACGATCATCGCGCGGCCGCCACCGCCGCGCGCACGGCGTCTTCCATGCGATCGAAAGGCTCGAGCTCGAGCCGCTCCCGGATCAGGCGAACCGCCTCCTCCTCGCCGGTGCCGTGGACCGAAAAGAACACCGGCAAGGTCGGCTGCAGCGTTTCCCAGGCGCGCACTACGCCCTCGGCCATGACGTCGGTGCGCGCGAACGCTCCGCAGAAGTTGACGATCAGGCTCTTGACGCGCGGGTTGGCCAGCACCAGCTCGAGCGCAGCGGTCGCCTTGGTGTACGCCTCGCCGCCGATCTCGAGAAAATTCGCCGGCGCTCCGCCGTAGTGCTCGATCACGTCCATGGTGGTCATGGTGAGGCCCGCGCCGTTGGCGAGCACCCCGATATCGCCCGGCAGCTCGATGTACTTGAGCCCGAGCTCCCGTCCGCGTTCCTCGAGCGCGCTGAGCTTCTCGCGCGCCCCTCGCCCGGCGAGCCCAGGCTGGCGGTAGAGCGCCGCGTCGTCGATGGTGAGCTTGCAATCCAGGGCGAGCAGGCCGCCGCCGCGCAGGCGCGCGAGCGGGTTGATTTCCACCAGCTCGGCGTCGGTGCGCGCGTAGATGTCGTACAGGCGCGCCAGCACGTCCGAAACGTCGTCGTCCTGCACTCTTGAAAAGATCTGTTTGCGTTCCACGCCTTGCATGATGTCGACTGGAATGCGGATCAGCGCTTCGGGGTTGTCCTCGATGTCCATGCCGCCCGTGGCGGAGAACAGGATCAGCGGCGCGCGCGATTCGACGTCGTTCAGCACCGCGACGTAGAGCTCTTGCGCGATGTCCGCACGCTTCTCGACCAGCACCCGGCTCACGCGGTGGCCGGCGATCTCCATGCCGAGAATTGCCTCGGCCGCGGCACGCGCATCGGCGACGTTGTCGACCAGGCGTACGCCGCCCGCCTTGCCGCGCTTGCCCGCCGGCACCTGCGCCTTGATGGCGCAAGGGCCCAGCCGCTCGGCCGCCGCCGCCGCCGCCTCTGCGTCCGCGCATAGCTCGCCCGGCGGCACGGCGATGCCGGCCTCGGCGAGCACGCGCTTGCCTTCGGCTTCCTCCAGGTCCATCTACTTCCCGTAGCGGGCGTGGAACGCGCCGAAGATCTCGTCTTCGGCAGGCACCCTTTCGGGGATGACGCGGGCGATGCGGGTGATGTTCAGGAAGTGGCGCCAGTGCATGTTGTCCGAGAAGCTGTTGCCGCCCCAGGTGCCGCAGCCCATCGAGAGCGAGAACGGCAGCCCGTTGTCGAAGCTGCCGCCCGTGGCGATGCAGTGCGCCTGGTTGACGATCACCCGCGCGACCGGCATCTCGAGACCGAGGCGCATCACCTGGCCTTCGTCGCGCGTGTGGATCGAGACCGAATGACCCTTGCCCTGGTAGTCGTAGATGCGGCGCGTGAGCTCGAACGCCTCGTCGAAATCCCGCGCCCGGTATACCGCGAGCACCGGCGCGAGCTTCTCTCCGGAGAACGGGTACGCGCGTCCGGCGCCCGTTTCTTCGACCATCAGGAACCGGGCGTCGCTCTTCAGGCCGGCAAGCCCGGCGATGCGCGTCGCGGACTGCGCCGTTGTCTGCGCCGAGAGCTTGCCGCCCGGAAACATGACCTCCTGCAGCTTCGCCTTGCCGGCCTCGTCGAGCATCTCGCCGCCCTGCTTTTCAAGCTCCCTCACCATCTCGTCGTAGACCGCAGCCAGGATCACCACCGCGTTCTCCGACGAGCAGCTGGTCGCATTGTCGAAGGTCTTGGAGAGCGCGATCTTCTCGGCGGCGCGGGCGAGGTCCGCGGTCGTATCGACGATCGAAACCACGTTGCCCTGCCCGACCCCGATCGCCGGTCTGCCGCTGGAATAGGCGGCGCGGATGTTCGACTGCGAGCCGGTGGCGGCGACGAGATCCGCCTGGCGCATCAGCTCGCGGGTCGATTCCCTGGTCACCGGGTCGGGCAGGACCTGCACCAGATCCTCCGGTGCGCCGACTTTCCTCAACTCGTGGTGGACGAACTCGAGCAGCTTCGCGCAGGTGGAGTAGCCCTTGGGCGAGGGTGCGAGGATGATCGCGTTGCCGCACTTCAGCGCATTGATGATCTGGTTGGCGGGAGTCGCACCGGGGTTGGTCGACGGCGTGATGGCGGCCACGACCCCGACCGGGCGGGCGATCTCGGTGATCCCGCGCTCCGGGTGCTCGGCGATCACACCGACGGTGCGCACGCCCCGGAGATCGCGCAGCAGCCCCAGCGTCTTGCGGTGGTTCTTGGCGAGCTTGTCGGCCGCGCTGCCCAGGCCGGTGTCGCGAACCGCGAGCTCGGCGAGCGCGCGGTTGTTCTCCGGCTTCATGATGGCCCACCCGCAGGCGAGCGCCGCCGCGTCGATGCGTTCCTGCGGCCAGCGCTCGTAGCGCGCCTGCGCGGCGCGCGCCCGGGCCACCAGGCCGGCTACCAGATCGTGCGCCGCGTCGACTTGCAGGTTGGCTGCCATGCGAAGGAAAGCGATTTTATCGCGTACGCCAGCGCCGCAGCGCCGGATAGGCGAGCGCGACGATCGCGAGCGCCATCACCACGCCGGCAACCGGGCGCGTGAAGAGCACGGTCCAGTCGTTGTCGTGGCTGATCATCGTGGTCATGAAGGCGTTTTCCGCCAGCGGGCCGAGGATCGAGCCCAGCACCATCGGCGCGATCGGGAAGCGGAACCGCTCGAACAGGTAGCCGATCACCCCGAACGCGGTGATGACATAAAGGTCGGTGAGGTTGTTGCGGGCGGCGAAGGCGCCTACGAAGCAGAACATGACCACGAAGGCCGAGACCACCGCCTCGGGAAACGCGAGCACCCTGACCAGCAGCTTGATGGCGAAGTACCCGAGCAGGCACATGCCGAGCACCGCGACGAAAAGCGAAGCGAAGATCGCGTACACGGTGTCGCCCGAGCTCACGAACACCTGCGGGCCGGGCTGCACGCCCTTCAGCAGAAAGGCCGCGAGGATGATGGCCGTCGCGCCGCTGCCGGGAATGCCCATCGTGAGGAGCGGTATCAGCGCGCCGCCGACCGAGGCGGTGGCCGCGGTCTGCGGGGCGAGAATGCCTTCCGGAATGCCGCTGCCCAGTTCCTTGCGGCGCCTGCCGTACTGGCCCTCGGCGCCGTACGAAACGAAGGAGGCGATGGTCGCGCCCGCCCCCGGAATGATGCCCACCAGGATGCCGATGAGCGAGCTGCGAATGAAAGTCGCCTTGGTCGCGAGCAGCTCTTTCAGCCGCGGCAACTCGGTGCGGATCGGCGCGCCCTTCCCGGCTCCGGCCGTCTGGGTCCTGAACCCCTGCTCGAGCCGGGTGAACACCTCGCCCAGACCGTAGGCGCCGACCATCACCAGCAGGTACTCGATGCCGTCGCTCAGCATGCGAACGCCGAACGCGAAGCGCTCGGCGCCGTAGGTCTCGTCGGTTCCCACCGTGGCGATCAGCAGGCCGATGAACAGGCTGATGAGCGCGTTGGTGACCGAGCCGCCGCCCAGGGAGACCACGCTGGTCAGGCCGAACAGGATGATGGCGAGAAATTCCGGCGCCGAGAAAGTGAGGGCGAGCCGCGCTACCGGCTCGGAAAGCAGCACCAGCACCAGCGCCGCCACCAGCCCGCCGCCCAGCGCGCCGAACAGCGTCCAGCCGAGCGCCTTGGCGGGCGCCCCGGCACGCGCCATGGCGTAGCCGTCCCAGAGCAGCGGCACGTCGATCGGCTCGCCGGGAATGCGGAACAGGATCGACGTGAACGCTCCGCCGTAGGTCCCCGACACGTACATCGCAGTGAGGAGGATGATGGCCGGCGTCAATTCCATGCGGTAGGTGAACGGCAGGGCGAGCACCACGCCCATCACGAGAGTCAGGCCCGGCAGCACCGCCACCAGAAGACCGAGAACCAGCCCGATCGCGAGCACGAGCAGGTTGACCGGCTGCAGCACGTCGGCGAAGCCGCCGGCGAGATGCGTGAGCGTCTCGAGCACGAGATTCCTACTTCACGCCCATCAGCGAGAGCACCGCATAGGAGAGCGCGCCGAACGGCCCCACCCCCGGCGGCAGGGAAACGTAGACGATGCGCATGAAGACGAACAGCAGCGCGGCGGCTCCGGCGAGGCTCGCGGCGGCGATGACCGCGTAGCGCCGGTAGCGGCCTACGCGCATGAAGGCGGCGAGATAGAGCGCGGTGGCGAGGAGAAATCCCAGCACGTCGACCAGCGCGACGTAGAGGACCGTGATCCCGATTCCCGCCAGCAGCCGCCGGAACGACCTCGGCGCCGCACCGCCGCTTTCGGCGTCGTCCGCCGCCTTCTCCAGGAAGGACTGCAGCAGCCCGGAAACCTCGCTGCCGGCACGCCCGAGGAAACTGCGCCCGATCTCGTACAGGCAGACCGTCGCGAGCAGGCCGAGCACGATCTTCGGCCAGGCGTCCGGGCCGAGACGGCCGCCCGGAGCGCTGAACTCGAACCTTTCCGCGAGGGCGTAAAAATAGGCCGCCGCCCCCAGCAGGACGGCGTAGGGGGCGGACCTTCCCAGCCGGTCGAGCACGCTACTTCTTGGGCAGCAGCGCGGCGACCTTCTTCATCGCTGCCAGCTCGCCGTCCATGAACTTCTGCGCGTCCTTGCCGGGGATGAAGCTGTCGCGCAGCGCCCACTGCTGCTTGAGGTACGCGTAATACTCCGGGTCCTTCGCCGCCTTCTCGATCGCGTCGGCCAGGACCTTGACTCTCTTCGGATCGGTCCCCGCGCGCACGATGATGGAGCGGAACTGCGGCAGGTAGATGTCGAAGCCCAGCTCCTTCGACGCCGGAACGTCGGGGAACACGTCGTAGATGCGGTCGGTGTGGAAGAAGATCACCGGCTTGAGCTTGCCGCCGTCGATCATCGCCCTGACGTCGCCCGCCTGCTCGTAGAGCACATCGGCATGCCCGCCCAGCACCGCCGCGTAGCGCTCGCCCGGCTTGGCGTAGGGCACCGAGGCCATGCGAATGCCCTTGGACGCGAAGTAGTTCACCGTCATGTCGTCGAGCGTGCCGAAGCCCGTGACCCCGACCTTGAGCTTGCCGGGGTTCGCCTTCGCCGCCTTCACGAGATCGTTCCAGGTCTTGTACGGACCGTCGCTGCGGACAAAGAACCCCGAAGGCTGGCGAATCATGATGGCGAGCGGGACGTAGTCGCCCGGCTTCCACCTGGGGCTGGCCGTCGCAATCTGCGCATAGGTGTCGGCGATGAATATCGACATCGCGTGGCCGTCGTTCGCCCCGGCCAGCAGCTTCGCCATCCCGGTGTTGCCCGAGGCACCGGGAACGTTCAGCACCGGGAACGAGACCTTCAGATCCGCCTCGAGCAGCGATCCGACCTTGCGCGCCACCTGGTCGGCGCCGCCGCCCGGACCCCACGGCACGATGAACTCGATCGGACGCGTCGGGAACTTCTCCTGCGCCCATGCGCTCGCCGCCGCGGCAAGCGCCAGCACCGCCACCATCAATCGTTTGACCATATCCTCCTCCCTTTGGTCTGACCTCAAACGCAGCTCTTGTATTTCTCCAGCAGCCGCACCGGCTTCTTCAGCGCGTCGCGCCGGAACGGGTCGCCGAGCTCGCGCGTGCACATCATCTCGACGATCGTCGTCTTGCCTTCCTTCTGCGCCTTGCAGGCGTCGCGCAGCGCAGCGCCCACTTCGGAGACCTTTTCCACCCGGACTCCCTCGGCGCCCATCGCCCGGGCGATGCCGGCGAAGCTCGGGTTCTCCAGGTTCACTCCGAGGAAGCGGTTGGAGTAGAAGTCGACGTGGTTCTTCTTCTCGGCACCCCATTGCTCGTTGTTGAACACCACCGCGGTCACGGGGATTTTCTCGCGCACGCAGGTGAGGATCTCGCCGAAGCTCATTCCCCAGGCGCCGTCGCCGACGTAGGCGATCGCCGTGCGCCCGGGCGCGGCGACCTTGCAGCCGATCATGGTCGGGAAGGCGTAGCCGCAGTTGCCGAACATCATGGCGCCGAACATGCTGCGCGGGCGCTCGAACTTGAGGTAGCTGTTGGCGATCTGGCAGATGTTGCCGATGTCGGTCGACACCATCGCGTCGCCGGGCATGGCCTTCTCCAGCTCGCGCAGCATCTGCCTCGGGTGCATGTGCCTGGATCCCTTCGCGACTTCCAGGCTCCAGGCGTCCTTCTCGTGATCCCAGCCGGCGAGCTCGCCGCTCCAGGCCTGCTTCTCCGCCTGGACCAGCTTCGCGATCTCGTCGCGCGGCGCCGCGAGCGTGCGGCTCTTCAAACGCGACAGCAGCGCGCGCGCCGCCGCGGCGGGGTCGCCGCATACCGTAACCGCCGTTTTCTTCACCAGACCGAGCACTCTCGGGTCGGCGTCCACCTGCACCAGCTTCGCGTTCTGCGGCCAGTAGTCGAACCCGTATTGCGGCAGAACGCCGAACGGCCCCAGGCGCGAGCCGAGCGCGAGCACCACGTCGGCCTTGCTGATGATCTTCATCGCCGCCTTGGAGCCGTGGTAGCCGAGCGGCCCGCACGCGAGCGCGTGGCCTGCCGGGAAGGAGTCGTTGTGCAGGTACGAGTTGCACACTGGAGCGCCGAGCGCCTCGGCGAGCGCGACGCAGTCCTGCACCCCGTCCGACATCACGACGCCGCCGCCGGCGATGATCACCGGGAACTTCGCCTGCGCGAGCGCCTCGGCCGCGGCGTCGAGGCTGCGCTCCCCGCCGGCGCCGCGCTCGATGCGGATCGGCTGCGGCACCTCGCACTCGATCTCGCCGTACAGGTAGTCGCGCGGGATGTTGATCTGCGCGGGCCCCATCTCCAGGAGCGCACGGTCGAACGCGCGCGCGGTGAGCTCGGCCATGCGCGCCGGGTTGTTCACGTGCGCCTGGAACTTGGTGATCTTCGAGAAGATCGGCAGCTGGTCGGCTTCCTGGAACCCGCCCAGCCCGACCGACATCGTGCCGGCTTCCGGAGTGATCGCGATCACCGGCGAGTGCGCCCAGTAGGCCGCGGCGATCGCCGTGACGAAATTGGTGATGCCTGGGCCGTTCTGCCCGATGCACACGCCGTGGCGCCCCGAGACGCGCGAGTAGCCGTCGGCCATGTGCGCCGCGCCCTGCTCGTGCACCGTGGGCACGAAGCGGATGCCGGCGGCGGGAAAGAGGTCGAGCGCGTCCATGTACGCCGAGCCCACGATGCCGAACACCTCGGTCACGCCCTGCGCGACCAGCGTCTCGACGAACGCCTCGGAGGGCGTCATGCGCGTGCGGCCGGAGACGACCATGCGCTTCACTTCGGCGATGTTGGTCATGAAAGGGCCTCGCAAGAAAGAAGGCGCCTCAGTTTCTCACAGGTGGCGTTTTAGAAAATGATAATCTGGTGAAATGCCGCGCAAGGAGGACAACGTCCCGGCCACGCTGCGGGCGGTCTCGGTGCTCGAAGCGCTGGTCGCGGTCGACAAGCCGGCGGCGCTCGCCGAGCTGACCGCCCTGGTGCGCCTGCCCAAGCCGACCCTGCCGGTGCTGCGCCGGGCGTCCAGCGCCATGGCGTCGATCCTGAATTCCTAGGCTATCTCCTACGCGAGCCGTATTCCGTCCATGAGCGAAGAAACCGGAAAGACCGAGATCCACCGCGGGCTGAAGGGCGTCTACTTCGATCGCTCGCGCGTCTGCTACATCGACGGGCGCGCCGGCGAGCTGCGCTACCGCGGCTATTCGATACACGACCTGGCCGCGCACTCGACGTTCGAGGAGACCTGCTGCCTGCTGCTCAAGGGGGAGCTGCCGGGCGCGAGCGAGCTGGAGGCGTTCACGCGCGAGCTCAAGGCGGCGCGCATCCTGCCGCCCGAGATCCTGCAGGTGATCCGGACCGTGAAGGCGGCGCATCCCATGGACGTTTTGAGGACCGCAGTGTCCGCCCTTGCCGCCTTCGATCCGGACGTGGCGGACAACTCGCCCGGGGCGATCGTGCGCAAGGGCCTGCGGCTCGCCTCGCAGGTGCCGATGATCGTCGCGGCGCACGAGCACATCCGCAACGGCCGCGAGCCGGTGGCGCCGGATCCGTCGCTGGGCCACGCGGCCAATTTTCTCTACATGCTGAAGGGCGCGCGCCCGGGCGCCGACGCGGCGAAGCTCATGGACACCGACATGATCCTGCACGCCGAGCACGGCTCGAACGCGTCGTCGTTCACTGCGCGCGTGGTCGCCGGCACCGAGGCCAACCTGCACGCGGCGGTCACCGCCGCGATCGCGGCGCTCTCCGGCCCGGCGCACGGCGGCGCGGCCGAGAACGTGATGCTCATGGCGCAGGAGGTCGGCGAGGCCGCCAATGCCGCCGAGTACGTGAAGCGCAAGCGCGCCGGCAAGCAGCCGGTCATGGGCTTCGGCCACCGCGTCTATCGGGCGGAGGACCCGCGCGCGCGCCACATGCGCGCCGGCGTCGAAAAGCTCTCGATCGAGATGGGCCAGCCGAAGTGGTACCGGATCCTCGAGGCGCTCGTGCAGGCGATGAAGCCCTACGCGCGCCACGGCGTCAACGTGAACGTCGATTTCTACGCCGGCGTCGTGTATTACCTGAACGGCATCCCGGCCGACCTGTTCGTCCCGATCTTCGCCGTCGGCCGCGTGCCCGGCTGGACCGTCCAGGCGCTCGAGCAGATGGAGAACAACATCCTCATCCGCCCGCTCACGCTGTACAACGGCCCCGCGGCGCGGGACTACGTGCCTCTAGAGCTGCGCTAGCAGCACCGCGGCGGCGGCGACGATGTCCTCCACCGTCGCGCCCCGGGAAAGATCGCTGATCGGCCGCGCGAAGCCCTGCAGGATCGGGCCGACGGCGCGCGCCCCGGCGAGATGCTGGGTCAGCTTGTAGCCGATGTTGCCCGCGTCGAGGTCCGGGAACACCAGCACGTTGGCGCGTCCCGCCACGGCGCTCTCACCCTTCACTTTCTTTCTCGCGATCGACTCCACGAGAGCCGCGTCGGCCTGCAGCTCGCCGTCGATCGCGAGGTCCGGGGCGCGGCTGCGCGCGATCTCGAGCGCGCGAACCACTTTCTCGGCACGGGGGTGGCGCGCGCTGCCCTTGGTGGAGAACGAAAGCAGCGCCACGCGGGGCTCGTCCCGGACGAGCGCGCGGTAGCTTGCCGCCGAGGCGAGCGCGATGTCGGCGAGCTGCTCCGCATCCGGATCGGCGTTCACCGCGCAGTCGGCGTAAAGCAGCACTCTCTCCCCCAGCAGCATGAGAAAGAAGCTCGAAGGCGTGCCGATCCCTTCGGCAAGCCCGATGGTCATCAATCCGGCCTCGATCACGCGCGCCGTGGGATGCGCGACGCCCGCAAGCATGGCGTCGGCGTCGCCCGAGCGCACCATCATGCCGGCGTGAAACAGGGGCTTGCGCACCGCGCGCTGCGCGATCTTCGGGTTGCCCGGGAAAAGCGCCGCATAGGCGCCGAGCCGCGGGTCGGTCGCGGGATCGACGGGCAGGATGGCCTCGGCAAGCCCTTCGTCCTTCAGCCTGCGCGCCGCCTCGACGATGCGCGCGTCGCCGACTTCGGGCAGCACCAGGCGCCCGCGGCGGCGCCGCGCTCGCGCAAACAGCTCGTCAAGGATGCGCACTGTGCGAGGATTGTAAAAACAAAAGGGCCCGCTCACGCGGGCCCTTCTTGAAAACCGGAAGGCCGAGCGCTACCTGGCCTCGGTCTTGACCTTGACGTAGTCGGCCATGATGGCGACGTCCGGGTTGCCCGGCTGGCGCTTCTGCATCTCCGCGACCACCGGCTTCATTTCGCCGTACAGGAGGTGATCCTGCAGCACCGAGTACAGGTACAGCTCGGGCGTGATGTCGTCGGCCGCCGTCGAAGCGCGCAGCTGCTCGTAGGTCTGCTTCGCCTGGCGCACCTCGGCCTGCTGCTGCGGCGTCAGGCGCTGATCCCGGTTCAGCCCGCGCACCGCCACGCCTCCCGAACGGCCGAGCTTCGCGATCTGGATCAGCTCAGGCGTCTGGGCGATCTTCTGCGGCACGCCCGAGGGCAGCGTCGTCACCTGCGGCTGCGCCCCGCTTTGCACCGTGCTCTGCTGCGTGCCGGCGGTGAACGCCGCGGGCCCGCTGTAGCTTTCCTGGCGGCTGCCCTGGAAGTACACCAGCCGCACCTGCGCACCCGCGGCGACGCGGAAGCGGTCGCCTTCGCGCACCTTCATGAAGGGCTTCGCCTTCGCGGTGCCGGTTCCGCTGGTGTAGCTGACATCGCCGGCGAGGTGATTGAGCAGGCCGACGTCCTGCTGCTGCGCGAATGCCGCGCCGACGAACAACGCCGCTGCCGCGGCAGCCGCGCCCCTTGCAAATCTCCGGAATCCCGCGTTCATGAATCCTCCCCTCCCAGTAGCGCGAGGGTAGCCTATTGGCCCGCCCCTCGGCCAGCGAGGAATTTTGTCACGCCGGGACCGGTCAAGCCTCTGATCGGACAAAGATTTGCGACGCGCCCCACCGGCACCCAGTCTACTCTGCCTCGATCCCGGTGATCTCGAACACTCGGATCGGCTCGCTGCGGCCCTTGACGGTGAGCGTCTCGACCTTGCCGGTCCGCACCCCCGCTCCCGCCGCCCCGACGGTCGATTCCGACGCAGCGATGACGCACTTCAGCTCCTTGGTGACGCCCTCCAGGCGGGATGCTGCATTGACTGTGTCGCCGATGGCTGTGAATTCTTTCCTCTTCGGCGTGCCGATGTCGCCGATCACCGCCTCGCCGGTGAACAGCCCCACGCCGATCCCGAATTCCGCCAGGCCGCGATCGGGAAAACGCTCATGCATCCATTGCGTGAAACCCGCGGCCTCTTTCGCCATGCCGAGCGCCGCGCGCACCGCGCGGCGCGCGTGGTCCGGGTAGGTGACCGGCGAGCCGAACACCGCCATCACCGCGTCGCCGATGTACTTGTCCACCGTGCCGCCCTGGGCGAGGATCGGCTCGCACACGCGCGTGAAGTACGCGTTCAGCATCTCGACCGTCTCGTGCGCGGTGAGCTTCTCCGAGATAGTGGTGAAGCCGCGGATGTCGGAAAAAAGCACGGTCACGGTGAGCGCCTCTCCGCCGAGGTCGGGGCGCCGCTCCTCGGCGAGGAGCTTGGCGACCACCTCGTCGGAAACGTAGCGGCCGAAGATCTGCCGGATCCTGGAGCGCTCGCGCTCCTCGCCCGTGAGCCGCAGGCCGAGGGTCATGAGAAAGGCCGCGGCGAGCGCGGCCTGCGGCTCGGCGACCGGGAGCACCCAGTCGACCTGGAAAGCGAGATACGCCGGCGGCGCGACCGCGACGAGCAGCACCGCGCCCAGAAGCACCCCGGCGCCCACGCTCAGCCTGAGGAAGAACCACACGGAGAACGCGAGCAGCATCGCCACGTACGCGATCTCGGCCGCGACCGGGAGCGGCCGCGGATAGCGCCCGGTCAGGATCGTTTCCACGATGTTGGCGTGGATCTCGCCGCCCGCCATCTGGTCGGCGCGCGCGCCGCGCGAGTAGGGCGTGAAGTGCCGGTCGGAAGTGCCGACGTTGTTGGCCGCGATGATCGCGACGCGGCCTTTCAGCGCCTGCACCTCCGGCCGCGCCAGTGCGTCGGGCTGCAGCAGCGTGAGCATCGAGACCGTGGGAATGGTGCCGGGCGGGCCCGCGTAGCCGATCGAATAGCGCCTGAGCTCGCGCTTCAGCGTCACGCCGCCGATCGTCCATTCGTCGCGCGCGGGATCCAGGCCCGCCGCCCGCAGCGCGAGCTGCATGTTGAACGCGAGCCCCGGGATGGCGGGGTCCGGGACCATGACGGGGTAGAAGCTGCGCACGTGCTTGTCCGGATCCGGATGCAGGTTCGCGATGCCGAGATCGTTGTTCCCGCCGGGCAGCAGCACGCGCTGATCGTCGGGCGGCGCGAGCAGCCCGAGCTCGCCGCTCGGCAGCTCGACCAGGTGCGTGATCAGGATCTTGTCGCCGGAGGAGAGCGCCGCGCGCAGCGGCGAGTCGTAATTGCGCGAAATCTCGCTGTCGGGGAGGTTGAGCTTTTTCAGCCAGCTCTCGGCGCTCACCTGGTAGATGAAGTCCAGCCCGACCACTTTCGCGCCCGCTTTGGCGAGCGTGTCCATCGCCTGCGCCCAGTACGGCGCCCAGAACGCGAGCGGATCGTCCTTGTACGCGAGCAGCGTCGCGTCGTCGACGGTGATGAACGCGGTATTCCGGGGCTGGTAGCGCACCCCCGTCAGCACGTGCCAGCTGTCGTAGTACACGCTCTCGAGCGAGCGGTGCCAGTCGGTGCGCGCCAGCCCGGCGGCGAGGCCGGTCGCCGCCGCCGCCACGCCGAGCCAGCGCAGGAGCTTCTTGTGGAGCGCTTTCAATCGCCGACGAACACGAACGCCGCCCAGAAGAACGGATGCGCGCGCGAGAAGTGGTACCCGCCCCGGGCGTAGCGCCCGGAGGCGACCTGGCGCTGCGCGTCGTTCATCGCCGCGAGCGCCGGCATGCCGGACTTGATGTTGCGGAAGGTCGAGGTCATGAGCGCCTTGGCGGAGAGGCTGTCCACGCTCCAGTGCGACACCAGCAGGCTCTTCGCCCCGGCGTACATGAAGGCACGCGTCAGGCCGGCGAAGCCCTCGCCGTTGTTCGCCTGCGCCGATTCGCCAGCCGTATTGCAGGCCGAGAGCGCGACCAGCTCGGCGTTGAGCTCCAGGTCCTCGATCACCTCCTTCATGGTGAGCAGCCCGTCCTCGCCCTTCAGGTCGCCCACCAGCGTGAGCGCGAGCGCCGGCTGGGCCTGCGGGCGCTCGGGGAGCCGGCGCGCCTCGCCTTCCTCCAGCGGCAGGTCGCTCGCAAGGTACTCTCCGCCAAGAAAGCCGTGGGTGGCGAAAAGCACGTAACGGGCGTCGCGCAGGTGTAGCTCCTTGGCGACGCGCTCCTGCGCCAGCTCGCCGACGTAGAGATGGGTGTTGCCGCCCAGCACCTGCGCGATCTCCTTCGCCTCCTCTGCCGTCTCGGCGAGGCGCGGGATCGCCGGAACGCCGCCCGCGCCCTTGCCGAAGCCGATGTTGAGCTGCGAGAGCGCCTTCACTGTCCGGCCGGGCATGGCGCGCGCGGCATCGGCGGCGAACACCGGGTCGGCGAACGCGACCAGGTCGAGCTTGGCGAGCGCGGTGTTCTTCGGATAGAGCCGCTGCGAGGCGAGCGCCGCGAGGCTCGGCAGGTAGGCGATGCCGTGCTTGCGGCCGAGATACGAGAGCGGCGCGTATTCGCCGAAGAACGGGCGCTCTGCGCTGCCGTCATTGGCGCTCTTCGCCTGCTCGAACGCCGCTCGCTCGGCCGGCGTATAGCTCGTCACGAAGAACTCGAACGGGATCGTCTGCAGCGGCCCGTCGGCGACCACCAGCAGCTTATCCTGACCCGCCACCATGTCCGCCACCGGCGCGTACAGGTCGCGATACAGAGAGTGCAGCGTCTCGGGCTCGATTTCGCGCAGGAACAGCACCGACTCGCCGAGCGCCACTTTGTCGATCGCGCGCCGGATGCGGTACACGCGCTCGGCGAGCTCGGATCGGCGCACCGGGACCACGACCATGCGAAAGCGCTCGCGAGTGACCGCGAAGACCAGCGCCTCCTGCGGCAGCAGCACATAGGAAAGCAGCACCTCGCCGGCCCTGAGAAGCCGCTGCTGCAAATCCTCGGCGGTCACCGGGCGCGGATTCGTCAGCTCCATGAAGCGCGGGTACTCGCGCCAGAGCCGCTCGTCGGCCGCCGCGAGCTCCTTCGAGGCCTGAGCGATCTGCGCGTCGAGCTCGGCGACGCGCTGCGCGGCGTTGGCGAGCGTCACCGGAACCGTGGCGCGGCCCTGGCGCAGCTGCGCGAGGCGCTCCTGCAGGGCCTCGCGCCCCTCGCGCGCAGCTACGAACGCGGGCTCGCCCGAGAAGCGCGCCACGTCGGCCTGGCGCATCATCTCGGTGAAGATGCGGCTCTGGTTGCGCGAGGCGACCGCGAGCGCCTCGCGGTCGTAGCCGGCCGAGGGCTGCGCGCGGTGCAGCCGCAGCAGCAGCCGGATGGTCTCGCGGTAGATCGCCGAGAACTGCTGCAGGAACGTCGCGCGCGTCTCCTCCGAGTAGCCGCGCGTCTGCGAGTAGAGGAAATCGAGCGTCTCCACCGCCTCCTTGTAGTACGGCAGCGCCTCGCGGTTGCGGCCGCGCTTGGCGAGCGAGTAGCCCAGGCGGCTCGCGTTGATGAGCAGGTTCCTCGGATTGCCCGCCTTGCGCGAGATCTCGATCGCGCGCAGGTACGAGGCCTCGGCCTCGGCGCTCTTGCCCTGGCGGTCGAGCGCGAGCGAGAGCGAGGTGAGCACGGCGGCCGTGTCGGGATGCTGCTCGCCGAACACCTTCTCCATGGTGGCGAGGGCGGCGCGGTGCATGCCTTCGGCCTGCGCGAAATCGCCGCGCAGCGCGAGCATCACGCCGAGGTTGTTGTACGTCACCGCTGTCGAGGGATGCTCGCGGCCGAGTGCGCGGTCCTGGATCGCGAGCGCGCGCCGGTACATCGACTCCACCTCGGTGAACGCGCCCACCGCGGCGCCGGTGCGGACGCGGGCGCGCGCCTCCGACACCGTGATCTGCTGGTCCTTGCCGAGCTCCTGGAGCACGTTGGCGAGGTTGTTGAGGCTGGTGGCGACGTCCGGATGCTCGGCGCCGAGCACTTTCTCGCGCACCGCGAGCGCGCGGCGGTAGACCTTTTCCGCCTCGGCGTACTTGCCCTGGAGGCTCAGCACGTTGCCCAGGTTCGACATCGAGGTCGCGGTGCTCGGGTGCTCGGGGCCGAGGGTCTTCTCGTGGATCGCCAGCACCTGGTGATGCAGCGTCTCCGCGACCTGGAACTCGCCGCGCTTGAGCGCCTCCTCGGCGCGCGCCGCAAGCTGCGCCTCCTCGCCGCCGGCCGCGGTGGCGCGCCCCCCCGCGGGCTTCGGCGCGGCGCCCGAGCCGGCGAACTTGCCCTGGCTGTCCAGCGCACGCGCCAGATTCGACACCACCGACGCCGTATCGGGATGATCCCGGCCGAGCTTCTTCTCCAGGATGCCGACGGCGCGCCTGAGCAGCGTTTCGGCGCCCGGATAGTCGCCGAGCTTTTCCAGCACCAGGGCGAGGCTGTTCAGCGCCGCGGCCGTGTACTCGTGCTCGGGGCCGAGGCGACGCTCGTAGATCGTGAGCATGCGACGGAAGTTGCCCTCGGCCTCGTTGAACTTGCCCTGGCGCCGCTGCGCCTCGCCCAGCAGCTGGTGCGCCACGGCGACGTTCGCGTGGTCGGCGCCGAAAGTGCGGACGTTCTCCTCGAGCAGGCGCAGGCCGGCGGCCTCGGTGGCCGCATAGTCGCCGCGCGTCAGGGCGCCCTGCGCCTCGGCGAGCAGAGCCC
This sequence comes from Betaproteobacteria bacterium RIFCSPLOWO2_12_FULL_68_20, assembly GCA_001770655.1. Classification (GTDB taxonomy): domain Bacteria; phylum Pseudomonadota; class Gammaproteobacteria; order Burkholderiales; family SG8-39; genus 2-12-FULL-68-20. The sequence goes on from MERQ01000020.1 coordinate 55,251, forward strand.
GTGCGCGCCCGTCGTCCACCTGGCGCTGCTGCGCGCCCGGTTGCGGCTTGCGCTGCGCGGTCTGCGCATGTGCCGCCGTCGCCGCGGCGAGCAGCGCGGCGAGCAGCGCGGCCGCGCGCATCAGCCGTGGAGCGCGATGAGGATGCTGCAAGGCGCGTAATCGAGCAGCGACGCCCCGACCGAGCCCTTCCACCAGCGCGCCGCGAACGACGTGGTCTGGTTGTGGCCGAGCACGATCAGGTCGGCGCCTACTTCCTTCGCCGAGCGGCAGATCTCCTCGACCGGCTCGCCGACCGCGAGGTGCCCGATAGCCTTGAAGCCGCTCTCGCGCAGCGTGCGGATGCCCTCGTCGAGGATGCTCTGGGTGCGCTTCTTCTCCTCCTCGAGCAGCTCCTCGGGCACGAAGCCCTCGGTGAGGAACAGGCTCGGCGGCATGCTGGCGACCGCGAGCAGGTGCGTCTCGGCGCCAAGGAAGGTCGCGAGGTCGGCGCACTCGAGCAGCGCGCGCCTGCCTTCCTGCGAGCCGTTGTAGGCGAGAAGGATCTTCTGGTATTTCATGCCAGCCCCTCCTCCGGTGGTGGGCAACTCGATTATATCCGCCGCTCATCCAATACAATAGACAGCCCCATGCTCGACGCCTACCTGTACGACGGGTTGCGCACCCCGATCGGCCGCCACGCCGGCAAGCTCGCGCCGCTGCGCCCCGACGACCTCGCGGCCGAGGTGATTCGACAGGTGGTCGCGAGAAACAGCCTCGATCCGGCCGAGATCAGCGACGTGGTGCTCGGCTGCGTCAACCAGGCGGGCGAGGACTGCCGCAACGTGGCGCGCTTCGCGGCGCTTCTCGCCGGCCTTCCGCCGAGCACGCCCGGCGCGACAGTGAACCGGCTGTGCGCGAGCGGGCTGCAGGCGGTGGTGGACGCGGCGCGCGCGATCACCTGCGGCGAGGGCGAGCTCTACCTCGCCGGCGGCGTCGAGAGCATGTCGCGCGCGCCGTACGTGCTGGCAAAGTCCGAGGCGCCCTACAGCCGCGAGGCGAAGATGTACGACTCGACCATCGGCGCGCGCTTCCAGAACCCGCGCTTCGTCAAGCAGTACGGCGATCACTCGATGCCGCAGACCGGCGACAACGTGGCGAGGGATTTCGGCATCACGCGCGGCGAGGCCGACGAGTTCGCGCTCGCCTCGCAGCAGAAGTACGCGCGCGCCGAGGCCGAGGGCTTCTACAAGGGCGAGATCCACCCGGTCGCGCTCCCGGCGCGCAAGAAGGACGCGCCGCCCGCGACGCTGGACGCCGACGAGCACCCGCGGCGCGACTCGACGCTGGAGGCGCTCGCGAAGCTCAAGCCGCTGTTCGAGGGCGGCGTGGTCACCGCGGGCAATGCGTCGGGCGTGAATGACGGCGCCGCCGCCCTGGTGATCGGTTCGAGGGCTTGGGGAGAAAAAAAGGGCAGGAAGCCCATGGCGCGCATCCTCGCTGCGGCGAGCGCCGCGGTCGAGCCGCGCATCATGGGCGTCGGCCCGGCATACGCGATTCCGCTTGCCCTGCAGCGCGCCGGCCTTTCGCTCAAGGACATGGACGTCATCGAGATCAACGAGGCCTTCGCCAGCCAAGTGCTCGGCTGCCTCAAGTTGATGAACGTCGACTTCAAGGACCCGCGGGTCAACCCGAACGGCGGCGCGATCGCGATCGGGCATCCCCTCGGCTGCTCGGGAGCGCGCCTCGCCCTGACGGTGGCGCGCGAGCTGCAGCAGTCCGGCGGCCGGTACGCGGCGGTGTCGTTGTGCATCGGAGTCGGGCAGGGACTGGCCGTGATCCTGGAGCGCATGAGCTGATTTTTCTTGATTTAACTCAGTTCCTTGGCCGTCCCGACGCGGCATAAGTCCGGAGGACGATGAACGCTCCACTCAAGGCCCGGCCGCCCAAGGCCCAGTTCGTCTGGGACGACCCGCTCCTGCTGAGCGGCCAGCTCATCGAAGACGAGCGCATGGTGCGCGATGCGGCGCACGCCTACTACTGCCAGGGCATACAGGGATTCAGCTAAAGCGCCATGGACAACTGGGCCTTCGGTATCACCATGACAATCGTCGGCGTGGGCGGTACTTTTCTCACGCTCTGGATCCTGAGCCTGGTCATGAGCCTTCTGAAGAAGGTCTTTCCGCTTTCACCGGAAGAGAGCAAGACCGACAAGAAGCCTTAACGAGGGAGAAAAGAACATGCTGGAGAGCATCCTAAGGGGCCTCTCCGGGCTGGGCAGCGGCGGGATCGAGCTGTTCTCATCGCAGGGGCTGCCGAACCTGGTCATGCTGTTCGTCGCCGCCGGGCTGCTCTACCTCGGCGTGAAGAAGCAGGTGGAGCCGCTCCTTCTCGTTCCCATCGGCTTCGGCGGCCTGCTCGCGAACGTCCCGCTCGGCGACCTCATGCAAGAGGGCGGCCTGCTGCGCATCCTCTACGACATGGGCATCTCGAACGAGCTGTTCCCGCTGCTCATCTTCATCGGCATCGGGGCCATGATCGATTTCGGCGTGCTGCTGGAGAACCCGAAGATCCTGCTGTTCGGCGCGGCGGGGCAGATCGGCATCTTCCTTACGCTGCTGCTCGCTTTGGGGTTGGGATTCACGCAGCTCGAGGCGGTGAGCATCGCCATCATCGGGGCAATGGACGGCCCGACCGCGATCTACGTGACTTCGCAGTTCGCGCCGCACCTTCTCGGCGCGGTCTCGGTCGCCGCGTATTCGTACATGGCGCTCGTTCCGATCATCCAGCCGCCGATCATGAGGGCGCTCACCACGCAGAAGGAGCGCGTGGTGCGCATGGGCACGCTGAAAAAGAGCGTCTCTCCTACCGCGAAGCTGCTTTTCCCCATCGTCGTGACGCTGGTGACCGGGCTCATCGCGCCGAAGGGCCTGCCCCTCATGGGAACTATCATGCTTGGCAATTTCATGCGCGAGTGCGGCGTGGTCGCCCGGCTGACCAAGGCCTCCGAGAACGAGATCGCGAACATAGTGACGCTGTTCCTCGGGCTTGCTATCGGGGGCACGATGGAGGGCAAGGCGTTTCTCACGCCGCAGACGCTCTTGATCTTCGGGCTCGGATTCATCGCCATCTGCCTCGACACCGTGGCAGGCGTGCTCTTCGGCAAGCTGGTGTGCTGGGCGAGCGGCGGCAAGGTCAACCCGCTCGTCGGCGCGGCCGGCATCTCGGCCTACCCGATGGCCGCGCGGGTGGTGCAGGTCCAGGGGCAGCGCTACGACAAGAGGAATTACCTCCTCATGCACGCCGCCGGAGCGAACACCGGCGGGCAGATCGGCTCGGTGATGGCCGCCGCCGTGATGCTGTCGGTACTCAATGGCATGGGCCTGATCTAGCCGCCAACGGTTCGCGAGCGGTGGATCGCTTGACATATTTCCATATTTCCGCGATTATCGAAACATGGTTACGGTTTCCAAGGTCGCCGCCTACGCCGACATGTTCTCCGCGATGGGGACCGAGCCGCGGCTGCGCATCCTGCGCCTTCTGCTGGCGGCGCATCCCGAGGGGCTGGTGGCCGGCGCCATCCAGTCGGAGCTCGACATCCCGAATTCGACCCTTTCCCACCATCTGGAGAAGTTGCGCAGCGAGGATCTGGTCGAGGCGCGGCGCGAGGGAACCTTCCTCTGGTACACCGCGAACACAGGAACGCTTCAGGAACTGCTTGGATTTCTCTTCGAGGAATGCTGCTGCCGCACGAGCGCCGTTCCCCGTGAAAACATCGTCAGGATTCAGCCAATGCGGAGATAGATCAAATGGATGCCAGCGACATTCGCAACGCAGTAAAGCGCAAGTATGCCGAGGCCGCGCGCAGTGCGACGTCGGGTGAGAGGTCCTGCTGCGGCACTTCGTGTGGCAGCGACAATGCAATCACTTCGCATCTGTATGCGCCCGAGCAAATGGCCGATGTCCCCGAAACCGCGCTGCGTGCCTCGCTCGGCTGCGGCAACCCCAGCGCCCTCGCGCAACTGCGCGCCGGGGAGATCGTGCTCGACCTGGGCTCCGGCGGCGGCATCGACGTGCTGCTCTCCGCAAAGCGGGTCGGCCCGACCGGGAAAGCCTACGGCCTGGACATGACCGAAGAAATGCTGCGCCTGGCACGGGACAACCAGCGCCAGGCGGGCGTGACCAACGCCGAGTTCCTGCAGGGCGAGATGGAAAACATCCCGTTGCCCGACAAGTCCGTAGACGTGATCATCTCGAACTGCGTGATCAACCTGTCCGCGGACAAGGACCGCGTCCTGTCCGAGGCATTCCGCGTGCTTCGGCCCGGAGGCCGCTTCGCGGTGTCCGACGTCGTGTCGCGGGGCGAGATACCCGACGAGATCCGGCGCAACCTCGAACTCTGGACCGGATGCATTGCCGGCGCACTGGACGAGAGCGACTATCTGGGCAAGCTGCAGGCCGCCGGCTTCGTCGACGCGAGCATCGAGCCGACGCGCGTCTACGGCGACGGGCGATTTTTCGGCGCCTTTGTGCGCGCGAGGAAGCCGCTCACATGACCAGCGACGCTGCGGAGTTTCGCCGCTCAGCCCCTGATGAGCCGCGGCAGCATCATCAGGTGCCGCGGGCAGATGGATTCCGGGTTCTGGTAGACGGCACCGGCAAACGCCTTGAGATAGCCGCGTAACGCGGCGAGATTCACGATCTCGTCGACGAAGCCGTAGCGCGCGCAGGGGGATGGGGTTGATCTAACCGCTTCTTGGGCCGGAAGCGGGTAGCGAGCGCCGCTGCCGGTACCCGCGCCCACAGTCGCTTACAGGTATTTCTTGAGCTCCAGCCTGCCGATTTGGTTGCGGTGGACCTCATCCGGACCGTCAGCGATACGCAGCATCCGCGCATTGGCGTAGGCCCTGGCCAGGCCGAAGTCGTTGATGACGCCCGCGCCGCCGTGCGCCTGGATCGCCCAATCGATCACGCGGCAGGCCATGTTGGGCGCCGCCACCTTGATCATCGCGATCTCGGCCTTCGCCACCTTGTTGCCCACGGTGTCCATCATGTAAGCCGCCTTGAGCACCAGCAGGCGGGCCTGCTCGATCAGGATGCGCGATTCGGCGATGCGCTCGAGCGTCACCGTCTGCTCGGATATCGGTTTGCCGAAAGCCACACGCTTCATCGTGCGCCGGCACATGCTCTCCAGCGACCGCTCGGCCAGCCCGATGAGGCGCATGCAATGGTGGACGCGCCCCGGCCCCAAGCGCCCTTGCGCAATCTCGAAGCCGCGACCCTCGCCCAACAGAATGTTGCTGACCGGCACGCGCACGTTCTCGAACTTGACCTCCGAGACGCGGTCCAGGGCATCGAACCCGAACACCGGCAGCGGGCGGATCACCGTCACCCCCTTCGACTCAAGCGGCACCAAGATCATCGACTGTTGCTTGTGCCGGTCCGGATTGTCCTGATCGGTCTTGCCCATGAAGATGAAAAGCTTGCAGCGAGGATCGGGGGCGCCCGAGGAGAACCACTTGCGGCCGTTGATCACGTATTCATTGCCGTCGCGCTTGATCGACGCTTGGATATTGGTGGCATCGCTGGAAGCCACTCCCGGCTCGGTCATCGCGAAGCAGGAGCGGATCTTGCCGTCCAGCAGCGGTTCCAGCCATTGCTTTTTCTGCTCATCGGTGCCGTAGCGCACCAGCACTTCCATGTTGCCGGTATCCGGCGCCGAGCAGTTGAACACTTCCGGCGCCCACGTCACGCCGCCCATGATCTCGCAAAGCGGCGCGTATTCGAGGTTGGTGAGCGTGCCGCCATGCGACTTGGGCAGGAACAGGTTCCACAGGCCCTCGGCCCTGGCCTTCTGCTTGAGATCCTCGATCTTCATTGAATAACTGAACGGCCCGCCCTGGTCGATGTCCTGCTGGATCTGTGCCTCGCTCGGATAGATGTGCTCCTCCATGAAGCCCTTGAGGCGCGCCTGTAGGTTTTTCACTTTCTGTGAATAGTTGAATTCCATCTCACTTCCTTCTCGGTTCGTTGATCATCCGGCGTCGCCGTCCGGTGAAGTCGGCAACCAGAGCGGTAAACTGGTGCGACCACGTGCGGCATGTTTGCGGGGGGCCGATATGAGTGTAAGGCAACTGTTCGATCTGACCGGCAGGGTGGCGCTTATCACTGGCGGGTCGCGCGGGCTGGGCCTACAGATCGGCGAAGCACTGGGCGAGATGGGTGCGAAGATCGCCATCAGCGCGCGCAAGCAGCCAGAATTGGACGCAGCGGCAGCGCATCTCGAGAGGCAGGGCGTCGAGGTCATGACGGCCGCTTGCGACCTGCAGGACCCGAAGGCTGCCAAACCGTTGGTGGAGGAGGTGCTCGCCAAATTTGAGCGCCTCGACGTCCTGGTCAACAACGCCGGGACCACGTGGGGCGCACCCGCGGAAGAGCATCCGCTGGAAGCCTGGAACAAGGTGATCAACCTGAATCTCACTGCGGTGTTTGCGCTGAGCCAGACTGCGGCCAATCTCGCGATGATTCCGGCCCGCTACGGGCGTATCGTCAACATCGCATCGATTGCGGGGCTTTCCGGCACGCATATCGACGTTATGTGCACCATCGCGTACAACACTAGCAAAGGCGGCGTGGTGAACTTCACCCGATCCCTGGCCGCGGAGTGGGCACGCTACAACATCACCGTGAACGCCATTGCACCCGGTTTTTTCCCGAGCAAGATGGCCAAGGTGATGATCGAAACTCACAAGGACGCCATCATGCAGTTCACGCCGCTCAGGCGTCTCGGCGGCGCGGAGGACCTGAAGGGCGTAGCCGTGCTGCTGGCTTCCGACGCCTCCGGCTTCATCACAGGCCAGACGATCGCCGTCGATGGCGGCGTGAGCGCCATCTAGGCGCGAGCTGCTCCAGACTGGAATTCCGGGGATCGATGATCATGGGCAAGAGTAATCCGGATGACCAGATCGCCACCGCCAGCAGTCGATGATCGTCGCATGAACGGGCACGACAATCCGGACCTGGGCCGGCTGACGGCGTACTTCGAGCGCCATGTACAAGGCACTAGTGGCGCGCTCGTGGCCGAACGGTTCACCGGCGGACAGTCCAATCCAACGTATCGCATCGCGGACAGTGCGGGGCACCGTTTCGTGTTGCGAAAGAAGCCTTCGGGAGTACTCCTGCCATCCGCTCACGCCGTTGACCGTGAATACCGTGTGCTGAAGGCACTGCAGGAAACCGACGTACCCGTTCCCCGCGTGCTGGCTTATTGCGACGATCCCCGCGTGATTGGAACTCCGTTCTATGTCATGGAGTTCGTAGAGGGCCGTATCTTCTGGGACCCGACGCTGCCTGAGCTGTCGCCGGCAGATCGCACAGCCCTTTATGAGGATGTAAACCGCATGGTGGCGACCCTGCATCGTGTGGACGTCGGAGCGGTCGGACTGGGGGACTATGGACGTCCTGGTCGGTTTATGGAGCGACAGATCGCGCGATGGACAAAGCAGTATCTGGCTGCCGCCACGGAGCCCATCGAAGCTATGGACCGGCTCATCCACTGGTTGTCTGCGCACATGCCGCCCGGGGACGAGTCGGCGGTTTTTCACGGCGACCTACGACTGGACAACATGATCGTCCATCCTGTTGAGCCGCGCGTGTTGGCCGTACTGGACTGGGAATTGTCCACGATCGGGCATCCCTTGGCGGACCTTGCGTACCACATGCTGCCCTGGCATTTGACGGCGCAACAGTTTCGCGGCATGGCCGACAAGCCGCTGGCGGCACTCGGCATTCCGTCCGAGAACCAATACTTGCGCGCCTATTGTTCGCGCGTCGGTCGACGCGACGTCGAGCCACGGAGTGGTCGTTCTATGTCGCCTATGCGATGTTTCGGCTCGCAGCGATCCTGCAAGGCATCCTCAAGCGTTCGCTGGATGGCACCGCATTCGACAAGCACGCGCGTGAAACCGGGATGAAAGCGGGCTCGATCGCGGCCGTGGCCTGGAAGTACGCGAGCTCAACGGTACCGTGAACGACCATTGTCAATCGAACATCTAATGTTCTGGCGCGAAGACATCGTCGGGAAGTTCCGCGATCGCCGCGAGAACTGATTTGAAATGCCGCCGCACCGCCAACGCGGCTTTTGGTGCGGAGCCTTGCGACACCGCGTCTGCGATGAGCTGGAAATCATGCAGCCGTGCATCCCTTGATTGGTAGTCACGGAATTGGGTACGGATTAGATTGATCTGAACGCCGGGCACCAGTCTTGCCAATTCCCGATTACCGCCGATATGCACCAGCGCACGATAGAAGGCGTTCCTTGCCCGCGCGAATTCGAAGGAGTCGCCGGCGGCCTTGAAAGCCAGGAGCCGGTCAAAACTCTCTCGCAGCACCTTGCGGTTATCCGCCACCATGATTTTCCCGGCGGCCAATCTGGCGGCGAGCGCAATGAGCGCCTCGCCGACGGCGAGGATGTCCATGGCTTCGGCGCGGGTAAGCAAGCGGATCTGGGCGCCGCGATTGAAGCTGAGGGTGACCACGCCTTCGGCTGCAAGGCGGTTCAGCCCCTCACGGATCGATCCGCGGGCGACTTTGAACTCTCGCACGAGGTCGGCCTCGACCAGGCGCTGACCGGCTACGTATTTGCCGCGGTATAGTCCCTCGAGAATGGCGCGATAGACCCTGTAAGGCGCGCTTGCTGCCTCGAGATTGGCGAGTGCTGCATTGCTGGCGGGAATCATCGGGCGCTCCCGGGCTGCCTGCGCCAGCCGGGGCGGTCGCGACCACCCACCAGCCCCGCCTGCACGCGCTGCTTCAGCAGACGGCGGGATCGAAAGCGTTCCCCGTAGGCATCGAACATGATTTCCTGCGCTTGCAGGCAGAGACTCGACGTCGTGGCGTCCATCAGCAAGTCGTCTTCGAACCCGAGCGGGCGCTCGCCCGTCGGGGAAAGCCCGATTGACATTGTCAGACAAAATTGTAAGATAAACACGGACCGCAGCACAAGCGAGCGGCGCGTTACGTGCATTGGTGCGTGCGCGCCGATATAGCTCCAAACCCAGGAGGCGATTTTTGTGATCGAGATCAAGTCGCCGATCGTCGCCACGATATTCGATGTGTGATCGCAATCGTCACGTCGCGGCAAGACCTGGAGGGCAAACCGATGGCGCTACTGCGCCTTGCGTCCAGGCGATCAATCCTTAGGCCGATCGCATAACCATCGAAAAGGAGATAGTTCCAATGTCGTTTTCCATGCAGACCCCGATCAAGGCCGAATTCGACGACCTCATCTACGAGGAGAAAGGCGATGTCGCGACGATCACGCTGAATCGGCCGAAGGTCGTCAACGCCCTCTCGGTCAAGGTCTCCGACGAGCTGGTGGCGGCGGTGGAGAAGGTGCGCCAGTCGGAATCGATCAAGATCCTGGTGTTCCGCGGGGCAGGAGGCAACTTTTGCGCCGGCGACGATCTGAAAGAGTTTCTCAACTTGCCGGAGTGGGGCGACTCGAACCGCGCCTTCCGCCGCGCGCGCTTCTACCAGGACATGGCGTACTCCATCGAGGAGCTCGACAAGATCACAATCGCCGCGGTCGACGGATTCGCCGTCGGCGGCGGCCTGGAGCTCACGATGGCGTGCGACTTCGTGATCGCGACCGAGCGCGCCAAGTGGGGCATGCCGGAGGCCGACTGGGGCATCACGCCCGGCTGGGGCGGCACCACGCGCATGGCGCGTCTCATTGGCCGCCGCAGGACCAAGGAGATCAACATCCTCGCTGCGCTGCATCCCGCCAAGACTGCGGTGGAATGGCATCTGTGGAACCGCGTCGTGCCCGACGACGCCCTGGACGCCGAGGTGGGGACGCTCATCGACCTGCTGCGCAGGAAAAATCAGCAGACCATGCGCCAACTCAAGTACATCATCAACAAGGGCGTGGAATGCGACCAGTACACGGCGCAGGCGATGGAAGCGTTGTCGGCCGGCTGGACGTTCGAGCTTCTGCGCAGAGGCGTGGTGCGCGATCACGATGCGACCGCGGGACTCGAGGCGTTCCGCGACAAGAACGCGCTGCAAAAGAACCGGCGCAACGCGGCGCGCGACTTCTGGACCAAGCCGGCGATCTGATCGACGTATCGTGCGCCGCGAGCACCTGAGCAGCCTGCGCAGCACCCTCGCGTGGCTCGGCGACGAGGTCAAATACCTTCGCGCCGAGGTCGATCCGGTGCTGGAGATGACTGCCATCAACAAGGCCTTCGACGACGGGCCGGTGTTCGTTGCCGAAAACATAACCGGCTATTCCCACGCCCGATACGTCGCCAGCCTGTTCGGCCGCAGGGACCGGGTTTGCCGCCTCCTCGGAGTGCAGTCCCAGAAAGAGGCGGCGCAGCGGATCCTGGAGGCTTTGCGACACCCGGTCGCGCCGGTGATCGTGTCGGATGCTCCCTGTCAGGAAATCGTGACCCCCGGGAAGGACGTCGATCCATTCGCGCTTTTCCCGATGGTCAAGCACACGCCGGTGGACGGCGGCCGCTTTTTCGGCTCCGGGGTGCACCTGATCGGCGGGAAATACGCGGATGGAAAGAGTCAACTTGCGTTTTACCGCATGAGCTTTCGCGGCCGGGACTTCGCGTCGATCAACATGTTTCCCGGCGGGCATGGCGATCAAATCGCCCAGCGGCACTTCGGAGAAAAAATCCCCTGCACGGTCAACATCTGCCCGCCGCCGATGGTGGAGTTCGTGGCAGGCGGCTCGCTGAACCCGATCATTTTCCCGACCGCACCGGATGAGTTGGGACTCGCCGGCGCGTTGCAGGGGGCGCCGGTCGAGCTCGTCAGGGCGCGCACCGTGGACGCCTACGCGATCGCCCGCTCGGAGTGGGTGATCGAGGGCTACATCGTGACCAACGAGCGCGTGTGGGAGACCGAGGAGGCCGAAGAGCTCGGGGTACAAGGCAAGGCCATGTTCCACCCCGAATACGCCGGCTACGTAGGCCGCGCGTATCGGTGCAGAAAATTCGAAGTCACCGCGGTGACCCATCGGGCGGACAAGCCCTATTACTACGTCCCCTATTTCGGGAATATCTGGGCGTACCTCCCCTTCGTCAGCGCCAATTACCTGGAGCTGTGCGAGCGCATCGCCCCCGGCTTCGCCCTGGACGCTACTTCCATGACCGGGCTCATCACCTGGGGCGGCGTCATCATCCAGGTGAAGAAGCGCAGGGCCACCGACGAGGGCCTGCAGCGCAACATCCTCACTGCGGCGATGGGGATAAGCCGCGGCCTGCGGCTTGTGGTCGTCGTCGACGAGGATGTCGATATCTACCAGCCGGAGAGCGTTCTCTGGGCGATCGCCACACGGGTCGATCCGAAGTCCGACGTCGTGATCGGCGGAGGCGGCCGCGGCCAGGCGTTCGTGCCGTCCGCGGCTGTTCCCGAGGGCAAAGGGACTTTCGGCACCTGCCTCGGCGTCGACGCAACCGTCCCCTGGTCGATGAAGGACCAGTTCGCGCGCACGCGCTATCCGGTGGACGCGGTCGATTTCTCGAAATGGTTCACTGCGGAGGAGATCCGCTCGATGCGCGAGCACCAGAGCGAGTATCTCCGCCATCTCGGCATGACGGGTTTCAGCTGATGGGCGCCGCCCCCACGGTTTCGCAGACGCGGCTCGGGCCGGCCGAGAGCGTGGACGAGATGCTGCGGTCACGCTGCGCGGAAAACCCAGACAAGGTCATGTTCCGGAGCATCGAGCAGGGAAGTGCGATCACCTACCGGCAAATGCTGGACGTGACCGCTCAACTCGGCCGGCTGTTCGACGACCTGGGTCTCAGGGCCAACGACCGGGTGGCTGTCCTTGGAGAGAACTCGCTGGAGTTCCTGATCATCGCGCTGGCGGCGATGCGCTACGGGGCCACGTTCTGCCCGCTCAATCCCGAATACCTGGACGGGGAAATCGAGAAGCTGCTCGCTCGCGCGCGCCCGAAAGCGACTTTTTGCCATCGCAGCCAGGCCGGCCGCGAGATCGGTGGCGCGCACGGGCAACTGTTCTATTACGAGGACTGGCGCTCCGCCGCGCAAGCAGAAGCGCGTCCGGCCGCGGACCCCGACCTGTTTGCGGCGATCGCGAAGTACCCGGTCGACCGCCCGCCGGTGCCGGTATCGACCGGCGACAGCGCCGGGCTGATCTTTCACACCTCGGGAACCGAGGGCGAGCCGAAAGGCATCGTCCACTCGTCCCGCGGCTTCCTGACCAACGCGCAGAACGCGGTGGCGATTTTCGAAATAGGCCCGCAAGACGTGCTGCTCGAGTACCGTCCCTACAGTTGGGCGGCGCCGTTCTGCTTCGGGTGCCTGACGCTGCTGTTCTCGGGGGCGACGGTCGTCTTCGCCAAGAAATTTTCGCGCAGCCGATTCTTCGATTGGATCAGGGATTACCGGGTCACCGTCGTCGGCGGCATCCCGGCGGTCTTCAACGCGCTGTTGAGCGCCGGGGAGCGGGTGAAGAGGTCCGACATTCCGTGGCTGAGATTCATCACCAGCAGCACTGCGCCGCTGCCGGCCTCGCAGCAAAAAAGATTCGTCGAGACCTACGACATCCCGATCGTCACACTGTACGGAGCGACCGAAGGCGGCTGGATGGCGTTTACGCCCCCCTCCAGCCCGAGGATCGGGAGCGTCGGTAAGCCGGCGGCATGTGCCGAGATGCGGATCGTGGACGAAGCGGGCAAGGCACTGCCGGCGGGAACGGTCGGGGAAATCGAGGTCGGAGGGGTGCAGCGCGCGATCGGATACCTGCTTCCCGACGGCAGCGTGCAGCCGTACTCGTCGGGGCGAATCCGCATCGGCGACCTCGGCGTCATCGACGCGGACGGATACCTCTACATCACCGGGCGCAAGAAGGACCTGATCATCCGGGGCGGCGAGAACGTCGCGCCTGCCGAGATTGACAACGTGCTGCTATCGCATCCCGACATCGCCGACGGTGCCGCTCTCGGCGTGCCCGATCCGATCTATGGCGAAGAAGTCGTGTGCTTCGTCGTTCCCAAGGAAGGGCGAGCGTTGGGAAAAGACGAGGTGCTGCGCTACTGCAGCGAGCGCCTGGCGAAATTCAAGGTGCCGCGCGACGTATTTTTCGCGGACTCGATTCCGAAAGGAGAGCACGGCAAAGTTCGTCGCCGGGAGATGTTGGAAATCTGGCACGGACTCAAGAGCGGCGGCAAAGCCGCCGCGCAACGCTGATTCGAAGGAGGTCCCAAATGACACTGCTGTCGCGCATCGCGCTTATCGCGCTCCTCGCACTACCGCAACTGGTTCTCGGTCAAACGTTCCCCTCGAAGCCGATCCGCCTAATCGTGCCGTACGCCGCGGGCGGCGCGGTCGACGCGCTTTGCCGCCCGCTCGCCCAGAAGATCACCGAACTGACGGGGCAGCCGGTGATCGTGGACAACCGTCCCGGCGCCAATGCCACGCTAGGCACGAACATCGTCGCCAGGGCGGCGCCCGACGGCTACACGATCGTGATGAGCTCGATCAATCACTACATCGTTCCGTTCTTCTCGAAGAACGTGCCGTACGACGCGGTACGCGATTTCACGCCGATCATAATCGCCACCGTCGTTCCGAACGTCATCGCAGTGCATCCGTCGTTGCCGGTGAACTCGATCCGCGAGCTGATTGATTACGCGAAGAAGAATCCGGGGAAGGTGTTTTACGGCACTACCGGCATCGGCTCGACGCACCAGTTGGGCGGCATCATGCTCGGGCAGATGGCTAGAATCGAGATCGAACACGTGCCCTACAAGGGCGGCGCCCCGACCATCAACGATGTGCTCGCGGGATCGATTCCGATGGCGATCCTCACGGCGACCACCATCCTGCCGCACGCGCGCGCGGGCAGGCTGCGCGCGCTCGCAGTTATCGAAGGCAAGCGCGCTCGCGCCGCCCCCGAGTTGCCGTCGGTCGGCGAGACCGTGCAAGGATACGCGGTTCCCGATACCTGGCTCGGTGTGCTCGCGCCCGCCAACACCCCGCGGCCGGTCGCGGAGAGCCTGAACTCGATCATCAGGAAGGCGATGCACGCGCCGGACGTGAAGCCGCGCATCGAGGCGCTCGGCATGGAGGTCACCGGCAACACGCTCGACGAGTTTGCGGCGACGGTGCGTTCTGACGTCGAGGTGTTCAGGAAGATCCTGACGACTGCCGGCATCAAGCCTGAATAGCGCCTCTGTCGAAAAGCTCCGCCACCCGGCTCGCCAAGAGGCGTTTCGGAGGAACAAGTACGTGGAGCGTAAGGAGCGTATCGGCGTGGTGGGCGCGGGCTTGATGGGCCGGGAAATCGCGCTGGTCTTCGCGTTGGCCGGCTATCAGGTGCTGCTGGCGGATCAATCTGCCGAAGCGCTCGAGGTGGCCATCGCGCGTCTCCGCGAAATCGTGGACAAGGGCATTGCGCGCGCCCTCTATCAAGCAGGTGACAAGGGCGCGCTCGGCCGCATAGCGACGACCATCGATCTGGCGGATTTCTTCGATCGGGATTTCGTCACCGAGGCCGTCTTCGAGCGCGAGGATGTGAAGGCTTCGGTCTACGCGCGGCTCGATGCTGTCTGCAAGCCCTCCTGTTTGATCGCCACCAATACCTCGACAATCCCGATCGCTGTGCTCGCGTCGCATGTCGGGGCGGCGCGACGCCGCAACTTTGTCGGGACGCATTACTTCTCGCCCGTATCGCGGATGAAGCTAGTCGAAGTCGTGCCTGGCATCGAGACAGCCGTCAAAACTGTCGAGGTCGCGATGCGGTTCTGCCGCGACGTCGGCAAGACGCCCATCGTCATCAAGGACGTGCCGGGTTTTGCCGTGAACCGCTTGCTGCACGTGCTCATGATAGAAGCGGTGCGGTTGGTCGAGGAGGAGGTTGCGACGCCCGAAGATATCGACGCCGCCTGCAGGCTCGGCCTTGGCCATCCCATGGGGCCGTTCGAACTGATGGATTTGACGACGTCCAGCCTGTGCCTGCAGGCGCAGCAGATCATGTTCGACGCTTATGGCGAGCGCTTTCGGCCGCGCCCACTGCTGAAGCAGCGCGTGCAGGCGGGTTATATTGGCGGCCGCGGCAAGCCTGGCTGGCGCAATCGCGACTCGAACTGCGATTCGTCTTAACCCCTGATGATCCGCGGCAGCATCAGCTGGTGCCGCGGGCAGATGGATTCCGGATTCTGGTAGACGGCACCGGCAAACGCCTTGAGGTAGCCGCGTAGCGCGGCGAGATTCACGATCTCGTCGACGAAGCCGTAGCGCGCGCAGTACGCCGGGCGCGAGGTGTCGTAGTACTTCTGCGCCATCTCGTTCATCTTCTGCGCGACCGGCTCGAGCGGCTTGCCGGCATCCTTCTCCTTGACCGCGCGGCGCGCGTAGGTGGCGACCGCGGCGGTCTCGCCGTGCATGACGTAGATCTCGGTGGCGGCGGTCCCGAGCGTGAAGGCGTTGTGGCGGTTGGCGGTCGGGCCGCCCATGATGTAGTGCGCCGCGGCGCTGCCCTTCCTGAGCACGACCAGCATCATCGGCACGTCGGTCTGCTGGATCGAGTAGATGAGCGACTGCCCGAGTCCCAGCAGCTCCGCCTTCTCCGCGGCGTCGCCCACGTCGATACCGGTGGTGTCCTGGAACCAGATCACCGGCACGCGGTCGCGCCCGCAGTGGACGACGAACTCGTTCATCTTGATGAGGCCCTGGCGGTAGAGCTTGCCGCCGATGCCGGGGTAATCGGCGTATTCCGGATAGCCTTTGGGCAGCAATCCCTGCCGGTTGCCGATCGCGCCGAGCAGCATGCCGTCGATCTTGACCAGACCCGTGTACACCTCGGGGCCGTAGCCGGGCCTGAATTCCATGTGCTCGCTCGCGTCCACCAGCCGCGCCAGGATGTCGTCGAAGACATAGCCCTCCTTCTGGTTGAAGGGCAGCAGGTGGTAGAGGTCGCCCGCCGGCAGCCGCGGCTCCGCGGGCTCGGCGACGCGAAAGAACATCGGGTCGTAGGCCGGGATCGCGCGCATGTATTCCTTGATGCCCTCGAGCACGCCTTCTTCGTCGTCATAGACGCGGCTCAGGAAGCCGGTCTCGCCATAGTGCGTCTCGATGCGCCCCGGCGGGCGCTCCTTGATGTCGCGGGCTCGCGCGATCAGCTCCTCCAGCCCGGCGACGTCGAAGCCGCCGCGCGGCGACATGCCCGACACGATGCCGGCGCCGCCGACCGCCAGGTTGGCGTCCTTGTGGGCGAGCAGGATGGTCGGGCTGATGGCCTGGTAGCCGCCGCCCGCCGGGTTGGTGCCGTAGATGCCGGCGATGATCGGGATCCCGGCCTGCTCCAGCTCGGCGTGGCGGTAGAACGGCGTGCCGCCGCCGCGCCGGTCGGCGTAGAACTTTTCCTGCTCGGGCAGCTTGACGCCGCTGCAGTGGACCAGCCATACGAGCGGGATGTGCAGCCGCCTGGCGAGGTTGGTGACGCGCAGGATGTTCTCCGACTGACCGGCGATCCAGGCGCCGGCGAGCACCTTGTTGTCGAAGCCGATGATCACCGCCCAGCGTCCGGAGATTTTCCCGAGGCCGTCGACCACGTTGGTGGTGCCCTCCTCGTTGTCGCGCGGGTTGTAGAGACTGTGCAGCGGATGCCAGCTGCCCGCATCGACCAGCGCTTCCAGGCGCTGCCAGACGGTGAGCGCGCCGCGCTTGTTGATCTCGGCCGCGGGCAGGCCGACGCCCTCCTTCGCCTTGCGCGCCGCCGCGATCTCCGCCTCGAGCGCCTCCAGCCTGGCGCGGCTTTCCTGCGTGCGCGCGATGCGGTTTTCCTTCAGCTCCTTGCCGAAACCCGGCATCTTTTCGAAGTACGGTCTCATGGCTACTCGCGGTTGGGCGTGTGGCCGCAGGCCATGCCCGAGATGATGATTTTCTGGATGTTCGAAGTCCCTTCGACCACCTGCAGCGATTTCGCGTCGCGGTAGAAGCGCTCGGCCGGGAACTCGGTGGAAAAGCCGTACGAGCCGTAGATCTTCATGCACTCGTTGGCCGCGTGAACCGCCGCTTCGGATGCGGCGAGCTTCGCCACCGAGGTCTCATACTGGTTCGGCTTGCCCTGGTCCTTGAGCCAGGCGGCGCGGTACACCAGCATCTGCGCCGCGTGGTGCTCGACCACCATCTCGGCGATCTGCGCCTGGACCATCTGGTGCTGCGAGATCGGCTTGCCGAACTGCGTGCGCTCATTGGCGTACTTGATCGCCAGATCGAGCGCGCCGCCGGCCACGCCGAGCGCGCCTGCCGCGCAACCGAGGCGCGTCTGGTTGAGCTGCCACATGCAAATTCGCCACCCGTCCTCCGGATTGCCGAGCACGTTCTCCTTGGGCACCTGCATGCCCTCGAACACGAACTCGCCGGTCGGCGCGCAATGAAGCCCGAGCTTGGTCTCGATCGCGCGCGCGCTGCAGCCCTTCATCTTCTTCGGCTCGATGATGAAGGCGGTGATGCCTTTGTTGCCCTTGGACTTGTCGGTGTAGGCGTAGAGCAGCCCCGCGTCGCCGACCTGCGCCTGGGAGATCCACATCTTGTTGCCGTGTACTTCCCAGTGATCGCCCTTGTCGATGGCATGGGTCTTCATGCTGGCGACGTCCGAGCCGGTGTTCGGCTCGGTCATGGCGAAAAAACCGAGCTGCGTGCCGGCCACCCAGCCAGGCACGTACTTTCGCTTCTGCGCCTCGGTGCCGAACCTGCACATGGCGAGCGCCGGACCGAGATTCTGCATGTTGAAGGGCAGCCGCCACGACGCCGACACCCTGGCGATCTGCTCGGCCATCAGCACCGATTCCATGAATCCCATGCCGCTGCCGCCGTATTCCTCGGGCAGCGCGCAGGAAAAGAAGCCCAGCGCGCCCATCTTCGCCACGCGATCGGCCCTGAACTCGTGCTTGCGCTCCTCCTCCTCCAGCGTCGGCGCGATCTGCTCGGCGGCGAATCGCCGCGCCGTGTCCTGGATCAGTCGCTGCTCTTCGCTGAGCTCGAAATTCATCGCTGGCTGCCTCTCGCCTCGCAGTTCGTCACTCGAGCACGACCAGAACGTCGTCCTCGGCCACCTTGTCCCCTTTCTTGACCCTCACTTCGCTGACCGTGCCGGCTCTTGGCGCGAAGATCGCGTTCTCCATCTTCAACGCCTCGATGATCACCAGCTCGTCGTCTTCCTCGACCTTGCTTCCCGCCTCGACGAGCACCGCCCAGATGTTGCCGGCCAGCGGGGCGCGGATCTCTTCGGCCATGGTGTTCCCCTTTCGACGATGGTTGCTTGAGCTTGATCAAACTGCTGCCCGCCGCCCACGGCGGCAGCACGGCGGATGTTGCCCGCGCCCCGACGGTCAGCGCAAGCGCCGGCCCTATGTTCTATTGCCGCATGCGGGGGACCGGCGTCTTGACCTAGATCAGGTGATGCCGGTGTTCCATCATAATGGGCGCATGACGCGCTGGTCGCTCGCGCTTCTCGTCCTGCTTCCGGCTTGCGCCGCGGCGCAGCAGGCCGAGCCGCCGAATGGCCTGCTGCTCGTCGCCAAGCCGGGGCTCCTCGACCCGAATTTCCGCCAGACCGTCGTGCTCGTCACCCAGACGCCGGACTCGCAAACCGTCGGCGTAATCCTCAACCGGCCGACGCAGCTGAAGCTCTCGCAGCTCCTGCCGGAAAACGCACCGGCCGGGAATTACCGCGACGCGGTCTATTTCGGCGGGCCGGTGATGCGCCAGGTGATCGTGGCCTTGTTCCGCTCCGGCAAGCCGCCGCAGGCTCCCGCATTCCACGTCCTGAAGGGGCTCTACCTCTCCATGCACCCCGGCAACATCGAGCCGCTGCTCGCGGGCACGGACCGCCGCTACCGGCTGTACTCCGGGTTCTCGGGATGGGCGCCGCGCCAGCTGGAAGGCGAGCTCGCGCGCGACGGCTGGTTCCTGCTGCCGGCGACCGAGGAACTGGTGTTTCGCAAGGACACGCGCGGCATGTGGAAGGAGCTCGTCGACAAGGCGCTCGGCAAGCGCACGCAGGGCGCGGCGCCGATCCATGTCAAGAAGGATCGACCCGCGAGTCACGGCTTCGTGACGCGAGGCGGGAGGAGTTCATAACGGGCGTTGCGGCGTACACGCTATACTTCGGCCGGGATCGTTGCCCGGAAAGGTTCGCAATGGTGGTCGCGCTTCGCTGGCTCCTCGCTTGTGGCCTGCTCGTGCTCCCGGTGCTCGCGGGCGCGCAGGTTCAGCAGGATGAAGCCCTAGTGCTGGTGGCGCACCCGGCGTTCCGCGACCTCGACTACCGGCAATCGGTGCTGATCGCCGCGCCCGCGCCGAACGGCGGGCACGTCGGGGTGATCCTCAACCGCCCGACGCGGCGCTCACTGGGGAGCCTCTTTCCCGAGCACGAGCCGTCGAAAAAGGTGGCCGAGCCGGTGTACTACGGCGGCCCGTTTTCGCGCGGGGCGCTGGTCGCGC
This sequence comes from Betaproteobacteria bacterium RIFCSPLOWO2_12_FULL_68_20, assembly GCA_001770655.1. Taxonomy (GTDB): domain Bacteria; phylum Pseudomonadota; class Gammaproteobacteria; order Burkholderiales; family SG8-39; genus 2-12-FULL-68-20. The sequence continues at coordinate 74,719 of MERQ01000020.1, forward strand.
TGGTGAAGACGCAGGCCAACCCGGGCATCGGAACCGTGCCGCTGATGAAGAACCTCTACCTCGCGTTCCGCGCCAACACCATCGATCACATCATCGAGGCGACGCCGAACGAGGCGCGCTACTTCGTCGGCTACGTCGGCTGGCGTCCCGGAGAGCTGAAGAGCGAGATCGACCGCGGCCTGTGGTCGGTCCACGGCGCGGACCTGGAGCTCGTGTTCAGGAAGGACACCGAGGGCCTGTGGGAGGAGCTGCTGCAGGCGAGCAGGCGCATCCGGGCGCTCGCGCCCGCTGAGCCGAGCCTTGCCGCAGTCGCCGACTGACGACGCCGGGCGGCGCAAGGCCGCCGCTGCGGGGCGGTCGAGGAACTTCGAGCTCGCGCGCGCACTCCATCGAAGTGACGGAGGCCGACGCCATGACCATCGGAGAAGCGAGCAGCCGCGTGCTGCATGCGGGGAGCGATCTCATCGAGCTGCTGCGCCTCGCCCAGGGCGCCGTGCAGCGCCTGGAAGAAGAAGTGCACGGCGAAGCGCTCGATGAAGTGGACAAGATCGCGCGGGACCTCAGGCGCATGCGCCGGACCGCCGAGAGCCTGAAGCCGAGCCTCGAGCGCTTCGTGGTCGAGTCGCAATCGGCGAGCGTCGCCGATTCCGCCGCGGGCGAGCCGCCGGCGGAGCGGCGGCGGCGGCGCGACCGCCGGCGCGGCGCGGATACCGCGCCGCCCTAGGCCTCAGGCGGCGGCCCTGGCGGGGGCCTTCTCGAACGCCATCCGGCCGCCGCGCCAATCGACGGTGATGGTGTCCTGCGGCGCGAAGCGGCCCTCGAGGATCGCCTTGGCGAGCGGGTTCTCGACCTCGGACTGCACGGCGCGCTTGAGCGGCCGCGCCCCGTACACCGGATCGAAGCCGGCCTTGGCGAGCTCGGCCACCGCCGCGTCCGAGATCTCGAAGCCGTAGTCCATCTTCGCGAGCCGCGCCTTGAGCACGCCGAGCTGGATGCGTGCAATCGCGCGGATGTGCTCCTCGCCGAGCGCGTGGAACACCACCACCTCGTCGATGCGGTTGACGAACTCGGGGCGGAACTGCGTCTTCACCTCGGCCATCACGGCGAGCTTGATCACGCCGTAATCGCTGCCGGCCATGCTCTGGATCATCTGCGAGCCGAGGTTGGAGGTCATCACCAGCACGGTATTCTTGAAGTCGACGGTCCTGCCCTGCCCGTCGGTGAGCCGGCCTTCGTCGAGCATCTGGAGCAGAGCGTTGAAGACGTCGGGGTGCGCTTTTTCGATCTCGTCGAACAGGATCACCGCGTAGGGCTTCCTGCGCACCTGCTCGGTGAGCTGGCCGCCCTCCTCGTAGCCCACGTAGCCCGGCGGCGCGCCGATGAGGCGCGCGACCGAGTGCTTTTCCATGTACTCGGACATGTCGATGCGGATCAGGTGCTCCTCGGAATCGAAGAGAAAACCGGCGAGCGCCTTGCACAGCTCGGTCTTGCCCACGCCGGTGGGCCCCAGAAAGAGGAATGAGCCGTAGGGGCGGTTGGGGTCGGCGAGGCCCGAGCGCGAGCGGCGGATGGCGTCCGCAACGAGGCGCACCGCCTCGTCCTGGCCGACCACGCGCTCGTGCAGCCGCTCTTCCATCCGGATCAGCTTGTCGCGCTCGCCCTGCATCATCTTGGAGACCGGGATGCCGGTCGCGCGCGACACCACCTCGGCGATTTCCTCCGCGCCGACCTGCGTGCGCACCAGCTTCGCCCTGGGCGCCTTGTCGCCCTTCTCGGCTTGCTTGAGCTGCGCCTCCAGCTGCGGGATGCGCCCGTACTGGATCTCGCTCATCCTCTGCCAGTCGCCCTT
>MERQ01000020.1:76593-99896 GCA_001770655.1 Betaproteobacteria bacterium RIFCSPLOWO2_12_FULL_68_20
CCCTTGCGCCGCGCCTCCTCCATCTCGAGCTTGAGCTTCTCCAGCCCCCCCTTGACGTGCTGGCTGCCCGCGACCTGCGCCTTCTCGGCCTTCCAGATCTCCTCGAGGTCCGAATACTCCTTCTCGAGCCTGCGGATTTCGTCCTCGATCAAAGCGAGGCGCTTCCTCGAGCTTTCATCGGTCTCCTTCTTCACCGCCTCGCGCTCGATCCTGAGCTGGATCAGGCGCCGCTCGAGCCGGTCCATCGCCTCGGGCTTGGAGTCGATCTCCATCTTGATGCGCGCCGCCGCCTCGTCCATCAGGTCGATCGCCTTGTCGGGAAGGAACCGGTCGCTGATGTAGCGGTGCGAGAGCTCGGCCGCGGCGACGATCGCCGGGTCGGTGATCTCGACGCCGTGGTGCACCTCGTAGCGCTCCTGCAGGCCTCTCAGGATCGCGATCGTCGCCTCGACCGAAGGCTCCCCGACCAGCACCTTCTGGAAGCGGCGCTCGAGCGCCGCGTCCTTCTCCAGATACTTGCGGTACTCGTCCAGGGTGGTCGCGCCGATGCAATGCAGCTCGCCCCTCGCGAGCGCGGGCTTGAGCATGTTGCCGGCGTCGATCGCGCCCTCGGCCTTGCCGGCGCCGACCATGGTGTGCAGCTCGTCGATGAACACGATGGTGCTGCCCTCATCCTGCGCCAGCTCCTTCAGCACCGCCTTCAGCCGCTCCTCGAACTCGCCGCGATACTTGGCGCCGGCGAGGAGCGAGGCCATGTCGAGCACGAGGACGCGCTTGCCCTTCAGCGACTCGGGCACCTCGCCGTTCACGATGCGCTGCGCAAGGCCCTCGACAATCGCGGTCTTGCCCACGCCGGGCTCGCCGATGAGCACCGGGTTGTTCTTGGTGCGGCGCTGCAGGATCTGGATGCAGCGGCGGATCTCGTCGTCGCGGCCGATCACCGGGTCGAGCTTGCCCGCTCGCGCGCGCTCGGTGAGATCGAGCGTGTACTTGGCGAGCGCCTGGCGCTGCGACTCCTCGGCCTGCGAGGAGACGCTCGCCCCGCCCCTCACCTGCTCGACGGCCTTCTCCAGCGCCTTGCGGTCCACGCCCGCCTGCTTGAGCAGTCTCCCGGTTTCGCCCTTGTCCGCGCACGCCGCGAGCAGGAACAGCTCCGAGGCGATGTACTGGTCGCCGCGCTTCTGCGCCTCCTTGTCGGCGACATTGAGCAGCTGCGTCAGCTCGCGCGAGAGGTGCACCTCTCCAGGAGCGCCCTCGACCCTGGGCAGGCGCGAGACGGCCTGATCGAGGCCCTGCTTCAGGAGATTCGGATTGCCCCCGGCCTTCGCCACCAGGCCGGGTACGCCTTCCTCCTGGTTCAGCAGCGCGAGCAGCAGGTGCTGCGGCTCGATGTACTGGTGGTCGCGGCCGAGCGCGAGGCTCTGCGCCTCGGCCAGGGCTTCCTGCAGCTTGGTGGTGAGCTTTTCGAACCGCATCGCCTTGATCTCTCGGGAAATCCTGCTGCAGAAATGGGGTCTTCGGAGGCGGATTCAAGAACAAAAATGGGGTCAGATCAACATTTCTGCCAGGGCTTGGCCTCCTACGTCATGGTTGACGAAATGTTGATCTGACCCCATTTTCCGAGCAATGGAAAAGCGCACCCAGTTCAACCTCGCCTACCTGATCTTCGCGCTGCTCGCGATCGCGTTCGTGCAGCAGTGGTGGCACCAGGCGCAGACGGTCGAGGTGGTCCCCTACAGCGAGTTCGAGAAGCTGCTCGCCGAGGGCCGCATCGAGGAGGTGGTGATCACCGACCAGCGCATCACCGGCAAGCTCAAGGCGCCCGAGGGCGGCAAGCAGGTGGCGGTGGCGAACATCGTGGCGCCCGAGCTCGCCGAGCGCCTGTCGAAATACGGCGTCAAGTACACGCGCGCCTACGAGAGCACGTTCCTGCGCGACCTCCTTTCCTGGATCGTGCCGGCGCTGGTGTTCTTCGGCGTGTGGTATTTCCTCGCGCGCCGCATGGCCGGGCAACAGGGCCTGGGCGGCTTCATGAGCATCGGCAAGAGCCGCGCCAAGGTTTACGTCGAGAAGACGACCGGCGTCAGCTTCGCCGACGTGGCGGGCGTGGACGAGGCGAAGGCGGAGCTGCAGGAGGTGGTCGAGTTCCTGAAGACCCCGCAGAAGTACGGGCGGCTCGGCGCGCGCGTGCCCAAGGGCATCCTGCTCGTCGGCCCGCCCGGCACCGGCAAGACGCTGCTCGCGCGTGCGGTAGCGGGCGAGGCGGGGGTGGCGTTTTTCTCGATCTCGGGCGCCGAGTTCGTGGAGATGTTCGTCGGCGTCGGTGCGGCGAGAGTCAGGGACCTGTTCGAGCAGGCGCGGCAGAAGGCGCCTGCCATCATCTTCATCGACGAGCTGGACGCGCTCGGGCGCGCGCGCGGCAGCTTCGGCCTCGGCGGCCACGACGAGAAGGAGCAGACGCTCAATCAGCTGCTCTCCGAGCTCGACGGCTTCGATCCGAGCACCGGGCTGGTGCTCCTCGCCGCGACCAACCGGCCCGAGATCCTGGACCCCGCGCTGCTGCGCGCCGGGCGCTTCGACCGGCAGGTGCTGGTGGACCGCCCGGACAAGAGGGGGCGCGTGCAGATTCTCCAGGTGCACATCAAGAAGATCCAACTTGCTGCGGGTGTCGAGCTCGAGCAGGTCGCCGGGCTCACGCCCGGGTTCTCGGGCGCCGAGCTGGCCAATCTCGTCAACGAGGCGGCGCTGCTCGGCACGCGCCGCGGCGCGGACGCGGTGACGCTGGAGGATTTCACGCTGGCGGTGGAGCGCATCGTCGCCGGCCTGGAGAAGAAGAACCGCGTGCTGAACGAGAAGGAGCGGCGCGTGGTGGCCTACCACGAGATGGGCCACGCGCTCGTCGCGATGTCCCTGCCCGGCTCCGACCCGGTGCACAAGATCTCGATCATCCCGCGCGGCGTGGGCGCTCTCGGTTACACCATTCAACGCCCGACCGAGGACCGCTTCCTGATGACGCGCGAGGAGCTGGAGAACAAGATGGCGGTGCTGCTCGGCGGGCGCGCCGCCGAGGAGACCGTGTTCGGGCACCTGTCCACCGGCGCCGCCGACGACCTCGCCAAGGTGACCGGCATCGCTCGCAGCATGGTGATGCGCTACGGCATGGTGAAGGCGCTCGGCCACGTCGCCTACGAGGAGGAGCGCTCGCCCTACCTCGCCGGAGTTCAGGTGCAGCAGCCGCGCGAGTTCAGCGAGGAGACCGCGCGCGAGATCGACGTCGCGGTGCGCGAGTTCGTGAACAGCGCCTACGAGAAGGCGCTCGCGATCCTCGGACGCGAGCGCGAGACGCTGGAGCGCGGGGCGAAGAAGCTGCTGGAGAAGGAGACGCTCGCCGAGGCCGAGCTAGTGGAGCTGAGGGCCGCGGTGCGGCCGGCTTAGTCGCGCAGCGTCGCGACCAGGCGCCTGGGTTCGAGAAGCAGGTCGAGCGCGTCGCGCGCGTCGCTGACGACGACATCGGCCGCGCGCACCGCCTCAGCCGCCGCCCCCTCCTCCTGCACCACGGCGATGCCGAGCGCCGCCGCCTTGAGCATCAGCCTGTCGTTCCGGCCGTTGCCGATGCACACGGCGCGAGAGGCGCCCAGCTTGCGCACGTAGGCGAGCTTGGCGCGCGCCTGGCCTCGCGGCGCCAGTATCGCCAGCCTGCACTTCATCGACCGGATTTCGGTTTTCACTCGACCGAATGTATCGGCGGTGACCACGTGCACGTCCAGCACCTTTGCGAGCATGAGCAGACGTGATCGAACTCCACGCAGGAGCTTCCCATCCACCGCAATCGTCCCGTTGTAGTCGAGCACCAGGTGCTCGAGGCGCAGCGTCCCGAATCCGGGTATCTCGATTCGCACTCAGCGCACCACGAGCACCGGCCGCCCCGCGTACTGCACCACCTGCTTCGACACCGAGCCGAGCAGCAGCCGCACGAACTTCGAGCGCCCGCGGTCGCCCACCACCACGAGGTCCACGCCGTGCCGGTCGGCGTCATAGATGATCTGCTCGGCAGGATGGCCGACCCCGACCTCGAAGTGCGCCTTCACGCCCTTCGCCGCGACCTGGGGCTTCAGCTCGGCGAGCAGGCGGCGGTGGTACTGGCGCGAGTTCTCGATCACCGCCTCGGTCTCCACGTCGTCGCCGACTTCGGGCGGGCGCACGACCGAAAGCACGTAGAGCTCCGCGCCGTCCTTCGCGGCGAGCTCGAGTGCGGCCTCGAACGCCTTGCGGCCCGCGGCTGAGCCGTCGTAACCGACCAGGATCTTGCGATACATGATGCTACCCTCGCTTTGCCCCGTCGCGCGCCGGGGCGACGACGTCCACCTCCTCCACGCGCAGCAGGTGCCGCGGCATGAAGTATGCGTTGGCAATCACCGTCGGCACCACCGCGCTCGCGATCACGGCCGCGACCAGCACCGAGTACTGGCCCTGGTCAACCACTCCGTGCGAGAGACCGAAGAGCGACGAGATGGTGCCGAACGTGAGCCCGGTCGACATGAGCAGCGTGGTGTACATCCCTTCCTTCCTCGGCGAGCGGAAGGCCTGGGTCACCGGGTACACGCCCGCGATCTTCGCAGCTACCTTGGTCAGGAGCATCACCAGGAATGCGCCGGGCGCCGCCGCCAGCGCCGGCAGCGAGATCAGCGAGCCCGCGCGGATGAAATAGAACGGCGTCAGGAGGCCGAAGCACAGGGTTCTCAGGCGCCGCACCAGCAGGTGGTCGCGCCCGACCGTGCCCGCGAGCGCCATGCCGAGGACGTACGCGGGAAGCACCGCCTCGCTGTCGGCCCAGGAAGCGAGCGCGCCCAGGCCGAAGAGCGCGAGCAGCAGGTATTTCGCCTCGATCTCCGAGGCGCGCCCGCCGTAGCGCCGGAAGAAGCGCGGCGTGATCCAGGGCAGCGCCAGGCACACTGCGGACATCGCGCCGACGAAGAGCACCGTGTTCAGCGTGAACGGCGCGAAGATGAGCCCGAGCGCGACCACGGTGCCAAGGTCGGTGATGAAGCACGCCGCAAGCACCGTCTTCCCGTAGTCCGTGGTGTTGAACCCGAATTCGATCATCACCGCGTACACCACCGCCACCGAGGTGGTGGACATGGCGATGCCGGCGAGCCAGCTCGCCATCGGGTCCCAGCCGAGCAGCCAGCGCGCTGCTGCGGCGCTGGCGAGAAACGGCGCCAGGAAGCTGATCAGCCCGACCGCGGTGGCTTCCTTCCACTTGCGCCTGAACACCTCGGGATCGAGCTCCGCGCCGGCGAGAAAGGTGAGCACGATGGCGGCCGCGCCGGCGAGGAACTTGATCCAGGCCTGGTCGACGCCGAGGAACGCCGTGCCGAGGATGACGCCGGCGAGCGTGCCCACGACGATCTCGGAGAGCGCGGTGGCGACGCGCAGCCAGATCGAGGCGAGCGCGGCGGCGAGGCCCAGCCCGATCCACAGCGCTGCAAGTGCCCAGGTTTCAGTCATCGCATTCCTCCGACACGAAAATGCCTACGCTGCCTCTTCCGAGGCGTCTCGCGTAGGCATCATCAGCCTTGCGGCGGTTATGGGAGGAATGCCATCTCCCTGCTTCGCGGACTCTAGCCCACCTTCTTCGGTTCCGCAATGCGCGGTTGCCAGCGCTCGGCCGCCGCGTCGTCGGACGCTCGCGCCTCGACCCAGCGCGCGCCCAGCGCGGTTCTCTCCTTCTTCCAGAACGGCGCGCGCGTCTTCAGGTAGTCCATGATGAACTCGCACGCCGCGAAGGCGTCGCCGCGGTGCGCGCTCGCCACCGCGACCAGCACGATCTGGTCGGTCGGCTTCAGCTCGCCGTGGCGGTGGATCACGGTGCAATCCATCACTTTCCAGCGCGTCCCCGCTTCCTCGACGATCCTGCCGATCTCGCGCTCGGTCATACCGGGATAATGCTCGAGCATCATGGCGACTTCGCGCACCACGCCGACGAAGCTCGCCACCGCCCCGACTTTCGGGTCGCGCGAGAGGGCGCGGATTTCCGCCCCGGCGTCGAAGTCCTGGCGCTGAACCGAGATTTTCATCCGCCGGTCACCGGGGGAAAGAATGCCACCTCGTCGCCGGCGCGGAGCGCCGCGGAGGGGTTCGCCATGTCCTGGTTGACCGACATGCGCACGAGCCTGCCTTCGGCGAGCGCCTCGCGCCACGCGCCGCCGCGCTTCGCGAGGTGCGAGCGCAGCGCCGCGACCGTGCCGACGCCTTCGGGTAGCTCGATGTCCTCGCCCGCGACGCCCAGCTGCTCGCGCAGGCCGGCGAAAAACAGCAGCTTCACCTTCACGGCGCCATTTTACGCGCCATCAGGTCCCGTACCGCACCGGCGAGGCGAGCTGCCGGATCGCGGCGAGCGCGCTGTAGCACGCGAGCAGCGCGGTCTTCGGGTTCTCGGGCGACGGCACCGATTCGAACTTCAAGCTGAATGCGCCGGTCCTGCCGCGTACGTTCACGGTGTGCGTGTTGAAGCGCAAGGCCGGATCGGCGACTACCTTCAGCCGGGTGCGCTCGAAGCCGACGCCGGCCAGTGCCAGCACCGCGGCGATGTTCACGTTGGCGGGGAAGTGCGGCACCCCCTCGCGCGCCGAGCCCTCGAACAGCGTCACCGGCCCGGCGAGGCGGTCGAGGTCGACGCCGAGCCGCTCCACGTACGGGATGTCCTTCCAGGCCGCGGGCGGCTTGGTCACCGCGATCTCGACTTCGTCGACCCCGGCGGCGCAAGCCGCCTTCAGCGCGTCGAGCCCGCCGATGCCGCCCGATGGAACGTAGAGCATCGCGCCGCGCTCGGCCGCAAGGCGCTCGAGCTTCGAGCGCAGCGCATCGTCGCACAGTGCCCCGCCGGAAAGGACGATGACGGGAATTCCTTTGTCGAGCAGCGGCGGGACGTACTGGCGCACCGCGTCGTGCGACGCGGCCTCGATCACCGCATCGGGGCGCAGCTCGAGCAGCGCCTCCAGGCGCGTGACGAACGGCGCGCCGGATTCGGCCGCGAGCGGCCTGCCGCGCGAGGCCCCGCTCCGGCCCAGGATGGCGGCCACCGAAACGTCGCCCAGCTCGCCGCGCCGCACGGCGTCGAAAATGACGCGCGCGATCGCGCCGCCGCCGATGATACCGATGCGCACCGGGTAGGTTTCTCCGGCGCCATTTTGTCACGCGGGATCGGCGGGAATCGGTACAATTCCCCCGTTTCGCCCAAGGAGGAGGTCAGCATGTCCAAACGTACGCTCGCCTTTTTCGCCGCTGCCCTGATGGCGGCCCCGATCGCCCCGGCGTGGTCGCAGGTGAAGGAGATTCCGTGGGGCACGTCGGCTGTCGGTTCCGCCGGGCACAAGGCGCTGGTCGTGCTCGCCGATGTGCTGAACCGCGAGATGCCGAAATACCGCGTCACGGTGCAGCCGACGCCGGGGGCGATCGTCACGGTCAAGGGGTACGCGACCGGGCAGTTCGAGGGCTATTACGGCGCCGATATCGCGTTCTACGAGCTCGCCAACGACAGCAACCGCTTCAAGGGCTTCAAGGCCAGCATGAAGCGCCAGCCGGTGCAGTCGTTCTGGACCTTCACGACCGAGGTCGGCACGGCGGTCCATTCGCGCGATCGGGCCAAGTTCAAGGGATGGGCCGATCTCGCCGGCAAGCCGGTGTTCACCGGACCGCTGCCCTGGGACGTTCGCGCTCAGCTGGAGCGCGCCTACGGTGCGCTGGGCGTGAAGCACCAGTATCGCCAGGTCGACCTCGCGGCCGCCGGATCGCTGCTCCAGGGCGGCGGCATCGAGGCGTTCATCATCTACACCAACGGCGAGACCACGACGGCGCCCTGGATCACCGAGGCTTCGCTCGCGGCCGACTGGGCGGCGCTCAACCCGACCGCCAGCGAGATCGCGACCCTGAAGAAGGCCGGCTTCGCCGTCACCGAGGTGAATCCCGCCGCCTTCAAGCGGGACGTGCACGCGAGCAAGGTGGTCCTGTTGCCGTTCTACTACGGCTTCCACGTCGGCCTCGAGGTGCCCGAAGACGACCTGTACCAGATGCTCACGGTGATCGAGAAGAACGCCGCCGGCCTGGCCAAGGCGGACGGAAGCTTCGCCCAGATCGCCAAGGACATGCCCGGCATGCAGCGCCTCGGCGTCGCCGCGGCGGCGGACCTGGTGCCGATCCATCCGGGTCTCGCGAAGTACATGCGCGCGAAGGGCGTCTGGGACGCGAAGTGGGACGCCCGCGTCGCGAAGTAGCGGACACCGCCGCGAGCTTTCGCACCGGGGACGGGCGCGGCCTCGCGTCCGTCCCCGCTTGACCATCCCATGAGCGCCTCCCTCGAGCGCCCGGCACGGCCGCGCGTCGTCGAGGTCCTGTATTACCTGACGGCGGTCTTCTTTTTCGTCTATCTGTTCGCCTACTTCTGGACCAGCGAGGGCGGACCGGTGCTGCTCGCGATCACGCTGGTGCCGGTGACCTTCATCCTTTTCACGCTGGACGAGCTGCGCCGGAACGAGTTCTATCCGCGGCTGCCGGCGCTCGCCGGCCGCGCCCTCGCCGCCGCCTACATCGCGATCTCGATCGCCGTCGCCGCCTACATGCACGTCGAATACTTCGAGATCGGCACGGTGCGCGCCGGGATCTGGAGCACGACCGACCTCGCGATGGGCGCGTTGATGGCGCTGCTGGTCATGGAGTACGCGCGCAGGCGCTACAAGGCGCTGTTCGTGCTGAACGTCGTGCTGATCCTCTACGCGGTGTACGGCTCGGTGGTGCCGGGCATGTTCTTCCATCCCGGGCTCAGCTGGCAGCGCATCGTGAGCGCGATGAGCGTCGAGATGTCCACCGGCGTGTTTTCCAACCTGCCGCAGCTGGCGCTGACGCTGATCGGCTCGTTCATCCTGGTGCTCTCGGCGCTGCGCGCCTTCGGCTGCGTGGACTCGATCCTCAGGGGCGCCTCGCAGATCGCGGCGCGCTCGCCGCACGCTCTGCCGCAGTCCGCCGTGCTCGGCTCGATGGCCGTCGCCGCCGTGAGCGGCAGCGGCGCGGCCAACGCCATCACCACCGGCTCGGCGACCATTCCGGCGATGATCGGCGCCGGCATGCCGCGGGTCACCGCGGCCGCGATCGAGACTGCCTCGTCGCTCGGCGGGCAGCTGATGCCCCCGATCATGGGGATCTCGGCCTTCCTGATGGCGGAGTTCCTCGGCCGCAGCTACTTCGACGTGGTGGCGCGCGGCTATGCGCCGGCGCTGGTCTTCTTCCTCGGCGTGGCCGTGTCGGTCTATCTCCTGTCCTCGCACCACCGCGCGCGCCTGCAATCGGTGACCGCGGAAACCATGCGCTGGATCGACTGGGCCAACGTCGCCGTGTTCGCGCTCGTCGTCGGCGGGCTGATCGGCCTGATGGCGGTATGGCATCTCGCCCCGATGTTCGCGGCCCTCTACGTCTTCGTCGCCGTGGGCGCGTTCCTGGTCGCCGCGCACCTGGTATCGGTCGGGCGGGCGCGCGGCTGGTCGTGGCGCGCGCTGCTCGCGCCGCTGGGACGCTTCGTCGACACCTTCGCGGGCATGACCGCGGACTTGACGCTGCTGCTCGCGACGCTGTCGATCATGACCGGGGCGCTGGTCATCACCGGCGTGCCGACCAAGATCGGCGCGATCCTCATCGAGATGGCCGGGGTCAACCTCTTCGCCATGGCGATCGTCGCCTTCTTCTTCGGCGCGCTGCTCGGGACCGGGCTGCCGCCGGCGCCTACTTACATCATCACCGCCCTGGTGATCGCCCCGCCGATGATCAAGGTGGGCGTCGACCCCTGGGTGGTGCACTTCTTCGCCTTCTTCCTCGCGGTATGGGGCGAGCTCACCCCGCCGACCTCCGTCACCGCCGCGGTCACGGCGAAGATCGCCGACGCGCCTTTCATCCAGACGCTGTTCCACGCCATCCAGATCTGCTTTTCGCTGTTCGTGCTGATGGCGGGCGTCTTCACCCGGCCCGAGCTCGTCCTGGAGCCGGGGGTGGCGCAGATCGGGGCCATGCTGCTGATCATGGTCTCGACGGTCGGCCTGAGCTTCAGCATCCAGGCGCGGTTCGCGGACCGCCGGGAATTCGATGTGCCGCTGCGGCTCGCCCTTGCCGCCATCGCGCTGGTGGTGCTGTTCCATCCGGACCGGCAGGTCGCCACGCTCGCCGGCATCCCGGTCGGCCTGTTCGTCGCCTACTGGTTCCTGCGGCGCCGCCACGCCCCGGTCGGCGCGCAGGCCGGCGCGCACTGAGTCACCAGTAAAGCTCGGAGTAGGGCAGGAAGCGCACGCTGTCTCCCTTGCGGATGGCGCGGTTCGGCGGATTGTCCACCAGGCCGTCGGCCCAGGCGGTCGAGGCGAGCACCGCCGAATCCTGGGTCGGGTAGAGATCGAGGCCCCCCTGCGCGTTCCATTTCGCGCGCAGGAACTCGCGCCGCGCGTCGGGCTCGTGCCAGTCGAAATCGGCGCGCGCCGCGATCGCGCGGGGCTCGACCTGCGCGATGCCCTGCGTCTTCAGCACGTACGGCCGCACGAACAGCAGGAAGGTCACGAAGCTAGACACCGGGTTTCCGGGCAGGCCGAGGAACGCGGCCTGCCCAACCTTTCCGAAGGCGAGCGGCCGGCCGGGCTTCATCGCGATCTTCCACATCAGGAGCGAGCCTTCCGCCTCGGCCGCGGGCTTGACGTAGTCCGCCTCGCCGACCGACACGCCGCCCGAGGTGACGATGACGTCGCATTCCGCCGCCGCCCTGCGCAGCATCGCGCGCGTCGCTTCGAGCGTATCGGGCACGATGCCGTAGTCGCGCACCTCGCAGCCGAACACCGACGCGAGCCCGTTCAGCGTGAAGCGGCTGGAGTTGTAGATGCGGCCCGGCGCGAGCGCTTCGCCCGGCATCGCCAGCTCGTCACCGGTGAAAAAAAGCCCCATGCGCACGCGCCGGTACACCGGCAGCGTCCTGATTCCGACCGAGGCGGCAAGCCCGCAGTCCTGCGGCAGCAGGCGCTTGCCCGCGGGCAGGATCTCGCTGCCTTTGCGGATATCCTGCCCGATGCGGCGGATCCAATCGCCGGCCTTCGGCACTTTCTTCACCACGACGTGATCGCCGTCCGCCGCGCAGAATTCCTGCATCACGACCGCGTCCGCGCCCGGCGGGACCGGCGCGCCGGTGAAGATACGCGCCGCCGTGCCGGGCTCCAGGGGCTTGCCGACCGCCCCCGCCATGATCTTCTGCGCCACGCGCAGGCGCGCCTCCGGCGCCTTCACGTCCGCCGCGCGCACCGCGTAGCCGTCCATCGCGCTGTTGTCCATCGGCGGCACGTCCATCGTCGAGGTCTGCGCGCGCGCGAGCACCCGGTTGGTCGCCTGCATGGTCAGCACGGACTCGATCTCTTCCACGGGCTTCGCGCCGGCGAGCAGCACCGCGAGCGCCTCGTCCACGGAAAGAAGACCTTTGTTCATGCGAGCTTCAGATGTCCCAGGAGGAATTTCGCGATTCCGGCATCGTCGTTCAGATCGAGCAGCGGCAGCTTCGTTTCGACCTTCGAATCGCTCGCGACCGCGACGATGTGCGGGTCATTGGGGTGCAGCAGCGCTTCGCCGGTTTCCGCGCGCCAGACTTCGAGCTTGGGGATCGGCGCGAACTTGAAGCCCTCGACGAGCAGCAGGTCGCAGGGCGAGAAGCGCTTCACCTGCTCCTCGAACGGGGGCTCGTGCGCGCCGCGCAGCTCGTGCATCAGCACCCAGCGGCGCGACGAGGTGACCAGGATCTCGGCTGCGCCCGCGTGACGGTGGCGGTACGAGTCCTTGCCGGGGTGGTCCACGTCGAAGGCGTGGTGCGCGTGCTTGATGAGAGATACCTTGAGGCCGCGGCTCGCGAAGCGCGGGATCAGCTTCTCGATCAGCGTGGTCTTGCCGCTTCCCGACCAGCCGGCGAATCCGAATGTCTTCATGCGCGCCCGGAATCTACACCGGAACCATCTTGGCGCCGGCGAGCGCGAGCACGATGGCGAGCACGCGGCGCACGACCGGATTGGCGAAGCGCCGGCTGCCGTACTCCGCCCCCAGCCAGCCGCCGGCGAGCACCGCGGCGCAGAGGATCCAGACGTACTCGGGCAACGCCGCAGGGCGGGATACGAAAACCGCGGCCAGCCCTGCCGCCGAATTCACCAGGATGAAAGGCGCAGCGACCGCCGAGGTCTGCTTCGTCCCCGCCCAGCCCAGCATCAGAAGCAGCGGACTGAGGAATATCCCGCCGCCCACGCCGGTGAGGCCCGCCAGCAACCCCATCGCCGCGCCGATCGCCATGGCCCAGGGCACCGGCGGCTCGCTCACCGGCCGCATTTCCTCGCCGCCCCTGCCGCTTCTCCAGAGCTGCCAGGCCGCGTAGAGGAGAACGACGCCGACCAGGAGCTTGTAGGCCTGCCCCGGCAGGGTGATCGCTCCGCCGACGTAGGCGAGCGGAATGGACACCGCCGCGAACGGCCAGAACAGACGCCAGCGGAAGTATCCCGCGCGGTGGAACTTCCAGGTCGCGAGCGACGACACCAGGACATTGAGCAGGAGCGCGATCGGCCGCATTTCCTGCGGCGCGATCCCGGCGAGCGCCATGGCGGCGATGTAGGCGGACGCACCGCCGTGGCCGACCGAGGCGTAGCCGAAGGCGGCCACCAGCATCCCAACCGCCAGCAATGCGATGACCGTCTGGTCCATGCAGACACGTTATATACCGACCCATCTCACTTCGCCGCGTTGGGAAAGAATAGCTGCTCGCCGCCGATCTTGTAATCGGCGATTGCCTTCTGCCCCTCGGCGGAAATGACCCAGTCGACGAAGGCCTGCCCCATCTCCTTCTTCACGTGCGCGTGCTTCGCCGGGTTGACCAGGATCACGCCGTACTGGTTGAACAGGCGCCGATCGCCCTCCACGGAGATCAAGAGGTTGCCGCGGTTCTTGAACGATAGCCAGGTGCCGCGATCGGCGAGGGCGTAAGCATTCATTCCGGATGCGGTGTTCAGCGTCGGCCCCATGCCGGAGCCGGTGTCGCGGTACCAGGTCCCCTTCTCTTTCACGATGTCGATCCCGGCCGCCTTCCATAGCTGCAGCTCGGCGAAGTGCGTCCCGCTCTTGTCGCCGCGCGAGGCGAACGGCGCCTGTGCCGCCCTGATCTTCTGCAACGCCGTGACGATGTCCTTGGTGCCGCCGACATTGGCGGGATCGGATTTCGGCCCCACCAGCACGAAGTCGTTGTACATCATCTCGAAGCGCTTGACTCCGTAGCCCTCGGCGACGAACTTCTCCTCGAGCTGCTTCGCGTGCACGAATACGACGTCGGCATCGCCACGCTTGCCCATGTCGAGCGCCTGGCCGGTGCCGAGCGCCACCACGCGCACCTGGATGCCGGTCTTCTTTTCGAACAGCGGCAGCAGGTGCTTGAACAGCCCCGACTGCTCGGTCGAGGTGGTCGAGGCGAGCGTGATGAATTTTTGCTGCGCGTAGGCCGGCGCCGCAAGCAGCAGAACGAGCGCTATTCTCCCGATCAAACCCACGGCAATTCCCCCTTGATGAAGGCCGCCGCCTCCGCCGTGGCGGGTTGCGAAAGGAACTTCTCGACCGGCGCGCGCTCGACCACGCGCCCCTGGTGCAGGTAGATCACCTCGTCGCCCAGGCGCCGCGCCTGGCCGAGGTTGTGCGTCGCCATCACGATCTTGGTGCCCGAGGCGTCGAAGGCCCGGATCACGGTCTCGATCTCGCGTGTGGCGCTCGGGTCGAGGCTGGCAGTGGGCTCGTCGAGGAACAGCACCTCCGGATGCAGCGCCCAGGCGCGCGCGAGCGCGAGGCGCTGCTGCTCGCCGCCGGAAAGCACGCGGGCGGCGCGCTGCGCCGCGGGCGCGAGGCCCACTTCCTCGAGCGCCTGCATCGCCTGGGCTTCGCGTTCCGCGGCCGCGACGCCGGCAATCTTGAGCGCATAGACGATGTTGGCGAGCGCGGAGCGACGCAGCATCACCGGGCGCTGGAACACCATCGCCTGCCTGCGCCGCACGCTCTCGGGAGCGCCGCCGTTCCACGACACCGTGCCGGAAGTCGGCGCGAGCAGCCCATGGATCAGGCGCATCAGCACGCTTTTCCCCGCACCGTTCGCGCCGAGAATGATGGTGCTCGGGCCGGCCTCGATCTCGAGCGAGAGCGGCTCGATGATGGCGCGTCCGCCGACGCAGAACGACAGGTCCCGGATCCTCAGAGGCAGGATCATCCGTAGCGCCGCTGCGCGGCCTCCTTGACGAGGGTCGCGCCGGCGTTCAGCGCGAGCACGATGGAGATCAGGACGATGCCGAGGCCGAGCGCGAGCGGCAGGTCGCCCTTCGAGGTCTCGAGCGCGATGGTGGTGGTCATGACGCGGGTGACGCCGTCGATGTTGCCGCCGACGATCATGACCGCGCCGACTTCCGCGCTCGCGCGCCCCAGGCCCGCGAGCACCGCGGTCAGCAGCGAGAAGCGGATGTCCCAGACCAGCGTCAGCGCGGCGCTCACGCCCTGCGCGCCGAGCGAGCGCAGCTGCTCCTCGTACTCGCGCCAGGCGTCCTCCACCGCTTGGCGGCAGAGCGCCGCGATGATCGGAGTGACGAGCACCGTTTGCGCGATCACCATCGCGCCGGGTGTGAACAGGAGCCCCAACTCGCCCAGCGGTCCGGCGCGAGAGAGGAGCAGGTACACCAGCAGACCGACGACCACCGGCGGCAGCCCCATCAGCGCGTTGAGCAGCACGATCACCGCGTGCCGGCCGGGGAAGCGCCCGACCGCGACCGCCGCGCCGAGCGGAAGCCCCAGGGCGGTGGCGAGCACCACCGCCGACAGGCTCACCTCGAGGCTGAGGGCGACGATCTCCCACAGCCGCAGGTCCAGCGTCAAGGCAAGGCGCAGGCCTTCGGCAATCTCCTGCAACATATGCTCAGGAATGCATACGGATTCTACTGAACGGACTTTACAGCTCCTCACCCCGGACGTTAAATAGGCTCGGAGTTGCATATCATGTTCGAGATCGCCTTCGACCACGGCTGGCTGGCCGGCAAGGGGTTCTCGCGCGAGCGGGGGCGCGCGCTGCTGCGCCTGCTCGAGGCGCTGGCGCGTTCGGGCTCGCTGCGCGAGGCGGCGCAGTCCGCGCAGCTGTCGTATCGCTTCGCGTGGGGCCTGCTGGGCGACGCCGCCCGCCTGTTCGGCGCACCGCTCGTCGACATGCAGCGCGGCAAGGCGGCGCGCCTCAGCCTGCTCGGAAGAAGGGTGCTGGCGGCCGATGAGCGGGTGCGCGCGGCGCTGGGTGCGCAGTTCGAGAGGTTGCGCGCGGAAATTCCGCCGCTTCTGGCCGAGGCCCTTCCCGGCGCGCGTCCCCGCCTGACCATTCACGCCAGCCACGATCTCGCGCTGGAAACGCTGCGTGCGCTATGCGAGCGCTCCCTCGAGCTCGGGCTCGTGGTTCGCGGCGCCGACGAGTCTTTGGCTGCGCTCGCACGCGGCGAATGCGATCTGGCGGGATTCCACGTCGCGGACGCCTTGCCGCGCGCCGCGGCCGCGGCCGCTGCCTTGGGACGCTGGCTCGATCCCCGCAAGCACACGCTGATTCACTTCGTCACGCGCCAGCAGGGCCTGATCGCACGCCCGGGATCGCGCATCCGCGGTGTTCACGACCTCGCCCGTCCCGGCGTGCGTTTCATTCACCGCCAGAGCGGGTCAGGTGGCCGGACGGCACCCGAGAGGGAGCTTTCGGTCGCCGCAGCCGTGGCGGACGGGCACGCCGACGCCGGATTCGGCCTGCGCGCCGACGCTACGCGCTTCAAGCTGGCGTTCGTGCCGCTGGCGATGGAACGCTATTTCTTCGCCTGTGCGAAATCGGCGCTGCGTGGCGCGGCGCTGAAGTCGTTCCTGGAGGTGCTGCGGAGTCCGCGCTTCGCCTCGGGCGTAAGACGGCTGCCCGGCTACGATAGCTCGCAGAGCGCTCGGCTCGAGCCGCTGGATGCCGCCCTGACCTGGGTCGAACCGCCTCGCAGCCAGCCGCATGCCTGACACCGTGCAGCGCACGCTGCGTTTCGATGCGCGCAAGCCTGCGGGCGCGTTCGGCGATCTCGGCACGTTCGTGCCGTTCGTGCTCGCCTACATCCCCCTGACGCCGTAGGCGGAATAGAAGAGATCAAAGATCCGCATCGCTTTGGCGAGCAACGCATCGTCGCTTTTCGCTTCTTCCCTGGCGCCGCGCAGCAGGGTCTCCAGTCCTTTCGCATCGGCCACCGGAATGCCGCCAACGTCGAGAAAGTGCACCGCGGCGCCGATGGCGGCGAGCGCCGGATCGTCGTCCAGGCCGAAGCTCGCAGCCAGGATCTCGAATGTCACGCGGCTCTTGACGTGCGTGAATTCCGCTCCGTCGAAATCGAAGCCGACCGCGCCTTTCGGGCGCTCGCTCGGACGCCCAAACCACGCGAATCTCGCTTCGCGGTCGATGAACCGCTTGATGAGCCAGGCGCTGGCCAGCCGATCAACCCAGGGGCGGCTGCGCGTCGCCCAGATCCGCTTGCGGTAGCGGCCGGCGTTGCGCTGACGCAGCTTCCGCTGCGAGGCGCGCGGCTCGCCGCCGGCGTACGCCTCCCGATAGCGCTGTTCGAGCGCGGAAAGCGCCGCAGCCGCCTGGACCTTCGCCTCGCCCGCGAAGAAGTCGATCTGCGAGAGCTTGTCGAACGCACGCTGCAGGCGGCGAATCGCGGTGTGCGCGCGCCGCGGGCCAAGGCGAGCGAGCAACGGCTTCGTAGCTTCGATCTTCCGCAGCAGCGCCCCGTGCTCGGCGCTGCGGTCGAAAAGCCTCTCGATCTCCGCGAGCTGCTCGGCGCTCTTGGGCCTGAGCTCCAGCCTCATGGCGAACCCGCCGGAGGAGCGGATCTCGGACTCGACCCGCTGCAGTGCTCCATCGTCGGGGCGGCGCGCCGGCAGGACGTAGAGGCCGTCCCGCAGCACGCCACAGCCCGCCTCCTTGAGCGCGCGCCAGGCGCGCATGCGCAGCGTCGAATTGCGCGCCGGCAGGCTCAGCACGAGCGCTTCGAACTCTTTCATTCGTTATATCTATCACATAATCGTGATGAAACCTACTAAATTCTATTGACGGGCCCGCGACGCCCCGGTAGCTTCCGCATCCATGTAGGGCGTCGCGGCCGGATCGCCGGCCCGCCCTAGCCGGGTCCGCCGCAGACACCCGGTCCACAAGGACGGTTTCCGTCTCAAGCGCTGCTCCAACTTCCTTCGGGAAAGGAGTACGTCCATGAGCAACGGAATCGCAACAAGCATCGCCCTCGCCGGCCTTGCCTGGCTCGCAGCTTGCATCCCCCAAGCCGTGCCGGAGCGCCCGGTCTCGGAAACCGCCGCAGCGCCCACCAAGGACTCTTCCACGATCCGCTACCAGGTCGATTCCGCCAGAGGTCGTGTGTGGTGGCTGACCCGCGACGGGGTGTTTCTTCACGACGTGACGAAGTCGCAGAGACTCACCCTGGTGCTTCCCGGATGGTCGTGGGCCGGCGCGCCGTACAGCTGCTTGCCGGATCTCGCGCTCGGCCCTCGGGGCGAGGCGGTCATAACGAGCGACGTTGTTCCGACGCTGTGGAGGATCGATCCCGAAACGCTCGCGGTAAGCGTCCACCCGCTCGCGCTCGAGACGGACGCGGATAAGGACGTGGGCTTTTCCGGGATCGTCTATTCGTCCGAGCAAGGCGCCTTCTTCGGCGTCAGCGGCACGCACGGAACCCTGTGGATGATCGATCGCTCCCTCACCCGGGCGCAAGAGATCCCGCTGTCCGCTCCAGTCAGGCAGGCGTGTCGCATCGGGATGGCGGCGCGCATGGTGAGACAGGACAGCGGGCGGCTGTGCGTCCGCGCGCCGCACAAGGATTGGACGATCGACTTGGTGCCTGGTCAGCGCGCCGCCCGCGTGCGTGAAGCACCGTGCAGAGACCTGCCGTGGCAGCTGAGCCAACTTTCGCTGAAAGGAGAATGACGTGCGACATCAATCACGGCCGACGTCTGTTAGGGCCCGAGCAATTGGCGGGTATTGATGTGATGTTCAAGAAAGGAGAAGACCATGAAACGACTCACTCTGGTTGTTACTTTTGTAGCGTTGTTCCAAGTGGTGGGCTACTCGTCCGCTCAGCAAACAGTCGAACGGAAGGGCGTAGCATCGGCAGTCAAGCTCGGGGAAGCGAATTTCGGCTTTCTGAGCGAACTCAACGGCAAGTACAAGCTGGTCGCTACCCAGACAACCCTCGAACCGGGCGGATACGTAGGCGAGCACCAGCACGTTGGCCCCGGGATTCGATATGTCGCGGCCGGTGAATGGACCTTTGTTCAGGGAGGCAAGACAACGACCTACAAGACAGGCGAGTATTTTTATGAAGCGGGGAACATAACCAATAGCGCCTCCAACAAAGGGAGTTCGCCTGCGGTCCTTATCACCTTCGAAATACTACCTGTGGACTGGAAGGGCGGTTCGGCGGTGCCACCGAAATCTAAATGAAAGAGCACAACACTTTCGTCCCTTCCAGAACTCGGCCCTAACCCTCGCTTCCACCGGTCGCGCCCGAGCTTGCTCGGGCGCGCCGGTGAAGCGAGGCGGAGGCCGCTTTGCGGCCGCTAAACTTGGAGAACAGCGCCGTGAACATATCCACCACACCCGCCGCGCTGCGGCAATCCCTGCGCAACGGCCAACCCCCGCTCGTCATCGACGTGCGCAAGAGCGCGACGTTTCGCGCCGCGCCTGAACTGATCCGCGGGGCGTTACGCCGCGATCCCTTGCGTGTCGCCGAATGGGCGAAAACGCTGCCCGCCGCCTCTAGCGTGGTCGTGTACTGCGTACACGGCCGCGAAGTGAGCCAAGGCGTCGCCCAAGCGGTCGGCGCGGCCGGCATCCGCGCCGCGTATCTGGAGGGCGGAATCGAGGGCTGGCGCGAGATCGCCGGCGAACTCGCGCGCAAACCCGCCGGCGCCTCGTCGCGCTGGGTGACGCGCGAGCGCCCGAAGGTCGATCGCATCGCCTGCCCGTGGCTGATCCGACGCTTCATCGACCCGGAGGCGGAATTCCTGTATGTCCCGCCGAAGGAGGTGCTGCGGGTGGCCGCCGAGCGCGACGCTGTGCCCTACGACATCCCCGACGTTGAGTTCTCGCACGCGGGCGAGCTGTGTAGCTTCGACGCTTTCTTGCGCTTCTATCGCCTTGGCGATCCAGCGCTTGCGGAACTCGCCGTAATCGTGCGCGGCGCTGACACCAACCGCCTAGACCTCGCGCCGCAGGCGGCAGGGCTGGCCGCGCTATCGCTCGGCCTGTCGCGCATTTTCAAGGACGATTTCGCCATGCTCGAGTGCGGCATGACGATGTATGACGCCCTTTACACCTGGTGCAAGGAAGGCAAGGAAGAAGTGCACACTTGGAATCCCGATGCCTACCGCTGAGCCGGCATGAGCGCGAGCGCCGCATCCCAGGCCCCGGCGCGCGTGCCGTTCGCCGAGGCGTTCCGCTTCTGGCTCAAGCTCGGCTTCGTCAGCTTCGGCGGGCCGACCGGCCAGATCGCGATCATGCACCAGGAGCTGGTCGAGCGCCGGCGCTGGATCTCCGAAGGGCGGTTCCTGCACGCGCTCAACTACTGCATGGTGCTGCCCGGCCCCGAGGCGACGCAACTCGCCGCGTATATCGGCTGGTTGATGCACCGTACCTGGGGCGGGATCGTCGCGGGGACGCTGTTCTTCCTGCCATCGGCATTCATCCTGGCTGCGCTCTCATGGATCTACCTCGCCTACGGCGAGGTGCCGCTCGTCGCCGGGATCTTCTACGGCATCAAGCCGGCGGTGGTGGCGATCGTGCTCGCTGCGGCGTATCGGATCGGCACACGCGCGCTGAGGAACGCCTGGCTGTGGGCGATCGCGGCCGCCGCGTTCGTCGCGATCTTCGCCCTCGAGGTGCCCTTTCCCGCGATCGTCGTCGCGGCGGGCCTGATCGGCTACCTCGGCGGGCGTTTTGCGCCGGAAAAATTCAGCGCGGCCGGGACGCACGCCGCCTCACGAGCGAGCTACGGGCCTGCCCTGATCGACGATGGCACGCCGACGCCCGCCTACGCGCTCTTCTCGTGGCGCAGGCTGTGGGCGTACGCGGGCGCGGGAATCGCCATCTGGGCCGTCGCGCTCGGCGCGCTCGCGGCGGCGTCCGGCTGGGAAGGCCCGCTCACGCAGATGGGCTGGTTTTTCACCAAGGCGGCGCTGCTCACCTTCGGCGGCGCCTACGCGGTGCTGCCCTACGTGTACCAGGGCGCAGTCGAGCACTACGGCTGGCTGAGCGCCGCGCAGATGATCGACGGCCTGGCGCTGGGCGAGACCACACCCGGTCCGCTCATCATGGTGGTGGCGTTCGTCGGCTTCGTCGGCGCCTGGACCAAGGAGATCTTCGGCGTGGATTCGCTCGCGCTCGCCGGCGCGGCGGGGGCGGCGGTGGCGACTTTCTTTACCTTCCTGCCCTCGTTCGTCTTCATCTTCTGCGGCGCGCCGTTCATCGAGACCACGCACGGCAACCTGAAGTTCACCGCGCCGCTCGCCGGGATCACCGCGGCGGTGGTCGGCGTAGTGGTCAACCTGGCGCTGTTCTTCGCGTGGCACGTGCTCTGGCCGCAGGGGTTTTCCGGCCGCTTCGAGTGGCCGTCCGCTCTGATCGGGGTGGTGGCGTTCGTCGCGTTGTTCCGCTTCAAGGCGCAGATCATCCCGACGGTCGCGGCCTGCGCGCTGGCCGGCCTTGTTGTCACCTTCGTCGCGAAAATTCTTTCGTGACCGACTCCAGAGGAGAAACCGCATGGCAGCCTACGTGATCGCCGAGATCGAGGTTCACGCGCCTGGTACGACTCGCCCGAGTACTCGGCCGCGCGCGCGATCCGCGAGAAAGCCGCCCGAGGGAAGCTGATTCTTGTCGAAGGCGTCTAGGAAATAAGAAGGGGCGCCTCGCGGCGCCCCCTCCTCCCACCTCCGGAATCCTGCTGCCGCTACTTCTTCTTCGCCGGCATCTTCGCCGGCATCGGCTTCGCGTCCATCGCGATGCCCTTGTTCTTCTTGTAGTTGGCGACCACGCGGTCGCGCGCCTTGTCGAGCAGCTCGGCGTCCTTCGCTTTCGCGGCGCCCGCCTTGTCGGCGTCGGCCTTCTTCTCGGCGTCCGTCTTCGCCGGCGGCGCCGGCAGCTTCGCGTGCGTTGCCGCGAGCCCGCCGATCAGCAGGCCGCCGAGAATTGCCATCGCGATGCGTTTCATGATTTCTCCCTGATTCGCGGCGCACCTGCCGGGACGGCGCCGCCCGATGCGGCGGCCTTGCCCGACTTGACCTCGTTGTACCAGAGCTCGTG
This sequence comes from Betaproteobacteria bacterium RIFCSPLOWO2_12_FULL_68_20, assembly GCA_001770655.1. Classification (GTDB taxonomy): domain Bacteria; phylum Pseudomonadota; class Gammaproteobacteria; order Burkholderiales; family SG8-39; genus 2-12-FULL-68-20. The sequence continues at coordinate 98,030 of MERQ01000020.1, forward strand.
GTGCTCCTTGGCCCAGCTCTCGTCCACGGAGCCGGAGCGCATCGCCTGGTATGCCCCCTCGACGCCGATCGTGCCCATGTAGATGTGGCCTAGCGAGACGGCGATGTAGATGAGCGACGCCGAGGCGTGCCACACCCACGCTTCCTGCATCGTGGCGCGCGTCTGGTCGAAATTGGGGAACAGCAGGATCACGCCGGTGTAGCTGACGATCACGCTCAGCACCACGACGCAGATCCAGAACCAGCCCTTCTCGCCGGCGTTGAAGCGCCCCGAGGGGGTATGCTCGCCACGCGCGTACATCGCCCACGCCTTGGCGAACCACGAGAAGTCGTACGCCTTGAGCAGGTTGTCGCGCACGAACATGACGACGAACACGATCGTCGCGACGATGAAGAACGGCCCGACGAAGTTGTGCAGGTTCTTGGCGAGCGCGCTGAGCCAGCCGAACAGCGTGTAGCCGATGATCGGCAGCAGCACGTACTTGCCGAAGAGCATGACGAGGCCGCTCAGGCCGAGCACGACGAAGCTGATCCCCATGCACCAGTGCACCACCTGCTCGGCGGTGCTGAAGCGGTGGACCATGCGCCCCGTCGGCTTGTCGTGCGGCTTGATCGGTCCCTTCGCAAAGTAGTACGCCGCGATGAGCAGCCCGATGATCACCACGAGCCAGCCGCCATAGAACGTCACCGGGCCGTTGCGGATCTGGCGCCAGGTCTGGCCCGCGGACTGGACCAGGACATTGGTTTCGCGCCCGGGAATGCTGGTGTAGTACTCGGCGGCCTCCTTGCGCACCTGGCCCCATACCGGAGCGTTGTTGCCCGGCTGCCGCTCGGCCTGCTCGCGTTGTTTCAGGATCGGATCTCCGGCCGGAGCCTGCGCCTGCGCCACGCCGGCTGCGAGCAGGAATACGAGCGCCGCGCACAGCCCGAATAGCTTGGACATGACCTTTCCTCCTTCCAGCGCCCGGGGGCTAGTGGCCGACCCGCTTGTACTCGTGCTGCGCGAGCTGGCGGTTCTTGATCTGCTCTTCCCAGCCGGTGCGGTCGCCCTTCTTCCACGTGCCGCCGCGGTGCTCGGCCGCGAGCGGCTCGTTGTCCCAGGGACGGGTGTCCGGCTTGCCCTGGTATTTGCCCTGCTTGTAGACGACCACCTGCGTGGATTCGCCGCAACCCGCGATCCCGAGCACCGCGGCGGCGGCAAGCGCCGCGCCGATCCATTTCATGGTTGTCATGACTTCCCTCCTGTCGCCGGCGGCTGCGCGCCCGGTTTGCCCGGTCCGTACGCTGTGCCCCAGCCCCAGACTTCCGAACCCTTGCCGCGCCGCACCACGCGGTCGCGATAGATGTCGGCGATCACGTCGCCGTCGCCGCCGAGCAGCGCCTTGGTCGAGCACATCTCGGCGCAGGCCGGCAGCTTGCCCTCGGCAAGGCGGTTTCTGCCGTACTTCCTGAACTCCGCATCCGAGCGGTCGGGTTCGGGTCCGCCGGCGCAGAACGTGCACTTGTCCATCTTGCCGCGCAGGCCGAAGGCGCCCGCCTGCGGGAACTGCGGCGCGCCGAACGGGCAGGCGTAGAAGCAGTAGCCGCAGCCGATGCACAGGTCCTTGTCGTGCAGCACCACCCCGTCGTCGGTGCGATAGAACACATCCACCGGGCACACCGCCATGCACGGCGCGTCCGAGCAATGCATGCACGCGACCGAGATCGACTTCTCCGCGCCGACGATGCCGTCGTTGATGGTGACCACGCGGCGGCGGTTCACGCCCCAGGGCACCTCGTTCTCCTGCTTGCAGGCGGTGACGCAGCCGTTGCACTCGATGCAGCGCTCGGCATCGACCAGGAATTTCATTCTCGCCATGGCTGTCTCC
>MERQ01000021.1:0-14271 GCA_001770655.1 Betaproteobacteria bacterium RIFCSPLOWO2_12_FULL_68_20
CGGCGTCTTGCCGATCGGCGTCTGGTCCACCTCGAGCACGCGGCCTACGCGCTCCCGGCCGCGCACCGCCCTGCACCCGACCGGCCGCTGCCGCCGCAGGCTCTCGAAGAGCACGTCGCGAGCGAGCGTCGATTTACCCGATCCGGACACGCCGGTGATCGAGATCACGCGGCCGAGCGGCAGGCGCACGTCGATGCTCCTCAGGTTGTGCAGCCGCGCCTTCGCGACTTCCAGCCGCGGCGTGCTCGCGCTCACCGCGCGCCGCGGCTGCAGCGGATGGCGCAGCGGATCCCTCAGGAAGCGCCCGGTGAGCGACTCGGGACGCTTCATCAGCTCCTCGACGTCGCCCTCGGCGATCACGCGCCCGCCGAGCTTGCCGGCGCCCGGCCCGAGGTCGATGACGTGCTCGGCGCGGCGGATCGTGTCCTCGTCGTGCTCGACCACCACCAGAGAATTTCCCTTCGCCAGGAGCTTCTGCAGCACGTCGAGCAGCACCCGGTTGTCGCGGTGGTGCAGCCCGATGGTGGGCTCGTCCAGGATGTAGCACACGCCGCGCAGGTTGGAGCCGAGCTGCGCGGCGAGGCGGATCCTCTGCGCCTCGCCGCCCGAGAGCGTCGGCGCCGAGCGGTCGAGCGCCAGGTAGTCGAGCCCGACCTCGCGGAGGAAGCCGAGGCGGCTCTTCAGCTCCGCGAGCAGGTCGCGCGCGATCTCCGCCGCGCGTCCTTCCATCTTCACCCCGGCGAAGAGCTTCGCCAGGCCCGCGACCGGCATCGCCCCGTACTCGGCGATGCTCTTGCCGCGCCAGAACACCGCGAGCGCCTCGGGGTTGAGGCGCCGGCCGCGGCACTCCGGGCAGGCCTCGTCCACCTCCAGCCACTCGATCCACGAGTCGAGCACGTGGTCCTCGGCGCCGGTGCGCGAGCGCTCCTCGTCCCAGCCGACCTCGTCCAGCTTGAGCCCGGTGCCGTAGCAGGCCGGGCACCAGCCGTGCTTCGAGTTGTACGAGAACAGCCGCGGGTCGAGCTCCGCAAAGCTGCGGCCGCAGGAGCGGCAGGCGCGCTTGGTCGAGAACACCTGGATCTTCTTCCCGGTCTGGACGTGCACCACGCCCTTGCCGATCTCGAGGCCGGTCGAGAGCCGCTCGCGCAGCTCCTTTTCGTTCCGGGGCGATACCTTGAGATAGCCCACGGGCAGCTCGATCGTGTGCTCCTTGAAGCGCTCGATGCGCGGGAAGGGCCGCACCGGAAGCAGCTTCCCGTCCACCCGCAGCTGCGAGTAGCCCTTCGCCGCCGCCCACTTGGCGAGATCGGTGTAGACGCCCTTGCGGTTCAGCACCAGCGGCGCCAGAACGACGATGGTCTCGCCGCGGTACTCGCGCAGCAGCCGCGCCGCGATCGCGTCCTCGCTCTGCGGCTCGATCGGCACCTCGCAGTCCGGGCAGTGCTGCACGCCGAGCTTGACGAACAGCAGCCGCAGGAAGTGCTGGATCTCGGTGAGCGTGCCGACGGTGGACTTGCGCCCGCCGCGGCTCGAGCGCTGCTCGATCGCCACGGTCGGCGGGATGCCGAAGATCGCGTCCACGTCCGGGCGCGAGGCCGCCTGCACGAACTGGCGCGCGTAGGCGTTGAGCGACTCGAGGTAGCGGCGCTGGCCTTCGGCGAACAGGATGTCGAAGGCGAGGGTGGACTTGCCCGAGCCCGACACGCCCGTCACCACGGTGAAGCGGCCGCGCGGGATGTCGACGTCGATGTTCTGCAGGTTGTGCTCGCGGGCGTTGTGGATGCGGATGGAGCTCGACGGGGGACGTTGCCCCCCTGCCAAGGGGGGCGGCTCGCGGAGCGAGCGGGGGGTGAAAGCAGCTTCGTACTCGCGCAGCGCCTTGCCCGTGTGCGACGTCGCGTGTTTCGTCACCTCCTGCGGCGTCCCTGCGCATACCAGCTCGCCTCCGGCCTCGCCGCCCTCGGGCCCGAGATCGATCACCCAGTCCGAGGCGCGGACGACGTCGAGGTTGTGCTCGATCACGACGAGCGAATGACCGGCTGCGATCAGCTTACGGAACGCGCGCAGGAGCTTCGCCACGTCGTCGAAATGCAGCCCGGTGGTCGGCTCGTCGAACAGGAACAGCTTGCCCGTCACCACCCCGGCGCCTTCGGCGCCACCCCTCCTCGGAGAGGAGGGGAAAGAGCCGCCAGCTTCGGCGAGGTGGCCGGCGAGCTTCAGGCGCTGCGCCTCGCCGCCCGACAGCGTCGGCACCGGCTGGCCGAGCCGCAGATACTCCAGGCCCACGTCCACCAGGGGTTGCAGCCTGGCGATGATGTCGGGGAAGTCCGAGAAGAAGGCCGCCGCCTCGGCGACCGTCAACTCCAGCACATCGGCGATGGACTTTCCCTGGTGCCGGATCTCCAGGACCTCCGCGCGGAAGCGCCTGCCGTCGCAGTCCGGGCAGCGCAGGTACACGTCGGAGAGGAACTGCATCTCCACGTGCTCGAAGCCGTTGCCGCCGCAGGTCGGGCAGCGGCCGTTGCCCGAGTTGAAGCTGAAGGTGCCGCGGGTGTACTGGCGCTCGCGGGCCGCGTCGGTGCGCGAAAAAAGCGTCCGGATCTCGTCGAAGGCGCCGACATAGCTCGCCGGGTTGGAGCGGGTGGTTTTGCCGATCGGCGACTGGTCCACCATGACCGCGTCGGCGACGAGCTCCGCCCCGCGCAGGGAGCGCAAGGCTCCCGGCGCCTCGGTCGGCTTGCCCTTCGCTTTGCGCAGTGCCGCGTAGAGCACGTCCTGCACCAGCGTCGACTTGCCCGAGCCCGAGACTCCGGTGACGCAGACCAGGTGCCCGAGCGGGATCGACACGTCCAGGTTCTTCAGGTTGTGCTGCGCGGCGCCGGCGAGCTCAATGCGCGGGCCTTTCGCATCTGGAGCCTTCGGCACCGCGCCCGCGTGGGCGCGCCTGCGGCCCGAGAGGTATTCGGCGGTGAGCGTGCGTTCGCGCTTCAGCGCCTCCGGCGCGCCGAAGAACACCACCTCGCCGCCGCGCTCGCCCGGTCCCGGCCCCATGTCGAGGATGCGGTCGGCGGCGAACATGATCTGCGGGTCATGCTCGACCACGACCAGCGTGTTGCCCGCGTCGCGCAGGCGCTTCATGACGTCGATCACGCGGCCCATGTCGCGCGGGTGCAGGCCGATGGAAGGCTCGTCGAGCACGAACAAAGTATTGACGAGCGAGGTCCCGAGCGCGGTCGTGAGATTGATCCTCTGCACCTCGCCGCCCGAGAGCGTGCGCGACTGGCGATCGAGCGTGAGATAGCCCAGCCCCACTTCGCACAGGTACCTGAGGCGCGTGCGGATCTCGCCGAGCAGGAGATCGGTCGCCTCGTCGAGCGGGGCGGGCAGGGCGAGCGAGTCGAAGAGCTCGCGCGTGCGCACGAGCGGCAGGAGCATCAGGTCGTGGATCGATCTGCCGTCGAGCTTCCACAGCGCCGCGTCGGGCTTCAGGCGCGTTCCGCCGCAGGCCTCGCATTCGGTGTAGGCGCGGTACCTGGAGAGCAGCACCCGGATGTGCATCTTGTAGGCCTTGCTCTCCAGCCATTTGAAGAAGCGGCGCACGCCGTACCAGGTGCCGGGCCAGCTCTTGCGCCAGCTCACCCATTCCCGCTCGCCCTCGAGCACCCAGTCCCTGTGAGCGGCGCCCAGTTCGCGCCAGGACGTATCGAGCGGGATGCCGCGCTTTTTCGCGTATTTCGCCAGATCGTCCTGACACTCCTTGAAGCTCGCCGTCTGCCAGGGCCTGATCGCGCCTTCGCGCAGCGTCTTCGACTCGTCCGGGACGACCAGGCCGAAGTCGACGCCGATCACGCGCCCGAAGCCGCGGCAGGTCTCGCAGGCGCCGATCGGCGAGTTGAACGAGAACGCCGCCGGCGTCGGCTCGGAATAGTGGATGTCGCAGTCGGGGCAGTGCAGGTCGGAGGAGTAGCGCCAGGCGAAATCAGGGACAGACCACGTTTTCTGGTCTGCGTCCGCATCGGAAAATGTGGTCTGTCCCTGTTTTTCGGGGTGGACGTTGACGCGGCCCTGGCCGACCCGCAGCGCCGCTTCGAGCGCTTCGACCACGCGCGCTTTTTCGGCCGCGCCGACGCGCAGCCGGTCCTGGATGACCTCGAGCGATGCCTTCGAGCGCGAGTGGAACCTCGTGTAGCCCTGGCGCTCGAGCAGCTGCCGCACCTCCGCCTCGGTGAAGTTCTTCGGTACGGGCACCGGAAAGGTGACGACGAGCCGCAGATCGCCCCCTGCCTTCGATCGTTCGAGAAGGCTCCGGTAAATCGACTCCGGCGTGTCGCGCACCACCGGCTTGCCGCAGCCGCGGCAGTAGAGCCTCGCCGCGCGGGCGTAGAGCAGCTTCAGGTGATCGTTCAGCTCGGTCATCGTGCCGACCGTGGAGCGCGAGGTGCGCACCGGGTTGGTCTGGTCGATGGCGATCGCCGGCGGGACGCCCTCGATCGAATCCACCTGCGGCTTGTCCATGCGCTCGAGGAACTGGCGCGCGTAGGGGCTGAAGGTCTCGACGTAGCGGCGCTGGCCCTCGGCGTAAAGCGTGTCGAAAACGAGCGAGGACTTGCCCGAGCCCGAGACGCCCGAGACGACGAGCAGCTCGCCCGCCGGGATGGCGAGCGTGAGGTTCTTCAGATTGTTCTGGCGCGCGCCGCGGATGACGATCGCGTCGCCGGGGATCTGTTCGTGCTTCACGGGGCAGATGCGGGAGGAACGCCGATTATCCGTCGAGCACCCGAAAATGGAATATATTGGGCGTGAAATGCCGCGTTATCTGCTGCTGCTCGGCGCATTGTGGCTCTCGCCGGCGCTCGCCGCGCCGGCGCCGGTGATGATCGTGCCGATCGAGGGCGCGATCGGCCCGGCGAGCGCGGATTTCGTGGGCCGCGCGCTCAAGCGTGCGGCTGCGGACAAGGCGCAGCTCGTGGTGCTGCGCCTCGATACGCCGGGCGGGCTCGACACCTCGATGCGCGAGATCATCAAGGACATCCTGGCCTCGCCCGTTCCGGTGGCCGCGTACGTCGCGCCCGGCGGCGCGCGTGCCGCAAGCGCCGGCACGTTCATCCTCTACGCGGCGCACTTCGCCGCGATGGCGCCGGGGACCAACCTCGGTGCGGCGTCGCCCGTGTCGATCGGCGCGCCGTCGCTGCCTGCCGGTGAGGAGAAGAAGGACAAGTCCGGCAAGGGCAAGTCCGCCTCCGGGCCGACCGACACCATGACGAAGAAGGTGACGCACGACGCCGCCGCCTACATCAGGAGCCTCGCGCAGCTGCGCGGCAGGAACGCCGACTGGGGCGAGCGCGCGGTGCGCGAGGCAGTGAGCCTCCCCGCCGACGAGGCGCTCAAGCTCAAGGTGATCGACGTGATGGCCGACGACGTGCCCGCGCTGCTGAAAAAGCTCGACGGCCGGAGCGCGCAGGCCGGCGGCGCGAAGCGCGTGCTGAGCGTCGCGGGCGTCGAGGCGAGCGCCGTGGAGGTCGACTGGCGCACCCGCCTCCTCGGCATCATCACCAACCCGAGCGTCGCCTACCTGATGCTCCTGCTCGGCGCCTACGCGCTCGTCTTCGAGTTCACCAATCCCGGGCTGGTGCTTCCGGGGGTGGTGGGCGCGATCAGCGTGCTGCTCGCGATGTATGCGTTCCAGCTGCTGCCGGTCAATTACGCGGGCCTTGCGCTGATGCTGCTCGGCATCGCCTTCATGGTCGCCGAGGCATTCCTGCCCGCGTTCGGGTCGCTCGGCATCGGCGGTCTGGTCGCGTTCGTGATCGGCTCGATCATGCTCATCGAGACCGACGTGCCGGGCTTCGACATTCCGTACGGCCTGATCGGCGGCGTCGCCGCGGCGAGCGCGGCGTTCCTGATCTTCGTCGTCGGGATGATCGCGCGCACCGGGGGCCGGCCGGCGGTGACCGGGCGCGAGCAGATGATCGGCGCCGCCGGCGAAGCGCTCGAGGATTTCGAGCGCGAGGGCTGGGCGCGCGTGCACGGGGAGAGCTGGCGCGTGCGCGCCGCGGTGCCGGTGCGCCGCGGCCAGCGGCTGCGCGTCACCGCGATCGACGGGCTGGTTCTGACGGTGAACCTCGAATCCACTGAAGGAGGATAGGCATGTTCAATTTCTGGCTCGGCGCGCTGGTGCTGATCATCATCGTGCTCGCCCTGTCGATCAAGATCCTGCGCGAGTACGAGCGCGCGGTGGTGTTCCTGCTCGGCCGCTTCCAGAGGGTGATGGGCCCCGGGTTGATCGTCATCGTTCCGGGCATCCAGCAGACCGTGCGCGTCGACCTGCGCACCGTGGTGTTCGACGTGCCGCCGCAGGACGTGATTACGCGCGACAACGTCTCGGTCAAAGTGAACGCGGTGGTCTATTTCCGCGTCGTCGACCCGCAGCGCGCCATCATCCAGGTGGCCAACTTCCTCGAGGCGACGAGCCAGCTCTCGCAGACCACGCTGCGCGCGGTGCTCGGCAAGCACGAGCTCGACGAGCTGCTCGCCGAGCGCGAGAAGCTCAACCTCGACATCCAGACGGTGCTCGACCAGCAGACCGACGCCTGGGGCATCAAGGTCTCCAACGTCGAGATCAAGCACGTCGACCTGAACGAGACCATGGTGCGCGCGATTGCGCAGCAGGCCGAGGCCGAGCGCGCGCGGCGCGCGAAGATCATTCACGCCGAAGGCGAGCTGCAGGCGTCCGAGAAGCTGCTGGAGGCCGCCAACATACTGTCGCAGCGGGCGGAGGCGATGCAGCTGCGCTACCTGCAGACGCTCACGCAGATCGCCGGCGACAAGTCCTCGACCATCGTGTTCCCGGTGCCGATGGACGTGATCGGCCCGATCCTGGAGGCGGCGAGGAAGCTGAAAGGCTAGGGCGGAAGCCGCCCGAGTCGCCGAGACGCGTCAATCCGCCGCCGCCCCGCTGGCCTGAATGACCTTCGACCATTTGTCCTGCTCGGCGCGAATCCATTTCGCGAAATCGGAGGGCGAGCTCGCCACCACATCGAACCCCTGCTTGCCGAGCAAGTCGCGCACCTGCGCAGCGCGCATCGACTTGATCGTCTCGCCGCTCAGCCTGGCCACGACCTCCGGGGGCGTCGCGGCGGGCGCGAGCAGGCCGATCCAGGCCAGCGACTCGAGCTGCGGATAACCCAGCTCCGCGACGCTCGGCACGTCCGGCGCGAGCGCGCTGCGCTTCAGGCTGGTGACCGCAAGCGCCCTCATCTTTCCGGCTTTCACCTGCGGAAGCACTGCCGGGACGATGGCGAACATCGTATCGATGTTGCCCGCCAGCATGTCGGTCACCGCGGGCGGGAATCCGCGGTAGGGAATGTGCACGATGAAAACCTTGGCGTCGCTCTTGAGCAGCTCCATGGTGAGATGAGACGCGCTGCCGCTGCCGACCGAGCCGTAGGACAGGCGCCCCGGATTCGCGCGCGCATGCTGAATGAACTCCCGGAAACCGCCCACCCGAACGGAGGGCGCCACCACCAGCATCTGCGGAGCCGAGGCGAGCAGCGAAATCGGCGACAGGTCGCGGTCCGAGTCGTAGCCGGGATTCTTGTACAGGAACTTGTTGATCGCCGCCGGGCCGTTGACGCCGATGAGCAGGGTGTACCCGTCGGCCGGCGCCTTGGCGACCGCTTCGGCCCCGATATTGCCGCCGGCCCCGGTTCGATTCTCCACCACGAACGGCTGGCCGAACGCCCCTTGCAGCCTGCCCGCCAGGGTGCGCCCGACGATGTCGGGCGTGGAGCCGGGAGGATACGGCACGACCACGCGCACGGGCTTGCTCGGATAAGGCTGCGCGCTCGCCGCGCACGGCAACGCCGCCAGCACGGCAACGAACAATACGATCGGCACTCGCATGCATGCCCTCTCTTGTCCAGCTGCTACGGGCGCATTCTGCGCGCCCGGACGCCCGATCCGCAACGCGCAATTTGAAAACAAAGCCATCGTATTCCGGGTGCCGACGGACGTGATCGGGCCGATCATGGAGGCGGCGAGGAGGCTGAAGAACCAGGCAGCATGCGCCCGAGCGCAACGCGCATGCGCTCGTAGTGCGAGCCGGGCCAGTAGATGCGCTCGCAGCCGCGGCAATGGAAGAAGCTCTCCTGTGTCGCAGCCACGGTCTGCGGCAGCAGATGGACGATACGCCGCTTCTCGATCGGATCGAGCGGGACGTTGCACCTGAGGCATAGCGTGAACGGCCTCGCCTTCGCGGCAAGCGCGAATCGTCGCGCGACTTCGCGCAGCTGCGCCTCGGCCTTGAGCGCGTGCACGTAGCAGCCGCACGCGATGTCGCGGCACTTGAGCAGCTCGCAGTCGCGCGAGAGCACGATGCGCCGCTCCTCGATCGCGAGCCGCACGATGTCCGCGTCGCGGTACGCGTGATCGTGCAGGGTGTCGAAGCCGAGCATGCGCAGGAAGCGCGCCAAGCCTCCCAGGTGCGCGTCGGCGAGGAAATCAGGGTCAGAACCCATTTCCTCCGTTTCCCATGGATAGACCTCGATCGCGTCGCCTTCGCGGACCGACCGCTGCATCGTGGCGGGCGCGGCGTTGACGGTGATGCGCCCGGCCTCGGTGTGCGGCACGCCTAGCGCCTCGATCGCGTTCTTCAGCGTCGCCGCGCGCGCGCAGGCGTAGGAGAACTCGATTCCGCGCCGCTCGCGCGGCAGGAAATCGGCGAGCTCGTCGTGGAAGCGAAACCGTGCCGAGGCCATGGATCGGGATCGCGCACCGGATGATATGATGCGCGCGCTCTCCTCCGACAGTCTTCCGCCATCCTGTCAGCGATCGAAAAACCGCGCAACGCCGCAGCCGGCGATCTGCAGGCGAGGTTGCGCAGCGGCGACTTCGTCGTCACCGCCGAAATCACTCCGCCCGTCTCGACCGACCCGGCCGAGTTCGTCGCCCGCGCGGCATCGCTGAAAGGGCTGGCGACCGCGGTGAACGTCACCGACGGCGCGGGCGCGAAGGCACACCTGTCCAGCCTGGTCGGCGCGTATTTCCTCGCGCGCGCCGGGATCGAGCCGATCCTGCAGATGACCTGCCGCGACCGCAACCGCATCGCGCTGCAGGGCGACCTGCTGGGCGCCGCGGCGCTCGGCATTCGCAACGTGCTGGTGCTCGGCGGCGACGAGCCGATGGCCGGAGACCAGCCGGACGCGAAGCCGGTGTACGACCTCGACACCCGCGGTTTCCTGGAAATGGCGCACCGCATGCGCTCGGAGCACAAGCTGCCGCCCGGGACAGCCATCGGCGGCGCGGTGGAGCTGGTGCTGGGCGCGGCCGACATCCCGGTCGATCCGCCGGCCGGCTGGAACCCGGCCTCGCTGCGCGCCAAGGCCGACGCCGGGGCGGACTTCATCCAGACGCAGTTCTGCATGGACATCGAGGTGGTGCGGCGCTACGCGGCGCGGCTGCTCGAGCTGGGGATCGCGCAGCGCGCGGCCATCCTGATCGGGGTTGCGCCGATCCCCTCGGCGCGCTCGGCGCGCTGGATGCGCGAGAAGCTGCACGGCACCATCATCCCCGAGGCGATCGTCGCGCGCCTGGAAGGGGCCGCCGACCCGAAAGCCGAGGGGCGCAGGATCTGCGTCGAGCTGCTGCAGCAGCTGGTGGAGATCCCCGGCGTGGCGGGTGCGCACGTCATGGCGCCGCAGAGCTTCCCGGAGATCGCCGCGGCGATCGCGGAATCCGGGGTCGGCCGCAGGAAGCGGCGCGCCGCGGCGACATGAGCTTCGCGCAGAGCACGCTGCGCCTCGACGGCTGCAACGTCAGCCTGCGGCGCGGGGGGAAAGGCGCCCCGCTGCTCTATCTGCACGGGGCCGGGGGCGCGCCGGTGGTGCTGCCGTTCATGGAGCAGCTCGCCGAGCGCTACGACGTGCTCGTTCCCGAGCATCCGGGATGGGGGCTTTCGGACGAGCCCGAGTGGCTGGAAAACATCCACGATCTCGCCTATTTCTATCTCGACTTTCTGCGCGCGCTCGACCTGAAGAACGCGGTGCTGGTGGGAAGCTCGATGGGAGGGTGGCTCGCGCTCGAAATGGCGGTGCGCGACTGCTCGCGCATCCGCTCGATCGTCCTGGTGGGGCCTGCCGGCATCGCCGCGCCGGGCGTGCAGCCGGCGGACATCTTCCTCATGTCGCCGGAGGAGCTGACGCGCAACCTCTTCCACGACCAGTCGTTCGCCGAGAAGATGCTCGCGCAGCCGATCACGCCCGAGATGGTCGACATTCAGCTCAAGAACCGCCACACGGTGGCGCGCCTTGCCTGGGAGCCGCGCCTGCACGATCCTTTCCTTCCCAAATGGCTGCACAGGATCGAAGTGCCGGTGAAGATCGTGTGGGGCGCGGAGGACCGCATCCTGCCGGCCGCGTTCGCAAACGAGTTCAAGCGCCTGCTGCCGAAGGCCGAGGTCGAGATCGTCCCGCAGTGCGGCCACCTGCCGCAGACCGAGAAGGCCGAGCAGTTCTGCGACATCGTGTTCCGCTTCGCCGGGTGACGCCATGCAAGTGATCCTGTTTCACCTGATGCCGTACGCGGCGCTCGACCTGGAAAGCGCGCGCAAGCACGGCACGGTGTGGGTGAAGCTCCCGAACAGCCATTTCGATCCCGAGATCGGGCACAGGCTCTACAACCGGTACCTCGACGAGATGGAGTACGGCGAGGAGCTGGGGTTCGATGCGATCTCGGTGAACGAGCACCACCAGACCGCCTACGGCCTGATGCCCTCGCCGATCGTCACCGCTTCTGCGCTCGCGCGGCGCACCAAGCGCGTCAAGATCTGCATCCTCGGCAGCGCGCTGCCGCTCCGCTCGCATCCGCTCACGGTCGCCGAGGAATACGCGATGATCGACGTCATCACCGGCGGGCGGCTGGTGGCGGGATTCGTGCGCGGCATCGGCGCCGAGTACCACACCTTCGGCGTCAACCCGACCTTCTCGCACGAGCGCTTCCACGAGGCGCACGACCTCATCATCCGCGCCTGGACCGAGCCCGGGCCGTTCGCGTTCCAGGGCCGGCATTACAACGTGCAGTACGTGAACGTCTGGCCGCGGCCGTACCAGAAGCCGCATCCGCCGGTGTGGATCCCTTCGCAGGGCAGCAGGGAGACCATCGACTGGGCTTCGCACCCGAGCCGGCGCTATCCGTATCTCCAGACTTTCAGCCCGGCGAAGGTGGTGGCGCGCTACCTGAAGATGTACCGCGACACGTGCAAGGGCTACGGCTACGAGGCTCCTGACAGCCAGCTCGGCTGGGCGGTGCCGGTGTACGTGGCGAAGAGCGACGAGGACGCGCGGCGTGAGGCCAAGCCACACTTCGAGGCGTTCCGCAACGTATTCGTGAGGATGCCGATCGAGATGCTGCTGCCGCCGGGCTACACCTCGCGCGAGTCCTACAAGAACGTCCTCAAGGCCAAGGCCGAGATGTTCGCCGACATCACCATCGACAAGGCCATCGAGCTGGGGCTGTTCGTGTGCGGGAGCCCGGCGACCGTGCGCAGGAAGTTCGAGGAGCACTGGCGGGAGATGCGGTTCGGGAACCTGCTCGTGCTGCTGCAGTTCGGGACGCTGCCGGGGGATTTGACGCGCAGGAACATGGAGCTGTTCGCGCGCGAGGTGATGCCGGGGTTGAAGAAGCTCGGTATGCCGGTCGAGGGGGCCGCGGTCGGGTGAAGACAGCTGCCGTGGCCTCTTCTTCTGAATTGTTGGGAGGGAACGAAATATCCCTCCAACACCGCTAAGGGAAGTTGAGCAACCCTTAAGCGCCTCCTCCTAGCTAGTAGTACCATCGTTCGCGGGGTGGAGGATGGCGCTGAAGCCGTTATCTAAGCACGACGCCTATACCGATCCGTTCTATATCGGGACGCGGGACCGCGCGCACCTCGGAACCTAGAACTTGCGCCTCGCGACTTTCGCCTCGTGACTGAGCGAGTTTGGCTGTGCCCCGGTCGTGCCTTGCTTTGACTGAGGAACCGCTTGGCAAGCGTCGTAAGCCGTTGATTTCGGTACGACTGCTGAACTAGGTCGGCGCCTACGAACCAGGAGGTCGCCGGTCAGCTGAACCCGTACAACCGTGCTGCATTGTTGGCGAGGACTGTGCGTCGCACGGCGGCCTCCGGAATCGCCTCGATCAGCACCTCCAGCAGCTCGCCCTGGTTCAGCTCGCGGTAGGGCAATAGCGCCGCATCCTGAACCTGCCGGTGCGGATGAAATCCGATGTGCGGCCAGTCCGAACCCCACACCAAGCGCTCGGGCGCGGCCGCGGCAAGCGCGCGCATGAAAGGGATCGCATCGCGCAGCCGCCCGCTCTTGCGGGTGATCCGATCCGCGCCCGCGAGCTTCACCCACACGTGTTTCTTCTCGAGCAGCCGCAGAACAGCCTGAAACCCCGGCTGCTCGATCCCGGCCAAGGCATTCGGCAGGCCCATGTGATCGATGACCACGTTCACAACGCAGCGCGCGAGCACAGGTTCGAGCGCAGCGAACGTCTCGGCGGCGGCGAAGATCTGCAGGTGCCAGCCCAGGGGGGGCGAGCAGGCGCTCGTACCGACCGATGAGCTGCGCCGGATCGCCGGCGTGGCGCGAAGGCAAGGTAATGAGGTTTAGCCGTAGTCCGCGCACGCCCGCGGCGTGCAGCTTCTCCAGCTCCTCCCTCGACGTCTCCAGTGCGAGCACCGCGACCGCACGCCCGCGCGCGCCGAGTTTCGCGAGCGCGGCGAGCATCGCGCGGTTGTCGAACCCGTAGCCGCTCGCCTGCACCAGCACCGTGCGCTCGATCCCCAACTCGGCCTTGATGCGCTCGTGCGCCTCGAGCGGCGCCTCGGCGACGTTGTACGCGCGCTCGGCGGCGAGCGGAAACCGATCGAACGGCCCGAACACGTGCATGTGGCAGTCGGCCGCATGCTCAGGCAGCGGTTGCGAAGACCGTATCATGTGAAACCCATTCCTCGACCGCAACGCGGCGCCGCTGGCCGAAGCGCTTTCGATAGCTCTCCGCGGCTAGGCTGCTTTGCGCTGCGCCGGAGTGACGCTCAACCGCAGCCCGGTGGCTTCCAGGATCGCCGTCAGGCTCTTGAGCTGCGGGTTGCCTCGCTTGGAAAGGGTGCGGTAAAGCGCCTCGCGGTTCAAGCCGGTCTTCTCCGCGATGCGCGCGATTCCGCCACGCGCGTCGGCGACGTTGCGCAGCGCCTGAAGAACGCCCACGGGGTCGCCTAGCTCGATCGCCGCCTCGACATAGGCGGCAGCATTTTCCGCGTCTTTCAACCACGCGAGAAGGTGCGGCCGATCCGGCACGCTAGCCGGAGCGCTTTTCCTTCGGCTTCGTCCTTTCCTGATAGTCATGCCAGTACTCCTTTGCCCGCTTGATATCCGGCTGCTGCTTTCGCTTGTCGCCGCCGCACAGCAGCAGAACGATCCGCTCGCCCGAGCGCGTGTAGTACACGCGGTAGCCGGGTCCCCAGTCGATCCGCAACTCCCACACGCCCTCGCCGACGGGCGCGCAATCACCGAATACGCCGCGCCTGATACGGTCGATGCGCGCCCGCACCCGCGCTTGAGCCTGCCTATCCGCGAGCGCCGTAAACCACTCAAGGAATACGTCGACGCCGGCGGCCGTAAGGTAATGCCAGACCTCGAACGGCATTGTAGCTTGAAAGCTACTACCGTGCGAGAGGCCTGTGCGCTTGGGCGGTGGCATGCCCCACTCAACGCCGCGCCCCTGCAGGCCGATGACTGAGTTCCGTTGTAATCTCACGCGATGGCACGCAAACCCGCAGAACGAGTCCCGTACTCCGCGATCGTCGATCGCCCGCCGCTCAAGCTCCCCGACGGGGGCCGCATCGCCGTGTGGACGGTCGTCAACGTCGAGGAATGGTCGATCGAGCGGCCGATGCCGCGCACGGTGCTGCCGCCGCCGTATGGCCAGCCGCTGCTTCCCGACCTTCCCAACTGGGCCTGGCACGAGTACGGCATGCGCGTCGGTTTCTGGCGCTTGGTCGAGGTGCTCGCCAAGTACCGCATCAAGGCGACGTTCGCGGTCAACGGCTCGGTGTGCCGCAGCTACCCGCGCGTCGCCAAGGCGGCGCTCGAAGCCGGCTGGGAGTTCATGGGACACGGGTTCGTGCAGCGGCCGATGCACCAGGCCGAGGACCAGCGCGCCGCGATCCGCGACACCATCGCCGCGATCCGCGAGTTCACCGGCAAGGCGCCGCGCGGCTGGGAGAGCCCGGGG
>MERQ01000021.1:14289-47980 GCA_001770655.1 Betaproteobacteria bacterium RIFCSPLOWO2_12_FULL_68_20
AGCCCGGGGCTCACCGAGACCTACGAGACCATCGACCTGCTCGCCGAGGAGGGGATCGAATATGTCGCCGACTGGGTGCTCGACGACCAGCCGTGCATGATCGAGACCTCGAGCCGCTCCGTGGTGTCGATCCCGTACAGCGTCGAGCTGAACGACATCCCGATGATGCTGCTGCAGCACCACTCGTCCGACGAATGGCTGCGCCGCGGCATCGACCATTTCGAGCGGCTGTACGCCGAGAGCGAAAAGATCACGCGCGTGATGGCGGTCAGCGTCCACCCGTACATCACCGGCGTGCCGCACCGCATCGGCTACCTGGAAAAGCTCTACGAGCACATCCTGTCCCGCCCCGGCGTGATGATGTGGACGGGGGAGCAGGTCCTCGACTGGTACCTCAGCGCAGGTAAGTGACGTTCGGGCGCTTTTTGCCCGAAGGCGTGATCACCACCGAGGACGCGGCGCCGCCGCCGCGCCACTTCCGGGCGTCCACCTTCTCGCCGTAGAAATTCAGCTCGATCGTCACGTCGTCCGGGTCCTTGAGGAAGATCTGGAATACCCGGTCCTCGGGCAGGCTGCGGAAGTGCATCTTCACGCCGTGGCGCGCGATGCGCTTTCGCACCTCGTCCGGGTTGCGCGCGACGAACGCGATGTGGTCCACCGAGCCCGAGCCGTTCTCGCCGCGCGCGTGCTTCTTCAGCAGGTAGATGTCGCGGATCTCGTTGGGGCGCTTGGAGGCGAGGTGAACGCAGATGTTGCCGCCTGCCTTCAGCCAGTAGCCCGGGAAGCCGAAATCCGGCCGCGGCGCGAGCTTCATGCCGAGCACCTTGCGGTAGAAGTCCCTCGAGCGCTCGAGGTTGCGCGAGACGATGAGGTAATGGTTCAGCGAGGTGAGGGGCATGCCGGCTCCTTTCACATGACCGGGTTCGAGTAGGCTCCGCCGAGCGCGGCGAGGCCGTAGGCCGCGCCGGTGATGTCGAAGTTGAACGAGAAGTGCTGGCTCATCGCCTGCATGTCGCGGAAGTATCGCTGCATGGGATCGCGCGTGTAGAGGCCGGCCGCGCCGTAGAACGACCACAGCGTCTCGACCGCCTCGCGCGCCTGGCCGACCGCGAACGCCGTGTGTGCGCGCAATCGCAGCTTGGTGGCGAGGTCGGGGACTTCGTCGCGCTCGGCGCAAGCCTGGAAGGCGAGCGCGGACTCGCGCATCAGCAGCCGCGCCGAATCGATGAGGCAGCGCGCCCTGGCGAGCTTCGACTGCACCGCCTGGAACTCCGACACCTTGGCGCCGGTGTAGGTGCCGGTGCGCTTCGCGAACGAGGCCTGCACGATCTCGTAGGCGCCTTCGGCGGTGCCGATCGCCGCCGGCCCGATCGCGAGCTGCGAGGTGGCCACCACCGGAAGGCGAAACAGCGGCCCCGGGTTCGACGCCGCGCCGGGATGCTCGGCTCCGCCGCGGCATCGGGCGAGCGGCAATGCGCGCCGCTCGGGCACGAACAGCTCCTTCACCTCCACGTCCTTGCTGCCGGTGGCCGCCATGCCCATCGCGTACCAGGTGTCGTGAATCAGGTAGTCGCTCTTCGGCACCAGGCACAGCCGCCAGTCGACCGCCGTCCTGCCGTCCTCGCCGTAGATGGTGACCGCGAGCTGGTCCCACTCCGAGTTGTCCACGCCCGAGGAGAACGGCCAGCGGCCGTTGACCACGAAGCCGCCTTCGACCTTCCGGCCGCGGCCCGCCGCGAGCGCGATCGAGGAGGCGATGAGCGCATCCGGGTTCGCGTCCCACACCTCGTGCTGGGTCTGCTCGTCGTAGTAGGCGACGAGCCAGTGGTGGTAGGCGTAGTTCGAGACGCACCACGCGGTCGAGGGGCAGCCGCGCGCGAGCTCGGCGACGATGTCCACGATCGCTTCGAACCCCAGCGCCATGCCGCCGAAGCGCTTCGGCTGGTGGAACCGGAACAGGCCCGCTTCGTGCAGCAGCTGCTCGTTCTCGCGCGGCAGCATGCGGGCTTCCTCGGCGGCTTGCGCGCGCTCGCGCAGGACCGGGACGCAGCCGCGCGCCCGCTTCATCGCTTCGTCGTACGTCACGGACGAAAAATCGCGCCGCTCGCTCTGCGGCAGAGTTCCGATCATGCCTTTTCCCCTCCTCTCCGAGGAGGGGTGCCGCCGAAGGCGGCGGGGTGGTGCAACTCGATATCGCGCAAGAGCGGCTCATCCGCCAGCGCGATCTCGTTCTCGATCAGCAGCCCGCATCCCGGGCAGCAGAACTGGCGGAACTTCGGCAGCGGATCGATGAAGCGCTTCGGGTCGCCGACGATCGGGTTCGAAGTCTCGATCGGGCGGTCGTTGCGCACGCAGTGCGACTTGAAGTTGTCGGCGAGAGGTCCGAGGTCGGCAGCGCACTTGGCGCACGAGTAGCGCTGCCCGCGCACCGCGAGGTTCTCGGAGGCGAGGAAGCGCACCTTGCCCTCGAGCTTCTTCGGCTCGATGCTCGAATCCTTGATCCGGAGCTTCCTCAGGCGCTCGCGCTCGCGCGCGGTGCTCGCGGCGTCGCCGATCACCACGCCGTAGATCTCCTTCGCCGCGGTCTCGGACACGTCGCCGTTGGCCACGTCCGCTTCGACCTTCGCCGGGTCGCGCTCCAGAGGATCGCCAAAGCCCCCCGCCGCGGACCAGAGCACCGCATACACGTCGGACGGCTCCTGCACGAAGTCCTGCTGCCTCAGCTGCAGCGTTTCCGATTGTCCCTTCAGCTCGTCGATGTCGCCGGGAAGATCCGAGCGCTTCATCCGATCCAGCACGTCGGTGTCGTGCTTGAATCGATAACGGTTCACCGCGCCCGGATAGCCGCCCATCATGCCGGTCGAGGTCGGGATCGCGTTCCCCGAGGAGAGCGTGTCCTGCACGATGCGATCGGTGCCGTGCGGGATGAAACACGATTCCGCCGAGAGCCCGCCGCGCCACTTGCCCGCGCCGCCCGAGTCGGTGATCTCCTTCCTGTACAGGAACAGCACCGGGAAGCTCTGCTCGGTGTGCTCCACGTTGGGCAGCTTGCAGATCGGCGTTCTCGACTGCCCGCCGGTGGAGATGCCGTCGGCGTGGGAAAAAGCGCCGATCGCGCCGCCGATCGGATCGACCAGCAGGTAGCCGTAGCGCTCGCCCCACTGGTCGATGCCGCGGAAGATGGTCGCCGGCCACTGGCTGGTGCCGCCGATGCACATCAGATCGCGGCGCAACTCCGGGTCGGGGTAGAGCATCTTCGAGAGCACGTTGTAGGCGGGATAGACCGAGATCTCCATGCACTGCACCGGCGCGGTCGAAACCGAGGCGGGGAAGTCGGCGCAGTTGAGCGTGCCGGGCGTGGGGTTGAACTCGACGTGGCGCAGCGCCCCGCCCACCGCGTAGTACTGCTCCCAGCACATGAGCTCGTTCAGCGCCACCATGATCGCGCCGCGCCAGCCGGAGTAGGTGGCGTTGATGCCGCCCGCCTGGGGACCGGTACCCTCGTTCTCGAACACGAGCTTCCTGCCGGTTTTGCGCAGCGTGAGCATCACGCGGTGCGCCGCGCGGTCGCCGGGCCGGCAGCACTCCACGTAGGTGCGGTCGCGCCACACGCCGTCGGGAAGCCGCTCGAGCTTGGCGAGGAACGCGCGCTCGCCGTCGTCGAGGATCTTCCTCATCACGCCCTTGACCGTGTCGGCGCCGTAGCGGCGGACGAGCGCGAGGACGCGCTCGCGCGCGGTCATGTTGCCGGCGAGCTGGGCGCGGAAATCGAGCGCCACCGCCGAGGGCTTGCGCGAGGACCGGAGGTAGAGCTCCTCGATATCGCGCCTGATGCTGTCCCGCTCCACGATCTTGATTGGCGGGATGAGGATGCCTTCGTCGAAGGCGTCGCGCGCCGACGGACAGAAGCTCCCGGGCGTGATGCCGCCGATGTCGTACTGGTGCAGGCAGTTGGTCACCCAGCAGAAAAGCTCGCCCTTCCAGAACACCGGGCAGAGCAGCATCACGTCCATCTGGTGCGCCGCGCCCACCCAGGGGTCGTTGGCGAGGAACATGTCGCCCTCGGTGATGCCGGGGTTGTCGCTCCTGTTTTCCAGCGTCCACTTCACCTGCGTGTCGGTGACGCCGGACATGTACTGCATGTAAGGGCCGAAATAGACGAACTCGGCGTCCTCGGTGAGGATCGAGGGGTTGAGGTCGAGCGCGTACATCGCGACCGGCGAGCCCGAGAGTCGCTGGATGGTCGCGCCGTGCTCCTCGTTCACGTTCCACAGCGCGTGGCGCACTACTTCGAAGGTCACCAGGTCGATGTTGCGCTGCGCCTTGCGGTGAAGCTTCAGGCCGGGCGAGATCGCGAGCTTCTTCGGAGGCACGTAGCCCGAGCGCCGGCCGTCGAAGGCGACCCCGGCGAGCTCGCTCAGCTTCTTCAAATCGGGGCCAGCCCCCGTTTTCCTCAGTGGCGCGTCCATGGCCGGTCGCGACGAATTCTAGAGCAGAACGACGCAGGGACCGCCGGGTCACCGGCACGCTGCGCTGGTGACGCGCGCCGGCAAAGAGGGCATCATAGGAGGCCACGCGGCACGATTGCCGAAGATCAAGAGCCGCCCACAGGAGGAGTCCCAATGAAACTGCGTTGCGTCATCGCCGCCGCGGCGCTCGCCGCGTTCGCTTCCCCGGTTTTCCCGCAAACGACGATCAACCTGACGGCCATCGACGGCTACCCGCCGCGGGCGCTGTGGATCAAGGAGTTCGTCGGCTTCTACATTCCGGAAGTGGACAAGCGCCTCGCCCGCGACAACAAGTACAAGATCCGCTGGAACCAGGCCTGGGGCGGCCAGATCGTCAAGCCGCAGGGCGTGCTCGAGGGCCTGCAGAAGGGCCTCGGAGACATCGGCATCGTCACCACCGCGATCTACGGCGACAAGATGAAGATCATGGCGGTGGCCTACGCGACGCCCTTCACCACCACCGACCCGCTGCTCGTGTCGCGCACCATCGACGAGCTCGCCGACAAGTTCCCCGGCATCCGCAAGACCTTCGCGTCCTACAACCAGGTGTTCCTGTCGGCGCAGGACGTGCTCGACAGCTACCAGATGTTCACGAAGAACGAGGCGCGAGCGCTCGACGCCTTCAAGGGCATGAAGATCGCGAGCGCCGGGTTCAACCTGCGTTACCTGCCCCCGACCGGCGCGGTCGGCGTCGCCGGCAGCCTCAACAACTACTACAACATGATCCAGACCGGCGTCGTCGACGGCTGCATGCTGTGGGCCGAGGCGGCGGCGACCTTCAAGCTCGCCGAAGTCGCGCCGTTCATGATGCAGGCGCAGATCGGCACCATGAACAGCAAGGTGGTGACGGTCAACGCCGACACCTGGAAGCGCCTGCCGCCGGAGGTCCAGAAGGTGCTGAAGGACGTGGCGATCGAGTACCGCGACCGCCTGGCGAAGCTCGCCGCCGACATCGGCGACGACAGCCTGGCCGCCTACAAGAAGGCCGGCGGCAAGGTGTACGTGCTGCCGCCGGCCGAGCGCACGAGGTGGGCGCGCTCGCTGCCGAACCTCGCGAAGGAATGGGCCGAGGGCCTCGACAAGGAAGGGCTGCAGGGCAGCGAGATGCTCAGGTACTACATGGACCGGATGCGCGCGGCGAACCAGCCGATCGAGCGCCAGTGGGACAGGGAATAGGCGCCTTCGACCGGCTGGTGATCGGCATGAACGCGGCGGGATCCTTCTGGGTCCTGCTGCTCATCCTGCTCGTGACCGGCGACGCGCTCGGCCGCAGCTTGTTCGCCGCGCCGATCGTCGGCACCGTCGAGCTGGTGCAGATCTCCATCGTCGGCATCGTGTTCATGCAGCTCGGCGACACCGTGCGCACCGGGCGGCTCACGCGCTCCGAGACCTTCCTCGAAGCGCTGCGGCCCGCCCGGCCGCGCACCGCCGCGGCGCTCGAAGCCGTCTTCTGCCTGCTCGGCGCCGCCTACATGGCGATCGGGCTGGCGGGCTCGGTGCCGCTGCTCGCCGAGGCGGTCCGGCGCAACTCCTGGATCGGCAACGAGGGCGTGTTCACCGCGCCGGTCTGGCCGGTGAAGACGGTGATCGTCGCCGGGCTCGCGGTGTGCCTGATCCAGTTCCTGCGGCTCGCCACGGGGTCGTTCAAGAAGGCGTTTCCGAGTTGACCAGCGTCGTCGTCGGCATCGCGTCGGTGGCGGCGATCGTGGTGTCGATCTACGCCGGCGTGCACATCGCGGTCGCGCTCGGCCTGATCTCGTTCATCGGCGTGGTGCTGCTCAAGAGCGACCTGGACGTCGCGGTGAACCTGCTTTCGCTGGCGATGGCCGACTCGGTGTCCGACGAGGCGTTCGCCACCGTCCCGGCGTTCGTGATGATGGGCCTGGTGGTGAGCCGCGCCGGGCTGGGGCGCGACATCTACGATTTCGCCGACGAGCTGTTCCGGCCGGTGCGCGGCGGACTGGGGATCGCCACGGTGGCGGCAAACGCGATCTTCGCCTCGGTGACCGGCTCGTCGATCGCCTCGGCCTCGGTGTTCACGAAGGTGGCGATCCCCGAGATGCTGCGCTATCGCTACCACCGGCGCTTCGCGGTCGGGGTGGTCGCCGGCAGCTCGGTCCTCGGCATGATCATCCCGCCCAGCGTGATGCTGATCATCTACGCGGTGATCACCGAGCAGTCGGTCGGCGCCATGTTCATCGCCGGCGTCGTGCCCGGGCTGCTGCTCGCGGCCGCCTACTGCGTTGCGATCCCGCTGCTGCACGCGCTGGCGCCGGGCTTCGTCGGCGGGCCGGCGCCCGGCGGGGGATGGCCGACGCCCGGGCGCATTGCGCTCGGCCTTCTCACCAAGGTCGGACCGGTCGCGGCGCTGGTCCTGCTCGTGCTCGGCGGGATCTACGGCGGCATCCTCACGCCGGTGGAGTCGGGCGCGGCCGGCACCGTGGCGGCGGCGATCATCGGCCTGGCCAAGCGCCGGCTCGGCTGGCAGGCGACCTGGAGCGCGCTGGTCGAGACCGGGCGCATCACGGCGAACATCCTGTTCCTGATCATCGCCGCGTCGATCTACAGCCGCATGCTCGGCATCGCCGGGCTGCCGACGCTGTTCGGCGAGTGGCTCGCCTCGATCAACATGACGTTCGTCGGCTTGATGTTCATCTACGTGCTGCTGCTGCTCGCGCTCGGCACCATCATCGACACCGCCTCGATCATCCTGATCGTGGTGCCGCTGTTCCTGCAGGCGCTCGAGCCGTTCGGCATCCACCTGGTGTGGTTCGGCATCGTGACCGTGATCGGCGCCGAGATCGGGCTGCTGACGCCGCCTTTCGGCATCTCCTGCTTCGTGATCAAGGCGACGCTCGGCGACGCCTCGATCACGCTGCGCGACATTTTCCTCGGCGCGGCTCCCTTCGCCGCCATCATGCTCGGCGTGCTGTGCGTGCTGATCGCCTTCCCGGGGCTCAGCCTCGTCCTGCTGTAAAGACGATCTCGAAGTTGCCCAGCATGTCCACGCGCATCGTCCTGCCCGGATGCACCACCACGGTGGTGTCCGCGGTCTCGACGATCGCCGGTCCGCGGATGGCGTTGCCCGCGGCGAGCTTCTCGCCGTCATAAACCGGCGTCTTCCTCAAGCCTGACCACCAGATCGAGCGCGGCTTGAGGACGGCGTCCTTCGGGATGCGCTTCGACGTGCTCCTGGACTTGGAGAGCTTCGGCCGGGGCGTGAGCGCCCGCGCGCGCAGGCGGCAGACCACGATCTCGAGCTGCGCTCCGGCGAGCGCCGAGCCGCGGCCGTAGAGCTTCTCGTAGCGCTCCACGAAGAGCTTCCTCAGCCTCGGCTCGTAGGCAGCGGGCAGCCGGCTCCAGGGCAGCAGCACTTCCACCTCGTTGATCTGCCCCTTGTGGCGCACGTCGAGCGAGAACTCGAAGCGCTGGCGCGCGGCGGCGATTCCTTCGCCCGCCATCAGCTGCTTCGCCTGCTTTTCGAGCCTCTCCAGATTCGCATTGAGACGAGCGGCCGCCACCGGTGTTCCCACGATCTCGCTGTGCTCGAAGATGTGCAGCACGTCGGCCGCCGCCGCGCCGAAGGCGCACCAGGTGGAAGCCGCCTTCCGCTGCGGCACGATCACCTTCTTCACGCCCAGCTCCGCGGCGAACACGCCCGCGTGCGCCGGCCCCGCGCCGCCGAAGGCGAACAGCACGAAGTCGCGCGGATCGAAGCCCTTCTCCACCGTCACCTTGCGGATGATGTCGGCCATGTTCAGCTCGACGATGCGGCAGATCCCCGCGGCGCATTCGACCGCGCTCATGCCGATCTTCTTCCCCAGCTCCTCGATCGCGGCGAACGCTTTCCCGCGATCGAGCTTCATCCGTCCGCCCGCGAAATTGTCCGGATCGAGATAGCCGAGCACGAGCTCCGCGTCGGTCACCGTGGGGACCGTGCCGCCGCGCCCGTAGCACACCGGCCCGGGGAAGGCGCCGGCGCTCTCCGGGCCTACGGTGAGGGTGCGCGTCTCGGGGTGCGCGCGCGCGAGGCTCCCGCCGCCCGCGCCGATCGCCTGCAGGTCCACCTTGGGGAGGAAATACTCGTACTGGCCGGTGTTGCTGATGAAAGAGTAGGCGGGCTTGCCGCCGTAGATGATCGAGACGTCGAACGAAGTGCCGCCCATGTCGGTGGTGATGATGTTCTTTTCGCCCATGGCGGCGCCGAGGAACATCGAGGCGGTCACGCCCGACACCGGGCCCGAGTCGAGGGTGAGGAGCGGGGCCTCGCCCGCGCGCTCGACCGGCACCGTGCCGCCGCCGCACTGGGCGATCTGCAGGCCGTGGGAGTAGCCCAGTCCGGTCAGCGTCTTGTCGAGCCCGCCAAGGTAGCCGGTGATCACCGGCCCGAGGTAGGCGTTCAGCGCGGTCGCCGTGACGCGCTCGTACTCGCCCCACTTGGGGGCGATGTCGACCGAGCAGGTGACGAAGATCTTCGGCGCGATCTTCTTCACCAGCTCCCTGACCTTCAGCTCGTGCTTCGGATTCCGGAACGACCAGAGAAAGCAGATCGCGATCGCCTGCACGCCTTCCTTCACCAGCTCGCGGATTGCCTGCTCGGCCTGCCCCTCGTTCAGCGCCACCACGATCTCGCCGAAGCAATCCACGCGTTCCGACACGCCGCGGATCAGGCGCTTGGGGACGATCGGCGCCGGCTTCTGCGTCTCCGGGAAATGCACCACCTTGCGGATGTCGCGCCCGTTGTAGCCGCGCGAGCCGCGCATGATGTGAATCGCGTCCTCGTGGCCCTTGGTGGTGATGAGGCCGACCTTGGCGCCTTTCTTCTGGATGATCGTGTTGGTCCCTACGGTGGTGCCATGCGAGAGGAAGGCGATGTCGCGGCAGAAGTCGCCGAGCGAGAGGCCGAGGGCCCGGGCACCCGTATCGAGGGCTTCCATCATGCCCTGCGAGAAGTCGGAGGGCGTCGAGGGGACCTTCGTGGTGAGCAGCTTGCCGGCGCGATCGACGATCGCGCAGTCGGTGAAGGTGCCGCCGATGTCGATGCCGACGAGGTAGGGCATGGGCGATATATTAGCCGGCGACTCAGTGGAACGGTACGAGCGCCGCATCAGGTTCATTGTCGGTTCGGGCGCCGCGCAACGCCCGTTTGTGATACAGTTGTGTCTCACGCCATGTCATCGACCGCGACAGTCCGCGACTTGCGCAACCGTTTCCCGAAGGTGAAGAAGCTGGTCGAAACCGAGGGTGAGGTGCTGGTGACGGACAGGGGGAAGCCCAGGTACAGGCTCACCCTGTATACGACCGCCCTCGCGGCCAAGTCTCCTCCGGCGAAGGACTACGTGGCGCGCCTGACCCGCCATCAGCCCCGACCGCTCAGCGCGGCGGCGGCGAAGGCCCTTCACGAGGAGAACCGTGGCGGGCGCTGAGGCGACGTACGTCGACCCGAGCGCGTTGCTGAAGCTCTACATCCACCAGCGGGAATCGGCTGCGATGAGCGCCTGGCGCGCGCGCAGCAAAGGCGCGCTCGCCGTGACGCACCACGGCCGCGCCGAGATCGTGAACGGCATCTGCCTTGCGGTCTTCCGCGGTGACATCACCACCGATGCCAAGAACGACGCCCTGGCCTCGTTCGACGAGGATTTCGCGGAAGGGCGCTATGTCCAGGCCGACCTGCTGTGGCGCGCCACGCTCCAGCGTGCCGGCGAGCTGAGCCGCAAGCACACCCCGACGCTCGGCTGCCGTACCCTCGACGTGCTTCACGTCGCCAGCGCCCTGGAGCTCGGTCTGCGCCGCTTTCTCACCTTCGACCTGCGGCAGCATCGGCTCGTCCGGGCAGTCGGTCTGAAGCCGGTCGAGCCGCCGGCTCGGTGAGCTGATCAAGGCTTGCGCTGGGCCGTCGGCGCCGCGCTCCGACTTACACTGTAGGAATGTCGGACCAGCTCGACATACGCTCTGTGCTCTCGGGGCGTGCGCCGAAGGGGGCGCCCGCCACGGTCAAAGGCTGGGTACGCACCCGCCGCGATTCGAAGGCGGGTTTTTCCTTCGTCAGTCTCTCCGACGGCTCCTCCTTCCACCCGCTCCAAATCGTCGCACCTAACGCGCTCCCAAACTACGCCTCCGAAATCCTCCGCCTCACCTCAGGCTGCGCGATCGAAGCGACCGGCACCATCGTTCCATCCCCCGCCAAAGGCCAGCCCTTCGAGATGCAGGCGACCGAAATCAAGGTCGTCGGCTGGGTGGACGACCCGGATACCTACCCGATCCAGCCCAAGCCGCACACGTTCGAGTTCCTGCGCGAAGTCGCACACCTGCGCCCGCGCACCAACGTCATCGGCGCCACAACGCGCGTGCGCCACACGCTCGCGAACGCGATCCACCGCTTCTTCCACGAGCGCGACTTTTTCTGGGTCAACACGCCAATCATCACCAGCGCGGACGCCGAAGGCGCGGGCGAGCTGTTCCGCGTCTCGACGCTGGACCTGGCGAATCTCCCGCGCACCCCCGAGGGCAAAGTGGATTTCTCGCAGGACTTCTTCGGCCGGGAGGCATTCCTCACGGTCTCGGGGCAGCTCAACGTCGAGGCCTACTGCCTCGCGCTTTCGAAGGTTTACACCTTCGGCCCGACGTTCCGCGCCGAGAACTCGAACACCAGCCGCCACCTCGCCGAGTTCTGGATGGTGGAGCCGGAGATCGCATTCGCGGGACTTCCCGAAAATGCCGATCTCGCCGAGTCACTCTTGAAGTACGTCTTCAAAGCGCTGCTTGAGGAGCGGCCGGATGACATTCGGTTCTTCGACGAGCGCGTGGAAAAGGGCCTGGTGGCGAAGCTCCAGGGGATCGTCGCTTCGGAGTTCGTGCGCATGGACTACGGCGAGGCGATCGCGGTGCTGGAAAAGGCGCAGGAGAAGTTCGAGTTCCCCGTGAAGTGGGGCGCGGACCTGCAATCCGAGCACGAGCGCTATCTCACCGAAAAGCACGCCAAGAAGCCGGTCATCGTCATGAACTACCCCAAGGCCATCAAGGCCTTCTACATGCGCCTGAACGACGACGGCAGGACGGTGGCGGCGATGGACGTGCTCGCTCCCGGGATCGGCGAGATCATCGGCGGCAGCCAGCGCGAGGAGCGCCTCGATGTGCTCGACGCGCGCATGGCGGAGCTCGGCGTCGATAAGTCGCACTACGAGTGGTACCGCGACCTGCGTCGCTACGGCACGGTGCCGCACGCCGGCTTCGGCCTGGGACTCGAGCGCGCGCTCGCCTACGTCACCGGCCTCGCCAACGTGCGCGACGCGATCCCGTTTCCGCGCACGCCGGGGAACGCGCGTTATTGATGCTTGAGCATCAGTCATGCTGATGCTATGATGACACCATGCGCACCACGGTCCGTCTGGACGACGAGCTGCTCGAACGGCTGAAGGCGCAAGCCCGGCGCGAGAACCTGAGCCTGACGCGCCTGCTGAACCGGACCCTGCGGGCGGGCATGCAAGCCGGGCCGGCCCGAGCCGCGAGACGGCAGCGCTACCGGGAGCGGCCGGCCTCGATGGGCAGCCCTCGCGTCGCGCTGGACAAGGCGCTCGCCGCGGCCGCGGCGCTCGAAGACGCGGAGGTCGTGCGCGAGCTGGCGCTGCGCAAGTGAGGATCGTGGACCTCAACGTCCTGCTGTACGCCGTCAACGCCGATTCCGCGCACCACGCCGCCGCCCGTGTCTGGTGGGAAAAGGCACTGAGCGACGAGGAGCCGCTCGGGCTTCCCTGGATCGTCTTGCTCGGCTTCCTGCGCATTGCGACCAATGAGCGGGTCTTTCCGCGCCCGCTCAGCACGGATGCCGCCATCGGAAGGATCGATGCCTGGCTCGCCTGCGACAACGTGCGCGTGGCGCGCGAGAAGGAGAATCACTGGGACGTGATGCGGGCCCTCGTCACGGCCAGCGGCGCGGCCGGGAACCTCACGACAGACGCGCACCTGGCGGCGCTCGCCATCAGTCACGATGCAACCCTTGTTTCCAGCGACGCGGACTTCGGCCGCTTCAAGGGGTTGCGCTGGCAGAATCCCCTCGGCTGACCGATTCCGGCGACGCCGGGCCACGACAGGCACCGATCCGCAACCGCGCTTGACAAGCCGCCGGGCCGGCCAGATACTAAACCTTATGGTTAAGTATCAGGAGACGCAGCTCGACGCAGTGTTCGCCGCGCTCGCCGACTCCACCCGCCGCGAGGTGCTGCGCTCCCTGAGCGGCGGCAGCCTGCCGGTGAGCGAGCTCGCGGCGCCGCACGAGATGTCGCTGCCCGGGTTCATGAAGCACCTGCGGGTGCTCGAGGACGCGGGGCTGATCGCGCGCAACAAGGAAGGGCGGGTGGTGAGCTCTGGGGCGGGTTCAAGGTCATGGTGGATCTGTGAAGCTGGACCACGGACCGGTTCGCAGCGTACTTGGACAAGCAAGTCACCAGGAGAGACGACCATGCCGAAAGTGAAACCCATTCCCGAAGGAATGCACAGCGTCACGCCGCATCTGGTTTGCGCCGGCGCGGCGGATGCGATCGAGTTCTACAAGAAGGCGTTCGGCGCGATCGAGATGGCGCGCCTGCCGGGCCCCGATG
The DNA here is from genome assembly GCA_001770655.1 of Betaproteobacteria bacterium RIFCSPLOWO2_12_FULL_68_20. Lineage (GTDB taxonomy): Bacteria > Pseudomonadota > Gammaproteobacteria > Burkholderiales > SG8-39 > 2-12-FULL-68-20. The sequence continues at coordinate 27,395 of MERQ01000021.1, forward strand.
GCAAGCTCATGCACGCCATGATTCGCATCGGCGATTCGGCCGTCATGCTGGTCGATGAAAATCCCGAGTGGGGCATGCTCGGGCCGAAGGCGCTCAAGGGCTCGTCAGTCGCGATCCATCTCTATGTCGAGGACGCAGACGCGTTCGCGGCGCGCGCGGTGAAGGCCGGGGCGAAGATCACCATGCCGCTCGACGACATGTTCTGGGGCGATCGCTACGGCAAGCTCGAAGACCCGTTCGGCCATCACTGGTCGGTCGGCACGCACGTGCGCGACGTCGGCATGGAAGAAATGCAGCAGGCCATGAAGGCGATGCAGAAAGCACGAGCAACGAAATGAATCCCGCCCCGGGCTACCGGAAGCACCCCGGCCATCGTATCGAGACGAAGCCGGCTGAAGAACGCGTGCGAGTGACGTTCAACGGCGAGGTCATCGCGGATACCAGGGACGCGATCCGGATGGTGGAGGCGATGGAGGGCAGCACGGTCGCGCCGGTCGTCTACTACATCCCGCGCAAGGACGTGAAGATGGACCGGCTGGTGCGTACGACCCACCGGAGCTACTGCCCGTTCAAGGGCCATGCCTCGTACTACTCGCTCGCCGGCGGGCCGGAGAACGCGGTCTGGAGCTACGAGCAGCCGTACGACGAAATGCTCGCGATCAAGGAGCACCTCGCCTTCTATCCGGACAAGGTGGACGCGATCACAGCGGCGGGCTGAATCGCGGCATAATGGTCCTCCCGGAGGAGGACCGGATTGAAGGCGCCGTCGTTTGCCTACGCCAAGCCGCGCTCGCTGGAGGAGGCGTTCGATCTCCTCGAGCGTCCGGGCGCGAAGATTCTGGCCGGCGGCCAGAGCCTCGTTCCCTCGCTCAACATGCGGCTCTCCTCGCCGGAGCTGCTGGTCGACATCACCGGAATTTCTTCTCTCGCCGGCATCCAGGTCGGCAGGACCTTCCGCATCGGCGCGCTCGTCACGCACGCGCAAATCGAGCGGTCGGCGGAAATCAGGAAGCAGGTCCCGCTCCTCGCCGAGGCCGCAGCGCACATCGCTCATCCGGCGATCCGCAACCGCGGCACGCTGGGCGGCAGCCTCGCGCTCGCCGACCCGGCCGCGGAGTACCCGGCCTGCGCGCTTGCGCTCAACGCGACGCTCGTGCTCCTCGGCAGGAAGGGCGAGCGCCGCGTTCCGGCCGGGAGCTTCTTTAAGGGCCTGTTCGAGACCGACCTGCGGACGGGAGAGCTGCTCGCGGCGGTGGAGTTCCCCAGGGTCGAGCGCTCGGCGTTCCTCGAGCTCGCGCGCCGGCAGGGCGATTACGCGATCATCGGCCTCGCCGGCGTCGCCGACGGCTCGGGCAGGCGCATCGCCTTCCTCGGTGCCGGCGCGACGCCGGTCCTCGCGAAAGGCGCTTCAGCCGCGTCGAGTCTCGAGCAGGCGCTGAAAGCCCTGGGAAACGACATCGATCCGCCGGCGGATCTGTATCACTCGTCGGCCACCAAGCTGCACCTCGCCAAAGTGCTTCTTTCGCGCGCATGGAACACGCTGTCGAAACCACACTGACGGTGAACGGTATCGAGGTGACGCGGCGCATCGAGCCGCGCCGGAACCTGGTCGACTTCCTGCGCGAGGAGCTGGGACTCACCGGCTCGCACGTCGGCTGCGAGCACGGCGTGTGCGGCGCGTGCACGGTGCGCGTGGACGGCGAGATAGTGCGCGGCTGCCTGATGCTCGCCGTGCAGGCGAACGGGTGCAAGGTCGAGACCATCGAGGGCCTCTCCGACTCGGGCGAGCTCGCCCGCCTGCAAAAGGCTTTTCACGACAGGAACGCGCTGCAATGCGGCTTCTGCACGCCGGCGATGCTGATGGCGGCGAGAGATCTGCAATTGAAGAACCCGAAGGCCTCGCGCGAAGAGATCCGCACCCATCTCTCGGGCAACTACTGCCGCTGCACCGGCTACCAGGCGATCGTCGACGCGATCGAGGACGTGCTGCATGGGTAAGGCCGAGCTGCCGCTCCACGCCCCGGGCACGCAGCTCGACAAGGGCTACATCGGCCAGAGCGTGCCGCGCGCGAACGCGCAGCGCCTGCTGCAGGGCCGCGGCTCGTTCACCGACGATCTGATCTTCCCGCGCCTCGCGCACGTGGCGTTCTTTCGCAGTCCTTACGCGCACGCAAGAGTGAAGCGGCTCGACTTCAAGCGCGCGCTGCGCTCGCCCGGGGTGATCGGCGTTTTCGACGGCCGCGCGGTGGCCGAATACTGCAAGCCGTGGATGGGGGTGCTGGCGCACTTGAAAGGTATTCGCTCGCCCGAGCAGCACGCGATCGCGATCGAGCGCGCCTGCTGGCAGGGCGAGGCGGTGGCGGCGGTGGTCGCGGAGTCGCGCGGCCAGGCCGAGGACGCGGTCGGGCTGATCGAGGCCGACTGGGAAGAGCTGCCGGCGGTGGTGGACATGGACGAGGCGCTCGCCGGCAAGGTCGTGATCCATCCCGAGCTCGGCGACAACATCTGCTTCAAGCGCGAGCACGACACCGGAGGGGTGGACGAGGCATTTGCCAAGGCCGACGTGGTGGTCGAGGAGACCTACAACTTCGGGCGCCACACCGGCGTGTGCATCGAGGGCCGCGCGATCCTCGCCGACTACAACGCCGGCGAGCATTCGCTCACCGTGTACCACGCCACGCAGGCGCCGCACATGATGCAGGACATCTTCTCGCGGCACCTCGGCATCCCCGAGGCGAACGTGCGCGTGATCGCGAAGGACGTCGGCGGCTCCTACGGCATCAAGGTGCACGTCTACGCCGACGAGATGGCCACCGCGGCGCTCTCGGTGATGCTGCGCCGGCCGGTCAAGTTCGTCGCCGACCGGCTGGAATCGTTCCTCTCCGACATCCACGCGCGCGAGCACAAGGTCAAAGTGCGCCTGGCGTGCACGAAGGAGGGCGAAATCCTGGCGTTCGACCTCGACGACCTCACCGCGATCGGCCCGTACTCGGTGTACCCGCGAACCAGCGGCATCGAAGGAAACCAGGTGGTGAACCTGACCGGCGGGCCGTACAAGCACCAGAAGTACCGCGCGAAGATGAACGTCGTTTTCACCAACAAGAACGTCACTTGCCAGTACCGCGCGGTCGGCCATCCGATCGCGGTCGCCCTCACCGAGGCGATCGTCGACCGGGCGGCCCTGGAGCTGAAGATGGACCCGGCCGAGCTCAGGCGCAGGAACCTCATTCCCGACGACGCCTACCCATACACCTTCCCCTCCGGGATCAAGTTCGAAAAGCTCTCCCACCATCGGACGCTGGACAAGCTCCTCGAGCTGATGGACTACAAGAGCTTACGAGCACAACAAGCTGATTTCAGAAAGAAAGGAGTGACTCGAGGAATCGGCCTCGCGGCCATGATCGAAGTCACCAACCCCTCTCCCGCCTTCTACGGCGTCGGCGGCGCGCGCATCTCGGCGCAGGACGGCGCGACGCTGCGCTTCGAGCCGACCGGGATGGTGACCGTGCTTTGCGGCGTGACCGAGCAGGGGCAGGGGACCGAAGGCATCTTCGCGCAGATCGCGGCGAGCGCGGTCGGCGTGACCGTGGACAAGGTGCGCGTGATCACCGGCGACACCGGAGTGACGCCCTACGGCGGCGGCACCTGGGCCTCGCGCGGCGCGGGGATCGGCGGCGAGGCGGTGCTGCTTGCGGGGCGCGCGCTTCGATCAAACATCCTCGACGTCGCGGCGGTGGTGCTCAAGATGGACAAGGCGGAACTCGACATCGTGAAGAACGAGGTCGTCAACCGCCTGACCCTGGAAGCGAAGTTGCCGCTCGCGGAGCTGGGGCGCATCGCGCACTTCAGGCCCGACACGCTGCCGGTCGATTTCCAATCGGAGCTGACGGTCACGCGCAGCTACACGCCGCGCCAATACGCCTTCACCTTCTCCAACGGAATTCAAGCCTCATACGTGGAGGTCGATCCGGAGACCGGTTTTGTGAAGCTCCTCAAGCACTGGTGCGTCGAGGACGCGGGCACGGTGATCAACCCGATGCTGGTGGACGAGCAGATCCGCGGCGGGGTGGTGCAGGGGATCGGCGCCGCGCTCTACGAGGAGTGCCTCTACGGTCCGGACGGCCAGCTCCTGAACGGCAACATGGCCGACTACCTGGTGCCGATGAGCAGCGAGATGCCCGACATCGTGTGCGCGCACATCGAGACGCCGACGAAGCAGTCTCAGCTCGGCGCGAAGGGAGTGGGCGAGGCCGGCACCGCCGGCGCGCCCGGAGCGGTGATGAACGCGATCAACGACGCGCTCGCGCCGCTGGGCGCGCGGGTGACGGCGATGCCGTTCACGCCCGAGCGCATCCTCGTCGCGCTGCGCAAGATCTGAGGGGAAGGAAGATGCCCGCCTACTGGGTCGCGCGTTCGAAGATCAACGATCCCGCCGAGTACGGGAAATACACCGACCGCGTCCCGGCGATCCTCGCGCGGTACGGCGGCAAGGTGCTCGCGCGCGGCGGGCGCTACAGGATCCTCGAGGGCCCGGAAAAATTCCACCGCTTCGTGGTGATCGAATTCCCGACGCTCGAGCAGGCGGTCGCCTGCCACGAATCGCCCGAGTACCGGGAGGCCGCCGCGTTCCGCAGCGGCGGGGCGGGGGAGGTGGAGCTGGTGATCGTGGAGGGGGTGGCCCAGGCGGCGTAGAGCTTTCCGCGAACCCCGCGGCACGAACGCCGGTCGAATGATCACTTCATAGAGGAGATGATCATGCGACTTCCCTACGCTCCGGGTCTGGCGTTGTTCGCGGCTCTGCTGCTGCCGACCGCGGGATCGGCAGCCGACGGCGGCAAGCTTTCGGATGCTCAAAGGCAGTATCAGGAGGACCGCGCCTTGTGCATGAGCGGCAAGTCGGGCCAGGACCGTGCTACCTGCCTGCGGGAAGCCGGCGCTGCCCTGCAGGCAGCGAGGCGCGGCCAGCTCGAGGACAGTCAGGCCGCGTACGAAAAAAATAGCCTGCTGCGCTGCACCTATCTGCCGGCGGCGGATCGGACGGACTGCGAGCGCCGGATGCGCGGCGAGGGCACGACGAGCGGCAGCGTGGCGGGCGGCGGAATCTACCGGGAGCTCAGGACCGTTGTCCCTGCGCCGGAAGCTCAATAAGTGAGCTCGAGGATGTACAGCCCGCCGACGTGCCGGTCCACCGTGTACACGATGCGCCGGTCGTCCACGTAGCAGTCGTTCAGCTGCACCGCGCCGGTGCGCGCGCCGCGCGGCGCCTCCGGCACGAAGTAGGCGATCTCCTTCGGCTGGTACGGGTTCAGCACGTCGTAGGCGCGCACGCCGGCGTTGAAGAACGTGCCCACGACGATCTGCTCGGATCGCCACGACCCCGCAACCGGCAGATTCTCGTGCAGGTTGTGCGCGCCGAAGCGCCCGCCGCGGCGCACGAACTCCTGGTAAGGCGGCGCCGGCAGGGTCGCGATCGGCACCGGATTCGTCTCCAGGCGTGCGTCGAGCATCCAGACCAGCTTCGGCCAGTCGGCGCCGCCGTCCTGGATGCTCTCGTCGCTCACCACCAGGAGGTCGCGCCCGAGCAGCGGCAGCACGGTATGCGTGAAGCCGTTGAACGGCGGCGAGTGGCGCCAGTTCGAGATTATCCTCGGGCGCGCCTTGTCGGAGATGTCGAGGATCACCGCGCCGGCGTCCAGGTAGCCGACGTACGCGCGGTCGGGCCTCTCGGGAAACACGTTGGTGTTGTGCGCGCGGAAGCCGGCGTCGAACCTGCGCTCCAGGCGCCGCGGCGGCGGCGCCTCGTCGCCCTCGCGCGTGCCCGGCAGCCACCAGCGGCCCACCTCGAGCGGCTTGGACGGGTTGCGCACGTCCATGATGCGGTAGAACTGGTCGTCGAGCGGATTGCGCGGCTGAAAGTCCGCAGCGCCGCTCGACATGTGGATGTACTCGCCGTCGACGAACCACAAGACGTGCACGCCGCGCGAGTGCGGCCCGGAGCAGTCGAAGTGCGAAATCAGCCTCGGCTTTTCCGGAGCGCTCACGTCGAACAGCTCGAATCCCGCCGGCTTCATCCCGGCAGCGCCCGTCTGGTAGGCGACCGCCATCGTGTCGCCGACCACGTCGAGCGAGTTGGAGCGCATCTTCGCGTGCGGCAGCTCGGTCTGCACCACCACGCGCGGCGAGCGCGGATCGGTGACGTCCACCCCGGTGAAATTCTTCGGCGCCGACTCGTGCGCGAGCCACAGGATTCGCCGCCCGTCTTTCGCGAGCTGCATCGCCATGCCTTCGCCCATCCCGCCGAAGCCCTCGAGCCCGTGGTGAGCAAGCAGCCGCATGTTGAGCGCGAGCGCCTGATCGGAGCGCGGCGGCGTGAACGCCATCGTGCTAGTGTACAGTGCGCCCTGCCATGCTCGATCAAGCGTCGCCGCGCTGGCGCGGCGCTCTGAGCGTCTCCGCGCCGTTCATCGTGGTCGCGGCATTGTGGGAAATCGTCGCGCGCTCGGGCACGTTTCCGCGGCGGCTTTTTCCGCCGCTCGAGGACGTGGCGGAAACTCTCGCGCGGCTCACCGCCGCCGGTATCCTTCCGCACCACGCGTTCGAGACGATCGCGCGGCTGCTCGGCGGCTTCGGCATCGCCGCGCTCGCCGGCGTCGCGCTCGGTATCCTGATGGGGCGTTCGCGCCGCGCCGAGGACCTGCTGATGCCGCTCGTTTCCACCGGCGCGCCGATCCCGGGGCTCGCCTATGCGCCGCTCTTTCTGCTCTGGTTCGGCCTCGGCAATGTCGGCGCGGTGATCCTGGTCGCGTTCGTTGCCGCCTTCCCGATCGTGCTCAACAGCTGGACCGGCGTGAAGGCCGTAAAGGAGATCTGGATCCGCGCCGCGCAGTCGATGGGGGCGGGGGACCGGCGGCTGTTCCGCCACGTGATCCTGCCCGGCGCGCTGCCCTACATCCTCACCGGGCTGCGCCTCGGCCTCGCGCAGGCCTGGCGCATTCTCGTCGCGGTGGAGATGCTCGCCGCGGTGCCCTGGGGGCTCGGCTGGCTGATCTTCGGCGCGCGCGAATTCCTCAACACCGACGCGATGCTCGCAGGCATCGCGGTGATCGGCGCGATCGGCCTCGCGCTCGAAAAGCTGGTCTTCCAGCCGCTCGAGCGCTACACGGTGGTGCGCTGGGGAATGATGACTTCATGAAGGCGGTCGTCTCCTTCGTCGTCGCGGCGGCGCTCTACGAGCTGGTCGCGCGCAGCGGCTGGTTCGCTCAGGCGCTGGTGCCGACGCTGCCGGCGATTGCAGCGACGCTTTGGAGAACGCTCGCCGACGGCTCGATGCTGAACCATGCGGTGGCCACGGTGTACCGGGTGGCAGCGGGCCTCGGGCTCGCTTGCGCGACCGGGCTCGCGCTCGGCGTGCTGATGGGACGCTTTCGCGCGGTCGAGGCGTTCTTCCTGCCGCTGGTGAACGTGCTGATGCCGGTCCCCTCGCTCGCCTGGGCGCCGGTGTTCATCCTGTGGTTCGGGCTCGGCAACACTGCCACCATCCTGATCGTCTTCTACGCCGCGACCTTCCCGATGCTCCTTAATGCCTGGACCGGCGTTCGCGCCGTGAACCCGCTGTGGCTGCGCGCCGCCGGGGCGATGGGCGCGCGCGGCGCGGAGCTTTTCTGGAAGGTGATCGTGCCCGCCACCTCGCCGTTCGTCATCACCGGGCTGCGCCTCGCCTTCCAGCGCGCCTGGATCGCGGTGGTCGGCGCCGAGATGCTCGCCGCATCCGATTTCGGCCTGGGCTGGGTGATCTTCGACGCGAAAGAGTTCCTCAACGCCGACGTCATGCTCGCCTCGCTCGCGGTGATCGGCGCGATCGGCTTCGCGTTCGAGCGCCTGGCGTTCGGCGCGCTCGAGCGCGCCACCGTCATGCGCTGGGGCATGGTGCGCGCGGCCAAGGCGTAGGGCGATGCACCACATCGAGATCCGCAACGTCACGCTGGTGTACGACACGCCCAACGGCCGCGTGCCGGGCGTGCGCGGCGTGAGCTTCGCCACCGCACCCTCCGAGTTCCTCTGCATCGTGGGGCCGAGCGGCTGCGGCAAGACCACGCTGCTCAACATCATCGCCGGCTTTCTCGCGCCCGCCGAGGGCGAGATCCGCATCGGCGGCAAGGCGGTGACCGGCTACGGCCTCGATCGCGGCATCGTGTTCCAGGACTTCGCGCAGCTCTTTCCCTGGCGCACCGCGCTCGGCAACGTGGCCTTCGGTCTGGAGATGAAGGGCGTGCCGAAGGCCGAGCGCGAGGCGATCGCGCTCGAGCAGCTGCGCCTGGTGAAGCTGGAGAAGTTCGCCGGCGCCTATCCGCACCATCTCTCGGGCGGCATGCAGCAGCGCGTCGCGATCGCGCGCGCGCTCGCCTACAACCCTGCGGTGCTGCTGATGGACGAGCCGTTCGCGGCGCTCGACGCGCTCACGCGCGACGAGATGCAGCGCCTGCTCGCCGAGGTGTGGCGCGCCACCCGCAAGACCGTGGTCTACGTGACGCACAACGTCGCCGAGGCGGTGTATCTCGCCGACCGGGTGATCGTCATGACCCCGCACCCCGGCACCATCAAAGCCGAGGTGCCGATCCGCCTGCCGCGGCCGCGCGACCCCTTGAGCGTAGAATTTCTCGATTATCAGAAGCAGCTGCTGCGTCATCTCACTCAAAAGGAGGAGGCACGATGAAAAGGCGAGAATTCCTGGCGGCGTCGGGCGCGGCGGCGCTGTCGGCAGGCATGCCGGCGTTCGCGCAGGCCGCGACGGTGCGCCAGGGCTACCAGACCAACATGTGGGGCATGCCGACCTACTACCTGCTGCGCTCGGGCGCGCTCGAGAAGCAGGGCATCAAGATCGAGGAGTTCGCGGTGCCCTCGGGCAACATCACCATGCAGCAGATGGTCGGGCGCCAGGTGGACCTCGGCACCTATGCCGGTCCGGCGTTCCTCATCGGCCACGCACGCGGCGGACTGGTGGTGATCGCGCAGATCGAGGAAGTCGGCAAGACCACGCGCGTCATGGCGCGCAAGGAGCTCAACCTCAAACGGATCGAGGATTTGAAGGGCAGGAAGATCGCCAACCAGACCGGCTCGTCGATCGGCAACGTGTTCGCCAACACTATCGCGCCGAAAGCCGGCCTGAAGAAGGAGGACTGGCAGGAAGTGCGCATGAACGTGAACGACATGGTGGCCGCGATGGCCGCCAAGACGGTTGACGCGATGATCAACGTCGAGCCCTACAACGCGATCGCCGAGGCCGACGGCATCGCGACCACGATCATGGACTACTGGAACGTCGACCGGATGCCGGTGTTCATGGCCGCCACCCCCGAGTTCGTGGAGAAGAACCCCGGCACGGTGGTTGCCTATCTCAAGGCCTGGCTCGCCGTGGCCGAGGATTTCAAGAAGAACCCGAAGAAGGTGTCGGAGACGATTTACGGTTTCTACACCTCGAAGGGCTACAAGATGGCGCCCGAGACCTTCGCCAAGGCGATCGCCACGATCGACGTGAACCCGACCTTCCCGGCCGACCTCCAGAAGTACATGCAGCAGCAGGCCGAAACCCTGCTCGGCGCGAAGACGATCAAGGAGATGCCGGACTGGAAAAAGGCGCTGCGACCGGAGTTCATGCAGCGCGCGCGCGGCTGAGGGTCTTGCGGGCGCGGGGCGCGGGGAGCTGAAACAGTCCCTCGCCGGACATCTCGGCCATCTCCAGGCGCACCACGCGCTCGATCTCGCCGACCGCCGCCGAGCGCGCCTCGGCGGCGGGGCGCGCGAGCACCAGGATGCGATGCAGGTTCGCGTCCTCGACCGGAAACGCGGCGAGCCGCCGCGCCGCGATCTCGGCGTGGAAGGTCGAGACCGGCATCACGGTCACTCCGAAGCCGGAAAGCAGCAGCCTGCGGATCGCTTCGATCGAGTCGACCTCGGCTTCGACGCGAAGGGCCGCGCCGAACCGCGCGAGCTGTTCCTCGACCACCGCGCGCAGCCCGGCGGAGAGGACGAGCGGCGTGCGCGAGAGCTCGGCGAGCGAATAGGCGCTGCGCGTGCCGCGCGCGGCGGGGGCCGGGACCACCACCACCATCGGCTCGGAGATGAGCGGCGTGAGCACGAGCGCGGGCGAGCGCGGCGGGTTCGTCATCACCGCGAGGTCGAGCCGCCCGGTGAGCAGCGCGTCGTGCAGCTGCGGGCTGAACCCCTCGATCGCCCTGAGCGTCACCGTCGGGCACTGCCGGCGCGCGCGCGCCACGCAGCGCGGCAGCAGCAGCGGCGCGAGCGTCGGCGAGGTCCCCATCACCACGCGGCCGCGCGCCAGGCGCGTCGTGCCGCGCACGCGGTCACGGGCACGCTCGACCTCCTGTACCACTTTGCGCGCGTGCTCGAGCAGGTCGCGCCCCGCGCCGGTGAGGCGCACGCCGCGCGGCAGGCGGGTGAACAGGCGCACGCCGAGCTCGGCTTCGAGCTGCTTCACGTGGCGGGTGAGGGCGGGCTGGGCCACGCCGAGCTTCTCGGCCGCGCGCGTGATGCTGCCCTCGTCGGCGATCCCGACGAAATAACTCAGGCTGCGCAGCTCCATCGCCCATCCATATCAATTCGGCATGGGAAGCATACCGCATCAGGGATTGTGCCGCCTCGCCGGACGATGCTGTAATGCCGCCGTGAAGCCGATCGGGGTCGCGGTGGTCGGAACCGGCTGGTGCGGGGGCATTCGCGCGGAGACCTGCGCCGCGCATCCTTTGGTGAGAAGCCTGCACCTCGCGGAGGTGCGGCAGGAGCGCCTCGCCGAGATGCAGCGCGCCACCGGCGCGGCGAGCGCGGTCGCCGACTACCGCGAGCTGCTCGGCTCGACCGGGATCGAGGCGATGTTCGTGTGCGCGACGCCCGAGTCGGCGCATTTCCCGATGGCGCGCGACTGCCTCGCCGCCGGCAAGCACGTGTTCCTGGAGAAGCCGATCGCGATGGAGCTGGCGGAAGCCGACGAGCTGATCGCGCTGGCGCGCAGGAACCGGCTCAAGCTCACCATCGGCTACTCGCAGCGCTTCAATCCCAAGTACGCCTACGTGCGCAAGGCGATCCGCGACGGCACGATCGGCCGGCCGGTGAGCGCGCTCGTCAGCCGCCACATCACGCGCGGCCTGGGCGAGAAGATCAGCAGCCGCACGCGGCTCTCGCCCGCGGCGATGGAGGCGACGCACGACCTCGACTTCGTGCTGTGGTGCCTGGAGCCGGCGCAGCCGGTGCGCGTGTACTCGCAGGCGAACTACGGCGCCATGCAGGCGCACGCCGCCGAGGGCGCGCGAATTCCGGACACGCAGTGGATCACCGTCACCATGGACAGCGGCCTTTCGTTCGTGGTCGGCGCCGGCTGGAGCCTGCCGCCCGGCTACCCGAACTTCTCCACCACCTGGATCGAGATGGTCGGCACCGAGGGCGCGGTGATGGTCGACGACAGCCACCGCGACGTGCTCGTCAACACGATGGCGAAGGGCATGCAGCTGCCGATGTCGAGCATGCCCGGCGAGCGCGTCGAGCACACTTTCGCCGGCCCGATGGCGGCCGAGACGATCCACTTCCTCGAGGCCTGCGCGCTCGACCGGCCGGTGATGGTGAGCCCGGAGCAGGCGCGCGCGGTGATGGAGGTTTATCTTGCCGCCGACCTGTCCGCCGAGCGCAACGAGCCCGTGTCACTTCCCCTGCAATGGCCAAAAAAAATCCGAAGCGCATCGGCGTAGCGATCATCGGCGCGGGACGAGTCGGCCTTTTCCGCGGCGAGGTCGCGGCGCGCCATCCGCAGGTCGATTTCATCGGCCTGGCGGAAAAGCGAACCGACCGGGCCGAGCTGGTGCGTGACAGGATCGGCGCCGACTTCGTGACAGCCGATTTCCACGAGCTGCTCGCGCGCCCGGAGGTCACTGCGGCGATCATTTCCACCGACGAGCACCTGCACGTCGCGCCGGTGCTCGCGGCGGCCGAGCGCGGCCTGCCGATGCTGATCGAAAAGCCGCTCGCCACCGAGCTCGCCGAGTCCGAGCGCGTGCTCGCCGCGATCCGCAAATCCGGCGTCGACGCGGTGGTCGGCTATACGCAGCGCTTCCGCCGGCGCTGGCTCGCCGCGAAGGAGAAAGTGCGCACCGGCCAGCTCGGCGACGTGACGCTGGTCGCCTCGCGCGCCTTCATGAACCGGCTGGTCGCGCTGGACAACTACAAGCGCGCGAGCGACCCCTCGCAGATCTCGCCGATGGTGATCTCGGGCACCCACGCGCTCGACATCGTGATGTGGCTGATGGAGGCCAAGCGCCCGGTCGAGATTTACGCGCGCTCGGTGGACAAGGCGCTCGGGCCGCTGGTGCGCGGCATCGACGCCACCGCCGGGCTGATCACCTTCGAGGACGGCAGCCTGTATACGGCGTGCATCTCCTGGGCATTGCCGGTGGCGTGGCCCGGCGCCGTCTACAGCCTGGAAGTCGGCATCACCGGCACCGAGGGCGTGCTCACCATCGACGACACGCACCGCGACATCGTGCTCGCGACGAGCAAGGCGCAGGGCGAGGGCTACGCGCCGGACGAGACGCGGCGCGTGGACTTCCTCGGCAGCTACCCGCCGGGGGACATCGCGCTCGGCGAGCTGCGCGGACCGATGCGCGAGGAGACCGAGCAGTGGCTGAACCGGGTGTCGCTCGGGCTGCCTACGCAGCACGCGACCGCGGCCGAGGCGCACCACCGGCTGATGCTCACGAAGGCGTTCGATCTCTCCGCCCGGCTGAAGCGCGCAATTCCGCTTCCGATCGAGGCCGGCGAAAGTTCACGAGAAAGCCTGCGCAAGGCGGGCTAGACGCAAAAGGAGGAGTGGCATGACGATCCTGAGAACCGTAGCGCGGCTCGCGCTGGCGCTCGCCCCGGCGTTCGCTTTCGCGCAGGGCTATCCCACCAAACCGGTGAAGATGATCATCCCGTTCGCGCCCGGCGGCGCTTCGGATTTCGTCGGGCGCATCTTCCAGTCGCGCCTCGGCGAGCTGCTCGGCCAGCAGGTCGTGATCGAGAACCGCGCCGGGGCTTCGGGCAACATCGGCCTGGAAGCGGCGGCGCGCTCGGCGCCCGACGGCTACACCATTTACCTGGGCAACGTCGGCACGGTGGCCATCAATCCCGCGGTCTTCACCAAGCTCACGGTGAAGCCGCTGAGGGATTTCATCCCCGTGACGCAGGTGGTCGACGTGCCCGGAGTGCTGGTGTCGCATCCATCGCTGCAGGCGAGCTCGCTGAAGGACATGGTCGCGATCGCCAAGGCGCATCCCGGCAAGCTGAACTACGCCTCGCCGGGCAGCGGCAGCCAGAACCGGCTCGAGATGGAGCTGGTGCGCAAGGCCTACGGGCTCGACATGGTGCACGTGCCCTACAAGGGCGGCGCCGGGCCCGCGGTCGCGGGCCTCATCGCGGGCGAGACGCACATGATGTTCACGACTATCTCCTCGGCCATGCCCCATATCCAGAGTGGAAGGCTGAAAGCGCTGGTCGTCGTCGCCGGCAAGCGGCTCCCCGCGCTGCCGCAGGTGCCGACCATGGTCGAGTCCGGCCATCCCGACAGCGTCTCGGGCTCCTGGCAGGGCATATTCGTTCCCGCCGGCACGCCGAAGGAAATCGTCGACCGCCTCTATGCGGCAGTGCTTCAGACAATGAAATCTTCCGAGGTGGTCGAGCGGCTGGCCAGGGGCGGCGTCGAGGTGGTCACGAGCGCGTCGCCGGCCGCGTTTGCCTCGTTTGTCGCCGCCGACACCCAGCGCTGGGGCAGGGTGGCGAAGGACTCGGGCGCGACGGTGGACTGAATCGATTCGACCGCTGGAGGAAAGACATGGCCAACGCAGGAATCGTAGGGGTCGACTGGCAGCAGCGCATCAACTGGGACCGGTTGCGCAAGTACCGCCTCGAGCGCGCGCGCGAGCGCATGAAGGCGCACGGCCTGGGAGCGATGCTGCTCATGTACGACGAGAACGTGCGCTACGTGACCAGCACGCTCACGCCCGGCTGGAACCGGCTCAAGCCGGGGCTGCGCTATGCGCTGCTCGCCGGTGACGACGCGCCGGTGCTGTTCGAGCAGGGCGACATCGGCATGCAGATCGAGCGCCACTCGCCGTGGATCCCCAAGGACCACGTGCGCTGGTCGTACGCCTGGATCAAGGGCGCGGCGGGCCCGGCGTCGCTCTCCCAGGTGAAGAAGTTCACCAACGCCATCAAGCAGGAAATGAAGAAGGCGAACGTCGCGGGCGCTAGGCTCGGCGTGGACTTCATCGACATCAATATGCTGCAAGTGTTCAAGGACGAGAAAATCGACTGGACCGACGGCATGACGCCGATGATGGAGGCGCGCGCGGTCAAGAACGAGGACGAACAGGAGGCTCTGCGCGTGGTTGGCGCCATCGGAGATGCCGCGCACTGGGAGTTCATGAAGTTCCTCAGGCCGGGGCGCACCGAGAACCAGCTCACCGCGCACATCATGGAGTACCTGTACTCGATCCCGGGCATGGAGGACGTGGAGGACGTAATCGTCTCCTCGGGCCCCAACACCTGGCCCAACTGGCGCAACTTCTCCGACCGCATCGTCAAGCCCGGCGACATCGTGTTCATGGACCTCGCCGCGCTCACCTGGAACGGCTACAAGTCCTGCTACTACCGCACCTACTGCGCGGGCAAGGAGCCGACCAACGAGCAGAAGGAAATCTACGCGACCGCGCTCAAGTGGCTCTACGACTCGATCAAGGCCGTCAAAGTAGGAACCACCACGCGCGAGATCGCCTCGAAATGGCCCTCGGCCAAGGAGGCCTGGGGCTACGAGGAGGAAGACCAGGCGGCGGCGAACCTGTGGGGCCACGGCCTGGGGCTCGCGCAGTACGACCAGCCGGTGATCTCGCGCATCTGGTCGCTCGACCACCCGGTCGAGATCAAGGAGGGGATGGTGTTCGCGCTCGAGACGCAGCACGGCAAGAAGTTCGAGTGGGGCGTGCGCATCGAGGAGATGCTGATCGTGCACAAGGACAAGGTCGAGATCATCTCCAGCTTCCCGGTCGAGCAGATCACCGTGGTGGACCCGATGCCCGGCTACTCGACGCTGGCGGGGCGTTGAATGGCGGGAGCCCGGACGCGCACCGCGGTCCTGGAAGCCCCGCGCAAGCTCAGGATCGTCGAACGCGACCGGCCGGCCGCCGGGCCGGACGAGGTGATCATCCGCACCGCGGCCACCGCCGTCTGCCACACCGACCTCTCGATTTACACGGGAGAGCACCCGGGCGTGAAATACCCGGTGGTGATGGGTCACGAGGCGACCGGTGTGGTGGAAGCGACCGGCGAGAACGTCACCCGGCTCAAGCGCGGGCAGCACGTGCTCATCAACCCGATCATCGCCTGCGGGCACTGCGACATGTGCGAGCGCGGCAAGGGCAACCTGTGCCGCAACGCGGGCCTGTTCGGTCGCGAAATCGAGGGCTCGCTGAGCGAGGTCGTGCGCCTCGACCAGCGCTACGTCCACGCGCTGCCGCCGCAGCTCTCGCTCGCGCACGCGACCATCATCGAGACGCTCGCTACCGTGCGCCACGCGCAGCACCGCGTCTCGGTCGCTCCGGCCGAATCGGTGGTGGTGCTCGGCATGGGCACCGCCGGCTTGCTGCACGTGCGCCTGGCGGTTCTCACCGGGGCGAGCCCGGTGATCGCGGTGTCGCGCAGCCGCTGGAAGCTCGAGAGGGCCGAGCGCATGGGCGCGCATTTCCTGGTCGAGGCCGCGGTGGACAAGGCGGTCGAGGAAGTACGCCGGCTCACCGGCGGCCTGGGCGCCGACGTGGTGATCGACGCCGCGGGCGGAGCGGAAACCCTGCGCTCGGCGATCGAGATGCTGCGCCCGGGCGGGCGCTTCTCGGCGTTCGCGGTGAGCCACGCGCACGTCAAGCGCTTCAGCACCTTCCCGCTGTACTTCGGCGAGATCAGCATCGTCGGCTCGCGCGCGCTCACGCCGCAGGACATGAACCCGAGCATCGAGCTGGTGGCCTCGGGGGCGGTGGACGTGAGCGGATTCATCACCGAGAAATACCCGCTTTCCCGTGCGCGCGAGGCGTTCCGCGAGTACGAGTCCAACCCGAGCCGCATCCTTCGCATCGTGATCGAGTCCGGGGCCTGATGGAGCCGCTCGTCATCCCGCTGGCGGCACCCGAGGCGGTCGACGCGGCGCGCTTCGGTCCGAAGGCGGCCACGCTGGCCGCGCTCGGCCGCGCCGGGTTGCCCGTACCCGGCGGGTTCTGCGTCGATGCGCTCGCCTATCGCATGCAGCTCGAGGCGCTCGGGCTCGCCGGGACGGCGCGCAAAGTGTTCGCGAGCGACGATCGCGCGCAGGCGCGCCGGGCGGCGCTCGACCTGAGGCTCGGGCTGATGGAAGGAGCGATCGCGCCGCTGGCGCTCGAGGCGCTGGTCGCGGCGTGGCACGCGACGCGCCTGCCCGGCGTGGTGCGCTCCTCGGCGCTGGTCGAGGATCGCGCGGGCTCGAGCTTCGCCGGACAGTTCGAGAGCTTCCTGGGGCTGGAGAGCGAGCGGGATTTCCTCACCGCGGTGCGTGCCTGCTGGGCGGCGCTGTGGGCGCCGCGCGCGCTGCGCTACATGGCGACGCACGGACTCGATGCGGCCGACACGGCGATGGCGCTGCTGGTGCAGCCTCTGGTACCGGCGCGCGCGGCGGGCGGCGGGCTTTCGCGCACCGCCGAAGGCGAGATGGTGGTGAATGCCGCTCCGGGACTGGGCGCGGCGGTCGCCCAGGGCGAGGTGGTACCCGACCGATATGCGCTCGATCGCGACGGCCGGCTCAAGGAATCGTCGTCCGGAACGAAATACCACGCGGTCGGCTGCGCGCACGGCCGGCGCGCGCTCCGGCGCACGCTGTCCGCCGCGCCGTGCCTGGAGCCGCCGCAGCTCGCCGAGCTCGCGTCCCTGATGCGAGCGGCGGAGAAGATCGTGGGCGGACCGGTCGAGATCGAATGGGCGCTCGATGAGCAGGGCATCAAGCTGCTACAGGCGCGGTCGCTCCAGGTGGCGCAAGCGCGAGTGCCCGACGAGATCTGGCTGCGCCATCCGCGCCTGAACGGCCATCCGTCGGGCGTTGGCTGGTGCACGGGGCGCGCGCGCGTGGTGAACTGCGAGTGCGAGCTGGAGCGCGTCGCGCCGGGCGACGTGCTGGTGACCGCGGCCGCCGGGCCCGCGCTCGCCGAGGTGCTGCCCTGGGTCGCCGGCGTCGTCGCCGAGCTGGGCGGCAGCACCTCGCACCTCGCCTCGCTCGCTCGCGAGCGCGGCGTGCCGATGGTGCTGGGCGTGACGGACGCGACGCGCCGCATTCCCGACGGCGCGATGGTCGCCGTGGACGGCGTGGCGGGAATCGTGCGCTGGATGCAGGAAGGGCGCGCCGCATGAGCCTGCCCGCCCGCGTTTCTCCCCTCCTCTCCGAGGATGGGTGGCGCGAAGCGCCGGGGTGGTGTCGGTGCCGACGCGACGACCTGCACCTCCCCGCCGCCTGCGGCGGCACCCCTCCTCGACGAGGAGGGGAAAGGGCTGCCCCATGAGTCTCGCCAAGGTCGTGCTCACCGATTACGTCTGGGAATCGCTCGACGTGGAGAAGCGCACGCTCGACGGGCTCGCGAACCTCGTGGCGCTGAAGACGAAGACGCCAGATGAATTCCTGGGCGAGGCGGCCGATTGCGACGCGCTGCTCAACACCTACGCCGGCCCGATCACCGCCGAGGCGATGGCGAAGATGCCGAAGTGCCGCATCATCGCGCGCTACGGCATCGGCGTGGACACGATCGATCTCGAGGCGGCCACCGCGGCCGGCATCATCGTCACCAACAATCCGACCTACTGCATCGAGGAGGTGGCCGAGCACACACTGGCGTTGTTACTGGCATGCGCGCGCAAGGTCGCGTTCTACGACCGCTTGGTGCGCGCCGGGCGCTGGGAGGTGCCGCCCGGAAAGCCGATCCGGCGCCTCGCCGGGCTCACCCTCGGCCTGGTGGGCTTCGGCAACATCGCGCGCCAGGTTGCCGTGCGCGCCGCTGCGTTCGGCATGCGGATCCTGTACGCGGATCCCTTCGTGAAAGAAGGGCAGTTCGAGGTTCCGGGGACGAAGGTGGAGCTGGACGCGCTGCTCGGCGAGTCGGACTTCGTGTCGCTGCACCCGCCGCTCACGCCGCAGACGCGCGGGATGATCGACGATGGGACGCTCGCGAAGATGAAGCCGGGCGCGTTCCTCATCAACTGCTCGCGCGGCCCGGTGGTGGACACCGGGGCGCTGGTGCGCGCGCTCGACGCCAAGCGCATCGCCGGCTGCGCGCTCGACACGGTCGACCCGGAGCCGCTGCCCGAGGCTCACCCTTTGCGCGGGCGCGAAAACGTGATCGTCCTGCCGCACGCCGCCTGGTACAGCGAGCAGGCGATGGCGGGCCTGCAGGCGGGCGCGCCCGGCGAGGTGCGGCGCGTGCTCACCGGGCAGTGGCCGGTGAACGTCGTCAATCCCGCGGTGAGGGGCAGGAACCGGGCGGGACTGTGAGCGCCATGGCCCGCACGGTCGACATCCATGCGCACTGGTATCCGGAGCCGTGGCTCAAGCTCTTCGAGCGCGACGGTCCGAAGGAGGGCGCGGCTCTGGAGCGAACGCAAGGCGGCTATCGCATCCGCACCGAGCGCATCGTGAACGCCTTCGACGAACGCTTCGTGGATCTCGACTCCCGGCTCGCGGCGATGGACGGGCAGGGCGTGGACGTGCACGCGCTGTCGCTCACCGCGCCGATGGTCAACTGGGCCTCGCCGGGGCTGGGCCTTGCGCTCGCGCAGGCCTTCAACGACGCCGCCGCGGCGGCGCACGCGCGCAATCCCGGGCGCTTCGTCTGTTTCGCCATGCTGCCGATGCAGGATCCGCCGGCCGCGGTGAAGGAGCTGGAGCGCGCAGCGAAGCTCGCCGGCATGCGCGGCGCGTATCTCGCGACCAACGTGAACGGCGCCGACCTCGACGAGCGCCGCTTCTGGGACGTGTACGCCGGGGCCGAGGAACTGGGCTGGCCGCTGTTCCTGCACCCGGTGGACACGCTCGGCAGGGAGAGGACGACGCGCTACCACCTGCGCAACCTTCTGGGGAATCCCTACGACACCGGGGTCGCGGCCGCCTCGCTCATCTTCGGCGGCGTGCTGGACGAGTTCCCGCGCCTGGAAGTCAATCTGCCGCACGCCGGCGGCGCGCTGCCCGGGTTGATCGGGCGGCTCGACCACGGCACCAAGGTGCGCCCCGAGCTGAAGCACATGAAGAAGCTGCCGAGCGAGTACCTGAGGCGCTTCACCTACGACACCATCGGGCACGACGACCGCATCAACCTGAACCTCATCCGGCTGGTGGGCGCCGACCGGGTGCTGCTCGGCAGCGACTACTGCTTCGACATGGGGCTGGCCGACCCGATCGGGGCGATCGCGCGGCTCGACCTCGGCGAAGTCGAGAAAACGCAGATCTGCGGCGCCAACGCCCTGCGGCTGCTACGTCTCGGATAGCGCCCAATGGACCGACACCATCGAGCAGTCGGCGGCTCCCAGCCCCTCGCGGGCGGCGCGATCGAAGCACTCGAGCGCGCGCTCGGTCACCGGCAGGCTGCGGCCGAGAGCCTGCGCCTCGTCGAGCATCGCGCGCACGTCCTTGCGCATCGAATCGACGTCGAAGGTGACCGCGCCCGGCGGCGTCCCGGCGAGAGCGGCGGCGATGGTCGCGCCGCGCGCCTTGAGCACGTTCGGCGCGCCGGAGGTGTCGCCGAGGATGTCGATGACGCGCGCCGGATCGAGCGCGAGCGGACGAATGAGCGAGAGCGCCTCGCCGAGCGCCTGCCAGTACACCATCAGCGGGAGGTTGATCGCGAGCTTCATCGCCGCGCCCGCGCCGACCGGGCCGACGTGCTCGACGCGGCGGCACAGCTGCTCGAGCAGCGGCCTGGCGCGCGCGACGTCGGCGAGCTCGCCGCCGACGAAGCCGAACAGCCTGCCTTCCTTCGCCGGCCCGACGGTGCCGCCGACCGGACATTCGACGAGCGCCGCGCCCCTGGCGCGCACTCTCGCCGCGAGCGCGCGCTCGGTGTCCGGGCGCACGGTGCTCATCTCCACGAACAGCTTGCCGGCGACATCGGCGGCGAGCAGGCCTTCCTTTCCGCCGTACACGCCCTCGATCGCGGCATCATCGGTGAGGATCGTGACGACGGCCTCCGACTCGCGTGCCAGCCGCTGCGGCGTGTCCGCCGCCCGGGCTCCCGCGTCGGCGAGCGGCCGCGTTTTCGCCGCGCTGCGATTCCAGACCGAGACCTCGTGCCCGAGGCCGAGCAGCCGGGTCGCGATCGCCGCTCCCATCCGGCCGGTGCCTGCGATTCCGATTTTCATGCCTGTCCCCTCATCCGCGCCGGATCTAAATTACCATCGCATCGGGAGGAGTGGAATTGGACGCCCGGTTCTGGCTGATCCAGATCTTCAACGGGGTCTCGTACGGGGCGCTGCTGTTCCTGCTGGCGAGCG
>MERQ01000022.1 GCA_001770655.1 Betaproteobacteria bacterium RIFCSPLOWO2_12_FULL_68_20
CCGACGAGATCAACGTGCGCTTCACCGACAAGCGCGAGTTCAAGGCCAAGGTGATCGGCTCCGATCGCCGCACCGACATCGCGCTGATCAAGATCGAGACCAGCGGCCTCACGGCGGTGAAATTCGGCGATCCGTCGAGGCTCAAGGTCGGCGAGTGGGTGGTGGCGATCGGCGCGCCGTTCGGCTTCGAGAACACCGTGACCGCGGGCATCGTCAGCGCCAAGGGGCGCTCGCTGCCGCAGGAGAATTTCGTCCCCTTCATCCAGACCGACGTGGCGATCAATCCCGGCAACTCGGGCGGGCCGCTGTTCAACATGAAGGGCGAGGTGGTCGGCATCAACTCGCAGATCTACAGCCGCACCGGCGGCTTCATGGGGCTGTCGTTCGCGATCCCGATCGACGTGGCGCTCGACGTCCAGAAGCAGCTGCGCGACAAGGGACGGGTGTCGCGCGGCCGCATCGGCGTGGTCATCCAGGAGGTGACGCGCGACCTCGCCACCTCGTTCGCCATGGACCGGCCGCGCGGCGCCCTGGTCAACTCGGTCGAGAAAGGCAGCCCGGCGGACAAGGCCGGCGTCGAGGCGATCGACATCATCCTCAGCTTCAACGGCAAGCAAGTCGAGTCCTCGAGCGACTTGCCGCGCATCGTCGGCTCGACGCGGCCGGGCAGCCCGGTCGCGCTGGAGGTGTGGCGCAAGGGAACCCGGCGCACCCTTAACATCACGGTAGGGGAACTGAAGGAGGAGCGCGTGGCGGCGCGCGATGCGCCGCGCGGGCAGAAGCCGGCGGAGAGCGCCGCCGCCAACCGCCTCGGCATCGTGGTCGCCGAGGTTTCCGCCGAGCAGAAGAAGGAACTGAAGCTGACCCACGGGCTGATCGTGACCGACGTGCGCCCCGACGCGCGGGCGGACGTGCGCAAGGGGGACGTCCTGCTCACGGTGGTGCACAAGGGTCAGCAAACCGAGCTCAAGTCGGTCGAGCAGCTCAACAAGCTGCTCGCCGGCCTCGACAAGAGCGCAGTGCTGACGCTGCAGGTGCGCCGCGGCGAGAACACCGCGTTCGTCACCGTCTCGGGACTCACGGACAAGGGCTGATCGCTCGCGGCTTGCGCTAGAATAGCCGGCCGTTCGAAAACAAGGGTGCCGAGGGCACCCTTTTTTATGACCCCGCAGAGCCGCATCCGCAATTTCTCCATCATCGCGCACATCGACCACGGCAAGTCGACGCTCGCCGACCGCTTCATCCAGCTGTGCGGCGCGCTGCCCGAGCGCGAGATGGCCGAGCAGGTGCTCGACACCATGGACCTCGAGCGCGAGCGCGGCATCACCATCAAGGCGCAGACCGCGGCGCTCGAGTACCGGGCGCGGGACGGTGAAACCTACCTGTTGAACCTCATCGACACTCCGGGGCACGTCGATTTTTCCTACGAGGTGAGCCGATCGCTCGCGGCCTGCGAGGGGGCGCTGCTGGTGGTCGACGCCTCGCAAGGCGTCGAGGCGCAGACGGTGGCCAACTGCTACACCGCGATCGAGCAGGGCGTCGAGGTGATCCCGGTGCTGAACAAGATCGACCTGCCTTCGGCCGACGCGGACAAGGCGATCCAGGAGATCGAGGACGTGATCGGCATCGACGCCCACGGCGCGATCCGCGCGAGCGCCAAGACCGGGGAGAAGGTGCCCGAGATTCTGGAAGCAGTGATCGCGCGGGTGCCGGCGCCGGGCGGCGACCCGCGCGGCAGGCTGAAGGCGCTGGTGATCGACTCCTGGTTCGACAACTACGTCGGCGTCGTAATGCTGGCGCGGGTGGTGGACGGTACGCTGCGTCCCAGGGACAAGGTGCTGCTGATGAGCACCGGAGCCGAACACCCTTGCGAGCAGGTCGGCGTGTTCACGCCCAAGGGCGAGCCGCGCGACAGCCTGTCGGCGGGCGAGGTGGGCTACGTCGTCGCGGGGGTCAAGGACCTGCGCGAGGCGAGGGTGGGCGACACCATCACGCACGCCGAGCGGCCCGCGGCGGCGCCTCTGCCGGGGTTCAAGGAAATCAAGCCGCAGGTGTTCGCCGGCCTGTACCCGGTGGAAGCGAACCAGTACCAGGCATTGCGCGAGGCGCTGGAAAAGCTCCATCTGAACGACGCGTCGTTCCAGTACGAACCCGAAACCTCGCAGGCGCTCGGCTTCGGTTTTCGCTGCGGGTTCCTGGGGCTGCTGCACATGGACATCGTGCAGGAGCGGCTGGAGCGCGAATACGCGCAGCACCTGGTCGTCACCGCGCCTTCGGTCGTATACGAGGTGGCGTTGCGCGACGGCCGGGTGCTCCAGGTATCGAACCCGGCACGGCTGCCAGACCCGTCCCAGATCGAGGAGGTCCGCGAGCCGGTGATCGCGACCAGGATTTTCGTGCCGCAGGAATACGTCGGCCCGGTGATCACTCTGTGCACGCAAAAGCGCGGCGTGCAGACCAACATGCTGTACTCGGCGCGGCACGTGGTTCTGTCGTACGACCTGCCGCTCAACGAGGTGGTGTGGGATTTCTTCGACCGTCTGAAGTCGCTCACCCGCGGCTACGGCTCGCTCGACTACGAGTTCAAGCAGCACCGCGTCACCGACGTGGTGCGGCTCGATGTCCTGGTGAACGGAGAGAAGGTCGATGCCCTCTCCAGCATGGTGCACCGCTCCAGCGCGCAAGCGCGTGGCCGTGATCTGGTCACGCGCTTGCGTTCCCTCATCCCGCGGCAGATGTTCGACGTCGCCATCCAGGCCGCCATCGGATCGCAGATACTGGCTCGGGAGACCGTCAAGGCGCTGCGCAAGAACGTGCTGGCAAAATGCTACGGCGGCGACGTGACGCGCAAGAGGAAGCTGCTCGAGAAGCAGAAGGAGGGCAAGAAGCGCATGAAGCAGGTAGGCTCGGTCGAGATTCCGCAGGAGGCGTTCCTGGCGGTGCTGCAGAAGGGCGGCAGTTGAATTTCGCGCTGTTCCTGCTGGTCCTGCTCGCGCTCACCGGCCTGGTCTGGGCGCTCGAGGCGGCCTGGCTGCGCCGCTCGCGCCCCGCGCAGGCGAAACAACCCTGGTGGGTCGAGTACTCGATCAGCTTCTTTCCGGTGATCCTGATCGTGTTCCTGCTGCGCTCGTTCCTGGTCGAGCCGTTCAAGATCCCTTCCAGCTCGATGGTGCCGACGCTGCTGGTGGGCGACTTCATCCTGGTAAACAAGTTCACCTACGGCATTCGCCTGCCGGTCGCCAACAGCAAGATCGTGGAGATGGGCAGGCCGCAGCGCGGCGACGTAATGGTGTTCCGCTATCCGGAGGACCCGTCGCTCGACTACATCAAGCGCGTGGTCGGGGTGCCGGGGGACCGCGTCGAATACCGCAACAAGCGGCTGACGATCAACGGGGTCGCGGTGCCGGTGCGCCAGACGGACGATTACCTTTCGCGGGAACGCATGCAGTTCTCCAGGCGCTTCGTCGAGACCCTCGGCGGCGCCGAGCACCAGATCCTGCTCGACGAGGATGCCCAGGGGTCGGTCGCTCCGTCGCGAGCGTTCCCGTTCGCGGCAAATTGCAACTACAATATGAGCGGCCTCGCGTGCACCGTGCCGCCAGGCCATTATTTCATGATGGGCGACAACCGGGACAACTCGAGCGACAGCCGCGTGTGGGGATTCGTGCCGGACGAGAACGTGGTGGGCAAGGCGTTCTTCATCTGGCTCAACCTGAACGAGCTCGGCCGCTTCGGCTCGTTCCGCTGAGACCCGCCCGGGAGGACGAATCCATGCAGAACAGGCAACGCGGCGTCAGCCTCAGTGGGCTGCTGGTGGGGCTTTTCATCCTGATCATGCTGGCGCTGCTCGGCTTCAAGCTCATTCCGTCGTACATGGAGTTCTACACCGCGAAAGGCGCCATCGAAGCGGTGGCGCGCGAACGGCAGGGAGCGTCGATCGCGGACATCCGCAGGGGGTTCGATGCGCGCGCCACCATCGACGACATCACTTCGGTGAAGGCGGCGGATCTGGAGATCACGAAGGATGGCAACGAGATGGTGATCTCGTTCGCGTACCGCAAGGAAGTGCCGCTGTTCAAGAACGTCGGCGTCTACATCGATTTCGCGGCGAGCTCCAGCGCACAGTAATTCCTCTTGTCCCGGCACGCGGTTCTCGAGAAACGGCTCGGCTACCGTTTCGGCAGCGCCGGCCTGCTCGATCAGGCGCTCACCCACCGCAGCTTCGGCGTCCCGAACAACGAGCGGCTGGAGTTCCTCGGCGACGGCGTGCTGGGATGCGCCGTTGCGCAGGAGCTGTACGCGCGCTTTCCGCGGCTCCCGGAGGGCCAGCTGACGCGCCTGCGCGCGAGCCTGGTGCGCGAGGAGGCGCTCGCCGATGTCGCGCGTGCGCTGGGCCTGGCCGAGGCGGTGCGCCTGGGCGAAGGCGAGCTCGCCGCAGGCGCCGAGCCGCGGTCCTCGATTCTCGCCGATGCCCTCGAGGCCTTGTTCGGCGCCGTCTTCCTGGACGGCGGCTACGAGGCCGCGCGCCAGGCGATCGTTCGGGCGCTCGGCACGCGCATCGAGCGGCTCGATGCGGAGCACCCGGCGAAGGACCCGAAGACGCGGCTCCAGGAGACGCTGCAGGCGGGGCGCCGCAGGCTTCCCGAGTACCGCGTGGTGTCGGTGCGTGGCGCGGCGCACAGCCAGTCCTTCGAGGTCGAGTGCGTGATCCCGGACCTGGGGCTGCGCGCCACCGGCAGCGGCTCGACTCGGCAACGCGCCGAGCAGCAGGCCGCGCAGGGCATCCTGGACCAGCTCGGGCCATGAGCGCGCATCGCTGCGGCACCATCGGGATCGTCGGGCGCGCCAATACCGGCAAGTCGAGCCTGATGAACGCGCTCATCGGCGAGAAGCTTTCGATTGTTTCGCACCGGCCGCAGACCACCCGCCACCTCGTGACGGGGATCTTCACGCGCGATGATTGTCAGTACGTATTCGTCGATGCCCCCGGCCGGCCGGCGGAGCCGAAGAGCGCGCTGCATCGCGCGCTTCAGCGCCGGGCCACCGAGGCGGCGCGCGAGGCCGACGTCGCCTTGTTCGTGGTCGAGGCGCTGCGCTTCGGGACGCAGGACCGCGCGGTGCTCGAGCGCGTGCCGGCGGGGCGCAAGACACTCGCCGCGGTAAACAAGATCGATCGCCTGAAAGGCCGCACGGAACTGATCCCCTTCCTCGACCGTCTGTCGAAGCTGCGCGAGTTCGACGCCATCGTCCCGGTGAGCGCGCGCACCGGCGAGAACCTGTCGGAGCTGCTCCAGGTGCTGCGCGAGGCGCTGCCCGAGGCGCCGGCGCTGTTCCCGCCCGATCAGCTCACCGACCGGGACGAGCGGTTCTTCGCGGCGGAGCTGCTGCGCGAGAAGCTGTTCCGCGAGATGGGCCGGGAGCTGCCGTACCGCTGCGAAGTGGTGATCGACAGCTTCCGCGAGGAAGGCGCCCTGCGCAGGATCGAGGCCACGGTGCTGGTCGA
Organism: Betaproteobacteria bacterium RIFCSPLOWO2_12_FULL_68_20; assembly: GCA_001770655.1. Lineage (GTDB taxonomy): Bacteria > Pseudomonadota > Gammaproteobacteria > Burkholderiales > SG8-39 > 2-12-FULL-68-20. The sequence continues at coordinate 5,504 of MERQ01000022.1, forward strand.
GCGCGAGAGCCAGAAGCCGATCGTCATCGGCGCGCGCGGCGAGCGCCTCAAGCGCATGGCGAGCGGAGCACGCCGGGACATGGAGCGGCTGTTCGGCGGCAAGGTCTACCTCGGAGTGTGGGTCAAGGTGCGCCGCGCCTGGACGGACGACCAGCGCATCCTGCGCGCGCTGGGATACGGATAGGCGCTGGCATGAAACGCAGAGCGGACCAGCAGCCCGGATTCGTGCTCCACAGCTACCCGTACAGGGAAACGAGCCTGATCGTCGAGGCCTTCACCCGGCGCTTCGGGCGCATCGCGCTGCTGGCGCGCGGCGCGCGCCGGCCGCGCTCGGCGATGCGCGGCGTGCTGCTGTCGTTCCAGCCGCTGCGCCTGGGCTGGAGCGGCGGCGAGCTGGCGAACCTGGTCTCGGCGGAGTGGGCCGCAGCCTTGCAGCCTCTGGCAGGCCTCGCTCTGATGTGCGGTTTCTACCTCAACGAGCTGATCCTGCGGCTGGTGCCGCGCGAGGATCCGCACGAGGGGCTGTTCGACGTCTACGCCGAGAGCCTGGCGCGGCTCTCCGTGGGCGCGCCGCACGCCGCGGTGTTGCGCAGCTTCGAGAGGCGGTTGCTCGCCGAGCTCGGTTATGCTCCGCTGCTCGAACGCGACGCCGCGAGCCGCCCGATCGATCCCGCGCGCCTTTACGTGTACGAGCCGGACCGGGGACCCGCGCCGGCTAACGGCGCCGCCTCGGGCGAGCTCGCGGTGAGCGGCCGCACGCTGCTGGACATGGCCAAGGACGATTACACGCGGCCCGAGACGCGCGACGAGGCGAGGGCGCTGATGCGGGCGCTGATCGGCGAGCGGCTGCACGGCCAGTCGCTGTACACGCGCGCGGTGCTGCTGGAGCTGAACGGCCTGTGATCGAGCTCGGCGTCAACGTCGACCATGTCGCGACGGTGCGCCAGGCGCGCCGCACCTACGAGCCTGACCCGGTATGGGCGGCGGTCGAAGCGCACCTCGGCGGCGCCGACGGCATCACCGTCCATTTGCGCGAGGACCGGCGCCACATCCAGGACGAGGACGTGCGGCGCCTGAGGGAGCTTACGCACATCAAGCTCAACCTCGAGATGGCGCCGACCGGGGAGATGATCGGGATCGCCTGCCGCCTCAAGCCCGAAATGGCGATGCTGGTGCCCGAGGGCCGGCACGAGGTCACCACCGAGGGCGGGCTCGACATCGCCTCGCGCGAGGCGGGGCTCAAGGAGGCGGTGGCGCGCCTCGCCGGGGCCGCGATCGTAGTCTCGGTGTTCATCGATCCGGATCCGCGCCAGGTCGAGGCTGCCGCGCGGATCGGCGCCTCCGTGTGCGAGGTGCACACCGGGCCGTACGCCCACGCGTTCCACTCCAGGGGCCGCGACGAGGAAAGTGCCGCGGTCGTCGCCGAGCTGGACAAGATCCGCGCGGCGGGCGAGGCGATCCGCTCGCTGGGCATGCGCTTCAACGCCGGGCACGGGCTCAACTACTTCAACGTCGAGCCGGTGGCGCGCCTGCCGGGCGTGAGGGAGCTGCACATCGGCCATGCGATCGTGAGCCGCGCGGTGTTCGTGGGCATGCGCGAAGCGGTGCGCGAGATGAAGCGGCTGATCGTGGACGCCGCCCATGCGGCGCCCGGATGATCTACGGCGTCGGCACGGACGCGGTCGAAATCGTGCGCATCGAGCGCGCGCTTTCGCGCTTCGGCGAGCGCTTTGCGCGGCGCATCCTGTGCGAGCCCGAACTGGGGCGATTCCGGGGCCATCGCCAGCCGGCGGCGTACCTGGCAAAGCGCTTCGCCGCGAAGGAGGCTTTCAGCAAGGCGCTCGGCACGGGAATCCATGCGCCGGCGAACTGGCACGGCGTATGGGTCTCGAACCTGCGCTCCGGGAAGCCGATCCTCGAGTTCTCGACGCCGTTGCAGGATCTTCTTTCCCGTCGAGGCGTCACGAAGGCGCACGTGTCGCTGTCCGACGAAAGGGACCTGGCGTTCGCCACCGTGGTGCTCGAATGCGAAAGCTGAGGCTGCCGCTCGGCCCGGTGGTGCTCGACCCGATGGGCGTCGCGCTCACGGACGACGACCGCAGGCGCCTCGCGCATCCCGCGGTGGGCGCGGTGGTCCTGTTCGCGCGCAACTACGAGAGCCCGGAGCAGCTGCGCGCTCTGACCGAGGAGATCGCCAGGCTGCGCGAGCCGGCGCTGCTGGTGTGCGTAGACCACGAGGGCGGCCGCGTGCAGCGCTTCCGCGAGGGCTTCACCGCGATCCCGGCGATGCGCGGGCTCGGCCGTCTCTGGGACCGCGACCGCGACAGGGCGCGGGAAGCGGCGCACGCGGCCGGCTACGTGATCGCCTCGGAGCTTGCAGCGCACGGCGTGGACTTCAGCTTTGCGCCCGTGCTCGACCTCGATTACGGCTCGAGCTCGGTGATCGGCGACCGGGCGCTGCATTTCGACCCGAACGCCGCGGGCGCGCTGGCAGCGCGGATCGTGCAGGGGCTTGCCGAGGGCGGCGTGGCGGCGGTCGGCAAGCATTTTCCCGGCCACGGCTTCGCTGCGCTCGACTCGCACGTCGCGGTGCCGCGCGACGATCGCCCGGTGGCCGAGATCCTGCGCAAGGACGCCGCCCCATACCGCGAGGCGATCGCCGCGGGTCTGGCGGGCGTCATGCCCGCGCACGTCATCTACGCGCAGGCCGACCGCGAGCCGGCGGGCTATTCGAGGTACTGGCTGCAGGAGGTGCTGCGCGGGAAGCTCGGCTTCGAGGGGCTGATTTTCAGCGACGACCTGTCGATGGAGGGGGCGAGCACCGCGGGAGGGGTCCCCGAGCGCGCGCGCGCGGCGCTCGCCGCCGGCTGCGACATGGCGCTCCTGTGCAACGACCCCGAAGGGCAGGAGCGGCTGCTGGAATCACTCGGCGACGCCCCGATCGCGCACCCGGAGCGCGCCGAGCGCATGCGAAGAAAGGGCGGCCGGGACCTCAGAAAGAGCGTCGCCTATCGCGACGCCCGGGAGTCGCTCGCGCAACTCGCCTAGGCGCGTTCCATGTACGTTCCGTCGTTGGTGCTGACCTTGATCTTTTCGCCTGAGTTGACGAAGGGCGGCACCTGGACGGTGATCCCGGTCTCGAGGCGGGCCGGCTTGAAGCTCGTGGTGGCGGTGGCGTTCTTGATCCCGGGCTCGGTCTCGATCACGGTCAGCACCACCGAGGGCGGCAGCTCGACGCCGATCGCGCGGCCGTCGTAGAAGTTGATCTGCACCTCGGTATTCGGCAGCAGATAGCCGACCTGGCTCTCCAGGAACTCGGCGGGCAGCGAGAGCTGCTCGTAGTTTTGCTGGTCCATGAAGACGTACTGAGCCCCGTCTTGGTACAGGTATTGCATCTTGCGCGGCTCGACGAACGCGCGCTCGACCTTGTCCTCGGTGCGGAAGCGCTGGTTGGTCTTGGTGCCGGCCTCGATGTCCTTCATCTCGACCTGCATGAACGCGCCGCCGCGCCCGCCGACGTGCACGTGGTAGCACTTGAGAACGCGCCACACGCGCTTGTCCCACTCGATCAGGTTGCCGACGCGGATCTCGGTTGCAATGACTTTCGCCATACAATGCGCGGAACGAAAAGGGCGCGAATTCTACACGATTTATAATCGTCCGAACGTGTTCGACGCCAAGTCCTTCGTCGCGGGCCTGCCCAATCTGCCCGGCGTCTATCGGATGCTCGCGGCCTCGGGCGAGGCGCTCTACGTCGGCAAGGCGGGCGACCTCAGGAAGCGCGTCGGCTGGTACTTCCAGAAGGCCGCCCACAGCCCGCGCATCCGGATGATGCTCGCGCAGGTCGCCGCCGTGGAGGTGACGGCGACGCGCTCGGAAGGCGAGGCGTTGTTGCTCGAGAACAATCTGATCAAGAGCCTCGCGCCGCGCTACAACATCCTGTTCCGCGACGACAAGTCCTACCCCTATCTCATGATCACCGGGCACGAGTTCCCGCGGCTCGGCTTCCACCGCGGCGCGAAAGACAGGCGCCACCGCTATTTCGGCCCGTTCCCGCACGCTTACGCGGTTCGCCAGAGCATCCAGATGCTGCAGCGGGTGTTCCGCCTGCGCACTTGCGAGGACAGCGTGTTCGCGAACCGCGCGCGGCCATGCCTGCTGTACCAGATCGGCCGCTGCACCGCGCCCTGCACCGGAAAGATTTCCCCCCGGAAGTACGCCGAGGACGTGAGGAACGCGGCGCTGTTTCTCGACGGCCGCGAGGACGACGTGATTGGCGGCCTGAGCGGGAAAATGCAGGCGGCCTCCGAGGCGCGCCGCTACGAGGAGGCGGCCGCGTACCGCGACCAGGTGAGGGCGCTCGCGGGCGTGCAGGCGCGCCAGTACGTGGAGTCGGAGCGGGGCGTGGACGCCGACGTGCTCGCCTGCGCGATCGAAGGGGGGATCGCGTGCGTCAACCTGGTCATGATCCGCGGCGGCCGCCACGTCGGCGACCGCAGTTTCTTCCCCGCCAACGCCGAGGGCGCAGGCGCCGCCGAAGTGCTCGCGGCGTTCCTCGGGCAGCATTACCTGGAGCAGCCGATGCCCGGGCTCATCCTGACGAGCGCGGAGCTGGAGCTCGAGCTGCCCGACGCGCGCATCGCCAGCCCGGCGCGCGGCGAGCGCCGCGTCTGGCTCGACATGGCGCTGAAGAACGCCGCGCTCGCGATCGCGCAGCGCGCGCGCGACCGCTCGACGCAGGAAGGGCGGCTGCAGATGCTGCGCGAGGCCCTTGGATTGCCCGAGGGCGCGCAGAGAATCGAATGCTTCGACATCAGCCATACCATGGGCGAGGCGACGGTCGCCTCGTGCGTGGTCTACGACCGCCAGCAGATGCAGAAGGCGGAGTACCGCAGGTTCAATATCCGCGACGTGACGCCCGGCGACGACTACGGGGCGATGCGCCAGGTGCTGGCGCGCCGCTACGCACGCGTGACCGCCGAGGGCGGCAGGATTCCGGACCTGATCCTGGTCGACGGAGGCAGGGGCCAGGTTGCCGCCGCGCGCGAATCGCTCGCCGAGCTCGGGCTGAACGACGTCGCCGTGATCGGAGTGGCGAAGGGTCCGGAACGCAAACCGGGGATGGAAGAGCTGATCGTGGAGTCGGAATCGCGCGCTCTGAATCTGCCGCCCGCGCACCCCGGACTGCACCTCATCCTGGCGATCCGCGACGAGGCGCACCGCTTCGCGATCGTCGGGCACCGCGCCCGCCGCGCGAAGGCGCGCACCACCTCGGCGCTCACCGAGATTCCCGGCATCGGCGCGAGGCGCCGGCAGGCACTGCTCGAGCGGTTCGGCGGGCTGCGCGGCGTCCAGGCGGCGGCGGTGGACGAGATCGCCCAGGTCGAGGGCATCAGCCGGCCGCTCGCCGAGCGCATCTACCTCCATCTGCACGAGTCGCCGGCGGGAAGCTGATGCTCCTCAACGCGCCGAACCTGATCACCCTGTCGCGGATCGTCCTGATCCCGCTCATCGTGGGGATTTACTACCTTCCCGCCGACTGGCTGGCGCTCGAGACGAAAAATCTGGCCGCGACCTCGGTATTCATCCTCGCCGCGGTGAGCGACTGGCTCGACGGCTACGTGGCGCGGCGCCTGAACCAGGTCTCGGCGTTCGGCGAGTTCCTCGATCCGGTCGCCGACAAGCTGATCGTGGTCGGCGCGCTGATCGTGCTGCTGCAGCTCGAGCGCGTGGAAGCCGTGGTGGCGCTGATCATTATCGGGCGCGAGATCGCGGTCTCGGCGCTGCGCGAGTGGATGGCGAAGGTCGGGCGCGCGAAGAGCGTGGCGGTGGCGTTCATCGGCAAGCTGAAGACCGTCAGCCAGATGATCGCGATACCGCTGCTGCTTTATCACGACGCAGCATTCGGCTTGCTGGAGGCGCAATGGCTCGGCACGATCCTGATCAACGTCGCCGCGGTGCTCACGGTGGTTTCGATGCTCTATTACCTGAGGAAAGCGCTGCCGCACGCTGCGGCATGAGCTATAATTTTCGGCTCCAAAACGCGGGAGTAGCTCAGTTGGTAGAGCGCAACCTTGCCAAGGTTGAGGTCGCGAGTTCGAGACTCGTCTCCCGCTCCAGGTTACGCTAGGGAAGGTCGAGAGGCCTTCCCTTTCGTTTGTCCGGCCCCCGGCGGGGTGGCAGAGTGGTCATGCAGCGGCCTGCAAAGCCGTGGACGCCGGTTCGATTCCGACCCCCGCCTCCAGACTTTCCGGAAACGAAAAAGCCCGGGTGGTGAAACTGGTAGACACAGGGGACTTAAAATCCCCAGACCGCAAGGTCATGCTGGTTCGATTCCAGCCCCGGGCATCCTGAAAGCGCCATGGCGCTGACCGCCTTCAACTTCTCGCGCTGGATCGACCAGCACGCTCACCTGCTCAAGCCGCCCGTCGGCAACCAGATGGTGTTCAGGGAGGCGGGGGACCTGATCGTGATGGTGGTCGGCGGGCCGAACGCGCGCGCCGACTACCACGACGATCCGTACGAGGAATTTTTCTACCAGCTGCGCGGCAACATGGTGCTCAAGGTGATCGAGGACGGGCGCGCGCGCGAGGTGCCGATTCGCGAAGGGGAGGTGCTGCTGATTCCCGGGCATCTGAGGCACTCGCCGCAGCGCCCCGAGCCGGGCTCGGTCGGGCTGGTGGTGGAGAAAGTCCGGCCGGGGGAGGTCATGGACGGGTTCGAATGGTATTGTCCGAAGTGCCACGCACTGGTGCATCGGGTGGATGTGAACGTGAAGGACATCGTCGCCGATCTGCCGCCGCTGTTCGAGGAGTTCTACCGCAGCGCCGAGAAGCGCCGCTGCGGGAAGTGCGGCCACCTGCATCCCGGCAAGGCGGCCGCGTGAAGCTGCGCCGCCCGCACAAACTCTCGCGCGCCCGCAAGGCGGCGAAATGGCTGCTCGACGCGCATCAGCGGCGCGAGCGCTTCGGCCCGATGCCGCCGGAGCTCGCGCCGCGCACCAGCGAGGAGGCATACCTCATCCAGGACGATTTCGTCGCGCTGCGCGCGGACGAGCTCGGGCCGGTGGTCGGCTACAAGATCGCGCTTACCACGCCGCAGATGCGCAAGATGATGGGCGTGGATTCGCCGCAGGCCGGAGCGATGCTCGAGTCCACGATTCGCCGCTCGCCGGCGACCGTCCGCGCCGCCGACTTCGTCAACCTGATCGTCGAGTTCGAGCTCGCGATCGAGATCGCCGAGGACCTGCCGGCGGCCGACGCGCCGTTTTCGCGCGAGCGCGTGGCGCAGGCCGTGGGCGCGGTGATGCCCGCGTTCGAGCTGCTCGACGACCGCGGCGCCGACTACGCCGAGGTGGCGAAGCGGCCGCTCGAGCTGGCCGCCGACAACGCCTGGAACGAAGGCGCGGTCCTCGGCGAGCCCGTGCGCGACTGGCGCGGCATCGATCTTGGCGCGGTGCGCGGCGTCGCCACCCTGAACGGCAAATTGGCGGGCGAGGGCAGGGGCTCCGATGCGATGGGCCATCCTTTCGAGGCGGTCGCGTGGCTCGCCGGCCAATTGGCGGCGAGCGGGCGCGGTCTGCTGCGCAGCGAGGTCGTGCTCACGGGGAGCCTGGTGACGACCAAGCGCGTCAAGGCGGGCGACCTGGTGAAGTTCTCCGTCGAGCGGCTGGGAGAGATCGAGCTGCGCGTCGAATGACGGGGCGGCTCGATTGGGTAGAATGACGCCGGAATGAAGATCTTCGACCTGCTCTGCGGCGCCGGGCACCGCTTCGAAGGCTGGTTCGGCTCGGCGGACGATTTTGCCTCGCAAAAGGCTGGCGGGCTCCTGAGCTGCCCGGCTTGCGGCTCGGTCGAGGTCGAGCGCGTTCCTTCCGTCTCCCGCTTCAATCTGGGCGCCCCCGCCCCGGCACCCGCCAGGACGCCGGAGATGGAAGGGAAGGACCCCTTCGCGATAGCCCAGATGCTCTACTCCCGGATGCTGGATGAGTTGCTGACCAAGACTGAGGATGTGGGCAGCGAATTTCCCGCAGAGGCGCGGCGCATCCACTACAGGGAAACGCGGCCGCGCGGTATCCGAGGCCAGGCGACCGAGCAGGAGCACGACGAGCTGGTGGACGAAGGCATACCGGTCGCGCGCCTGCCCATCCCACCCACCGGACGCCTGAATTAGCCCTTGTTGGCGTGAGATAAGCGGCGCTTCGCGCCAGGCAAATCTCGTACAATGTGTATTATGTTAAATATTAGCCGGCGCCCCACAGCCAGCTATTCGACCGCGCCTGCGCGCCTCAAAAGCTCGATCAGCTCGGCGTCCCCCCGCTTCCGCGCCAGGCTCAGGGCCGACTCGCCGGCCGGCCCCTTGTGCTGGAGATCGGGATCCTCGTAAAGAATCGCTTTCGCGGCGGCGGAATAGCCGTTTAGCGCGGCGAGCATCAGTGCCGTATAGCCGTTCGGTGCGACGGCATCCTTGTCCGCGCCGCGCTCGAGCAGGAGCCTGACCACTTCGGGATTTCCGCCAAAGGCCGAGTAATGCAGCGGCGTCCAGCCGGGCCTGTTGATCTGCGCGCCTGCGGCGAGCAGTCGTTTTGTGATCCCCAGATGCCCGCCGATGCTCGCCATCATGAGAGCGGTGTCCCCCTTTGCCGTACGCTGCTCGACCGCCGCCCGTCGCTGCAGCAGCAGCGCGACCACCGCCTCGTGTCCGAGCCGCGCGGCCATCATCAGGATCGTCACGCCTTCAGGACCGACCGCATTGGCGTCGAGCCCGCGGTCGAGCTGCAGGCCGACCTCCATGGCGTCGCCGGTTTCCACCGCTTTCAGAAGCTTTTCCAGCGACTGCGAGCCGGCGAACGATGGAATGAAGGAAAATAGCGCCAGAACAACGAGTTGTCTTGGCAACATCATGTTTTGCGCGAAGGCAGTCCCGCCAGCATTTCCAGCACGAACAGGCGCGGATTCACCGGGTGGCGGGCCAGCACGCGGTGGCGCCCCAGGCTGCGCGCATATTCGAGCCACGCGACGGCGGTGCCGGCGGCCGCAGGCTTTCCCTCGGTCATGTACTTGCGGCGGCCTGCCAGCGACTCGAAGGCCCGGTCGAGCGCGTGCTTTTGCAGCGCTTCGGCGAGCGTCTCGAGCTCGTCGCGCTCGCGAATCGAGTCCAGGACGCCAGCATCGCCCTCGAGGGCTGCGCGCAGCAGCGCGGCGAGCGCCTCCGAGGCACCGGCGTACTCGAGCGCGCGCAGCGGCGCTCCCCCCGAGTATGCGAGCCAGCGCTCGGCCTGCGTGACGCCGCGCGACTCCAGCCAGCGCAGCGCCGCGGCGCGCTCCGGGACCGGCACCGGCACCGCGACGCAGCGGCTGCGGATGGTCGGCAGCAGGCGCGCCGGCCGGTGCGACACCAGCAGAAACACCGCCTCCGGCGGCGGCTCCTCGAGGCCCTTCAGCAGCGCATTGGCCGCGTGCGCGTTCATGTCCTCGGCCGGGTGCACGAGCGCGATGCGCCGGCCGCCCCGGTGCGAGCGCAGGTTCAGGAAATCGGCGAGCCCGCGCACCTCGTCCACCTTGATCTCGACGCTCGGCCTGGCGCGGCGCGCCGGCGCTTCGGCGCCCTCTTCCGGCTCCGGTGCGGATTGCATCGCGATCGACTCGGGCTCGAGTCGCCTGGAGTCCGGGTGGTTGCCGGCGAGGAACCAGCGGCAGGCGTCGCAGCTGCCGCACGGGCGGCTGGAGCGGTCCGGGTGCTCGCACAGGAGCGATTGCGCGAAGCGCCCGGCGAGCGCGAGCTTGCCGATGCCGGGTACGCCGTGAATGAGAAGCGCGTGAGGCAATCGCGGCACGCGCATTGCGAGCGACTGGAAGACGCCGGCGTTCCAGGGGTGCAATTCGCCGGTCATCCGCGCGGCAGGCTGGCGTCGATCATTTTTCGGATCGCAGCCAGGTCTCCACTGGCGTCGATCACCCGGATGCGTGCGGGCTCGGCGCGCGCGCGCGCCAGATAAGCGCCGCGCACGCGCTCGAAGAACGCCCGGTCCTCGCGCTCGAAGCGATCGAGCGGCTTTCCGGATGCGGCGAGCCGTTCGCGCGCGATCTCGAAGCCGCAATCGAACACCAGCGTCCGGTCCGGCGCGAGGCCGGGATGCGCCGCTTCGGCCAGGCGCTCGATCAACTCCGCCGCAACGCCCTTTCCTGCTCCCTGGTAAGCCGCAGTGGCGTCGGTGAACCGGTCGCAGACGACCCACTTGCCCGCCTCGAGCGCCGGTCGCATCACCCGGGCGACGTGGTCGGCGCGCGCGGCGAACAGGAGCAGCGTCTCGGCGAGCGGGTCCATAGGGTCCCTGATCAACATCTCGCGCAGGCGTTCGGCGAGCGGCGTGCCGCCCGGCTCGCGCGTCACCATGACCTCGTGCCCGTGCGCGCGCAATTGTTCCACCACGTGAACGAGGTGCGTGGACTTGCCCGCACCGTCGACGCCCTCCAGGGTGATCAGCTTGCCGCGCTCGCTCATCGGGACCGCGCTGCGGGCCTCTGGTATTTTGTCACGGCTCGGCCGTGCTCCTCGGCGGTGCGCGAAAAATGGCTCGAGCCGTCGCCGCGCGCCACGTAATAGAGGGCGTCGGTCCTGGCTGGCCGCAGCGCCGCGCGCAGCGACGCCAGTCCCGGCATCGAGATCGGCGTCGGCGGCAGCCCGGCGCGCGTATAGGAGTTGTAGGGTCCGTCCGCGACCAGGTGCTCCTTCTTCAGGTTGCCGTCGAACGACTCGCCCAGGCCGTAGATCACGGTGGGATCGGCCTGCAGGCGCATCCCGATGCGCAGGCGGTTGACCAGCACCCCGCCGATGAGATCGCGCTCCGCCGCCTGCCCGGTTTCCTTTTCGATGATCGAAGCCATGATCAGCGCCTCGTAGGAGCTTCGGTACGGCGCGGACGCGTCGCGCGCCGCCCACTCGGCCTCGAGGTGCCGGCGCATCGCCCGGTAGGCGCGGCGCAGCACCGCGACGTCGCTCGAGCCCTTCGCGAACAGGTACGTGTCCGGAAAGAACAGGCCTTCGGCGAGCGTCTCGGTCGCGCCGATGCGGGCGAGCACCTCCGCGTCCTCCAGCCCATGCGTGTCGTGGCGCAGGCTCTGGTTCGCGTCCAGCGCCGCCCGGAACTGCGCGAGCGTCCAGCCTTCGATCAGCCGCGCCTCGGCCTGCGTAACGTCGCCGCGCGTCAGCTTCTCGAGCAGCTCGACCGGCGTGATCGGGCGCGCCAGCTCGTAGCTCCCCGCCTTGATGCCGCGCGCCTTGCCGAGCGAGCGCGCCAGCAGCTCGAACTCGAAGCGGCGCACTGCGACGCCGGCGCGCTCGAGCTGCTCGATCGCTGCGCGCAGGCTCGTGCCGGGAGGGATCTCTATCTCTGCCGGCAGCGTGCGGACCGCGACGGGCGTCGCCACGTACCATGCGCCGTAGGCCGCGGCGGCGAGCCCGGCGAGGAAAGCGACGGCGAAGAGGCGTTTGAGCGCGGTGAGCACGGCGGTGCCGTTCGGACGCGGCACGACGGGTAAAATTCGAATTCTACGATGGAAGCCGAGACCCTCCGCCCGATCGCGCTCGCAGGCGCGCGGCTTTCGCGCTACGGCGTGCTGTCGGTCGCGGGCGAGGACGCTCGCCCGTTCCTGCACGCGCAGCTCACCAGCGACGTGGAGCACCTGACGTCGCAGCGGGCCGCGCTGGCGGGATGGTGCTCGGCCAAGGGACGGCTGCTCGCCAGCTTTCTCGTGGTGGCGCGAGCAGACGGGTTCCTGCTGCAGCTCGCGCGCGATCTCGCGCCGGCGGTCGCGAAGCGCCTGTCGATGTTCGTGCTGCGATCCAGGGTGAAGCTGCACGACGCAAGCGACGCGTGGGTACAGCTCGGGCTGTGGGGCGAGGACGCCGCACGGGGCGTCGCGGCGGCGGGTTTCGATGTTCCCGCGGCGCCGTTCGCCGTCGCCGCACGCGGCGATTCGCTCGTGGTCAATTACGGCACCGGGCGCTTCCTGGTGCTTGCCCCGTCGGGCGAGGCCGAGGCGCTCGAGCGCGCCATCGGCGCCCCGCGCGCCGGCGAGGAGGCCTGGGCGCTGATGGAGATCCGTGCCGGGCACCCGCTGATCACCGCCGCCACGCAGGACCGCTTCGTCCCGCAGATGGTCAACCTCGAGGCGCTCGGCGGGGTGGACTTCCACAAGGGCTGCTACCCTGGACAGGAAATCGTCGCCCGCACCCAGTATCGCGGACAGCTGAAGAGACGCATGGTGCGCGCGCGGCTTCCGGCGGGCGCCGCAGCACGCGCGGGCCAGGACTTGTTCGGCGACGAGCCCCCAGGACAGGCGAGCGGCACGGTCGTCGACGTGGCGCCGGCGCCGGGCGGCGGCGAAATGCTCGCGGTGGTGCCGATCGGCTCGACCGTCAGGCTCGCGCCGGGCGGCCAGCCGCTCGATCACCTGCCCCTGCCCTACGGCGCATGAGAGGCACGAGCTACTACGTCTACTACAAGGTGGATGCCGCGCGCCTCGGCGAGCTGCGCAGCGCGGTCGCCGCGTTGCTCGCTTCGATCGAGCGCGCATGCGGCGTGCGCGGGCGCTGGATGCGCCGGCGCGACGATCCGGCGACGTACATGGAAGTCTACGAGGACGTGAAGGACGAAAAGACTTTCGAGAGCGTGCTCGAACGGGAAGGCGCGAAACTCGGCGTGCAGCGCAGAGCCGAGGTATTCATCTCCGGAGAATGACATGGCCGACAAGGACGACATCAGGGAAGGCAAGGACTTCGGCATCGGGATCCCCCAGGAGAACAGGCCCTTTTTCGTCAAAGGCAACGGCGCGCTCGACTGGGGCATGCAGAACCGTCTTGCGCGCATCTTCAACCTGGTCTCGGGGCGCACCGTGATGCTCGCGTTCGACCACGGCTACTTCCAGGGACCGACCACGGGCCTGGAGCGCATCGATCTCGGCATCGTGCCGCTGATCCCGTACGCCGACGTGCTGATGTGCACGCGGGGCGCGCTGCGCTCGGTGATCCCGCCTTCGGCGACCAAGGCCGTGGTGCTGCGCTGCTCGGGCGGGCAGAGCATCCTCACCGAGCTTTCGCGCGAGGCGATCGCCGTGGACATCGAGGACGCGATCCGCCTGAACGCCGCCGCCATCACCACGCAGATCTACATCGGCGCGGAGTACGAGCACCAGTCGATCCGCAATCTGATCCAGCTCATCGACACCGGCAATCGCTACGGGATCCCGACCATGGCGGTGACCGGCGTCGGCGCCGAGATGAAGCGCGACGCGCGCTATTTCGGGCTGGCGACGCGCATCGCCGCCGAGCTGGGCGCCCACTACGTCAAGAGCTATTTCGTCGAGGAAGGCTTCGAGCGCGTCTGCGCCGGCTGCCCGGTGCCGATCGTCATCGCGGGCGGCAAGAAGCTGCCCGAGCTCGATGCGCTGACCATGGCCTACCAGGCGCTCGACCAGGGCGCGGCCGGCGTGGACATGGGACGCAACATCTTCCAGTCCGACGATCCGGTCGCGATGATCCAGGCGGTGGCTGCGGTCGTCCACAAGAAGGAAAAGCCGGGAAAGGCGCTCCAGCTCTATCAGCAGCTCAAGGCCGGGAATGTGCCTGATCGTTCTCGCCTGGCGCGCTCATCCTAGATTTCCGCTGGTCGTCGCGGCGAATCGCGACGAGTACCACGGCCGGCCCGCGGCGCAGGCCGGCTTCTGGGGCGACCAGCCTTCGATCCTCGCGGGCCGCGACCTCGAGGCGATGGGCACATGGATGGGCGTCAGCCGCGACGGGCGATTCGCCGCCGTCACCAACTACCGCGGCGCCCGCGAGCCGCGCGCCGTCGAGTCGAGGGGGGCTTTGGTCGCGAGGTTTCTCACCAACGGTTCCGCACCCGGACGCTACGCCGCCGAAATCGCGGATCGCGGCGCCGATTACAGCGGCTTCAACCTTCTCGCCGCCGCCGGCGGCGAGCTCTGGTGGTACTCGAACCGCGACAGCGCGCCACGGCGCCTCGAGCCCGGCATCTACGGCCTGGGCAATTTCCTGCTCGATTCCGAGGACGTGGCGGAGAGCAAGGCGCGCTTTGCGCGCGCGATCGAATCCTGCGTGGCCGTGGAGACGCTTTTGCAGGTGCTCGCCCCGGCGCGGATCGTGGCGCCCGAATACGGCACGCGCTGCTCGACCGTGCTGCTCGCCGGGCAGGACGGCCGCGCCCAGTACGCCGAGCGGACGTTCGATGCGGCGGGGATCGAGGGCGAAACCCTGCGCTTCGAGCTCCAGCTTGCCTAGAGCGTGCGCCGCATCGCCTGGTGCGGGATGCCCGCTTCCTCGTAGACCTCGCCTTCGGCGACGAAGCCCTGCCGGCGGTAGAAGTCGAGCGCGTGCGTCTGAGCCGAAAGTACGACGCGGGAATCGCCTCTCGAAGCGGCGGCCCGGACGAGCGATTCGAGAATCGCGCTTCCGACGCCCCGGCCCCGCCAGTCCCTGATCACCGCCATCCGGCCGATGTGACCGTCGGGCAACAGGCGTCCGGTCCCGATTGCCGTGCCGTCCGGCGCGTACGCGAGGGCGTGGATGCAGCGCGCGTCCATGTCGTCGAGCTCGATCTCCGGGGGCACGCGCTGCTCTTCGACGAACACGGCGAAACGGATGCGCGATGCCTGCGCGCGCGCGTCGTTCCACGGCAGCAGCTCGATCCGCGGCATGCGAAAAGTATAATTCGCACGCGATGAAAAGCCTCTGGGACGACGCCGAGGCGGCGCGCTATCACGGGCCGCTCGGACCCCGCGTCTACGCTTCGCGGCTCCTCGGGCGCGACAAGTCCCTGGTGCTGCACGGCGGCGGCAACACCTCGGTCAAGCTGCGCGAGCGGAACCTCTTCGGCGAGCACGAGGAGGTGCTCTACGTGAAGGGTAGCGGCTGGGACCTGGAGACGATCGAGCCGGAGGGATTCACGCCGGTCGCCCTCGCCCCGCTGCGCCGGCTAGCCACGCTGCCGGCGCTCGGCGACCGGGAGATGATGAACGAGCTCGGCACGCGCTTGCTGCGAGCCGGCGCGCCCTCACCATCGGTCGAAACGCTGCTGCATGCGATCCTGCCGCACCAGTATGTCGATCACACGCACGCCGACGCGATTCTCTCGCTGGGCGGCGCACCGGACGGTGAAAAGCGGGTGCGCGATCTATACGGCGACGAGGCGGTGGTGATCCCGTACGTGATGTCGGGCTTCAAGCTCGCCGCACGCTGCGCGCAGGAGTTTCCGAAGCAAGCCGGCAAACGCACCATCGGCATGGTGCTGCTTTCGCACGGCATCGTTTCCTTCGGGGCCGATGCGCGCGAGTCCTACGAGAGGATGATCAGGCTGGTATCGATGGCGGAAGATTACCTGGAGAGGAACAACGCCCGGGTAACGGCTCATCGCGCCCCGCAAGGCGCGGCGGCGAAGCGCGAGGAGATCGCCGCGCTGCGCCGCGCGATCGCCGAGGCGGCGGGATTTCCGGTGGCGCTCAGGACCAGCGAGGCCGCCAAGTTCCTCGCTTTCGCCCGGCATCCGGAGCTGGCGCGCCTCTCGCAACAGGGGCCGGCGACGCCGGATCACGTGCTGTTCACCAAGCCCTGGCCAATGCTCGGGCGCGACGTCTCCGAATTCGCCAGGAATTACCGCGCCTACTTCGAGCGCCACGCCCCGCAGTCGGAGCAGGTGAAAACCATGCTCGATCCCGCGCCGCGCATGGTGCTCGATCCGCAGCTGGGCTTCGCCGCCGTCGGTCGCACCGCCCGCGAAGCGGCGATCGTCGAGGAGCTCTACGACCATACGATCGACGCGATCCTGGGCGCCGAGGCGCTCGGCGGCTGGACGGCGCTGCCCGAGCGCGACATTTTCGACGTCGAGTACTGGGACCTCGAGCAGGCGAAGCTGCGCAGCGGCGGCTCGCCGCCGGTGTTCGCGGGCGAGGTCGTGCTCGTCACCGGCGCCGCCTCCGGGATCGGCAAGGCCTGCGTCGAGGCGTTCCTCGCGCGCGGCGCGGCCGTGGCGGCGCTCGATCGAAATCCGGCGATCGAGGGCATGTGGAAGCGCGTGGACGTGCTCGGCATCGTCTGCGACCTGACCGATCGCGGTGCGGCGAGCGCGAGCCTCGATCGCGCCGTGCGCGCGTTCGGCGGGATCGACATGCTGGTGCTGAACGCCGGCATCTTCCCCTCCTCCCAGCCTGTGGAGAGCATCGCCCCGGATGCGTGGAAGCGCGCGATGGAGGTGAACGTCGAGGCGAACCTCGCGCTCCTTCAGCTGTGCCACCCTTTGCTCAAGCTCGCGCCGCACGGCGGGCGCATCGTCGTCATCGGCTCGAGGAACGTGCCGGCGCCCGGGGTCGGCGCGGCGGCCTACTCGGCTTCGAAGGCGGCGCTCAACCAGCTCGCGCGCGTGGCTGCGCTGGAATGGGCGAAGGACGGCATCCGCATCAATTCGCTGCATCCGGACGCGGTCTACGACACGGGGCTGTGGACCGAGGATCTGCTTGCCGCGCGCGCGAAGGCGTACAACCTGAGCGTCGCGCAGTACAGGAAACGGAACCTGCTCAAGACCGAGGTCTCGTCGAAGGACGTCGCCGCGCTCGCCGCCGAGATGTGCGGGCCGCTTTTCGCCAAGACCACCGGCGCCCAGGTGCCGGTCGACGGCGGCAACGAGCGCGTGGTGTAAGTGGCGATCGAACCGATCCGCTGGAAGGGCGATTCGCTCGAACTGCTCGACCAGCGGTTGCTTCCCGAGCGGACCGTGTACGTGGCCTGTCGGACCGCCACCGAAGTCGCGCAGGCGATCCGCGACATGGTGGTGCGCGGGGCGCCGGCGATCGGATGCGCGGCGGCGTTCGGCGCAGTGCTGGGCAAAGGCTCCGAAGACGCCTACGCAGCGCTGGCGAAAAGTCGCCCGACCGCGGTCAACCTTTTCTGGGCGCTCGAGCGCATGCGGCGGGCGAAGAACCTCGAGGCGGAGGCGGTCGCGATCTTCGCGGAGGACCTGGCCGCGAACCGGGCCATGGGCAGGCACGGCGCGGCGCTGATCCCGGAGCGCGCGAGAATTCTCACTTATTGCAATACCGGCGCGCTCGCGACCGCCGGCTACGGCACCGCGCTCGGCGTGGTGCGCGCGGCAAAGGAGAAGAACGTATCGGTCATCGCTTGCGAGACCAGGCCTTACCTCCAGGGCGCGCGGCTCACCGCCTGGGAGTGCGTGCAGGAGGGTATCCCGTGCACGCTGATCACCGACAACATGGCCGGCCACCTGATGAGCCGCGGCGAAGTCGATCTCGTGATCGTGGGTGCCGACCGGATCGCGGCGAACGGCGACGTGGCCAACAAGATCGGAACCTATACGCTAGCGGTGCTCGCGCGCCGGCACGGCATCCCGTTCTTCGTCGCGGCGCCGCTGTCCACCTTCGATCGCAGCATCCCCGACGGCTCGCGCATCCCGATCGAGGAGCGCCCGGCCGAAGAAGTGGCCGGCTATCGGGGCGCGCGCTGGGCGCCGCAGGGGATTTCGATACGCAATCCGGCGTTCGACGTCACGCCCGCCGAGCTGGTGACGGCGATCGTGTGCGAAAAAGGCGTCGTTCGCGCACCCTGCTTGGAGAACATTCAATCCCTGATATCAACCGCGGTGTAGGCCGGTACCAGGTCGAACAACTCGACGATATCCGCGCCGCGCATGCGCACGCAGCCGATCGAGCCCGGCTTGCCCATCTCGGCGGTGTCCGGAGCACCGTGGACGTAGACAAAGCGCCGCATCGTGTCCACTTCTCCGAGCCGATTCCTGCCCGGCTCGCAGCCGGAGAGCCACAGGATCCGCGTCAGGATCCAGTCGCGCCCCGGGTAGGCGGCATCCATGGCGGGCGTCCAGATCTCGCCGCTCGGCCGCCGGCGCACGAACACCGCGTTCAGCGGCTGGCCGGCGCCGATCCTGGCGCGCACGATGTGGCGCCCGCGCGGCGTGCAGAAGCTGCCGTTGCGTTCCCCCAGCCCGTGCTTCGACGTCGAGACCGGATAGCGCTTGAGCACGCGCCCGCCGTCGAGGAGCGCCAGCTCCTGCCTCGCGACGTCGATCTCGATGTTCATCGCTTCGCGGCGAAGAACTCGCTCAACAATTCGCCGCATTCCGCGGCGAGAACGCCCCCTTCGATCTTCACCTGGCTTTTTAGGACTTGCTTCTTCGGGTCCGTCGCCCCGTACACCACGCGCGCGATCCGCGCATGGAACATCGCGCCCAGGCACATGTCGCAGGGTTCGAGCGTCACGTAGAGCATTGCGCCGGTGAGGCGGTAGTTGCCGAGCGCCGCGGCGGCCGCGCGCAGCGCCTGGATCTCGGCATGGGCGGTGGGATCGTGCGCCGCGATCGGCCGGTTCCAGCCTTCTCCGATCACATGCCCGTCAACGACCACAACGGCGCCGACCGGAACTTCCCCTTCCTGCCGCCCTCTGTGCGCAAGTTCCAGCGCACGCCTCATGAACTGCTCGTCTGGGCCGTCCATTCTCCGGGAACGGTATGCTGGCGCCTGCTCAGCGGGCGAACGGTACGATTTTTGATCGAAGCAAAGCACGATCGCGCGTCACGAGCGGAATCTTGTGCACGACGCTCGTGGCCGCGATCAGCTCGTCCGCTGGGTCGCCGCGGACGTCAAGACGGGTGCTCGCGCGGGCGATCTCCCGCGTCAGCGGCCACACATGCAAGCGCGCCAGCACGCGCACTACCTCGGGTTCATCGAGATCCACGGCGATTCGGCCCAACTGCGCAAGCTTGGCGATCTCCCAAAGCACGATCGCCGAAATGCTCCACGTGTCATTCTGCAGAAGCTGAAGTTCGCGAGGTTTGAGTGCGCCGGTGACCGCGTAGAGCAAGACGTGCGTGTCAACGTTCAGCATTCCAGCGCGTGCCGGTGGAGAGAATGTCGCCCTTGATCTTGATCTTCCCCTTGAGCGAGCCGATAAGGCTCGCCGAGTCCGCACTGAGAGGGACCAGTTTGGCCACCGGCTTGCCCCGTTTCGTGATCACGATCCCGTCCCTGTCCACCTGGTCGATTAGCGCCAAGCACTGCTCCTTGAACTTTGCCGCCGGCATCTGTTTCATGGACACATTATACGACCAGTCATGACAAATGACCACTTCGCGCCCGTGCGCCTACTCCCACTCGATCATCAACGGCAATGGCAAGCCGTTGTCACCTAAACCGAAAACAGCTTTCAGCATCCATCGGCATGTATCGAAGATTATCGACGCCTCAACGCGCGCACCCTTCAGTATCTATCGAGAACTAACCACATCAACACCATGGAGCTAGCCAGCCTGAGGCGCTCTCGCGCTGTGCGTTCTTGTAAACAGGTCTTGGCGTGCCGCCGTGCTGATTGCGACCACCGCCGGATGGGTGAGGCGGCGCTCCACCGAAATCGCGTAGAACTGCTCTGTCACCGCTTCAGTATGCCCTATGGCTACCACGCCATATTGCTGGCATATTATTTGGGCGACGGCGGAGGGCGCGGCAAAGATGCCGATGCCCACTTGGCCGAACGCCTTCATTAAGGCGCTGTCATCGAAGTCACCGACAATTCGCGGACGAATCGCAAGCTTCTCGAACCACTGTAAGAGGCGGGGTCGTAATGCCGCATCCTCGCCCGGCAGGAGCAGCGGTGCGCGGTCCAGGCAATTCGGGAATGGGTCCTTGTATTTTCGCGCCAGTTTCGCCGCGGCAAAGAACGTGAGCCCACATTCCCCGAGCAGGTGACTGAATCCCTTGATGCCGACAGCAGCAGGTATGGGACTGTCGGCAATCACAATATCCAGCCGCTGGACCGCTAGCTCCTGGAGAAAGGTGACGAGCTTTCCTTCCCGGCACACGATGCGCGGCGGTTCCGGCAGGCGCAGCGCCGGTTCCAGCAGCCGGTAGGCCACGGCCTTCTGTATGGCGTCAGCGATCCCCACCCTGAATTGCGCCGCCCTCCCTCTGGTCGGGTCATGCAAGACGCCTTCCAGTTCCTCGCCCAAGGTGAAGATCTCGTCAGCGTAGCTCAATACCATTCGCCCCGCGTCGGTAAGGTCGAAGCGGCGCCCGATGCGGGAAAACAGCTTGTAACCCAATGCATCTTCGAACACGCTTACTTGTCCGCTGATCGTCTGTGGAGTCAGATGCAGGCGCTCGCTGGCGCGGGCGATCCCCCCAGCCTTTGCGACCACCCAGAAATAGTGCAGGTGCTTGTAGTTCAACGCAGGCATCGGCCAACTCGTCTTCGAATTTATCGAACATATTCTATATTTTCTTGCGCAGCTATGCATCCAGTTTTCCGAACTATATTCGTAGTTGTCGAACATGGTCTATGTATTTTTCGAACGACTTTCATCCTATATTCGACTTGTCCGAAAGTGCGGAGGGGCTTATTTTGGTGAGGTGTTAGACGGTTACTGCTAGGAAGTCCCGCTTGAGGAGATTACACAATGCTGAAGATCTTGATTCCAGTCGACACTTCAAAAGAATCTAGCTACGCGATCAAACACGTGATTCACCGCGTGTGGACTGGTGAGGCCCTGGACATCCACTTGATCCATGTGCAACCGCGACTCAGCCGATACGTCGCGCAGTTCGTCGCGCGTCGCGATCGGCAGGCCTTCTACGCGGAGCGCAGCGCGAATGCCTTCGATGCAGCTGGCAAGCTGCTCGATCGCGCCGGACTGCGGTATTCGGCGGTGCATGTAAGCCTGGGTGACCCGGCGCGGGAGATCGTGCGATACGCCGAATCGAATCGGTTCGACGGCATCCTGATGGCTACCGCCAGGCTCGGATCCGTCTCCGAAATGATCCTCGGGTCTGTTACCGCGAAAGTGCTGCGAACCAGCCGCGTACCCGTCGAAGTCGTTCCGGCATCGCCCCGCTCGAGGTTGCGGTCCTGGGCGGGCCCCACCGGCGTGGCGGCCGGCCTTCTCGGGCTTATCTATGCGGCCCTCGAATAAGCGCCGCGCCGGAGAATACAGATGAATTGGCACGCAACCGATATCGACGCGATCGTCAAACACCTGCAGACCGACCCCTTGCGGGGGCTAAACCCTGCTGAGGCACAGGAACGCCTCGCCCAGCATGGCGCGAATGAATTGGCAAGGGGACATCGCGCCTCCCCGGTCCAGCTCTTCTTCGGCCAGTTCAAGAACACCCTGATCGTCATTCTGCTGGTCGCTACGGTTCTCTCCGCATTGCTGGGCGAAATCGTGGATGCCGCCATCATTTCGCTGATCGTACTGTTCTGCGCGATCCTCGGATTCGTTCAGGAATACCGGGCTGAGCGCGCACTCGATGCCTTGAAGCGCATGCTGGCCCCGACAATCAACGTGCTGCGAGGAGGTACCGAGCAACGCATTCCCTCCCGCGAGCTTGTGCCCGGCGACATCATGCTGCTGGAAGCCGGCGACCGGATACCAGCGGACGCACGTCTGATCGAAATCCATTCGCTGAAGTGCGACGAGGCCCCGCTGACCGGGGAGTCATTCTCGGTGGAGAAGGGCTTGAAGCTGCTGGCCACTGACACCGCCGTGGCTGACCGGCACAACCTCGTGTTTACGGGAACCACGGTGACCTACGGTCGCGGCAAGGCGATCGTGACCGGAACGGCCATGAATACCGAGTTCGGCAAGATTGCCGAGCAGGTTTCCGCTGTAAGCACGGAAAAATCGCCGCTCGAAAAGCGAACCGCGGAAATCGGTCGCTGGCTGGGGCTGATCGCACTCGGCGTTTGCGGCGTCGCGATCGCGGTGAGTATCGCGAGAGCTTGGATGGGCGATCAACTCAACGTTGGGTTGTTATTGACCATAACCATGTTTGCCATCGCCCTGGCGGTGGCTGCCGTTCCGGAAGCGCTGGCGGCGATCGTAACCGGCGCGCTTGCTGTCGGGATGCACGAGATGGCGAAACGCAATGCGCTGGTGCGGCGCATGCCCACCGTGGAAACACTGGGTTGCACGACTGTAATCTGTTCCGACAAGACCGGGACGCTGACTAAAGGCGAGATGACAGCGCGCCGCGTGTTCGTGGGTAGCCGCACCAGCGAGGTCAGCGGGGCCGGCTACGCTCCCACAGGCAGCTTCAATCCGCCGCTTCCATTGGACGACAATGCAGTGCGGCTGATGTTGACCGGAGGAGTGTTGTGCAGCGATGCCGGGTTAAGCAATGACGCCGGGCGCTGGTTCGTCAAGGGCGATTCCACTGAAGGTGCGCTTGTCGTATTGGCGGCGAAAGCGGGTCTGCAACAGCAACAGACCCGGCTGGCTGCGCCGAGGATAGGGGAATTGCCTTTCAGCTCGGAGCGCAAGCGGATGACTACGGTGCACCGCATGCCTGACGGGCGTCATCTCGCGTTCGTTAAAGGCGCCCCCGAGGTACTGCTGGACCGATGTGTTTCGGCGCAGCACCACGACCGGCAGCAGCCGCTTACCGATGCAGCGCGGGCGCAGATCCTCGCGGCAAATGAGAACATGGCAAAGGATGCACTGCGTGTGCTGGCAATCGCATACAGGGAAGTTCGCGCGGACGAACCTATTGACGACGAGGAGACAATTGAGCGCGGCCTCACATTGCTCGGGCTGATCGGCATGATGGATCCGCCTCGCGACGAGGCGAAAGAGGCCGTAAGGGTTTGCCGTCAGGTGCATATCCGCCCGATCATGATTACGGGAGACCACAAGCTCACCGCAGTAGCGGTGGCTGCGGAAATCGACATCTACCGTGAGGGCGATTTGGTGCTCACCGGTGACGACCTCAGCCGCATGAGCGATGAAAAGTTCGCGGAAATCGTCGACCGGGTCAGTGTCTATGCGCGCGTATCGCCCATGGACAAGCTCAAGATCGTGCGGGCATGGAAGAATCGTGGCGAAATCGTCGCGATGACGGGGGATGGCGTCAACGATGCGCCCGCGCTAAAGCATGCTGACATCGGTATTGCCATGGGTATCAGCGGAACCGATGTGGCGAAGGAAGCCGCCGATATGGTGCTTGCGGACGACAATT
Source organism: Betaproteobacteria bacterium RIFCSPLOWO2_12_FULL_68_20 (assembly GCA_001770655.1). Taxonomy (GTDB): domain Bacteria; phylum Pseudomonadota; class Gammaproteobacteria; order Burkholderiales; family SG8-39; genus 2-12-FULL-68-20. Next base: position 28,552 of record MERQ01000022.1, read on the forward strand.
TCGCGACGATCGTGCGGGCGATCGAGCGCGGCCGCTGGATCTATGACAACATCAAAAAGTATCTGACTTAT
>MERQ01000023.1:0-424 GCA_001770655.1 Betaproteobacteria bacterium RIFCSPLOWO2_12_FULL_68_20
GGGTCGTTCGACAGCCCGCCCAGCCCCACGGCGCGCACCGCGATGCTGCCGTCCACCGCGAGCTCGACCAGGCCGTCGGCGAGCAAGTCCCCGCGCCAGACGTCCACGGCGGCCGGCAGCTGGAGCCGCCCGCGCGTCTGAAGCAGCCCGGCTTCCCAGAACGACAGGGCGCAGACCGCAACCTCGCCGCCCGCCCAGAGCCGGTCGAGGAGCGCCCTTGCCCTGCGACCGAGCCTGCGCTCGCTTGCCCTGGCCCACACCAGAACGTGCGTATCCAGGACAATCACTTGAGCGCTTCCCAGTCCTCCACCCCGATCGGGGAAATGATGTCGCCAAGGATCTTGATCCTGCCCTTGTCCCGCCCGATGAGCGATTTCGCGCGCGGCCGGCGGTGCGGGCGCAGCTCGGCGACCGGCTTGCCGTT
>MERQ01000023.1:492-1149 GCA_001770655.1 Betaproteobacteria bacterium RIFCSPLOWO2_12_FULL_68_20
ATTTCGAAGCCTGGATGGTCTGCATGACCACTATTCTGCCCATGGTCACGAGAGTGGTCAACTTGCCGCAACCGGTCAGCTGACGACGAGGAAGTCCCCCGCGTCGAGCTCGGGGCGGGCGCCGCGCGTGCCGAGGATAGCGAAGAGCACCGCTTCGCCCGGCCCCGCGTCGTCAACGTCGTAGTACAGCGCTCCGCTGGTGCTGTTGTAGATCAAGCGCACACCCGCAGCACCCGATCCGTCGGAAGATGCCAGGAACTCAGCGGGATCAACGGTGGAACCAAGCGCGGCGAACACATCGCCGTCGAGCACGATCCTGTCCGCGCCGGTGGCGAAGTCGGTGAGCCGGTCCACGTTCGTCGAACCGGGTTCTTGATTGAAGACGAAGCGGTCGGCGCCGGCCCCGCCCGCGAGAGTGTCGTTCCCCGCGCCGCCGGCGATCTGGTTGGCGAGCGCGTTCCCGGTGATGCCGGTGCGCCCCGCAGCCAGCACCACCGCGTTCTCCACGTTCGCCGGCAGCTCGTAGCGGCTCGCGCGGATCTCCACCGTGTCGATTCCGCCTCCCGCCGCCTCGACGATCGCGTCCTTTCTCCCGTCCACCACGTAGGTGTCGTTCCCGGCGCCGCCCTGCATGAGGTCTATCCCGCGCCCGCCGTC
>MERQ01000023.1:1184-9284 GCA_001770655.1 Betaproteobacteria bacterium RIFCSPLOWO2_12_FULL_68_20
GCTCCCGTACACCTGCACCGTGTCCGTGCCCGCACCCGCGGCCTCGACGATTGAGTCCTTCCTGCCGTCCACCACGTAGGTGTCGTTCCCGGCGCCGCCCTGCATGAGGTCTATCCCGCGCCCGCCGTCGAGCCGGTCGTTTCCCGCACCGCCGTCGAGCGTGTCCTCGCCTCTTCCTCCCGAGAGCGTGTCGTTGCCCGCGCCGCCGAGAATCAGGTTCCCGCCGGGATTGCCGGCGATGAGGTTGTTCGCGCCGTTGCCCGTGGCCATGAATCCATGGCCGTAGAAATCCATGCGCTCGACGTTCGCGCCGAGCGCGTAGTCGCCCGCAGCGAGGAAGATCACTTTGTCGGTACCGTTGTTCGCCGCCTCGATCACCACGTCGCCCGTCTGCTCGACGTAGTAGATGTCGTCGCCAGCTCCGCCCTCCAGCGTGTCGTTGCCGGCCAGGCCGCGCAGCGTGTCCTGTCCTCCCGCCGAAACAGTCAGGCGATTCGGCGCCGGGTTGCCGATCACCTGCATGTTCCAGCCCTGAAGCCTCGCGTTCTCGAAGTTCTCGGGGACAGTGAAGCTCGCGGAGCCGACGCTTTCGACCCAGGTATCGACCCCTTCGCCGGGGTTCTCCAGCGCGATGTCGGAAGGGCGGATGCGGTACTCGTCGTTTCCCGGCCCGCCCGCCAGGGTGTCGGCGGCGAGGTCGGCGTCGCCGCCGTCGAGCGTGTCGTTTCCCGCGCGCCCTTCGAGGCGGTTGGCGACGTGATTACCCGTCAGCTTGTCGTTCCCCGAGCCCCCGATCGCGTTCTCGATGAGCGCCGCCTCGCCGTACGCCGTGGCGACGCGCGTCATCGCGCCGATGCTGCTCAGCTCGCCCTGCCGCAGGTCGAGCGTCACCCCGACGCCGAGCGCCGCGGCGCTCAGGGTGTCGTCGCCGCCGGCGTCCCAGATCGTCCTCACCGCGCCGTCGTTCGCCAGCGTCCAGAGGTCGTCGCCGATGTGCCAGGAGAGATTCGCCCCGTAGATGTACTGGATCGCGAGGATGTCGAGCGGCATCGGCGTTGCCTGATGGCCGCTCGTCAATGTCGCCAGTGGATTGTCGTTGTACGACATGACGGTCCAGCGCCAGCTGTCCTGGCTGGCGGGAAGCAGCGGGCGGCCGTTGTTGCCGTCGTCGTGAGGATGCTTCAGCCCGAGCGCGTGGCCGACTTCGTGGACGGCGGTCGCGTAGCCCTGGGTTCCCGGCGCGAACCCGCCCACGCTCAAGTGATCGAGCGCGATGTCGCCCTCCGGCTGCGGCCAGGTAGTCCTGTCGTCGTCCTCGTCCAGCGCGAGGAGGAAATCGGCGAACTCCGGGTCCGGGTACAGCCCGAGGCCGAGGTAGCCCTCGGTCTGGAGCAGCGTCCCGGTGAGCGCGATCGAGAGGTCCGCCCCGGTCAGGTCGCCGTCGAGCGGGCCGCCGACCTGCACGAAGCCGATCTCCGCGACCTTCGCCCACTCGTTCAGCGCCGCCGCGATCCCGGCCGTCGTTGCGGACAGGCCGGCCAGGCCGCCCCAGGTCTCCTCGGGCTCGAAAGCCACGAGCCGGTGAAAGGAGAACTTAAGCTCGCGCGGCCCGCCGTCGAACGTCCACGAGCTGCCCTGCACCAGCCCGTCGATGGACGGATCGCCGCTGAGCGCGACGTTGTCGTGGACAGGCGTTGCCAGGCGCGCCGGCCTCTCAGCGAGCCTTCAGCGGATCTGCGCGAGCTGGCGCTTGAGGTTGCGCACCGCGTCCGCGGACAGCGCCACCCGCACCGACAGCCGCCCGTTGATGGTCTGCGGCAGCTTGCCGCCGCGCTCGGCGACGCGCGGCAGCGCCGCGAGCATCGCCGGCTCGAGGAAGCCGAAGTCGACGAACACCACGCCGGGACCGGCGTTCAGCACCGTGTAGTTGGCGAACACCGGCTGATCGGAGTTGCCCGCCGGCACCAGCCGCACGCCCAGCCCGATCTGCTTCGCCTCCGGCGCCTGCTGCGCCGCCTGCGTCTCCGCGCCCTCGCCGCCCTTCTTCCCCTTGCTTTCCTTCTCCGCCATAGCGTTTGTCCTCCGATGGGAACGCTGCGATTATGCTACGGTATCGAGGCGGATCTCCCATGTCGAAAATGTCCGACACCGCGTCACGCAGCCTGCGCCCGGGCGACCCGGCGCCGTGGTTCACCGCGCGCTCGACGAGCAACGAGAAGTACCACTTCGAGTCGGTGGCGGGCAGGACGATCGTGCTGTGCCTGTTCGGCTCGGCGGCCAAGCCGCTCTCGGCGGCGGTGCTCGCCGGCTTCCTCGCGCGGCCCGAAGTCTTCGACGACGACAACGCCGCGTTCTTCGGCGTCTCGACCGACCCTTCGGACGAGCGCCTCGCGCGCGTGCGCGAGCGCGTGCCGGGCTTGCGCTGGTTCTGGGATTTCGATCTCGCGGTGAGCCGCGCCTACGGGGCGCTCGCCGAAGGCGAGCCGCCGCGCTACCTGCCGCGCACCTTCGTGCTCGACGAGCGGCTGCGCGTGCTCGCCGTGCTCCCCTTCTCGCAGGATCCGGCGCAGCACGTCGCGCAGGCGCTGGAGGCGGTTGCCGCGCGCCCGCGCCTTGCCGAAGGCCGCGCCGAGCTCCAGGCCCCGGTGCTGGTGGTGCCCCGGCTGTTCGAGCCGGCGCTGTGCCGGCGCCTCATCGATCACTACGAGGCGCGCGGCGGCAAGGACTCGGGGGTGATGCGCGACCGCGAGGGCATGACGGTGGGCGAGTACGACCACTCGTTCAAGCGCCGGCGCGACCAGGAGATCGAGGACGAGACGCTGCGCCAGGCGTGCATCGCGCTGGTGCAGCGGCGGCTGGTGCCGGAGATCCGCAAGGCGTACTCGTTCGAGGCGACGCGCATCGAGCGCCACATCGTCGCCTGCTACGACGCGCAGTCGGGCGGCTGGTTCCGGCCGCACCGCGACAACGGCGGCAAGGCGACCGCGCACCGGCGCTTCGCGGTGACGCTGAACCTGAACACGGGCGAGTACGAGGGCGGCGAGCTGCGCTTTCCCGAGTTCGGCCGCCGCGCCTACAGCGTCGAAGCCGGCGGCGCGATCGTATTCGGCTGCGGCATGCTGCACGAGGCGACGCCGGTGACGCGCGGCCGGCGCTACGCGTACCTGCCGTTCCTGTACGACGAGCAGGCGGCGAAGGTGCGCGACGGGAACCGGCGTTTTCTGGCCGGCGAGCGGCGCTAGCCCGGGGGAAGGCCGATGGCGAAGAAAAAGCGCGCCAGCCCGAAGAAGGGAAAACCCGGGCGCGAGGCGCCGCCGAAATCCGCGGCGCCGAAGCCGCGCGCGCCGGCCGCGATCGCCAGGGCGCCGGAGCCCGCCGCCGCGCCGCCCGAGGCCCCGTCGGCCCCGCCTGAGGCGCCCGCGGGCCTGCAGGGACGCCTCGGCGCAGCCGAAAGGATGCTCGCCTCGGGGGACCTCGCGGGCGCGGAGCGCGCCTGGACCGAGCTGTCGCTGGACGCCCCGGGCTCGTCGCACGCCTGGCACGGGCTCGGGCTGGTCGCGCTGCGCCGCGGCGACCATCCGCGCGCGGTGGAGCTGGTGAACAAGGCGGCGCGGCTCGCGCCCTCCGACGCCCGCCTGCACGCCAACCTCGGCGCGGTGCTGCGCGCCGCGGGCCGCCTCGGCGAAGCGGTCTCCGCCTACCGCAGGTCGCTCGAGCTGCGCCCGCGCCACCCGGCGACGCTCGCCGCGCTCGCCGCGACCCTGACGCGCGGCGGGCAGGTGGCGCTCGAAGGATCCAAGCTCCCCGCGGCCGAGCGCGCCTTCCGCGCCGCGCTCGCGCTCGAGCCCGAGCAGCCCGACGCCCTGCACGGCCTGGGCATGGTGGCGCTCAAGGCGCGCAAGGCGAAGGCCGCGCAGCAGCTCCTCGGCCGCGCGCTCCTCGCCGCGCGCAAGCGCCGCGCCCCGCCCGCGGCGCTCGCGGTCGCGCTCGCGCACTACGGCCAGGCGCTGCGCCAGCTCGGCGAGCCGGCGAAGGCCGCCGCCGCGTACCGCGAGAGCCTCAAGCTCGCGGCCAACGACCAGGTGGCGCGCTGGCTCACCGAGGTCGAGGGCCTCAAGCAGGATCCGCGCGCATGAGCGAGGCCCGGGCCGCCGCGGCGCCGCTCATCCGCGTCATCCCGCGCCTCGCGCCGCCCGAGCTGCACAAGGCGGTGTGGGAAGCGTGCACGCAGAAGCGCTGGTACTTCGGCAACCAGTCGGTCACCGCCGACGCGGGCATCCCGTTCTGGAAGATGGACCTGGACGGCGACGCGGCGGTGGGCCGTTTGTGGACGCACGCGAAGCAGGCCTGCGAGAAGGCGGCGGGAAGGGCGCTGCGGGTCGTGCGCCAGTACGCCAACGGCCACACCTACGGCCTGGGCGGCCGGCCGCACTCCGACGACGACCGCGAGGGCACCTTCACGCTGCTCTACTACCCGATGCCGTTGTGGAAGCCCGACTGGGAGGGCGAGACGCTGTTCTACGACGCGCGCCTCGAGGTGATCGCCGGGGTGAAGCCGGCGCCCAACCGCGCGGTGTTCTTCGACTCGCGCATTCCGCACTCGGGCCGCGCGCCGAGCCGCAGCTGCGGCGCGCTGCGCATCACGCTCGCGTTCAAGCTGGAATCCGCCTGAGTGCTGGGCTGGCAGGGCTGAGCGGCGGCCGAATTAGCCTTGCAAATTAGAAGCGGCGCTTCTATTTTGCGAGCGCGGCGAGCTCGCGCATCAGCTCCTCGAGCGGCACCGCCGCCGTCTTGCGGTCGAGCGCATAGCGCTCCTCGCCGGGATAGACCACGAAGCGGCGCACTGCGCCGACCTGCTCGCTGCCGGAGTGGAAGCCTTTCGTGAGAGCGGGCGCGAGCGAGCGCTTGACCTCGATCGCCCAGCGCTTTCCCCAGGACAGCTCGAGCACCAGGTCCACCTCGGCGCCGGTGGCGGCGCGATAAAAGGTCGCCTGCGTTCCGGCAGGCGCCGAAGCGATGAGGTTCTCGATCGCATAACCCTCCCAGCTCGGGCCGGCGACCGGGTGCGCCAGCACTTCGTCGCGCGTGCGCAGCCCGAGCAGGGCGTGCACGATGCCGCTGTCGCGCACGTAGACCTTCGGCGCCTTCACCAGGCGCTTGCCGGCGTTGGCATGCCAGGGCGCGAGCCGGCGCACCAGCAGCAGGTCGACCAACAGGTCGAGATAGCGCGCCACGCTCTGTCCGCTCACGCCGAGGCTCGCCGCGAGGCGGGCGGCGTTGAGCAGCCCGCCCTGCGAGTGCGCGAGCATGGTCCAGAAGCGGCGCAGCGTCTCGGCCGGGACGCGCGGCGCGAGGGCCGGTATGTGGCGCTCGAGGTAGGTCTGCACGAAGTCCAGCCGCCACGCGTAGCTCGCCGCGTCGCCGGCCGCGAGGAAGCTCCCGGGGAACCCGCCGCGCACCCAGAGCCGCTCGCCGGCGCGCCGCGGGGCCTCGCGGGCGAGAAACGGCGTCAGCTCCAGGTGGGCGATGCGCCCGGCGAGCGATTCCGAGGACTGGCGCAGCAGGGCCATCGAAGCCGACCCGAGCACCAGGAAATGCCCGGCGCCGCGGCCGGCGCGCCGGCGATCGTCGATCGCCCCGCGCAGCGTGCGAAACAGCTCCGGGGCGCGCTGGATCTCGTCCAGCACCACCAGCCGCCCGGCGTGCTCGCGCAGGTAGAGCTCCGGGTCGGCGAGCGCGGCGCGGTCGGGCTCGCGCTCCAGGTCGAGGTAGACCGGCGCGGGCTTGAGCCGCTGCGCCAGCGCCCGGGCGAGCGTGGTCTTGCCGCACTGGCGCGGGCCGGTGAGCGCCACCGCCGGCATGCGCCGCAGCACGCGCCGCAGGCGCGGGGCGGCCAGGCGGGGAACGGTGGGAGCCATGAACCATGCAAATATACCATCTCGTGGAAGATTTGCATGGGAGCGCGGACGGCGCGGAGCCTCCTTCCGCGCGCCTCGGCGCGGGGCAGCGGGCCGGGGCGTAGAATCCCGGCCATGGAATGGGGCGAGCAGCAGCCGATCGGGCGCACGGTGGGGCGGCGGGTGCCGCCGCCGCCCGGCGAGCCGCCGACGCGGGCGGCGATGGAGTTCTCGAAGCTCGCCAACCTCCTGCCGCGCCGCACGCCGAAGGGCGTATTCCGGTACCGCAGCCACGACGAAATGAAGGCCGACCGCGAGCGCTGGACCGTGGACGCCATGGTCGCCATCGCGCGCTCGCGTGGCTGAGCATTCCCGCGCCGCGACCTGGGACGACGTCGTGCGCATCGCGCGCTGGCTCGAGGAGGCCGGCGCGGAGTACGCGCTGGTCGGCGGCTACGCCCTCTTCGCCCACGGCCTCACCCGCCTGACCGAGGACGTCGACATCCTCGTCGAGCCTTCGGCCGCGAACAGCCGGCGCTGGATCGCGGCGCTGGCGCGGCTGCCGGACGGGGCGGCGCGCGAGCTGGAAACCGACCCCGACGTCTTCGCGGCAGGCGGGCTGTACGCCGTTCGCATCAACGACGAGATCACCATCGACGTCCTGCCGGCAGCCGGCGGCAAGCGCTGGCAGGAGCTGAAGGCGCACGTCGTCACGGTGGAAATCGACGGCACGGCAGTGCGGGTGCTCGATCTCGTGGGCCTGCTCGAAACCAAGCGCGGCTTGCGCGACAAGGACCGGATCGACGCCGGCTGGATCGAGCACGCGCTCGAAGAGCTGAAGCGGCGCTGAGCGAAAAAAAACGGCGGCCGCAGCCGCCGTTTTCAGCCCGAAATCGGGCTCCGACCCTGATTTCGCTCAGCTCAGGATCAGGTCCACCACGGCGCTCAGGTCCGTCACGCCGCCGAGGTTGATCCTCAGGTCGTCGCCCGAATTGAAGAAGCCGTCGCCGTTCAGGTCGAGGTACAGGCGCTGGTTGTCGGTGTTGAACACCGCCGTGCCCGCCGCGAAGCCGTCCGCGATCTGGGCATCCGTCTGCTCGCCGTCGTAGCCGGCCAGCCCGAAGGCCGAGATGTTGAGGATGTCGAACTGGGCCGGCGCGTCGGCGTCCTCCAGGAAGGCGTTCAGCGCCACCACCTGCCCCTCCCAGCCCACGCTGTCCTCGAAGACGAAGTAGTCGTTGGCCGAGACGTTGTTCCCCGAGTCCACGACGTGGTTCACGCCGCCTTCGAGGTGGACGATGTAGCCCTCGTTGTTCAGCACCAGAGTGACCGCTGTCGCGCCCGTGAACATCTGCTCGACGCCGGTGATGCCGGGGCCGAAGGTGACGGCACCGCCGCCCGAGATCACGATCACGTCGTCGTCGAACGGGTTGGCGAAGTCCGGCGTGCCCGCCGTGTCGCCGCCCGCGGTGATGGTCGAGGGCATCGTGCCGGAAGTCACCCGGATGATGTCGTCGCCGCCGCTGGTGTTGACCGTCTGCGAGGAGGCGCCCACCGTAATGTCGTCGTCCGCCACCGAGCCGCTGATGGCGAGGTTGGCGGTGGTGTTGGCGACGAAGACGGCGCCGCTGTTGATCTGCACCGTCTCGAAGCCGGTCCAGCTCGCCTGCATGGTCACCGTGCCGCCGCTGCCGTTCACCGTGAGCTGGTCGCCGCCGCCGTCGGCCTGGAACACGTCGAGCGCGCTGAAGCTCGACACGCTGACGACGATGATGTCGTCGCCCAGGCCGGTGAGCAGGCTGTTGCCGCCCGCCGCCGCGCCGTCCACCGCCGTCAGGTCGACGCCCACCCCGACGCCCGCCGCGTTCAGGTTCTCGAAGTTCGAGTACCCGTAGGTGGTCGGGCCCGCTATCACCTGGCCGGTCGTCACCGAGAAGTCGAAGGTGAGGTCGGTGGCGAGCGAGTACACCAGCGTGTCGCTGCCCGTGTCGCCGTCCACGTCGCCGCCCGAGGGCAGCGCCTGGAAGGTGAACGAGTCCGCGCTCGCGCCGAGGTTGATCGCGTCGCCCGCCCCCACCGTGCCGGACACCGAGTCGGAGCCCGCGCCGGTGTTGACGGCGTCGTCGCCCGCGGCGAGGGTGATGGTGTCGTTGCCGCTGCCGGTGAGGATGGTGCTTCCCACCGCCGCCGCGGTCACCGTCAT
>MERQ01000023.1:9312-10115 GCA_001770655.1 Betaproteobacteria bacterium RIFCSPLOWO2_12_FULL_68_20
TCACCGTCATCGCGCCCGTCGCGGCGGTCGCGGTGAGGTTCTCGAAGTTGGCGTAGGTGCCGGTGTCGGCGGCGTGGTTGTCGGCGCTCGAGAAGTTGAAGGTCGCCCCAGCCGCCATGGTGTAGGTGAGCGTGTCGCTGCCCGAGCCGCCGTCTACAGTGCTCGCCGCCTCCAGCGCCTGGAAGACGAAAGAGTCGTTGTCGTCGCCCAGGCTCAGGTCATCGCCGTTGTCCACGTCGCCGGCGATCGAGTCGCTGCCGCCGCCGAGGTCGGCGGTGATGCCGACTTCGCCGTCGTCCAGCGTCAGCGTGTCGGCGCCCTCGCCGGTCGTCACCGAGAGCACGGTGCCCGCGTAGTCGGTCGCGTCCACGCTCACGTTGTTGGTGCCCGTGAGCGCGTCGGCGTCCACCGTCACGATGCCCGCCGCGAAGGCGTTGTCGAGGTCGACCGACTGCGTGCCCGCCTGGTCGGTGAGCTCGAGGCGCTCGACGTTCGCGATGCCGCCGAAGGTGGCGAGCGTCGCGAGATCCGAGATCCTCAGCGTGTTGCCGACGAGCGAGTTCTGGCCGTCCACGTCGAGGCTGCCGTCCACCATCGCGTCGGTGACGACGATCACGTCGTCGTCGTCGCCCGCGTCCACCACCTGGTCGGCGTGGCCGAGGGTGATGGTGTCGGCAGCGAACGAGCCCGTGATCAGCAGCGTCGGATCGGTATTCGCCGTGAAGTTGGTGTCCTGATCGAGCACCACCTCCTCGAGCTGGCCGTCGATCGAGCCGTCGTTCATGTCGGCCGTGCCGCCGCCG
>MERQ01000024.1 GCA_001770655.1 Betaproteobacteria bacterium RIFCSPLOWO2_12_FULL_68_20
GCCCTCGCCGCCTTCGAGCCGGTCATTGCCGGCGCCGCCGATCAGCGAGTCGTCGCCGCCGCCCTCGCCGAAGGCCGAGGCCGCGCCGCCGATCAGCGTGTCGTTGCCGCCCTCGCCCCACAGCTCGTCGTTGCCGCTGCCGCCGTCGAGGCTGTCGTTGCCTTCGTCGCCGGACAGGAAATCGTGGCCCTCGCCGCCGAACATCGAGTCGTTGCCGCCCTCGCCCCACAGCTCGTCGCCTTCGCCGAAGAAGAAGACGTCCGTGCCGCGGATGTTGTTGGCCAGCTCGTTGCCGAAGATCGTCCCGCCCTCGCCAGAGATGACCGCGTTCTCGATGCCGTCGTCGAGCGCGTAGTCCAGGCTCTCGCCGAAGAAGGAAAACTCGACCGTGTCGACCCCGCCCGTGTCATGGATCGCCAGCACGTCGTTGCCGACCGTTTGTCCGAACGAGAACCCCTCGCCGAACACCACGTACCGGTCGTTGCCCGCCCCGCCGTAGGCGTTGACGAAGAACGACGGGAAGATCGAGAACTCGATGATGTCGGCGTCGTCGGTGCCGAGGACGATCGGCTGGTCACCTTCGTATTGGATTTGAGCCATGGCGGATTTCCTGTTTCTTTACGCGTGGAAACGATACGAAAGCGGCGCGCCCGTGGGCGCGCCGCGTTGAGCTGGAACGGGCGCAAGCCGACCCGCGCCGTGAATTCTGACAGCGGAAACTGACGCTTCAATGACCCCCCCGACTGCGATGCTATTTTGTCGAAACTTCTTTTCCCGCAGCGCGCAGTATCGTCGAGGCCGGCCGCAAAGACAAGGGCCGCCGCGGGCTCGGCTCTGAAAGAAAACCTCAGGCCAACCCGGCACCTCGACCGGGGTCGCAAAAACGTGAACTAGTTCCTTGATTTGCTACAGCGGCTCGCGATGAGGCGCTGGTCCGCCGCACTGTCAACCCGCGCTGATACGGAGTGCGGCCGCAGCGCTCTTGAGCCTTGCGTCGAAGGTCCAAAGCGATGTGCGCGCCACCGCGCAGGACGCGAGCAGATGCACGTCGATCAGGCCGAGGCCGCGGCCTTGCAGTCGGTTGCGCTCAATGAATGCCAGGACCTCCTCGTCGCTGACCATGCCCAGCGACGGCAGCTCGCCCAGCAGCCCGAGGATTTCCCCTCGCCTGCGCAGGTTGCCGCAGGCCAGCTCGCCGACAACCAACGGGTGGCACAGTACTTCGCCTGCGTCGAGCAGCGCAGCAAGCCGCGCCTCCCCCCGCCTGAGGTGCTCGACCCAGACGGAGGTGTCCACCAGCACCATTCAAGCGGCGCGGCGGCGCGGGATGCGGCGCAGGCGCGGCTCTCTGCCGCCCATCGCAGCGAGGCGCCGCGCGCTCGCCCTGGCGATCAGGGCCTCCAGACCCATGCGCACCAGGGCTGTCTTTTCCTTGACGCCGGTGAGCGCCGCGGCCCTGGCGAGCGCCTCGCGATCGATGTTGAGAGTGGTGCGGTCCACTGTTTTCATGCATATCATGATCGCATATTGATATGCATCAGGCAAGCTGCGGTCTCGAAGCAATCCGACGTCCGCCGTCAAGTTCCTTGATTTGCTACAGCGGCTCGCGCATGCCGCGCCGGAAGCAGGCCGTGACCGGGGCGATCAGGTAGTCGAGCGCGGTGCGGCTGTCGGTGCGGATTCAGATCTGCGGTATGTCAAACACAGGCGTAAAGTGACATGCATGGAAAAGACCCAGGTTTACCTGCGCAGGGAAGAGCTCGCCGCCCTGCGCAAGGCGGCGGCCCGCTCGGGGCGCAGCGTCGCCGAGCTGGTGCGCGAGGCGATCCGCAAGGTCGTGCTCAAGCCGCGCTCCGCAGGCCCCGTCGCGATCTGGGACGACGAGCCGAAGCGCCCGTCCGTCGATCACGACAGCGTCCACGACGAGCCCTGATGCGGCAGCGCACAGGCGCGGGAACAATGGGACCTGCTGCACGGATCGGCCGCCAGACAAGCTCTCCGCCGTCGACGCCACCAGCTTCGCCGTCATGAAACGCGCGGGCATCCGGCTCGCCTTCACCTTCGACCGCCACTTCTCCGTGGTCGGGTTCAGGCTGGTCGCCTAGCGGTACGGCGAAACTACAGCGGCTCGCGCATGCCGCGCCGGAAGTAGGCCGTCACCGGCGCGATCAGGTAGTCGAGCGCGGTGCGGCTGTCGGTGCGGATGTAGACCTCGGCGGGCATCCCGCGCAGGGGACCCATAAGCTGCGCAACCGGTCGCCTTGCGTCGGCTCGGCCGGATTCCAGGGCCGCGGCCGGGTTGCGCGAAGCAAGGCGCGATGTTTACAATGTCGATATGGCACATCGCATTTGTAAAGCTTGATCCCGCGCCGCGCCGCCGCGACGCTGCGCCGGCTCGCGCGCGGCTTCCCGATCGTCGCGCTGACCGGTCCGCGCCAATCGGGCAAGACCACGCTCGCGCGGGCGACATTTCCGCGCAAGCCCTACGTGTCGCTCGAAGATCCCGACGAGCGGCGGTTTGCGCTGGAGGATCCGCGCGGCTTCCTCGACCGATTCCGCCGCGGTGCGGTCCTCGACGAGGCCCAGCGCACGCCCGAGCTCTTCTCATACCTGCAGACCGAGGTAGACCGCGATCGCCGTCCCGGCCGCTTCGTGCTCACCGGCTCGCAGAATCTCGGTCTGATGGCGACGCTCTCGCAGAGCCTCGCCGGTCGGTCCGCAATGGTGCAATTGCTGCCGCTCGCGCTTTCCGAGGTGCGCGGCGAGGCGCGCGCGAGCGGAATAGACGACTTCCTGGTCCGCGGTCTCTATCCGGCGCTGTACGACCGCAAGCTGCGGCCCGCCGACTGGCATGCAGGCTATCTTGCGACCTACGTCGAACGCGACGTGAGTCAGCTTGCCAACGTGCAGGACCTGCGTCTTTTCGAGCGCTTCGTGCGGCTCTGCGCGGCGCGCTCCGGGCAGCTGCTCAACCTCTCCGCCCTGGCGTCGGATTGCGGCATCTCCGATGTGAGCGCGCGCAGGTGGCTCTCGGTCCTCGAGGCGAGCTACATCGTGCATCTGCTGCCTCCACACCATCGAAACTTCGGCAAGCGGCTGGTGAAGTCGCCCAAGCTGTGCTTCGTCGACGCCGGCCTTGCGGCATTTCTCCTTGGCATCCACACGCCTTCTCAAATGTCGGTCCACGCGTCGCGGCCCGCGCTGTTCGAGACGCTGGTCGCGGCCGAGTTCCTGAAAGCCCGATTCAACGACGGCCTGCCGTCGAACCTTTATTTCTGGCGCAACAACATCGGCATCGAAATCGATCTGGTGCTCGAACAGGCGAGCGGCCTCGTGCCGATCGAGATCAAATCCGGCCGGACTCCGAGCGCCGACTGGCTGCGGAACCTGCGCCTTTGGATGGCCTACGCGGGCAAGACCGCCTCCGCGCCGCAGATCGTCTACGGCGGCGAAGAAGACTATCGGCGCTCGGGAGTGCGAATCCGCAGCTGGCGCGGAATCTGATTCGCGAAGCGGTGGCGGCTACAGCGGCTCCCGCATCGCGCGCCGCAGGTACGCCGTCACCGGCGCGAACACGCGGGGCGTTGTTTGTGGCGCAGGTTCAAATAACTACAAAGTCAGCGTAGGTGAGGGTCCCTGAAATCGGGTCGATCACCGCAAGGGACCCGCTCCAGGGCTGAAGCAAGCTTTTCCCCCCGCTACAGCGGCTCGCGCATGCCGCGCCGGAAGTACGCCGTCACCGGCGCGATCAGGTAGTCGAGCGCGGTGCGGCTGTCGGTGCGGATGTAGATCTCGGCGGGCATGCCGGCCTGCATGCGCAGGTTGCCGGCCTCGGCGAGCGCCTGCGCGCTCACCTCGATGTGGGCCATGTAGTACGGCGCGGTATTGGCGTTGTCCTGCAGGCTGTCGCCCGACATGTAGCTCACCGTGCCCTCTACGAGCGGGGTGTTCCGCTGCTTGTAGGCGGTCAGGCGCAGGTCCGCCGGCGAGCCCACGCGCACGTAGTTCACGTCCTCGGTGCGGATGCGCGCCTCGACGATGAGGCGCTTGTCCTCGGGAACGATCTCCATCAGCACGTCGCGCGGCCCGATCACCGCGCCGGCGGTGTTCACGCGCAGCCCCACCACCTCGCCCGCGATCGGGGCGACGATTCTCTGGCGCTCGGAAGCGTCCCTGGTGGGCCGCAGGCGCTCCTCGAGGTCGAAGCTGCGCGCGGTGGCGTCCTTCAGCTCGTCGGTCGCGCTCTGGCGGTAGGCGTTGACCGCCGACTGCTGGCGCAGCTTCAGCTCGGACTCGCGCTGGCGCGTCTTGGAGAGCTCGGCGCGGTGCTCGCCGTAGCGCGCCTCGTACTCGGCGACCGCGCGCTGCAGCGTGAGCAGGCGCGTCTTCTGCACGTAGCCCTGCTTGGAGAGCTGCTCGTTCGCGGCAAGCTCCTCCTTCTGGAAGCCGAGCGCGCGCTGCTCGGCCGCGATCTGCTCGCCGAGCGCCGCGGCCTCGCGGCGCGTCTCCTCGACCTGCGTGCCCAGCTCGCGCAGCTGGTCCTCGAGCTGCCTGCGCCGCGCCAGGTAGAGCGCCTTCTCGCGCTCCAGGCTCTCGGCGGTCTTGGGGTTCTGCGCGCGCGCCAGGATGTCGGCGGGGAACTTCAGCTCGGCGGGCCGCGCCGCCTCGGCGGTGAGCCGCGCCACGCGCGCGCGCTCGGCGTCGAGCTGCGTGCGCAGCAGGTCGAAGGCGGCGTCCACGCGCACGTCCTCGATGACGATCAGCGGCTCGCCCTGCTTCACGCGCGCGCCGTCGCGCACCAGGATCTGGCGCACGATGCCGCCTTCCTGGTGCTGCACCACCTTGCGGTTCAGGTCCACCTTGACGAAGCCCTGCGCGATCACCGCGCCCGAGAGCGGCGCGAACATCGCCCAGCCGCCGATGCCGACCACGCCGATCCCGATCACCGCCAGGCCCGCGAGCAGCAGGCGCCGCACGTCCATGCCGGGGTCGAATTCCACCGGCGGGATGAACAGCTCGCGCAGCCGCCGCACGACGGGCGACATCTCAGGCCACCCCGCGCGCCGGCTGCGCGCCGCGCGTGACGCGCGCCATGATCTCGGCGCGCGGCCCGAACATCTCGACCGCGCCCTCGCGCAGCACCAGCAGCTTGTCCACGCCGGCGAGCAGCGAGGGCCGGTGCGCGATCACCACCACCGTGACGCCCGCCTGCTTGAGCTCGCGCATGGCGCGCACCAGCGCCTCCTCGCCCTCGGAATCCAGGTTCGCGTTCGGCTCGTCCAGCACCACCAGGCGCGGGCTGCCGTAGAGCGCGCGCGCCAGGCCGATCCTCTGGCGCTGGCCGGGCGAGATCGCAGTGCCCGCCTCGCCGATCTCGGTGTCGTAGCCCTTGGGCAGGCGCAGGATCAGCTCGTGCACGTGCGCGCGCTGCGCGGCGCGGATCACCGCCTGCGCGTCGGGCTCGCCCAGGCGCGCGACGTTGTCCGCCACCGTGCCGTGGAACAGCTCCACGTCCTGCGGCAGGTAGCCGATGTAGGGCCCCAGGTGCTCGCGCGGCCACACCGCGACGTCGGCGCCGTCCAGCCGCACCGCGCCCGAGATCGGCTTCCACACCCCGACCATCAGGCGCGCGAGCGTCGACTTGCCCGAGGCGCTCGGGCCGATCATGCCGAGCGACTCGCCCGGCGCCAGGTCGAGCGCCACGCCGCGGATGATCGGGCGCTCGACGCCGCGCAGGCCGAACACCACGCGCTCCAGCACCAGCTCCCCGGCCGGCTCGGGCAGCTCGGTGCCCGGGGCCTGCAGCGGGTTGGCGTTGAGCAGCCGGTCGAGGCGCTGCCAGGAGGTCTTCGCCTCGACCAGGTTCCTCCAGCCCGCGACCAGCATCTCCACCGGCGCGAGCGCGCGCCCGAGGATGATGGTCGCGGCCATCATCACCCCGGCGGTCACGTGCTGGTCGACCACCAGGTAGGCGCCGGTGCCGAGCATCGCCATCTGGATGAACTGGCGCGCGAACTTGGTGAGCGCGGAGAAGGTGCCGCCCAGGCCGCTCGCCACCACCTGCTCGCGCAGCACGCCGTCGTTCAGCCCCGCCCAGCGGCGCGTCACCGCGGGCAGCATGCCGAGCGCGCTCACCACTTCGGCGTTGCGGACGCTCGCGTCGATGAAGCGGCTGGCGCGCCGCGCCTCGCCCTGCACGCGCTCCAGCGGCCGGCGCGTGAAGCGCTCGTTGAAGAACGCGAGCGCGCCCATCAGGCCCGCGCCGAGGACGGCCACCACGCCGAGCAGGGGATGGAACGCGAAGATCAGCAGCAGGAACAGCGGCAGCCACGGCGCGTCGAACACCGCGAAGATGCCGGTGCCGACGAGAAAGCTGCGCAGCGTGTTCACGTCGCGCAGCCCGTTCAGGTACTCGGCGCCCGAGAGGCGCGCGGTCTGCGCGAGCAGCCCGTCGAGCACGCGCGGGCCGAGCGAGCGGTCGAGCGCGACGCCCGCGCCGGCGAGCAGCCGCGCGCGCAGCACGTCGAGCAGCGCCATCACCGACAGCGCGCCCAGCGCCGCCAGCGTGAGCATGATCAGGGTCGCCTCGCTGCGGCTGGAGATCACCCGGTCGAACACCTGCAGCATGTACAGGGGCGGCACGAGCAGCAGCGTGTTGATCACCAGGCTGAACAGCCCGGCGTAGAAGAAGAACGGCCGGAAACGAAGGACCAGCTCGCGCACTTAGGGCGCTCCCCCTGACGAAAAACTCAGCCGCGCATTATACCGACGAAAGAAAACCTTAGGCGGGGACCTTCACCTAAGGTGTACGAATTTTCACGATCCCGCCCTTGGCCAGCCAGCCCAGGCTGCGCATGAGCGCGCCGCGGCGCGCCGGCGGGTAGAGCGCCTCGAGCTCGCCCGCGGCGAGCCTCGCGCCCGGGCCGAGCGCGGCGAACAGCCGCTCGAATTCCTCGCGCCCGAGCATGAACTTGAGCGCGAAGCTGTTCATCCCGGCGGCGGCGATGCGCGCCGTCTCGGCCTTCGGGTCGGCGCAGGCGCGCTCGACCAGCGTCGCGCTGCCGATCGCGAACGAGGGAAACGCGCGGAACACCCGGAACGGATCGTCGCGCAACGGGTGCGCGCGCCCCGGGCGCGCAGGCTGCGAGCGCCGCGCCTCGGCAAGCTCCGCCCACAGCGCCTGATACTCGCGCACGATGACCGACCAGTCGAAAACGCGCCGCGCCCGCTCGCGCCCCGCCTCGCCCATGCGCCGCCTGAGCGACGCGTCCTCGATGAGCGACAGGTATGCGTCGGTCGCCGCTCCCACGTCCACCGCGGTGCACTGCCCCGCGTTGCCGATGTACAGGTCGTAGGTGTCGAGCCCCGCGAGATAGCGAAGCGCGAGCTCCGCGCCGTGGCCGGGCTCGGGCATCGCCGTCGGGATGCAGATCGCCGTCTCCCCGTCCACCACCGTGTCGCGATACCCGTCCCAATCGCTCACGACCGCCGGAAGACCCGCGGCCATCGCTTCCACCGGCGCGAGCCCGAAGCTCTCCTGGATGTTGTCCGAGAACGAGGTGAACACGTCCGCCCCCGCCCAGGCGCCGGCGCGCTCCTGCGGCTTTCTCCCGTCCACGTGCGCGAGGCGCACCGAGGGGCAGTAGCGCCTGGCGCCCTCCAGGAACTCGCGCCGGATGCTGTCGTTGAAGA
>MERQ01000025.1 GCA_001770655.1 Betaproteobacteria bacterium RIFCSPLOWO2_12_FULL_68_20
CGCCGCCCGAGATGATCATGTCCCTGGAGCGGTCCTTGATGGTGAGGAAACCCTGCGCGTCCAGGCTGCCGAGGTCCCCGGTGTGCAGCCAGCCGCCGCGCAAGGTCTTCGCGGTCGCCTCCGGGTTCGTCCAGTAGCCGGCCATCACGCAGTCCGAGCGGGTGACGATCTCTCCGACCTCGCCGGGCGGGAGCTCCCCGTCGTTCTCGTCGAAGATCTTCACCTCCACGCCGGTGCGCTCGAAGCCGCAGGTCTCCAGGTGCTCGCGCGCGGCATGCGCCGACTGCGGCAGGCCGGTGATGGTCATCGGGCTCTCGCCCTGGCCGTAGAGCTGGTACAGGCGCGGGCCGAACAGCTCGATCGCGCGCAGCGCATCGGCCACGTACATCGGCGCGCCGCCGTAGGCGATGGTCTTCAGCGCCGCGGGTGTGCGCGCGGCCGGGCTGGCGAGCAGGCGCACGATCATCGTCGGCGCCGCGAAGAACGACGCGTTCGGCCAGTGATCGAGCAGAGCGAAGATCTCCTCGGGCTCGAAATGCCCGCTCTCGGGGATGACGTTCACCGCCCCGGCGGCGAAGTGCGGCAGCCCGTACAGGCCCGAGCCGTGCGAGAGCGGCGCGGCGTGCAGGATCGCGTCCTGCGGCCCGAGCCGGTCGATGTCGGCGAAATACGCCTGGGCCTGGAACAGCAGGTTGCGGTGCGTGAGCATGGCGCCTTTCGGCACGCCGGTCGTTCCGCTGGTGTAGAAGAGCCACGCGGGATCGTCGGGGCCGACGTCGGCCGGGTCGGCCTCCTCACCGAAAAGATCGTCTTCGAGGGCAATTCCCGCTGGAATCGCGGATTGCAGCTCGGGCGTGACGAAGCAGATCCTGGCACGGGAATTCTCGAGAATGTAGGCGAACTCCTTGGCGTGCAGCTTGGCGTTCATCGGCACCGCGGTGAGGCCCGCGTGCCAGCACGCGAACAGCAGCTCGTAGTACTCGGGGCAGTTCTTCATCGCCAGAGCGACGCGGTCCCCGGGCTTCAGGCCGAGCCTGCCTTTCAATCCCGCGCCCAGCCTTTGCACGCGGGAGGCGAGATCGCGATAGCTCATGACCGCGCGCTTGCCGACGGCGAGCGCGTGCCCCTCGGGCCTCAGGCGGGCGCTGCGCAGGAGCAGGTGGACGAGGTTCACTGCGAAGATCATACAATCCGGACATGCGGCTCGGAATCTTCATGATGCCGGTGCATCCGCTGCACCGCGATCCGGCGCACACCCTGCGCGAGGACCGCAACCGCATCTTCGCCGAGGCGATCGACGTCATCCTCGCGATCTGGGAGCGCGATCCGCCCTACGACATCGATCTTCCGGGCAACCGCTACAAGGTGAGCACGCGCCGCACGCTGATGCCGGAAATCGGCCCCGGCATCATGCCGAAGCCCTACCAGAAGCCGCGCCCGGAGATCGTGGGGACGGTGGTGGCGCCTTTTTCCAGGGGCGTGGTGGCGATGGGCGAGCGCGATTTCCATCCGCTGTCGGCGAATTTCCTCCTGCCACACTGGCTCAAGACGCACTGGACTAACTACGCCGAGGGCAGGGCGAAGGCCGGGGCGCGTGCCGATACCGCGGACTGGCGCGTCGCGCGCACCCTCTTCGTCGCCGACGACGACAAGGTCGCCGCCTCGTACGGCCGGCATGCCGCAGACAGCCCGTACCGCTTCTACTACCACCAGATCCAGACCAAGCTCACGCGCTCGAAGCGCCATGCCGTGTTCAAGGAGCGACTGGATCAACCCGACCACGAGATCACGCCGGAGTTCGTGCTCGAGCGCCTGTGCATCCACGGCACCGTGAACAAGGTCGTGGACCAGATCCTGCGGCTGCGCGAGCAGGTGGGAGACTTCGGCGAGCTGGTGTACGCGGCCATGGACTGGGTGGACGAGAAGCTTGCGAGGCGCTCCATGGAATTGATGGCCGAGCAGGTGATGCCGCGCGTGAACGCGGCGATCGCTAAGTGACCGGAAGGCCGAACAGCGCCCGCGCGTTGCGCGCGGTTTCGCCGGCGATTTCTTCCGCCGGTCGGCCGAGCGCGCGCGCCACGGCCGCGACGATGTGCGGCAGGAACGCCGGCTCGTTGCGCCGCGCCTTGGGCTGCGGGCGCAGGTCGCGCGGCGTGAGATAGGGCGCGTCGGTCTCGAGGAGCAGCCGCTCGCGCGGGATCTCGCGCACCAGGTCCTGGAGCTGCCGGCCGCGCCGCTCGTCGCAGATCCAGCCGGTGATGCCGACGTAGAGCCCGAGGTCGAGCGCGGCGCGCAGCTCCTCGCGGGAGCCGGTGAAGCAGTGCGCGACCGCCTTTGGCGGTCGATGCGATTTCAGGATTTCGGAGAAGCGGGGGTGCGCGTCGCGCGAATGCAGGAATAGCGGCTTGCCCAGCTCGATGCCAAGCTCGATCTGCGCGACGAACCACCTCTCCTGGTCGGGATGCGGCGAGTAGTTGCGGTTGAAGTCCAACCCGCACTCGCCGACGGCAACGACGCGAGGGTCCGAAAGGATGGATCGCAGATCTTCGATCGTCCCCGGCCCGCAGTCTCGTGCGTGATGAGGGTGGACCCCGGCAGTCGCAAAGAGCATGTCCGGATGCGCAGCTGTGAGATGCGCGGCGGCGCGGCTCTCCTCGACGCTGGTGCCGGTGACGACGATCGTCGCCACGCCTGCTCGGCGCGCGCGCGCCAGCACCTCGTCGAGATCGATGCGGAAGGCCGGGTGCGTGAGGTTCGCGCCGATGTCGACGAGCGGCATCGGCGCAACCATCGCCGCCTAGCCTTGGCCGGCGGTGCCGAGTAGCTCGACCGCTTTTCGCCCGGAATCTTCGTCGACGAGGAGCGCGAGCACCCCGGAGTCGAACGTTGCCAGCCTGCAACGATGGCGCAGCGCCAGGGCGAGCAGGTACGCGTCCGCGACCTGGCGATGGCCGACGATACGCGCCCCGAACTGAGCCAGGGCCTGAGGAACGCTCAGATCCGCGGATTTGAAGCGATGCTGCTTGTGCTTGAGATTCGCCGCCAGCAACCGGCTGGCCTCGGCAGGCGACACGGCGTCGCGCGAGAAGGCCGGATTGGAAACGATGCGCACGAAGCCCGCCTGGGTCGGAGGCGTGGTCGCCCAGCCGTCCGCCGCGCGGCGCGCAAACCAGGTTCGCGCGACGCCATGGTGGATATGCGCCGGCCAGAACAGCGCCACCAGCGCGTTCACGTCCAGGAGGTAGGCCACTAGTCCTCGTCCGCTCGACGGACGTCTTCGGGCGTTACGGGCGGGGAGTCGGAGGGCAGGTCGAATACCACCAGGCCGTTCTCTTCTCGAACCGGGCGCCGCGATTCGAGGCCCCGGCGCACCAGCTCCGACACGGCCTGGGACAGGCGCAGGCGGCGTGCCGACGCATAGCGCCGGGCGAGCGCATATGCATCTCGATCCAGAGTCAGTGTCGTCCGCGGCATCGGTGCAGTTATCCTGAAATTGTGCGGAATCGATGATAGCACACCAATACGATCCAATCGCATCGCGTTCGCTCCATGGTGCGGATCTAGAGCTTCTTCAGACGGTACAATAATTCCAGCGCCTCGCGCGGCGACAGCTCGTCGGGGTTCACCTTCGCCAGCTCCTCGCGCAGCGCGTCGGGCGCCGGCTCGGGCTCCGGTGCCGCACGCTTCGCGGCGACGAACAGATCCTCCTGGCCGGCCCGCATCAGGCTCGAATCCTCCAGCATCTCCAGGTAGCGCTGCGCGCGGCGGATCACCGGCTTCGGCACGCCCGCGAGCGCCGCCACCTGCAGCCCGTAGCTCTGGTTCGCCGGGCCTTCCTCGACCGCGTGCAGGAAGACGACGGTGTCCTTGTGCTCGACCGCGTCGAGGTGGACGTTGGCGACCTCGCGGTACTCAAGCGCGAGCCGGGTCATCTCGAAATAGTGCGTCGCGAACAGAGCGAGCGAGCGGTTCTTCTCGACCAGGTGCCGCGCGATCGCCCAGGCGAGCGCAAGGCCGTCGAAGGTCGAGGTGCCGCGCCCGACCTCGTCCATGAGGACCAGGCTTCTCTCGGTCGCGTTGTGCAGGATGTTCGCGCTCTCGGTCATCTCGACCATGAAGGTCGAGCGCCCGCCGGCGAGATCGTCGGCCGCGCCGATGCGCGTGAAGATCTGGTCGACCGGCCCCAGGCGGGCCGCTCGAGCCGGGACGAAGGACCCGGCGTGCGCCATGAGGGCGATGAGCGCCACTTGGCGCATGTAGGTCGATTTGCCGCCCATGTTGGGGCCCGTGACGAGCAGCAGGCGCCGCGCAGGGGACAGGCGGCAGTCGTTGGCGATGAAGTTGTCGATCTGCGCCTCGACCACCGGGTGGCGCCCCGCCTCGATCTCGATCAGGTTGTCCTCGACGAACTGAGGGCGCGCGTAGCCACGTTTCGAAGCCGTCGATGCGTAGCTGCAAAGCACGTCGAACTGCGCGAGCGCCCGCGCGATGCGCTGAAGAAGCGGCACGTGCGGCGCGAGCAGCGCGAGCAGCTCGTCGTAGAGCGATTTTTCCAGCGCCAGCGCCCGGTCGCGCGCCGAGAGCGCCTTGTCCTCGAAGGTTTTCAGCTCGGGAGTGATGTAGCGCTCGGCGCTCTTCAGCGTCTGGCGGCGGCGGTACTCGGCCGGCACCTTCTCCGTGTGCGAGCTGGTCACCTCGATGTAGTAGCCGTGCACCTGGTTGAAGCCGACCCGGAGATTGGGAATCCCGGTGCGCTCGCGCTCGCGTGCTTCCAGCGCCATGAGGAATTCGCCCGCGTTCGTCTGCAGCCGGCGCAGCTCGTCCAGCTCTGCCGAATAGCCCTCGGCGATCACTCCGCCGTCCACCGCCCGCGCCGCGGGCTCGGGCTGGATGGATCCGGTCAACAGCTCGAGGCATTCGCCGGGCGTCGCCAGATCCTTGAGAAGGTCGCTCAACAGCGACCCGGAGTCGGGAATCGGCTTTCTGAGCTCGTCGAGCAGGCCGAGACTGTCGCGCAGGCCGGAGAGCTCGCGCGGGCGGACGTTCTTCAGCGCGACGCGCGCGGTGATGCGCTCCACGTCCGCGATCCGCCGCAGCACGGAGTGGATGTCGTCGAATCGCTCTTGAAGCGCAGCGACGGCCTCGTGGCGCTTCGCCACTGCATCGCGGTCGCGCAGCGGATGGTGCAGCCAGTGGCGAAGAAGCCGGCTCCCCATTCCGGTCGCGCACTCGTCGACGAGAGAAAAAAGCGTCGGCGCGGGCTCGCCGCGCAAGGTCTCGGTAAGCTCGAGATTGCGCCGCGTGGCGGGGTCCATGCGCACGTACTCGCCGGCCCGCTCGGCGCTGACGCCGATCACGTGCGCGAGCGCCTGTCCCTGCGTGCGCCTGGCGTATTCCAGCAGCGCGCCGCAGGCGGCGAGCGCGAGCGTCAGGTCCTCGCAGCCGAAGCCGGCGAGCGTGGCGGCGCCGAGCTGCTCGAGGAGCTTGCGCTTTCCCGATTCCTGGTCGAAATGCCAGACGGGGAGGCGCGTCGTGCGCCAGCCGTCCAGCTCGACACCGTCGGCGGCGAGGATTTCGGCCGGGCCGATGCGCTTGAGCTCGTTCGCGAGCGCCTGCGGGGCGACCTCCGCGACGCGCAGAGTGCCGCTCGCGAGCGAGAGCCACGCGAGGCCCACCGTCGAGCGGTCCTGAGAGAGCGCGAGCAGGATGTTGTCCGATTTCTCGTCGAGCAGCGCCGACTCGGTGAGCGTTCCCGGGGTGACGATGCGCGTCACCTCGCGCTCGACCGGGCCCTTGGCCGTGTCCGGGTCGCCGATCTGCTCGCAGATCGCGACCGACTCGCCGAGCTTGACCAGCTTCGCCAGGTACTGCTCGACCGAGTGGACCGGCACGCCGGCCATCTTCACCGGCGCGCCGGCCGACTGGCCGCGCGAGGTGAGCGCGATGTCGAGCAGGCGCGAGCCGCGCTCGGCGTCGTCGTAGAACAGCTCGTAGAAGTCTCCCATCCGGTAGAACAGCAGGATGTCGGGGTGCTGCGACTTGATGCGCAGGTACTGCTGCATCACGGGGGTGTGACGAGAAATTTCGGGCGAATCCGACCCCTTGTCCCGCATGCCGTTTTGCGCTGTATCGTCGCCCACTCAGACGGTCCGCACGTCATCCTGTCACAAACTTACTTCTCGCCCAATTCGGCGAGAATCGCCTGGAGCAGATCGTCGCCGAGGTGAAATCCCTCTTCCGCGAGCCGCGCGAAAACCGGCCCCGCGGCTGGAATCAATCCGGCTCGCCGGGCCTCCACGATGATTCCCGCAGTACCGGTCATCGCGATTCCGAGCCGCTGTGCCTCGCGGCGGGCCTGAAGATCGTCGAGCAGCACCAGGGTCCCCGGTCCTAGCGCAATGGCGGCGCGCAGGCTGCTCGCTTCGCCGGTGTCGAGCAGCGGCAAAGGCGGCTCGCTCCACTCCTGCCGCAGCACGCGGATCCAGCCTTGCTTGATCGCTGCGGCAATCGCTGCCGCTCCGGGCAGCTCGCGCGCGCGGGTTGCCTCGCCCCGGACTTCCTCGGTGATCGAGATCGACTTGTAGAGCTTGCGCAGCCACGGAAGGCCGCCGACGCGTGCCAGCGCGATAAGCGGGCTCGCGTCCGCCAGGACTACCTCGCGCGCCACGCCTTGATGTTCTTGAGGTCTTCCCGGAGCGTCCTGGCGTTACCCCGGATCACGGGGATGCCCGCCCGGCCCATCTCCACCATGAATGCTTCGAGCGGCATGCCGGCGACCTTGGCGGCCCGCCCGATCGAGAGGCTTTCGCTCTTGTAAAGCGCCGTCGCGAGGGCGAGCCGCACCCCCGGCTCGCCGAGCAGGCCCTCGTCGTCGAGGTGAAAGAGCACTGCCTCGGGCTGGTCGCGGTTCATCACCACCACCGGCTGCTTGCGCGCCATGCGCAGCGCATCCGAGGGGTTGTTCTTGAGCTGGCGGACGTTGACGGTCTTCATGCTGTTCCCTCTTAATGTAGGAACATATTGTAGCCACATTGCCCCGTACCGGCAATCGCCCACTCCGCCTTCTTCGGAGGCGCCCCAGCGGCCAGGCATCCCAACGGTTTCCGAGGCCGCTGCATCACCGGGGTGTGCTCTTGCAGCATTGCGCTCAGGGCGGCGATTGCAGTACGGTTCGCATCCGGGAGGAGATCAATTATGAACAAAGCAGCGAATCAGCGCGCACTTCGTGCCGTTCTTGCCGCCTTGGCGTCCATTGCGCTCGCCGGTTGCGTCACCAAGGGTGTGATCGTCGAGGGCGCCAAGTGGGAGGAGGTATCGAAGACCGGGCGCGTATTCGGCGAGGGTGTGGTCGCGGCAAAGGACGGAAAGGTCTACGCGAGCGACATCACACCCACTTTCGCGATCAAGCAGAACAACCCCGGGGGCACGATCTGGCGCTACGACCCGGCGACCGGCAGGACCGAGAAGTTCATGGAGCCGAGCGGCCAGTCCAACGGCCTGCACTTCGACAAGAACGGCGATCTCCTCATCGCGCAGATGGCGGACGGCGGGGGGCAGGCGATCGTCCGGCGCAACATGAGAACCGGCACGGTCAGCATGGTGACCGGCGCATTCCAGGGCAAGCGCTACAACGCGCCCAATGGCGTGACGAGCGACGCGCAGGGCCGCGTCTACTTCACCGACCCGCGCTTTTTCGGCAGCGAGCCCATGGAGCTGCCCAACAGCGTCTATCGGGTGGACCCGAACGGGAGCGTCACCGAGCTGAAGACCGGGCTCGAACGGCCGAACGGGATCGAAGTGTCGCCCGACGGCAGGCGGCTCTATGTGACCACGTCGAATGCGAAGCGCTATCCGCGCCATCCCGCGATGAAGCCGGACGCGTTCGGCATCGTCGGCGGTGGCGTGGTGGCGTTCGACCTGGACGAGAAGGGGAACATCTCGAACGGCAAGGTGCTTTTCCAGACCGGCAGCGAGAATCTCGTGGCGGACGGGATGGCGATCGATACCGACGGCAACATCTACGTCGCGATGCACAACGGCAATCCGAAGCAGCCGAATTCGGACATCGTGGTGCTGAGTCCTCCAGGGGAAGTGCTGGCGCGGATCCCGTTGCCGAACAACGCGCTTTCGACGAAAGTCGGGTTCGGGCGCGGCGCGGACGCGAATTCGCTCTACGCGAACTCGGCGCTGCCGTGGCGGCTATGGCGCCTGAAGACGGTGCGGCGCGGCTTCTACCTCGACTAGCGCGCGCTACTCGGCCGAGCCCCAGACCTCGGCCGCGGTCTCGACCACCAGCGCGAGCTTGCGCCGCTCGACCTCCTCGGTGACCGGGTTGCCGCGGAAGGTGCTGGCGAATCCGCACTGAGGGGATAGGCACAGGTTCTCGAGCGGCACGTACTTCGCCGCCTCCTCGATGCGCCGCTTGAGGACCTCCTTCGACTCGATCTCCGGCTTCTTCGTGGAAACGAGCCCGAGCACGATCTTCTTGCGCGAGCCCTTCGGATAGAAGCGCAGCGGCTCGAAGCCGCCCGAGCGCGCGTCGTCGTACTCGAGGAAATAGGCGTCCACCTCGAGCCGA
Organism: Betaproteobacteria bacterium RIFCSPLOWO2_12_FULL_68_20; assembly: GCA_001770655.1. Taxonomy (GTDB): domain Bacteria; phylum Pseudomonadota; class Gammaproteobacteria; order Burkholderiales; family SG8-39; genus 2-12-FULL-68-20. Next base: position 8,579 of record MERQ01000025.1, read on the forward strand.
TTGAGCAGCACCTCGGCGACCGGCTCGTAGGCGCCCTGCGCGGCCCACTGGCCGCCGGAATTCCCGCGGCACAGGTGGATTCCGGCCACCATGTCCGCCGGCCTCCCGGCGATTACCGAGTTGATCAGCCTGGCGAAGCGTTCCGGCACTTCCTCCGGGTCGTAGCCCCACTCGCGGAATACGCCGCGCAGCTTGTCGTCGCACAGGTAGGCGTAGTTGGTGTCGTCGAGCTGGACGTAGCCGCAGCCGGCCGCGCCCAGCTCGTTCAATTCCTCGCGATAGACCTTGGCGATGTCGGCGTAGAACTCCTGCAGATCCGGATACGCCTTCGCGCTCACCGCCGCGCGCCCTCCGCGCAGGAGCATCGTGGGCGAGGGGATGGTCTGCTTCGGCGTTCGCGTCGTGTTCGCCTTCACGAACTTGAAGTTTTCGACCTCGATCGGCCGCGCGCGCCGCAGTTTGCCGGTGACCTGGTAGGCGCGCGGCGCGAACGGCTTGCCGCTGAGCGGTTTTCCCTGGATTCCTTCGCCCGAGGTTCCATTGATCGCGAGGTGCCCGGGAGTTCCGGCGCCCTCCAGCTTCTCGATGAAGTCGCTCGCGAACGATTGCCTGCGGTACTCGCCGTCGGTGATCGCGTGCAGGCCGAGCGATTCCTGGAAGTGGATCGCTTGGCGGATGCAACGGTCCTGCAGCTCGCGCAGCCCGTCGAGTGCATGGTGCTCGGCGATCGCCTTCTCGTTGGCGTCGAGGAGCTCCTTGGGTCTCAGCAGACTGCCGACCTGGTCGGCGCGAAAGGGGGGCGTGGCGCTCATTTTTTCAGCATGTGCTCGTAGGCCGCGCCGAGCACCTCGGGCAGCGGTTTTCCACTCCGGATCGCCTTCGTCATCGCGCGCTCGCGCGCGGCGATCTGCTCGGCCGCTTCGATCACTCGCGACGCATCGGCCGCCGGGATGAACACCACCGCGCTCGCGTCGGCGATCACGTAGTCGCCCGGCCGAACGTTGACCTCGCCGATGACGACCGGAACATCGCTCGCCTCCTCGACAATTCTCCCGCGCGCGGTGCGCGCGGTCGCCGAGCGGCCGAACACCGGAAAGCGCAGCGCGCGCGCCTCGTCCACGTCGCGCACCGGGCCGTCGGCGATCACGCCGGCGACCCCCTTGCGCTTCGCCGCCGCAGAAAGGATTCCGCCCCAGGAGGCGGCATCGATTCCCGAGCGTTGCTCGACCACGATCACCTCGCCGCGCGCGCAGGCCTCGATCGCCCGCACGCCCGCGTGCACCGGCGGGCCGGCGCGCCGCGTGGCCTTCTCCTTCGCCACCATCTGCTCGGTGTGCACGCGCCCGGCGATTCTGCGCGTCGAAGTGAGCGCAGCGAGGCCGGTGACGGTCCCCTTCAGCCCGAGCTTGTCCATCGCGTCCGAGACTGCGCAGCTGTCGAGCTTGGCCAGCCGCGCGAGCAGCCTGCCGGCCTTCATCGCTTGATCGGGAACGCGCGGTGGTACAGCGCGCGCGCGTTGTCCTCGAAGATCCTCTTGCGGTCGGTCGCGCTCAGCCAGCCGATCGCCTCGATCACCGGCTTCAGATCGTCGTAGTCGCGGCCCCAGTCCGGGTTGGGCGCCGATCCCGTGCCCGGGCGCTCGGTGCCGAACAGGCAGCGCTCCGGGCCGATCACCTTGAACAGGAACTCGAGCCCTTCCTCGGAGTAGTTGCAGGTGTCGTACCAGAGCTTCTTCATCAGGGCGTCGAAGGTCCCCGGGCGCTTGCGCCGCGCGTGCCAGGCGCGGAAGCGCCCCATGTGATACGGGATCGCGCCGCCGCCGTGCGACACCATGATCTTCAGCTTGGGGAACTCGTCGAACACCTTCGATTCGAGCAGCGCGATCACCGCGATGCTTTCCTCGTTGATGAATTTCAGCGTGTAGGACTCGCGCGGCTGGCATGAGCTCGCCGAGTGGATGAGCGCAGGCACGTCGAGCTCGCATAATTTCTCGTACAACGGATACCAGAACGGGTCGCCCAGTCCTGGCGGGGGAGTGCCGTCGCCCTCGGTCGGATCGGGGTTGAGCAGGCATCCCACGAAGCCGAGCTCCTTCACGGTGCGCTCGAGTTCGTCGAGGCAGCTCTTCGGGCTCGAATCGCGATGCTGCGGCAGCCCGGCCACGCCGCGCAGCCGCTCGGGAAAGAGCTGGCACTGGCGGTGGATGAGATCGTTCACGTAGCGCGTCCAGGTCTGCGTGACCTTGGACGGATTGAGCGAGTGCAATTGCGCGTAGGGCCGCGGCGAGATGAACTGCACGTCGGTCCCCACCTTGTCCATGTTCTGGATGTGGCGCTCGGTGACCGGTCGCAGGATCTCGTCCGATGGCAGCTTCGGGTCCTCGATCGGGTTGGCGCGGCTCGCCACCAGCCCGGCCATGAAGCGCCAGGCCGCCTCGGGCATCACCACGTGCGAATGCGCGTCGACGATCATTCAGGCGTCCTTCGCGACCGCGAGCGCCTCGAGCTGCATCAGCAGGCCCCCGCGTAGCGGCGAGACGAGGGTGTGGCGCGCCGGCCGCTGGTGCGGATCGGGATAGCACGCGTTCCAGTGCTTGTTGATCGCCTCGCGGTGCGCCTCGTCGGTGACGAATACGGTGAGCTTCACCACGTCGCCGAGGTCCATGCCGCCAGCGGCGAGAATGCGCTTGAGGTTGTCGAAGCAGTGGAACGCCTGGCGCTCGGGCTCGGGCGGCAGCTTTCCCGTCGCCGGGTCCCTCCCTCCCACGCCCGATGTCGCCAGTATCGGGCCGACCCGGCACGCCGCGGGGATCGGCGCGTTGTGACTGAGCCCTTCCACCTCGATGCTCTTCTGGCGCATGGCTAGCTCCATCTCGCGAAGCACAGTCCCGTCCCGGTCAGCGCCGCGGTGCGGTAGGCCGGGGTGTAGGAAACCCAGCTGAGATCGAGGTCGGTGGCCGCTGCCCCGACCACGATCCAGTTGCGGATTTCCGAGCTGCCGGCCCTGAGCCGTTTCGGATCGAGGCTCGCCAGGTGGCCGGTGTCCTTCCTGCGCAGCGCCTCGATGACTCCCCGATCCAGCTCCTCGTCGACGATGAAATGGCTGAGGCCGCCGGAAGCGAGGACGCCGACGCGAATCTTCTCGGGATAGCTCGCGATCAGCTTATTCAGCGCCTCGCCGAGCCGCACGCAGCGCTTCGGCAGCGGCGGATTCGGGTCGTAATAGGTATTGAGGAAGATCGGAACGATCGGCAGCCCCGCGTCCTTGAGGTACCAGCGGTGCACGAAGGAGTACGCGTGTCCCTCGCACTGCTCCTTGTCGAGCCCCGAGAGCGCGGAAACGTCGAACTCCCGGCTCACCAGCCCTTCGATGAGGTGCAATCCGAGCTTCGAATGGCAGGGGTAATGCGCGTCGCCGCCGTCCTCGTAGCGGCGCATCTGCGCTTGCCGGTACCACTGTTCAGGAGCGCGGAAAGGCGGCGCGCTCGCGCGCCCGGCGTTGCGGATGGTCTCGCCGTAGTAGACGCCGATCGCCGGCATGTTCTGGTCGCGGAACACCTCGTGCTGGTCGTCGCCGACGACCACCAGCGCGTCGAGCTTCGCCGAGGCGATCTCGGCCTTCATGCGCGCCATCGCTTCCTGGACCGCGTTGAACCGCGCCGTGATGCTTTCAGCGGTGATCAGTTCGCCTGCGTTTGCTGGTGCGCGCGCAAGAAGGCTCTCGAATCTGCACGGCCTGCCCTCGCGGTCGTAGTAGGGCATGCGCGGGTCGCTGTCGCGAAAGCGCGTCAGCCAGTCCTCGAGCTGCGACGCCAGCATCACGCTGTGCGAAGTGCCGAACGCGGCGGCGAGGAGGGCCATGGCGCTGTGGCCGAGTATCCGGCGGAATCAGCCGGTTGCCAACGCGCGGTTCACTTCAGCGCTTCCAGGAGCTGCGCGAATACCTTGGGGCTCGCCGCCGCGATGTCGCCGCTCTCCAGGTAGTTCTGCTCGCCCGCGAGATCGCCGACCAGCCCTCCGGCTTCCTGGATGAGCAGTGCTCCGGCCGCCATGTCCCAGGCCGAGAGGCCCATCTCCCAGAACGCGTCCAGCCGGCCGGCGGCGACGTAGGCGAGGTCGAGCGCCGCCGCGCCCGCCCTGCGGACTCCCGCTGTGGAGTGCATCATCGTGCGCAGCTGGCGCAGGTACAGCTCGACGCGGGAAAGCTCCTTGTACGGGAACCCGGTCCCGACCAGCGCTTGCTTCAGCTTCTCGCACTTCGAGACGCGCATGCGCCGGTCGTTGACGAACGCGCCGCGCCCCTTGGAGGCGGTAAACAGCTCGTTTCTCACCGGGTCGTAGACCACCCCGTGCGCGGTCGCGCCGCGGTGCTGCACCGCCACCGACACGCAGTACTGAGGGAACGCGTGGATGAAGTTCGTCGTGCCGTCGAGCGGGTCGATCACCCAGCAATACTCGGCGCGCGCGCCGGCGGTGCTGCCGGATTCCTCGGCGAGGATGGCGTGGTCGGGATAGGCCCTGCGCACGGTCTCGATGATCGCCTCCTCGGCGGCGCGATCGATCTGCGTGACGAAGTCGTTCACGTTCTTCACCCGGATCGCAAGCGCGCTGCCGTCGAGCGCGGCGCGGTTGATGATCGAGCCGGCGCGCCGGGCGGCGCGTACCGCGATGTTGAGCATCGGGTGCATGGCTGTATTCTAGTTGGCCTATGGAGCGGATCCGCTTTGTGCTGTGCCGTCCCAGCCATCCAGGGAACATCGGCGCCGCGGCGCGCGCCATGAAGGCGATGGGCCTCGCCGACCTGCGGCTGGTCGCGCCCGAGAGGTATCCGGCGCACGAGGCCTACTGGATGGCGACCGGCGCGGCGGACGTCCTCGACCGGGCGCGCGTGCATGCGGCGCTGCGCGAGGCGATCGCCGACTGCGCGGCGGCGTTCGCGCTCTCGGCGCGGCCCCGGGAGTGGTCGCCGCAGGTCCTGGACGCACGCGCGGCAGCGGTGCGCGCGCTCGCGCTCGATGCGCCGGTCGCGTTCGTCTTCGGCGCCGAGGCCGCGGGCCTCACCAACGAGGAGCTGTTCGCATGCCAGTACCTGGTCCATATTCCGGCGAGCCCGGAGTTCAGCTCGCTCAATCTCGCTCAGGCGGTGCAGGTCGTGGCGTACGAGCTGCTCGTCGCCTCGGGCGCGGGGGTGCCGCCGGCGCGCGCCGGAAAGCTCGCGACCATCGCGGACATCGAAGGGCTGTATGCCCATCTCGAGCAGGCGGCGCTGGCGAGCGGCTTCCTGGCGCCCGAATCGGGATCGCGTCTGCGCGAGCGCTGGCGTCGCCTGTTCTCCCGCGTACCAGCCCTGGAGCGCGAGGAGGTCAACATCCTGCGCGGGCTGCTCAAGGCATTGCTCGCGAAACAGTCAGGCGAATAGTTGATCAAATCACTCGGAATCCATAGAATGCCTTTCATGTTCAAGCATCTGCGTGAAGACATCGCAAGCGTATTCGAGCGCGATCCGGCGGCGCGCAACGCGTGGGAGGTGCTCACCTGCTATCCCGGGCTGCACGCGCTGACCCTGCACAAGCTCGCCCATTGGTTCTGGATGCGCGGCCTGAGGTGGCTTGGGCGCGCGACCTCGCATTTCGGCCGCTGGATCACCGGGATCGAAATCCATCCCGGCGCGACCATCGGCCGGCGGGTGTTCATCGACCACGGCATGGGCGTGGTGATCGGCGAGACCGCGGAGATCGGCGACGACACGACGCTCTATCAGGGGGTCACGCTCGGTGGGACCTCCTGGAACAAGGGCAAGCGCCATCCGACCCTCGGAAAAGGGGTGGTCGTCGGCGCAGGCGCCAAGATCCTCGGACCGATCACGGTCGGCGACGGCGCCAAGGTGGGCTCGAATGCCGTGGTGGTGAAGGACGTGCCCGCTGGCGCGACCGTCGTCGGAATCCCGGGACGAATCGTCGAACAGGCGTCGGCACCGCGGGCCGAGCGGTTCGCAGCCTACGCCGCGGTGCAAAACCAGGACGACCCCTACGCCAAGGCGATCCAGAAACTGGTCGAGCATTCGCAGGAGCTGGAGCATGCCCTCGCCGCGCTACAGCAAAAACTCGCCCGGCTGGAGCAGGCCGCCGAGGCTGCCAAGCGAGACTCGCTTCGGGCGGTTAAGTGATTGAAATTTAAATGCACTATAGGTTGACTAATTTGCTCGGGATTAGGTATACTTGAGCACGTTTATCGGGTATTCGGAAGCGAGGAAGCCATGAGACTGACGACCAAGGGCAGATTCGCGGTGACGGCGATGATGGATCTCGCCATGCGCCAGTCGCGCGGGCCGGTGACGCTCGCTGCGATCAGCGAGCGCCAGCACATATCGCTCTCCTACCTGGAGCAGTTGTTCGGCAAGCTGCGGCGCCACCAGCTGGTGTCGAGCGTGCGCGGGCCAGGAGGCGGGTACAACCTCGCGCGGGCGGCGGGAAGCGTCTCGGTGGCAGATATCATCACCGCGGTCGACGAGCCGCTCGATGCCACGCAATGCGGCGGCAAGGAGAATTGCGGCGACGATGACCGGCGCTGCATGACCCACGATCTCTGGGAGCGGCTGAACGAGAAAATGTACGAGTACCTCTCATCGGTGTCGCTCGCCGACCTGGTCGCGCACCACAGCGGCAAGCACGTCGCCGTGCTGCATGACTGGCGCGCGGCGGAAAAGCCGAAGGGCGAGACCGCGCTGGCAGCCTGACGCGGGTGGGACGATGACCCTTCAGCTGCCGATCTACCTGGATTATTCGGCGACGACGCCGGTCGACCCGCGCGTCGCGCAGAAGATGATCCCGTACCTCACCGAGTTCTTCGGCAACCCGGCGAGCCGCTCGCACGTGTTCGGCTGGAAGGCCGAGGAGGCGGTCGAGGAGGCGCGCGCGCACGTCGCGGCGCTGGTCGGCGCCGACGCGAAGGAGATCGTGTGGACCTCGGGCGCGACCGAGGGCAACAACCTCGCGCTGAAGGGCGCGGCGCACTTCTACAAGACCAAGGGCAAGCACATCGTCACGCAGAAGACCGAGCACAAGGCGGTGCTCGACACCTGCCGCGAGCTCGAGCGCCAGGGGTTCGAAGTCACGTACCTCGAAGTGGAGACGAACGGCCTGGTGAGCCTGGAGAATTTCAAGACGGCGCTGCGGCCCGACACCATCCTCGCCTCGATCATGATGGTGAACAACGAGATCGGCGTCATCCAGCCGGTGTGGGAGATTGCCGAGATCTGCCGGGCGAAGGGGATCATCTATCACTGCGACGCGGTGCAGGGCGCCGGCCGGGTCGAGATCGACCTGCAGAAATTCAAGGCCGACCTGCTCACCGTCACCGCGCACAAGCTGTACGGGCCGAAAGGCATCGGCGCTCTGTACGTGCGCAGGAAGCCGCGCGTGCGGATCGAGCCGCAGATCCACGGCGGCGGGCACGAGCGGGGCTTTCGCTCCGGCACGCTCGCCACGCACCAGATCGTCGGCTTCGGCGAGGCGGCGCGGCTGGCGAAGCTCGAGATGGCGACCGACAACGAGCGGGTGCGCGCGCTGCGCGACCGGCTGTGGAACCGCTTGCAGGACGTCGAGGAGATCTACCTCAATGGCGACCGGGAGCGCCGCATCCCGCACAACCTCAACGTCAGCTTCAACTTCGTCGAGGGCGAGTCGCTGATCATGGCGGTGAAGGACATCGCGGTGTCCTCTGGCTCGGCGTGCACCTCGGCCTCGCTCGAGCCCTCGTACGTGCTGCGCGCGCTCGGGCGCAACGACGAGCTGGCGCACAGCTCGATCCGCATCACGCTCGGGCGCTTCACCACCGAGGAGGAGATCGACTACGCGGCGGCGCTGATCAAGAAGAAGGTGGCGAAGCTGCGCGAGCTCTCGCCGCTGTGGGAGATGTACAAGGAAGGGGTAGACTTGGCCACGGTTCAGTGGGCCGCACATTGAGGTAAGCGATATGGCGTACAGCGACAAGGTCATCGAACATTACGAAAATCCGCGCAACGTCGGCTCGTTCGAGAAGTCCGACGAGTCGGTGGGCACCGGCATGGTCGGCGCGCCGGCCTGCGGCGACGTGATGAAGCTGCAGATCAAGGTCGGAAGCGACGGCCGCATCGAGGACGCGCGCTTCAAGACCTACGGCTGCGGCTCGGCGATCGCCTCGAGCTCGCTCGTCACCGAGTGGGTGAAGGGCAAGACGCTCGAGCAGGCCGCGACCATCCGCAACACCCAGATCGCCGAGGAGCTGTCGCTGCCGCCGGTGAAGATCCACTGCTCGATCCTCGCCGAGGATGCGATCAAGGCGGCGGTTGCCGACTACCGTAGGAAGCACGGTCTCGACGAGAAGGAAGACGAGGCCAAGGCGGCCTGAGATGGCGATCACGCTCACCGAGAAGGCGGCGAGCCACTTGCAGTCGTTCCTCGCCAGGCGCGGCAAGGACGCCGCGCTGCGCGTCGGGGTGCGCACCTCGGGCTGCTCGGGGCTCGCCTACAAGCTCGAGTTCGCCGATGCGGTCGGCCCGGAAGACCACCAGTTCGAGAGCCACGGGGTCAGGCTGGTGGTGGACCCGAAGAGCCTGCCGTACGTCGACGGGACGGAACTCGACTATGCGCGCGAAGGTCTCAACGAGGGATTCAAGTTCCGCAACCCGAACGTCAAGGACGAATGCGGGTGCGGAGAGTCGTTCAACGTATGACAGGAGGGCGGCCGCGCTAGCGGCCGCCCGGGCGGTTGCACGACGCTCGCGCGACCTGCCGACACACGGGATACGTGTGCGGAGGCGCGTGACGCGTCGCTGCAGGGAATGACCAACCACTTCGAACTGTTCGGCCTCGCGCCGGCCTTCGCGCTCGAGGCCGAGGGGCTGGAGCGCGCCTACCGCGAGATCCAGTCGCGGGTGCATCCCGACCGCTTCGCCCGCGCGGGCGATGCCGAGCGCAGGGCCTCGCTGCAGTGGACGACGCGCGTCAACGAGGCCTACCGGACGCTCAGGAACCCGGTGCAGCGCGCGAAGCACATACTCGAGCTCCACGGCGTGGACGTCGCGTTCGAGACCAATACCGCGATGCCGGCCGAGTTCCTGATGCAGCAGATGGAGCTGCGCGAGCGGCTGGAGGAGGCGAGCGGGCGCAGGGACCCGAAAGGGCTAGAATCGCTGCGCGCCGGGCTGCGCGCCGAGAAGCGCGTCCTCGAGGAATCGATCGCGGATCGCATCGATGCGGCAAAGGACTACGCCGGCGCGGCCGGGTTGGTGAGAAAGCTCATGTTCCTCGACAAGCTCGACGCCGAGATCGATCTCGCGTACGAGACCATCGAATAAGGCGCTCCGGTCGTGGCGCTGCTGCAGATCTCCGAGCCTGGAATGTCGCAGGAGCCGCGCGAGCGGCGCCTCGCGGTCGGAATCGACCTCGGCACGACCAATTCGCTGATCGCCACCGTGCGCTCGGGCGTCGCCACCGTGCTGCCCGACGCGCAGGGCCGGCCGCTGCTGCCCTCGATAGTGCGCTACCTTCCCGACGGGCGCGCGGAGGTTGGATACGCCGCGCAGGCGCGGCAGGCCGACGATCCGAGAAACACCATCGTTTCGGTGAAGCGCTACATGGGCCGCGGCGTGAAGGATGTCGCCCATATCGAGAACACCCCGTACGATTTCGTCGATGCGCCGGGAATGCTGCAGCTGCGCACCTGCGCGGGCGTCAGGAGCCCGGTCGAGGTCTCGGTGGAGATCCTCAAGGTGCTGCGCCGGCGCGGCGAGCTTGCGCTCGGCGGCGAGCTCAGCGGCGCCGTGATCACGGTTCCGGCGTACTTCGACGACGCGCAGCGCCAGGCGACCAAGGACGCGGGGCGGCTCGCCGGCCTGAACGTGCTGCGCCTGCTCAACGAGCCCACGGCCGCCGCGATCGCCTACGGCCTGGACAATGCGGCCGAGGGCGTGTACGCCGTATACGACCTCGGCGGCGGCACCTTCGACCTGTCGATCCTCAAGCTCTCGCAGGGCGTGTTCGAGGTGGTGGCCACCAGCGGCGACTCGATGCTGGGCGGCGACGACTTCGACCAGCGGGTGTTCTGCTGGATCGTCGAGAAGGCGAAGCTCGCGCCGCTCGCGCCGAAGGACATGCGGCTGCTGCTCGTCAAATCGCGCGAGGCGAGGGAGTACCTCACCTATCACGAGGAGGCGCCGATCACCGCGAAGCTTTCCTCCGGAGAGCTGGTCGACGTGACGCTCGACACCGAGACCTTCTGCGGCATCATCCAGACGCTGGTGCAGAAAACCCTCGGGCCGGTGCGCAAGGCGCTGCGCGACGCCGGCCTGGGCGTCGAGGGTGTCAAGGGCGTGGTCATGGTGGGCGGCGCGACCCGCATGCCGCAGATCCAGCGCTCTGTGGCCGAGTTCTTCAGGTGCGACCCGCTCAACAACCTCGACCCGGACAAGGTCGTGGCGCTCGGCGCGGCGATGCAGGCGAACGTGCTCGCCGGCAACCGGCCGCAAGGCGACGAGTGGCTGCTGCTCGACGTGATCCCGCTTTCGCTCGGCGTCGAGACCATGGGCGGGCTCGCGGAGAGGATCCTGCCGCGCAACACCACGATACCCGCCGCGCGCGCGCAGGAGTTCACCACGTTCAAGGACGGCCAGACCGCGATGAGCTTCCACGTCGTGCAGGGCGAGCGCGAGCTGGTGGCCGACTGCCGCTCGCTCGCGCGCTTCGAGCTGAAAGGCATCCCGCCCATGGCGGCGGGCGCCGCGCGCGTACGAGTGACCTTCCAGGTCGACGCCGACGGGCTGCTTTCGGTGAGCGCGAAAGAGAGCACCACGGGCGCCGAGGCCGCGGTGACGGTCAAGCCATCGTACGGTCTGGCCGACGCGGAAGTAGAGCGCATGTTGCGGGATGCTTTCGAGCACGCGCGCGAGGACATGCACGCCCGCGCGCTCGCCGAGCACCGCCTGGAGGCGGAGCGCCTCATCGAGGCCACGCGCGCCGCGCTCGCCGCGGACGGCGCGCTGCTCGCGCCGGAAGAGCGCGCATCGATCGAGGGCGGCGTGACCGCTCTCGAAAAGCTTCGCTCCGGGACGGATCACCGCGCGATCAGGGCGGCGACCGAGGCGCTCAACCGGGCGACCGAGCCGTTCGCCGGGCGGCGCATGGACGCGAGCATCCGGCGGGCGCTCGCGGGCAGGAAAATCGGCAGCCTCTAGATGCCGAAGCTGAAGGTCCTGCCGCATGCGGCGCTGTGCCCGCAGGGCGCGGACATCGACGCGAAAACCGGCGTGTCGATCTGCGACACGCTGCTCGAAAACCACATCGAGATCGAGCACGCCTGCGAGAAGTCCTGCGCCTGCACCACCTGCCACGTGATCCTGCGCAAGGGATACGATTCGCTCGAGCCCGCGGAGGAGAAGGAGGAGGACCTGCTCGACAAGGCCTGGGGGCTGGAGGCGACCTCGCGGCTGTCCTGCCAGGCGAAGGTGGGCGAGCAGGACCTCGCGATCGAGATTCCCAGGTACACCATCAACTACGAGCGCGAAGGCGGGGGCAAGAAATGAAGTGGACCGACACGCAGGAGATCGCGATCGCCCTGGCGGAGAAATATCCCGACAAGGACCCCAAGTCGGTGAATTTCGTCGACCTTTACAACTGGATCGTGGCCCTTCCCGGCTTCGGCGACGATCCCAAGCGCTGCGGGGAGAAGATCCTGGAGGCGGTCCAGGCGGCCTGGATCGAAGAGGCGGAGTAAACCCCGGGCCATCCGCGCGCGTTAGACTTGCGTAACCCAGTCCATGCTGCGCATCGTTCTCGTCCTGCTTGTATCCGCCGTCGGCGCCGACGCGCAAGCCCAGATCTACCGCTGGGTGGACGCCAACGGCACCGTCCACTATTCCAATGCGACGCCGCCGCCGGGCGTGAAGGCGACGACGGTCGACATCGATGCCAGGCCCGGACCTGCGTCGGTCGAAAGCAGCGAGTGCTACACGGTGCGCTGCCAGGGCGAGCGCCTCGAGCGGCGCCAGGCGCAGCGCGATGAGCTGGAGGCGCGTCTCGCCGCCGAGCGCGCCGCGGCGGCGCCGAAGCGGCCGAAGGGGCTCGATTTCCGCAACTACGTCTCGATCCAGCGCGGCATGACCGAGGGCGAGCTGCTCGTCATCGCCGGCGAGCCGGATCTTCTGAGCGACCAGGGTGCCGCGATCGCGGCGCCTTCGGCGGTGCAGGCAGGGCGCAACCTGCGCGTGCCCGCGCGCACCGTCATGTCCCTGAAGACCTACACCTACCTGCCCACGGTGGCCGACCCGTTCACCACCACGATCACGCTGGTCGGCGGGCGCGTGAGCGAGATCGAGCGCGTCAGGAAGTTCTGATCACTTCCTGAGCTTTCCCCACAGCTCGTCGAGGCGCGCGTAGCGGCCGCAGCCGGTGACGTAGAACTTGTACTGCAGCGGGTTCTTCTTGTAGTAGTCCTGGTGGTATTCCTCCGCCGGGTAGAACTCGCGCGCCGGCTCGATCGGCGTGAGGATCGGCTGCTTGAACGGCTTTGCCTTCTCCCACTTCGCTTTGGAGGCCTCGGCGAGGCGCTTCTGCTCCTCGGTGTGGTGGAAGATCGCCGGCCGGTACTGCGAGCCGGCATCGCAGAACTGGCGGTTGGTCACCGTCGGATCGTGGTTCACCCAGAACTGCTCGAGCAGCCGCTCGTAGCTCACCTTCGCCGGATCGTAGACGACTTGCAGCACTTCGGTGTGGCCGGTGCGACCGCTTGAGACCTGCTCGTAGCTCGGGTTCTTGACACTGCCGCCCATGTAGCCGGAGGTGGTTGAGACCACCCCCGGAACCTTGTCGAACGCTTCCTCGGTGCACCAGAAGCAGCCGGCGGCGAAAGTGGCCTTGGCGAGGTTCCCGGATTGGGTCTGCGCGAAAGCGGGCAGAGCCGCGAGCGCAGCAACAGCGACAAGCACAAATCTGAGCATGGTCGTTCCTCCCGTGGCAATGAGGATTAGTCGTCTCGCTAGCATGATAATCTGGTCTGTGCGGCGGCGGTCGAAGAGGCGTACTTGGTCATCAAGACCGTGATGGTCGATTGGACGCTGCGGGAGCAATCATGAGAATCGGATACAACGAGGCCGAGGACGTTCTGTACATCAGGTTCTCGGATGAACCGGTGACCCGGGATGAGTCGCTCAACTGGAACGTGCACGTCGGCTTTTCGGCAAGCGGCATCCGCGAGATCACCGTTCTGGATGCCAAGAAGCGCGGCTACCTTCCGCTCACGATCGACGAAGGCCTGAAGAGCGCCGCCTGAATCAGGACTTCGTTCGCGACAGCTCGCCGAGCACCGCGTCGATGACCGGCTGGTCGCGCAAGCACAGCCGGATACTCCCGATCGGCGAAGCCCTGACAGCCCTGAGATACGCGCGGGCGCAGACCTCGGGCGGGACCGCGAAAATCCCCGCCGACACCGCGGGAAACGAGACCGAGCTCCAGCCCCGTTCCTTCGCGCAGGCGAACGCGTTCGCCAGTGCGCGGGTCAGCTTCTCCTCCTCGTCCCCTTCGCCCTGGCGCGGCCCGACTGCATGGATCACGCCTTTGAAAGGAAGCCTTCCCGCGGTGGTGACGATGGCCGACCCCGTGGCATAGGGGCCGTGCTTCCTGACCAGCTGGTCGGATTCGCGCTGCAGCTCCGGCCCCGCGGCGCGCGAGATGATTGCCGCCACGCCGCCCCCGTGCGCGAGGTGGCCGTTGGCGGCGTTGACGATCGCATCCACCGGCTCCTCGAGCAGGTTGCCCTGCACCACCTCGAAGCGACGTCCGCCGGGCAGGCCCAGGCCGGCAAGGACCTTCGCGCTCACTCCACCTTGGCTTTCGCGCGCAGCCCGCGTACCAGGGCGTCGATCTTGGTCTGGATCAGCTGCTGCTGGATGCGGGGCTTCACCTCGGCGAGCGTCGGAAACTTGACCGCACGGACGTCGTCCAGCTGGATGACGTGAAAGCCGAAGCGCGTGCGCACCGGGGCCTCGGTGTACTTGCCCTTGTCCAGCTTGACCATCGCGTCCGAGAACTGCTTGTCGAACACGCCTGGCACGTTCCAGTCGAGGTCGCCGCCGCGCTCCTTGCTGCCCGCGTCCTTCGAGCTCTTGCCCGCCAGCTCGTCGAACTTTCCGCCCTTCTTCAGCTCGGCGATCAGACCTTTCGCCTCGTCCTCGGTCTCCACGAGGATGTGGCGTGCCTTGTATTCCTTGTCGCCGGTCTGCGCCCTGGCGCGCTCGTACTCCTTCTGCACCTCGGCGTCGCTCACCGGGTTCTTTCCCACCCAATCGCGAATGTAGGACTGCACGATCACGGTCTGGCGCACCAGCTCGAGCTCGGCCTGCAGCTGGGCGTTCTTGGTAAAGCCACTGCGCGCCGCCTCCTGCGAGATCACTTCGCGGTTGATCAGGTCGTTGCGGATCGCGGCGCGCAGTTGCTCGGTGTCCCTGCCGCCCTGCGCCAGCCGCTCGCGCATCAGGATCTCCTCGCGCGCGCGCGGCACCGCGGCGCCGTTCACCGTCGCCACCGGACCGCTCTTTGCCGCCGGCTTGGGCGCCTCCTTTGTCGGCAGCTGCGCCAAAGCGAGCGCGGATGCCGCGAGGCCTGCCGCCAGGGCGAGAATTCGTATCTTCATCTCCGTTCCTTTCGTCGAATATTACGGTTCGTCCGGGCTCCGCGCGGTGATGGCGAGCGCGTGGATCGGATCCTGCATCAGCTCGCCGAGCGCCTCGTACACCATGCGGTGGCGCGCGACGGTGGGCTTCCCGGCGAAGCGCGGCGACACGATGCGCAGCCGCCAGTGTGTGCCGCCCCCCGGGCGCGAGCCCGAGTGGCCTTCGTGCTGCGCGCTCTCGTCGATCAGCTCGAGCGCGACCGGCTCGAGCGCCGCGAGCCGCTCGCGGATGCGCGCGGCGACGTTCACGGTTTTTCCTCGACGTACTTGGCGAGGAACATGGCCTGCAGGACGACGAACAGCAGCATCAGCCCGACGCCGCCGAACAGCTTGAAGTTGACCCACAGATCGGTCGAGAAGTTGTAGGCGACGTACAGGTTCGCCGCGCCCATGAGAACGAAGAACGCGACCCAGCTCCAGTTGAGCCGGGACCAGACGGGATCGGGCAGCTGGACCTGCTCGGACAGGACCGAGCGGATCAGGTTTCTGCCGAAAAGCGCCGCGCCGGCGAGCGCCGCCCCGAACAGCCAGTAGAGAACCGTCGGCTTCCACTTGATGAAGGTCTCGTCCCGGAGCGCGAGCGTCGCGCCGCCGAAGACCACGATGATCGCGAGGCTGGCCCACAGCATCGGCTCGATCTTCCTTCCGCGCAGCTTCAGCCAGCCGAGCTGCGCGAACGTCGCCGCGATCGCCACCGCGGTGGCGACGTAGATCCCGGCGAGCTTGAAGGCGACGAAAAACAGCAGGACCGGGAAGATGTCGAACAGGAACTTCATCGAGGCGCGAAGTTTACCAGCGCCATGCGCATCGCCGACGGGCTGCGCGTCGAGGCCGGCCGGCATTTCAAGCCGCGGGCATGCGGGCGTATGATGCGCAGGAGGGGAGGGCAGATGAACCGCTTCGGCGCGATCGCCGCCTGCGTGCTGCTCGCCGCAACTGTGGCGTGCGCGGCGCCCGCCTACGCGCAGCCCCAGGACGAGAAGTCGCCGCTCGAGCAGCTCATGGACGGCGTAAAGGGATTCTTCGACCGCCTGCTCGGCGGCGAATCGCCAACCGAGCCGCAGGCGCCTGCGGCTCCCGAGCCCGCCGCCGCGCCGGTCGAGGAGCGCCCGGCCGTGCCGCCGCCCCAGCCGGTCGCCGCCACGCCCGCAGCACGGCCCGCCCGGCAGGGCCTGCACGAGGCGATCGCGCGCGGCGACTACGGCACCGGGCTCAAGCTGATCGAGGACGGCGCCGACATCAACGAAAAAGATCCGGGCACCGGCGCATCGCCGCTGCACTACGCGGTCATGAAGGGCAAGCTGCCGATGATCGAGTTGCTGATCTCGCGCGGCGCGGACATCGCCAGCCGCACCAAGACGGGCACCACCCCGCTGCACACCGCGGCGCTCTACGCGAGGCTCGAGGCCGCCGAGCTGCTGATCGCCGCCGGCGCCGACGTCAACGCGCAGAGCGCGAGTGGCGCGACGCCGCTCAAGCTCGCCGAGGCGGCGAAGAACGTCCCGATGGCGGCGCTGCTGCGCGAGCGCGGGGCGAAGTAAGCCGGCTCGTTCAGCGCGCGCCAGCTGGCGCGGGCAATCTCCCACCGTGCCCGGTGCGCTAACATGGCCGGCCACGACCGGGAGCACATGTGAGCAGGAAGCTGCGCAGCAACTTCGAACCGGGCACGCCGCGCTGGGCGGGGCGGCGCGCCCAGTGGCGGGCGCTGGGCCTTTCCGATGCCGACATGGAAAAGCCCAAGATCGCCGTCGTCAACAGCTCCTCGGAGCTCTCGAGCTGCTTCAGCCATCTCGACGGCGTGTCGGCGATCGTCAAGCAGGCGATCCGCGCCGCGGGCGGGCTGCCCTTCGAGGTGCGCACCGCCGCGCCGAGCGACTTCATCACCAGCGCCGGGCACCGCGGAGGCTACATCCTGCCCACGCGCGATCTGATCGTGAACGACATCGAGGTGCAGGTCGAGGGCGCGCTGCTCGACGGCATGGTGTGCCTCGCCTCGTGCGACAAGACCACTCCCGGCCAGCTGATGGCGGCGGGGAGGCTCAACATCCCGACCATCGCCGTGATCTGCGGCTACCAGCCGAGCGGGAAATACCGGGGCGAGCACGTCGACATCGAGGAGGTGTTCCTCAAGTCGAGCTACGTGTCCACGGGTCGCGTGACGCTCGAGGAGCTGGTCGGCATGAGCGACAACGCGGTGCTCGGGCCGGGCGTGTGCGCGGGCATGGGAACGGCGAACTCGATGCACGTGGTGTGCGAGGCGCTCGGCATGTGTCTTCCCGGCGCCGCGCCGGTGCTCGCGAACGGCGAAAGGATGAAGGAATTCGCGCGCGCCTCGGGCGAGCGCATCGTGAGGATGGTCTGGGACGACCTCAAGCCGCGCGACATCCTGACGCGCGGGGCGTTCGTCAACGCGACCATGGCGGTGCTCGCGCTCTCGGGCTCGATCAACTGCGTGAAGCACCTGCAGGCGATCGCGCTGGAGGCCGGCTGCGACCTGGACGTGTACGGGCTTTTCGAGCGATATGCGGACAAGGTGCCTCTTCTTGCCGCGATCCGGCCCAACGGCGAGCGGCTGATCGAGGAGCTGGAAGCCGCCGGCGGGGCGCGCGCCGTGATGAAGCAGCTCGAGCCGATGCTCTCGGGGGAAGCGATCACCGTGACGGGCGGCAGCGTGCGCGAGAACCTGCGCGACGCCAGGGTGAGCGACGAAGCCGTCATCCGCCCGCTCGACCGGCCGCTTTCCACCCGGCCCTCCATCGTCATCGTGCGCGGCTCGCTTCTCCCGCAGGGCGGGATCGTGCGGCTCGGCGGCGCCGGCGAACGCAAGTTGCGCTTCTCCGGACCCGCCAACATCTACCATGCGCGCGAGGAGGCGCTGGACGCGCTCGCGAAGGGCGAGATCCGCAAAGGGCAGGTCGTGATCCTGCGCGGCCTCGGCGTGAAGGGCGGGCCGGGCCTCGCGATGTCCTCCGCGCTCGTGTTCGCGCTCGACGGCGCCGGGCTGCTCGAGGACGTCGCGGTGATCACCGACGGGCAGCTCTCAGGCCTGGTCAACCGAGGCCTGGTGGTGGGCGAAGCCTCGCCCGAGGCGGCCGAGGGCGGGCCGCTCGCGCTGGTGCAGAACGGCGACCTGGTCACGATCGACGTCGGGAAGCGCGCGGTGGATCTCGAAGTTGCGCCGGACGAGCTCGAGGCGCGCCGCGCGCGCATGCCGAAGCTCGGGCGCAGCGACGAAATCGGCTATCTTTCGCAATACCAGCGTATCGTCCAACCTCTCCCGAAAGGCGCGGTGCTCCTGAAATGAAACGACTCCTGCTTGGCACATTCCTCGCCGCGGCGCTCGCCGCGCACGCGCAGACCTATCCCAGCAAGCCGGTGCAGCTCGTCGTGCCGAACCCGCCGGGCGGCGCGATCGACATCCAGGCGCGCGTCTACGCGCAGAAGCTGCAGCAGATGTGGGGCCAGAGCGTGGTCGTCGAGTACAAGCCCGGCGCCGGCACCGCGATCGGAATGGAATACGTGGCGAAGTCGGCGCCCGACGGGTATACCGTGGGCATGGTGGTGACGCCGCTGGTGATCCTGCCCGCGCTGAGGAAGCTCCCGTACGACACGACGACCGACCTCGCCGGCGTGACGCTCACCGGCACCTCGTCGATCATGATTGCGGCTTCGCCGACGCTCGAAGCGAACAACATCGCCGAGGTGATCGCGCTGGCGAAGAAGCGCCCCGGCAAGCTCACCTACGCCTCGCCCGGCTCGGGCAGCTCGATGCACCTCGCCGGCGAGCTGCTCAAGCTCGAGGCCGGGATCGACATCCTGCACGTGCCGTTCAAGGGCGGCGCCCAAGCCTATCCGGAGGTGATGGCGGGACGCGTGGACCTGCAGCTCGACCCGAGCTTCGGCATCTACCGCCACGTCAAGGCCGGCAAGATGAAGGCGATCGCCGTCACCACGGCGAAGCGCGACCCGGCCTCGCCCGAGGTGGCCGCCGTCGCCGAGACCGTGCCGGGCTTCGACGTGGTGTCGATCAACGGCATCGTGGTGGCTGGCAAGACGCCGCGCGAGCTGGTGAACCGGCTGAACGCCGACTTCAGGAAGCTGCTCAAGGATCCCGAGGTGGCGAAGCGCCTGGAAGGATTCGGCATCCAGGCGGTGGGGAATTCGCCCGAGGAGTTCGACGCCTTCATCAAGAGCGAGATCGCGCGCTGGACCAGGGTGGCGAAGGCGGCGAAGGTGAGGCTGGACTGAGCGTGGCGAAAAGCGCCGTCTTCCTCGGGGTGGACGCAGAGATAAATTACTGAGAAATTTGCATAAATTTGCATTGACGGGTAATCCTTCCCATTAGCCGGATACCGCCGCGGGTTGGCAGTCCGGCGAGCGAAGCGAAATGGAGAGGTCCTCCGTCAGCGTGCTGTTCGTCGAGGATTCCGAGCTCGATGTCGAGCTGGAGCTCGATGCGCTGCGGCAGGACGGATTCGAAGTCTCCTGGGAGCGCGTCGAAAGCGAGCCGGAGCTGGCCAGGGCGCTGCGCGCCGCCTGGCCCCAGGCGGTCCTGTCGGATTTCTCGATGCCCGGATTCGACGGCCTGCATGCGCTCAGGACCGCGCGCGATATCGCGCCGCGCACCCCGTTCATCTTCGTCTCGGGCACCATCGGCGAGGAGCGCGCCATCGAGGCGATCCGGCTCGGCGCCACCGATTACGTGCTCAAGGACAATCTGCGGCGGCTCGGCACCGCGCTGCGCCGCGCGCTCGCGGAGGCCGCCGAGCACGAGCGCGCGCGCACCGCCGAAGAGGAACGCGCCCGCCTGGTGGAGATCCTGGAAGCGACCAGCGACTATGTCGGCATGTCGGACCCTGAAGGCAGGCAGTTCTATCTGAACGCCGCCGGACGCAAGCTGACTGGAATCGCCGGGCGCGAGATTCCGGGAAAGCTCATTTTCGAGATCTATCCGCCGCGAATCCGCGAGCTGATCGAACGGGAGGCGCGTCCCGTGGCCGAGCGCGACGGCATCTGGCAGGGCGAAACCGCGATCCTCGGATCCGAGGGGACCGAGATCCCGGTGTCGCAGGTGATCATCGCGCACCGCGGCCCGGACGGCGCGGTGCGGTTCTTTTCCAGCATCGCGCGCGACATCCGCGACCGCAAGGCCTACGAGGCGCGCATCGAGTACCACGCGAACTACGACGCGCTCACCGACCTGCCCAACCGCAGGCTGCTCGGCGATCGCGTAGTGCAGGCGATTACCCACGCCCGGCGCACCGGGCGGACGTGCGCGCTGCTGGCGATCGACTGCGACGGCCTGAGACGGTTCAACGACATCTACGGTCATGCGGCGGGCGACGCGCTGCTGCGGGCGATCGCCGACCGCCTGCGCGCCGCGGTGCGCGAGGGCGACACCGTGGCGCGGCTCGGCGCCGACGCGTACCGCGTGCTTGCCGCCGACCTCGCGCGGCCCGAGGACGCCGCCGACGTCGCCGAAAAGATTCGCGATTCGCTGCACGCTCCAGTGCTCGCGGCGGGACGCGAGGCGCAGGTCACGGCGAGCATCGGCGCGAGCGTGTATCCGAGGGACGGCGAGGAGTTCGACCTGCTGCTTCGCAACGCCGACGCCGCGGCGCACCGCGTCAAGGAGGCGGGCGGAAACGGTTTCCAGTTCTACGCCGCCGCCATGACCCGCGATGCGGCCGAGCGCGCGGAGCTGGAAACGGAGCTGCGCGCGGCCCTGCAGCGCAAAGAGCTCGAGATGTACATGCAGCCGCAGGTCACGCTGGAGGATGGAAGGATCACCGGCGTCGAGGCGTTGATGCGCTGGCGCCACGGCAAGCACGGCTCGATTCCGCCGGCGAAGTTCATCCCGATCGCCGAGGGATCGGAGCTGATCCACCCGCTGGGCGAATGGGCGCTCGCCGAGAGCGGCCGCGTGGTCAAGGCCTGGGAGCGCGCCGGGCACGCGCCGCTGCGCGTGGCGGTGAACGTCTCGGCGCGGCAGTTCCGCCGCGCCGGCTTCGTCGAGGCGGTCGCGCGCGCGCTGCGTCTCGCTGGGCTCGAGTCCTCGCGGCTGGAGATCGAGCTGACCGAAAGCGTGCTGATCGAGAGGCAGGAGGAGGCGATCGTCATCCTGAAAGAACTGAAGGCGCGCGGCGTGCAGATCGCGATCGACGATTTCGGCACCGGCTACTCGAGCCTGAGCTACCTGTCGCGGCTGCCGATCGACTGCCTGAAGATCGACCGCTCCTTCGTGCACCGCGCGACCCATGATCGGCACAACGCCGCGATCGCGCAGGCGGTCGTCTCGCTCGGGCACGCGCTCGGCCTGCGCGTGCTGGCCGAGGGAGTGGAAACCGCCGAGCAGCTCGAGTTCCTGCGCGCGCACGGCTGCCTCGAAGGGCAGGG
The DNA here is from genome assembly GCA_001770655.1 of Betaproteobacteria bacterium RIFCSPLOWO2_12_FULL_68_20. Taxonomy (GTDB): domain Bacteria; phylum Pseudomonadota; class Gammaproteobacteria; order Burkholderiales; family SG8-39; genus 2-12-FULL-68-20. The sequence continues at coordinate 29,677 of MERQ01000025.1, forward strand.
ATACCTGTTCTCGCCGCCGCGCCCGGCCGGGGCGCTGACCGCGGCGATCGCGGCGGGCGCGCTCGCTCCGGGAGGCCAGTTCGCCGCCGGGCGGAACTGATTACTTGACCGGCACCACCCCGTCCAGGCGCGCGAAGCAGGCATTTCGCGCCGTCACCAGGAAGTCGCGGAAATGGGGCTCGCGCGCCGTCTCGGCCGTGGTGGCGGCGTACAGATCGCTCCACAGGCCATTCCTGCCGATGCGCCGCGCGATCACGTACTCGTAGTCCACGTAGTTCTTGATTCCCCAGTTCGGCAGCGCGGCGATGCCCCGGCGGCTCGCGACCAGCTGCAGGATGGCGATGGTGAGCTCGGCGGTGCGGCGCTTCGGATGCACCCGCGCGGGCTTGAGCACGCGGCGGATGAGGTCGATCCTGCCCTCGGGCACCGGGTAGGTGATGAGCGTCTCCTGCGCGAAATCCTGCGCTGTGAGGTAGCGCCGCACCGCCAGGCGGTGGTCGGTCGGCAGCACTGCGAGGATCTCGAAGCGGAACAGCGGGTGGTGCACGATGCCGCGGCGCGGCTTGTGCTCCGATCCGATCACCAGCTCGGCCTTGTCGCGCGCGAGCAGGCCGAGGGGATTGGGCTGGAACCCGGACACCAGGTCGAGCTCGACGTCCGGCCAGTGCTTGCGGAACTCGTCCATGATCGGCATCAGCCAGTCGAAGCAGGTGTGGCACTCGAGTGCGATGCGCAGCCGCCCGGCGCGCCTGCCCGACAGCTTCGCCAGGTCGCGCTCGGCGACCTCGATCTCGTTCGCCACCGCGCGCGCGAGGGCAACCAGGCGCTGGCCCGGCCCGGTGAGCTTCACCGACTGCCCCTCGCGCTTGACCATCGCCGTACCGTAGTTCCGCTCAAGCGCCTTCAGCTGGTGCGAGAGCGCCGACTGCGTGAGGTGCACCCGCTCGGCCGCGCGCGACACGCTGCCGGCCTCGGCGAGCGCGATCAGCGTGCGCAGGTGGCGCAGCTCGAGCACGGCCCCGGGATCCGTAAGATATGAATACCGTTCATATCACCGTCTATGAAGTTTCACTGGATTCATGGACGAGCATAGGCGAGGATGGCGCGGTCGTCAAAGGAGGCAAGCGATGGCCGTTGCCCACGTGCTGGGATTCCCGCGCATCGGCGCGAAGCGCGAGCTGAAATTCGCCCTGGATTCGTTCTGGCGCGGCGAGACGGCCGAGGCGGCGCTCGCCGCTCTCGGCCGCGAGCTGCGCGCGCGCCACTGGCGCCTGCAGCGCGAGGCCGGGCTGGATTTCGCCACCGTCGGCGATTTCGCCTGGTATGACCACGTGCTGCAGACGCTCGCGCATCTCGGCGGGTTGCCCGCGCGCTTCGGCTTCGAAGCGGCGCGGCTGACGCTGCCGCAGTATTTCGCGGCGGCGCGCGGCGCGGCTGGCCAGCCGGCGATGGAGCTCACCAAGTGGTTCGACACCAACTATCACTACCTGGTCCCGGAATGGAGCGCGGACACGCGCTTCGAGGGCGGCGTCGACTGGCTGTTCGAGGAGATCGCCGAGGCGCGGGCCCTCGGCCATCCGGTGAAGGCGGCGCTGCTCGGGCCGCTCACCCTGCTTCAACTGGGCAAGAGCAGGACGACCGGAGAGGCGAGGCTCGAGCACAAGCTCGACCTGCTTGCGCCGCTGGTCCGCGCCTACCAGCGGCTGCTTGCGCGGCTCCGGGCGCAGGGCGTCGAGTGGGTCCAGGTCGACGAGCCGATCCTCGCGCTCGACCTTGACGAATCCTGGCTCGAGGCGCTCGCTACCGCCTACGCATCGCTCGTGGACGGTTCGCCGAAGATCCTCCTGGCGACCTATTTCGATTCCGCCGAGCCGCAGCAAGCCCTGCTCAAGTCGCTGCCGGTCGCCGGACTGCATCTGGATCTGGTGCGCGGGCGGGAACAGCTCCCGCGCTTCCTGAAGGGATTCTCCGAAGGCAAGGTTCTCTCGCTTGGCGTGGTGAACGGCCGCAACATCTGGCGCTGCGATCTCGACGCCGCGCTGGCGGCGCTGCAGCCCGCGCACGAGCGCCTCGGCGAGCGGCTGTGGGTCTCGGCGAGCTGCTCGCTGCTCCACGTGCCGATCGATCTCGGCGAGGAGCGCAGGCTCGATCCGGAGCTTCGGCTGCGGCTCGCGTTCGCGGCGCAGAAGCTGGAGGAGATCGCGGCGCTCAAGCGCGCTCTGGAACAGGGGCCGCACGCGATCGGTCCTGCGCTCGCGCTTTCGCGCAAGGCCATCGCGGTCGCAGCGCTGGCGAAGAGCGCCGGCGCGTCGGCAGGCGCCGCGTTCGAGGAGCACGCGACGCGACGGCGCTCGCCGTACGCCGTGCGCGCGCGCAAGCAGCGCCAGCGGCTGCAGCTGCCGCCGTTGCCGACGACGACGATCGGCTCGTTTCCCCAGACCTCCGAGATCCGCAAGGCGCGCGCGGCGTACAAGCGGGGCGAGATCGGGCCGGACGCCTACCGCGAGGCGATGCGCTCCGAGATCCGGCTGGCGGTGGCGCGGCAGGAGGCGCTGGGCCTCGACGTTCTGGTGCACGGAGAAGCCGAGCGCAACGACATGGTCGAGTACTTCGGCGAGCAGCTGCGCGGCTACGCCTTCACCGCAAACGGCTGGGTGCAGAGCTACGGCTCGCGCTGCGTGAAACCGCCGGTGATCCACGCAGACGTCTCGCGCCCCGGGCCGATGACCGTGGAATGGACGCGCTACGCGCAGAGCCTCACGCGCAAGCCCATGAAGGGGATGCTGACCGGTCCGATCACCATGCTGCAATGGTCGTTCGTGCGCGAGGACCTGCCGCGCGAGGAGGTCGCCATCCAGATCGCCGCCGCGCTGCGCGAGGAGGTGGCCGATCTCGAGCGGGCCGGGATCGCGATCGTCCAGATCGACGAACCGGCGCTGCGCGAGGGCCTGCCGCTCAGGCGCCGCGACTGGGAGCATTACCTCGAGTGGGCGGTGCGCGCGTTCAGGCTCGCATCCAGTGGCGTGGCCGACGAGACGCAGGTCCACACCCACATGTGCTACGCCGAGTTCGGGGACATCCTGCCCGCGATCGCCGGCATGGACGCGGACGTGATCACCATCGAGGCGTCGCGCTCCGGGATGGAGTTGCTGGAGGCCTTCGGCACCTTCCGCTATCCGAACGAGATCGGGCCCGGGCTCTACGACATCCATTCGCCGCGCGTCCCGGACGCCGGCGAGATGGCGAGACTGCTGGAAAAGGCGGCGCGCGTCGTTCCCGCCGAGCGGCTGTGGGTGAACCCGGATTGCGGGCTGAAAACGCGCGGCTGGGCTGAGACTGAGGCGGCGCTGGCGGCGATGATCGAGGCCGCCCGGCGCCTGCGCGAAGGGACCGGCCGGGGTGCGCGCGCCGAGGCGCTCAACTCAGCCTGACGTACTCGTACAACGGGCGGTAGATTTCGCGGTGGAAGTGTGGGCGCCATCCAGCGCCATGCTCGGTATTTCGAATCGTATGACGGATCGAAATACTACCGTCGTCCTTAACGTTCTCCGGATGCAACCCGTTTACATCCGTTCGCCAATCGGCTACGCGCGGCTGCAGGCCTTTCCCACTGCCAAGCGCTGCATCGCCTGCCAGGAGCTGCGCGAGAAGACGCGCGCCTCGCCGCCGCGCGGCACGCGCTAGGGCCAATCGTCAGGCCAGCTTGACCCCGGCGCGCGGCAGCGCGGCCTTAAGCGCCCCGTCGCCGCAGGCGAGGGGCATCTTCAGCTCGAGCGCAAGTGCAAGATAGGCCGCGTCGTACGCAGAGAGGTCGTGCCGTCGCGCAAGCTGAAGCAGCTCGGCGAGTGGCAAGCTCGTTTCGTGAATGACGGGTTGCATGCGCTCGAGGATGCCGACCGCGGTGGCCGACGCCTCAGCAGCAATCGCTCGCCGCCGCTCCAAGCTGCGCAGTGCGTTCACCACCTCGAGCCGCCAGAGCGCTGGTGCGTGATAGGGCTCACGGCGAGCGCGCAGTCGGATGCGCCGGCCGTACGCGCTCGCCTGCCGTCCGACGACCCAGCCCAACGCGATGGACGCGTCGAGCACGAAAGCCATCAGCGCCTGCCTCGCTCGATCAGCGCGCGGATATCGACCTTGCCCTTGATCGCGACGCGCCTGCGGAAGGCCTCGGCCTCGTCGAGCACCGCTGCGCGGTTCCAGCGCGGCGCCCGCGCCGGGACGATTCTCGCCACGACGCGCCCGCGCTTGGTGATGGTGGTCGGCTGACCGGACTCCGCCCGGTCCACGAGCTCGGACAGGCGCGCCTTTGCGTCGTAGACGCTCACGGTATCCATTGGGCCTCCTGACTAGTCAGATCGAACTAGCTTACAGGTCAGCCCGGCGAGGCACAAGAGTGCCCAGCGCGTCGAGCGCGTTCTTCAGCTCGAGCCCGAGCGCGGTATCGCCCTCGATCACCAGCCGCCGGGTGAAGAACAGCGTGTCCGGATCTTCGCGCCGCAGCGCGAGCGCGGCGTAGTCGGCGAGGCTCGCGCGGATGGTGACGTCCGGCCTGCCGAGGGCCGGACGCAGGCCGATCGCATCGAGCGTCACCTGGGGCCCGAAGCCCAGTCCCGAAATTTCCAGCCGCAATACCTTGCCGCGAAGCGGCGCGAACTTCCGTCCAGACCTTTGGCGACCTGGTGAACTTCCATCCCCACGTGCATGTGCTCGCCGCCGAGGGCGTTTTTCGCGCCGATGGCACGTTCGTCCCCCTGCCGCCGATCCCCGAGGCGCTGCTCATGCTGCGCGCGCCGCTCTCCCTTGCCAAGATGAGCTACGACGCGGCCAGCGGCACGGTGATCTACCGCTCCAAGATGCACCTGGGACTGAAGAGGAACTTCCAGGTCATGGCGGGCGCCGAGTGGCTGGAGCTGCTGTGCAAACACATTCCCGATCGCTACGAGCAGTTGGTCCGTTACTGCGGCTGGTACTCGAGCCGCAGCCGCGGGGCGCGGGCGGCGAAGACTGCCGTTTCGACCAACGCCGCCAGCACCGTCACCGAACCCTTGAGCGAGTTCGCGCAGCGCGCCAAGGCGGCCTGGGCGCGGCTGATCCGCAAGGTCTATGAAGCCGACCCGCTCGAATGTCCCAAGTGCAAAGGTCCGATGCGCGTCATCGCGCTGATCGAGGATCCCGGCGTGGTGCGAGCGATTCTCGTGCATCTGGGCCGCTGGGAGCCGAAGGCGCTAGAGCGCGCCCCGCCCGTGCCTCCGGGCGCCTGGCCCGCGCACGCGGGTCTGCCGCTCACGTATCACCCCCTCCCCGATATCGCTTGAGCCCTGCGCTCAGGCACCGAGCGCGCTCGGCCCTGAACGCAGTTGTGCATGGCTGAACGGGGCCAGCGCGGGCAGCATTCACCATCATGCCGATTGTGCGCGCCCCGAATGCCCGGCCAACAACCCATGACAAGCCAGCTCCGCCGCGAACCGGCCCGGGGCACGCGCAACTCGCGCCGCACGATGGCCAAGAGCGCGCGGCAGGCGGATGAGTTCGGATGAGTTTTCCTATCCGTTTCCTGAGGCCGCGGCTTCGGTAAAATCGCGGGCCCTCAACCGGCTCGCATGATCCGATTCTCACAATTCAGCCTGCGCCGCGGCGCCAAGGTCCTGCTCGAGGGCGCCGATGCGCTCGTCAATCCCGGGGAAAGGGTCGGGCTCATCGGCGCCAATGGTTCGGGCAAGTCCAGCCTCTTTTCGGTATTGCGCGGGGAATTGCACGCCGATAAGGGCGATGCCGAATTCCCCGCGCACTGGCGCGTGGCGCATGTGGTGCAGGAGATCCCGGCGCTCGACCGGCCGGCGCTCGAGTACGCGATCGACGGAGACAGGACTTTAAGAATTCTCGAGAGGAAGCTTTCCCAGGCAGCGCGGGAAAACGACGGAAACCGGATCGGGGAGATGCACGCCGCGCTCGGGGATGCTGGCGCCTACACGGTGCGCTCGCGCGCGGAACAGCTGCTGATCGGCCTGGGGTTCACGAACGACGAGCTGGAAACGCCGGTCTCCAGCTTCTCGGGCGGCTGGCGCATGCGCCTGAACCTCGCCCGGGCGCTGATGTGCCCGTCGGATCTCCTGCTGCTCGACGAGCCCACCAACCACCTCGATCTGGACGCCATCCTGTGGGTGGAGGAATGGCTGAAGCGCTACGCGGGAACGCTGCTGGTCGTCTCGCACGACCGTGATTTCCTCGACGGCGTGGTGAACGTGATCCTGCACATCGACCAGAAAAAGCTCAGGCGCTACGCGGGCAACTATTCGGCATTCGAGGTGCAGCGCGCGCAGGCGGTGGTGCTGGCCGCCGGCCAGCGCGACAAGCAGGAGCGCGAGCGGGCGCACCTGCAGTCCTTCATCGACCGCTTCAGGGCCAAGGCCACCAAGGCGCGCCAGGCGCAGAGCCGGATGAAAATGCTCGCCAGGATGGAAGAGCTGGCGCCGCTGCACGTCGCGGCGCCGTTCTCGTTCGAATTTCGCGAGCCGCTCAGGGCGCCCAATCCGCTGCTGGTGCTGGAGAAGGCGGACGCGGGCTACGGGGAAAGGACCGTCCTGCGCGGCATCGATTTTTCGCTGCAGTCGGAGCAGCGCTACGGCCTGCTCGGCATCAACGGCGCCGGCAAATCAACGCTCATCAAGACGATCGCCGGGGAATTGAAGCCCCTGCGCGGCTCCGCGATCTTCAACAAGGGCCTGCAGGTGGGCTACTTCGCCCAGCAGCAGATCGAGATGCTGCGCGACGATCAGTCGCCGCTGTGGCACCTGCTGCGCATCGCGCCCGATGCGCGCGAGCAGGATCTGCGCAATTTTCTCGGCGGCTTCGATTTCGCGGGCGACATGGCGACCGGCTCGATCGCGCATTTCTCGGGCGGCGAAAAGGCGCGGCTCGCGCTGGCGCTGATCGTCTGGCGGCGGCCCAACCTGCTGCTGCTGGACGAGCCGACCAACCACCTCGATCTGGAAACGCGCGAGGCGCTCACCGTGGCGCTGGCGCAGTTCGAGGGCACGCTGGTGCTGGTATCGCACGACCGGCACTTGCTGCGCGCCACCACCGACCAGCTGCTGATCGTCGCCGACGGCAGCTTGCGGCCCTTCGACGGCGATCTGGACGACTACCGGGACTGGCTGCTGAAGAGCAGGCGGGAAAAGCCGGTCGCGGCCGCGCCGCCGGCCCCACCAGCACCCAAGACCGCGCCGAAGGCCGCCGCCGATCGGTCAGGAAACAGGAAAGTCCTGGAAGCGCGCATCAGGCGGCTGGAGGAGATGATTGCGCGGCTGAGCGCGAAGAAGACCGACATGGAAGCACGCCTCGCCGACCCGCGCGTCTACCAGGAAGAGTCGAGGGCGGTACTGCAGGCGCTGCTGCTGGACCAGGCCTACGTCGGCAGGGAGCTTGGCCAGCTCGAGGGCGAGTGGCTGGACAGGCAGGCCGAGCTGGAGAGTTGCGCACGATAAAAAAAGGGCGCCGCAAGGCGCCCTTTTCGCCCAGCGAATGCTGCTGCGCCTCCTGCCGAAGCTCGACTTCCCGTTGGCGCTCCGCCGGCGGGAATTCAGCTCAGCCTGACGTACTCGTACTCGAGCGGCAGGTTGTTGATGCCGCGCTCGGGCGGAGCGATCCAGCTGGCCATCTTGCCGGGCTCGGCCACCCGCCGCATCAGCGACTTGACGTAGTCGCGGTCCTGCTGCGAGGGGATCCACTCGTGCAGGCGCCGCGAGTATTCCTCTTCCGGCAGGAGCTTGCCCAGCGGGTCCACCGGCTGCCCGGCCCAGGCGCCGATGGCGCGCCGGAAGCGGGCGGAGGGAAGGCTCAGGCGGAACTCGTGCCCGGCGCGCTCGATCGTGCGGTTCCAGCGCTTCAGGCCGATCTCGCAGTCCTTCAGGTAGGACTCGCGCATCACCTCGTTCAGCGCGTTCAGCACCGGCACCTCCTGCTCGCCCTCAGGCGTTGCCACCTTCATCGAAGCCCCGCGCAGCACGTGATCTTCATACTGGTCTTCGTCCGGGCGTCCTTTCAGGCCGTTGGCGAAATTTGCCGCCGAGTTCGACGAGATCTCCGAGCCGAACAGGTCGAGCGAGCTGGAGCACCAGAAATTCAGGTACTTCTGCAGCGTCGCCAGGTCCACGGCGCCGTGCTCGCGCAGACGCGCCGGATCCCCGGTGCCGAGCTCCTTCATCGCCTCGAGCGTGCGCTTCACCACGCGGCCGATGCCGGTCTCGCCGACGAACATGTGGTGCGCCTCTTCGGTAAGCATGAACCGGCAGGTTCGCGACAGCGGATCGAACGCCGATTCCGCGAGGCTCTTCAGCTGGTACTTGCCGTCGCGGTCGGTGAAGTAGGTGAAGCAGTAGAACGACAGCCAGTCCAGAATCGGCTCGTTGAAGGTGGTGAGGATCCGCGGCTTGTCGGCGTCGCCCGAATGGCGCGCGAGCAGCTCCTCGGCCTCCTCGCGCCCGTCGCGCCCGAAATAGGCGTGCAGCAGGTACACCATCGCCCAAAGATGCCTGCCTTCCTCGACATTGACCTGAAACAGGTTCCTGAGATCGTAAAGGGAAGGGCAGCTGTGCCCGAGCAGCCGCTGCTGCTCGACCGAGGCGGGCTCGGTGTCGCCCTGGGTGACGAGCAGGCGCCTGAGCGTCGAGCGGTACTCGCCCGGCACCTGCTGCCAGGCCGGCTCGCCCATGCGGTCGCCGAAGCCGATCTTCCTGTCCGGCACCGCGTCCGCGAGGAAGATCCCCCAGCGGTAGTCGGGCATGTGCACCGCGCCGTAGGTCGCCCAGCCCTGCGCGTCCACCGACACGGCGGTGCGCAGGTAAACGTCGGCGCGCTCGAAGTCGGTCGGCCCCATCTCGTGCCACCACTGCAGGAAATGCGGCTGCCAGTGCTCTAGCGCGCGCTGCAGCGTCCTGTCGTTCGCCAGGTTGACGTTATTGGGGATTTTCTCGGAATAATTGACCGCGCTCATACGCGCTCCCAGTTGAATTTCGCCTTCGCGCCGGTGCCGTACACCTTGAGCGCGCCGTGCTCGCCGGTGGCGTTCGGCCGGTTGAAGATCCAGTTCTGCCACGCCGAGAGCCGTCCAAAGACGCGCGTGTGCATGCTCTCGCGTCCGGCGAAGCGCAGCGACGCCTCCATACCGGTGAGGGCGTCGGGCGACAGGCTCGCGCGCTCCTCGATGGCGATGCGCACCTCGTCTTCCCAGTCGATGTCGTCGGGGGTCGAGGTCACCAGGCCGAGCTCGCGTGCTTCGCGCGTCTCGAGCGGCCGGCCGATCGCCTGGTGCGCCGCCTCGACCGGCGCGGTCTCGGCGCAGAAATGCGTCTCGATGCGCGAGAGCCCGCTCACCATCGGGTAGGCGCCGAAGTTCATCGGAGTCAGGGCGATGCGCGGCCCGTTCTCGGCATCGAGCATGAAGCTGCGGTCGGCCGCGAAGAGCAGCTCGGCGAGCGTGCCGGCGAAGCACGATCCGGCGTCGGCGATCGCGAACATCGAGCGCGAGGCGACGTCGAAGCGCGCGAGCGTGCGGCGCAGGTAGCCGACGGTCTCGCGTACGAACCAGTGGCCGCGGTGCTTGTCGAGCGCGGCGTCCATCGCGAGCATGGCGTCCATGTGGCCGCGCGTCTTCAGCACCCACAGCCCGATGTCGAGATGGTTGTGGCGCAGCGTGAGGATCGCATCGTCGAGCTGGCGCGCCAGCGCGAGCGGCCACCATGCCGAGCCGCGCTCGAGCATCGCTTCCGGCGTATCGGGCTGGGCGCCGGTCGGCGCGAACACCGTGATCTCGGCTTTGCGGCCCGCCGCGTCGATCTTCACGTCCACCGTCGGGTAGTGGTAGCCGTCCTCGCGGGCAGTGCGCACGAAGGGCTTCAGCTCCACGCCCTGGCCTCCCGGACGGTCGGAGAGCGCGGCGAGCTCGAGCGCGCGGTTCTTGACGAATTGCGCGAACTGCTGCGGCTTCGCGACGTGGTCCACCAGCTTCCACTGCTTCGCGCGGTCGGCGCGCACGCCCTCGGCAGTGGTGCTGAACACGTCGGCGAGATCGCGCCGGATCTTCCTCTTGTCCACCAGCCGGGTCAGCCCCCCGGTGCCGGGCAGCACGCCGAGCAGCGGCACTTCCGGCAGGCTCACGGTGGAGGAGCGGTCGTCGATCATCGCGATCTCGTCGCAGGCGAGCGCCAGCTCGTAGCCGCCGCCCGCCGTGGCGCCGTTCAGCGCCGCCAGGAATTTGAGGCCCGAATGCGCGCTCGAGTCCTCGATGCCGTTGCGCGTCTCGTTGGTGAACTTGCAGAAGTTCACCTTGCCGGGGTGCGAGGTATGGCCGAGCATGTAGATGTTCGCGCCGGAGCAGAACATGCGGCTCTTGCCACTGGTGATCACTGCCGCCTTCACCTCGGGGTGCTCGAAGCGGATGCGGTTGAGCGCGTCGGCGAGCTCGATGTCCACGCCCAGGTCGTAGCTGTTGAGCTTCAGCTTGTAGCCCGGCTCCAGCGCCTTGTCCTCCGCCACGTCCAGCGTGAGCATGGCGATCGGGCCGTCGAAGCCGAGCCTCCAGTGGTGATAGCGGTCCGGCTGCGTGTCGAAGGACACCTGTGCCGGCCGCTTGGACAGATCGTTCATGCCTCCTCCTTGGCGAGCAGCGCGCGCAGCGCGGCGAGGCCCTGCTTCGCCGAGCGACCCGAGGTGTCCAGCGTGACGTCGGCGCGCGCGTACAGCCGCTCGCGGTCGGCGAGCAGCTGGCGGATCTCGTCGAGGGCCGCCGAGCGGCCCTTGAACGGCCGCATGTCGCCCTGCGCGATGACGCGCGCCATGTGCTCCTCGGGCGAGGCCTTCAGCCACACGCAATACGAGCGATCGAGCAGCAGCTGGTAGGTTCCCGGGTCGGTGACGAGCGACCCGCCGGCCGCGATCACCGCGCGCTCGTGCTGCTTCAGCACGCGCTCGAGCGCGCGGCGCTCGAAGCGGCGGAACGCCTCCTGGCCGTACATGGAGAACACCTCGCCCAGGCTGGCGCCGGCATCGTTTTCCACCTCGCGGTCGAGCTCGATGAACGGAACGTCCAGCGCGCGCGCCAGCTTCGCGCCGAGCGTGGACTTGCCGGCGCCGCGCAGGCCGAGGAGCGCAATGCGGCTGCGGCGCGGCGCCGCGTCGTGCTCGCGCACCAGCGCCTCGACCGGGACCTCCATCGCGCGCGCCACCTTGCGCAGCAGCAGCACCGAGATGTTGCCTTCGCCGGCCTCGAGCTGGGCGAGGTAGCGCTCCGACACTCCCGAGGCGGCGGCGAGCACCTTGCGCGTGGTGCCGCGCTCGGCGCGCCAAGCGCGCACGCGCGCGCCGAGCCGCGCGAGATACGCTGCCTCCTGCTGCACGTGGGAGAGGGGGGCGTTCACAGGAACTATATTGCTTGACGCGGATTCTAGGTTGCAATATAGTAACTGTCAACCATGAAGCTCGCGATCCTCGTCGGCACCATGACCGGCACGGCGCAGTTGTGCGCGCAGGAGATCGAGCTCGCGCTCGACGGCGACGGCGTCCAGGTGGAGACGCTGATGATGGACAAGCTTCACCCCTCGGTGTTCGCCCGCCGCGAGCGTGTCTACCTGATCTGCACCTCGACCTACGGCCAGGGCGACGTGCCCGACAACGCCAAGGCGTTCTACCAGGCGCTGTGCAGCGAGCGCCCGGGCCTCGGCGGCGTGCGCTACGGCGTGTTCGGCCTGGGGGACCGCACCTACGTCGAGACCTTCAATTTCGGCGGCAAGCGCTTCGACGACATCCTGTCGGAGCTCGGCGCCGAGCGCATCGGCGAGCGCTACACCCACGATGCCTCGAGCGGCACGCTGCCCGAGGAGCTGGCGGTGGAGTGGGCGCGCAAGTGGCTCGAGAAGGTCCGCGAGCGTCTGTCTCAGCCGGCCTGACCGCTACTTCTTCAGCCCGATCGTCTGCATCAGGCGCGCGAGGTAGGCGTCCTCCTTTGCGATCAGCTCGCCGAACTCGGCGGCCGGCAGGAACGCGGGGCGCACGCGCAGGTTCTCGCTCGCCCTGGCGAATTCCCCGGACTCCACCGTGTTGCGGATCGCCAGCTCGAGCGCCTCGATGACCTTGCTCGGCGTCCCTTTCGGCGCGGCGATGCCGCGCCAGGCGTCGAGGGCGACGTCGACGCCCTGCTCGCGCGCGGTCGGCACGTCGGGGAACGCCGGATCGCGGCTGGTCGTCAGGGACGCGAGCAGCCGCACCTGCCCCTGCTTGACCGGTCCGGAAAGGGCACCCGGGAACTGCACCAGTGCAGCCACGTGGCCGCCCATCAGGCTCGGCACCACCTGGGCGGCGGCGAACGGAATCTCGTTCACCTCGACGCCCGCGGTGCGAAACAGCGCGGCGGAGGAGATGTGCGTGTGGCTCCCGATCCCGGAGTTTCCGACGGCGATCGCCTTCGGCCGCACCTTGGCGTCGGCGAGCAGCTCGCCGAGCGTCCGCCACTTCGCGTCGCTGCGCACCGCGAGCACCACCGCCTCGGCGAGCACGCGCGCCACCGGGTCGAACGCCCGGTAGTCGAAGGCGAGCTGCCCCGAGTGGTACGTGGTCGAGATCGAGTTGGAGTTCCACACCAGCGAATAGCCGTCCGGCTTCTGCGAGACGACGTGCTTGTAGCCGATCGCGCCGCCCGCGCCGGGCCGGTTGACCGCCAGCACGCGCTGGCCGAGCTGCTTCGACATGCCGTCGGCGAGCATGCGCGCGGTGACATCGGCCGAGGTGCCGGCGGGGAAAAGGACCGTGATCTCGATCGGACTTCGCTGCGGGAAGGGCGGCTCCTGCGCCTGCGCCGCAAGCGAAAAAATTGCCACAAAGACCCAGACGATCCGGTTCATTGGAGCACCTCCCTTACCTCGATTGTGCGTCCCTCCCGCGCCGAGCGGATCCCGGCGAGGATCACGGCGAGCGAAGCGGTTGCGCGCTCGCCGTCCGCCTCCGGCTGCGCTTGACCGCGCACCGCCCTGGCGAATTCCTCCAGCTCTTCGACGATGGGGTCGTTTTTCGGGCAGGGCACGGCCTCGGCACGCGTGCCGCCGCGCTTCAGCACCCTCAGCCCCTGGTGCAGATCGTAATACGCGCTCGCTTCCTTTCCGTAGATGTTCATCAGGTAGAACTCGGAAGCCGAGGCGTAGCTCGCGTTCAGCGTGGACAGCGCGCCGTTCTCATGCTCGATCACGAGGCTCGCCACGTCCGGGTTCTCTCCCGGGAGCACGAGCTGCGCGAAGCGCCCGCTCACCGCCCTGATCGGCCCCATCAGGTACTCGAGGACGTCGGTGTAGTGGATGCCGATCTGCAGCATCACGCCGCCTGGCATGCCTTCCGAGCTGTAGCGCCATGACGAGAGGTCGATCTTTCCCAGCCGGTCCCGGCTGATGTTCGCTTCGGCGTTGACGAGCTTTCCGAACGTTCCATCCTCGACGCGGCCGCGGATCCAGCGGAAATGGCTCTCGCGCCTTCTCTGGTAGCCGAGCGCGAGCACCACGCCGGCGTCGCGACAGGCTTGCGTGATCGCGCGCGCGTCGGCGATGGTGTTGGCAATCGGCTTGTCGAGAAAGACATGCTTGCCCGCGGCGGCGGCGGCGCGCGTGGTCTCGAGGTGGACGGCGTTCGGCGTGGTGTTGATGATGCCCTCGATCGAGCGGTCCTCCAGGATCGCTTCGTAGGCGGGCGCCGCGCGGCAGCCGTATTTCGATGCGAATTTCTCCCGCTTTTCGGCGGAACGGCTGTAGCAGGCGGCGATCTTCAGCTTTTGCGAGCGCTGCACCGCGTCGGCGAGCACGTCGGACCACCAGCCCATGCCGATGCAGGCGACGTTCACCCGGCGCTCGCCCCGATCGATTCGACCGCCTCGCGTGCCGCGCGCTCGTCGAACTCCCAGTCGCCGCCGGCGACGCCGACGCCGCCGACGCATTCGGCGTCCACGATCACCGGGCAGCCGCCCTCCATCGCGGTCCAGCGCTCGGGCCCGGCGGCAAGCGCGAGGCCGAGTGCGTGCGCGACGTCGAGCGCCTGGCCCTGCGCGCCTTTCGACCCGGTGGAGCGCCGGTTCGAGGCGGCGCACACCGCCTTGGTGGTCGCCGAGTGCACCGTGTGGAAGCGCCCGCCGTCCATGCGCTCGAGCAGGATCAGGTGCCCGCCGGCATCGGCGACCGCGACCGTGATCGCCACGCCCGCTTCCCGGGCGCGCTCGATCGCCGTGGCCGCCATTTTCTTCGCGCCGCCCGAAGTCAGGCGCTTGCTCTCGGCGACGTACATGGGTACCTCCTCCTTGGGATATATTAGTGCAAGAGGAGCGCGGACCATGCCGCTATCGCATATCGAGCATTATCTCGTCGCCGCCGACGATATCGACGCCACGCGCGACTGGTACGCGCGGGTGCTGGGCATGAAATCAGGCCCCCACCCGGATTTCGGCTTTCCGGTGCACTGGATGTATATCGGCGAGACCGACGTCGTGCACATCGGTCCGAGCGCGAAGAGCGCGGGGGAGATCCAGAGGGCCTACCTCGGCCGCACCTCGCGGGACGCGGGCGCCGGCACGGGGGCGCTGGACCACATCGCGTTCCGCGCCACGGGGCTGCGAACCATGCTCGAGCACCTGCGCGCCGAGGGCGTACCCTTCACCACGCGGCGCGCGAACGGGCAGGCGCTCTACCAGATGTTTCTCTACGATCCGAACGGGATCAAGGTCGAGCTCAATTTCGCCGCCGCGGAGGCCGAGGGCATCGAGCCCGGGCTGATGGCTTCGGAATTGATGAAGGCCTAGTTCCGGGAGGAGGAGAGCGATGGACATCCCGCGCGACTACAACGCCGCCGAGGACCTGATCGGCCGCAACCTCGAGGCGGGCCGCGGCGGCAAGACCGCGTTCGTCGACGACGCCGGCAGTTACACGTACGCGCAGCTCGCCGAGCGCGTCGACCGCGCGGCGAACGCGATCCGCGCGCTCGGCATCGAGCGCGAGCAAAGGATCGCGATCGCGATGCTCGACGGTTGCGACTGGCCGGCGGTGTTTCTCGGCGCGATCAAGGCGGGAATCGTTCCCGTGGCGATGAACACGCTGCTCACCCCCTCGGATTACCAGTATCAGCTGCGCGACAGCCGCGCGAGGGCGCTGTTCGTCTCCGAGCCGCTGCTCAAGTCCTTCGAGCCGATCCGCAACAAGTGCCCTGACTTGAAGCATGTCGTGGTGGCCGGCAAGCAGCTCTCCGACATGCTCGCCGCGGCGCCCGCCAAGGCCGCGGCGGCGCAGACGACGAGCGACGACGTGTGCTTCTGGCTCTACTCGTCGGGATCCACCGGCGCGCCGAAGGGCACCGTGCACCTGCACTCGCACCTGATCCTCACCGCCGACACGTACGCGAAGCAGGTCCTCGGCATCCGCGAGTCGGACGTGGTGTTCTCGGCGGCGAAGCTGTTTTTCGCCTACGGCCTGGGCAACGCGCTCACCTTCCCGATGTCGGTGGGCGCGACCGCGGTGCTGATGGCCGAGCGCCCGACCCCGGATTCGGTGTTCAAGCGCCTGGTCGAGAAGAAGCCGACCATCTTCTACGGCGTGCCGACGCTCTACGCGGCGCTGCTTGCGAGTCCCGCGTTTCCGAAGCGCGAGCAGCTCGCGCTGCGCACCTGCGTGTCGGCGGGCGAGGCGCTCCCGCCCGACATCGCGCGGCGCTTCAAGGAAAGGACCGGGCTGGAGATCCTCGACGGCATCGGCTCGACCGAGATGCTGCACATCTTCCTCTCCAACCGGCCGGGCGAGGTGCGCTTCGGCACGACGGGCAAGTCGGTGCCCGGCTATCAGTTGCGCCTGGTGGACGATCAGGGCAACGTCGTCACCAAGCCGGGAGAGCTCGGCGAGCTGCAGATCGGCGGGCCGACCGCCGCGATCATGTACTGGAACCAGAGAGAGAAAACCAAGAACACGTTCCAGGGGCCGTGGACGCGCAGCGGCGACAAGTACAGCGTGGACGAGCAGGGCTACTACGTCTACGGCGGCCGCGCCGACGACATGCTGAAGGTGTCCGGAATCTGGGTCTCGCCGGTTGAGGTCGAAGCCGCGCTCATCTCGCACGAGGCGGTACTTGAAGCCGCAGTGGTCGGCGCCGAAGACCGGGACAAGCTCGTCAAGCCGAAGGCCTACGTGGTTCTCAAGCCCGGCCAGACGGCGAGCGAGTCCTTGACGACGGCGCTGCAGCAGCACGTCAAGGACAAGCTCGCGCCCTACAAGTACCCGCGCTGGATCGAGTTTCGCGACGAATTACCGAAGACGGCGACTGGAAAAATCCAGCGCTTCAAGCTGCGCAGTTGAAATAACCGGAGGAGGATGACATGAGGAGGATTTTCGCAGCAGTTGCAGTGCTGCTTGCGGCGATTGCGAGCGCCGCGGCGCTGGCGCAGGCCTATCCGGCCAAGCCGGTCAAGCTGGTCGTTCCTTTCCCGCCGGGCGGCAATGTCGACACCATCGGGCGGCTGATGGCGCAAAAGCTCACCGACGCGTTCGGCCAACAGGTGTTCGTGGAAAACCGGCCCGGTGGTGCGGGCATTATCGGTGCCGAAGCGGTCGCGAAATCCCCGCCGGACGGCTACACGATTTTCGTCGGCACCAGCGGAGCGCTGTCGAGCGCGCCGGCGCTGCAGCCGAAGCTTCCGTACGACCCGGTCAAGTCGTTCGCGCCGATCAGCGTCCTCACGGCCGCGCCGGTCGTGGTGATCGTCCAGGGCTCGATACCGGTGAGCTCGCTGAAGGAATTCATCGAGTACGCCAAAGCAAGGCCCGGCAAGCTCACCTACGGCTCGGCGGGGGTCGGGCACTTTTTGCACGTCGCGGGAGAGGCGTTCAACGTCGCCGCCGGCGTGCAGCTGTTTCACGTCCCGTACAAAGGGGTGAACCAGGCGCTGGTCGACATGCTGGCCGGGCGGCTGGACGTGATGATCGACACAATCGTGATCTACGCGCCGCACGTGCAGAGCGGAAAGCTCAAGGCGCTCGCGGTGGCGCAGAAAAAACGGCTGGCGCGCATGCCCGAGCTGCCGACCACCGCCGAGGCCGGGCTTCCCGGCTACGAGTTCGCTTCCTATTTCGGGATGCTCGCGCCGGCGGGAACGCCGGGCGACATCGTGCGGCGGCTGAACGCGGAAGTCGTGAAAGCCCTCGGATCGCCCGACGTGCTCGATGCGCTCAGCAAGATGGGCGTCGAGCCGTTCCCGACCACGCCCGAGGAGTACGCGAAGCTCATCGTCGAGGACGGCGCGAAGTGGAGGCAGATCGTCCAGACGGCCGGAATCAAGATCAACTGAAATGAGCGTCCAGACGGCGGCGCGCAGGGACGCTCGCGTCGCCTCCGCCATCGACCACTGGGCGCCGCGCTTCGTCTCGAACGGCGTGCAGCTCGCCGATTTCGAGGAGGTCACGGCGGGCATCTCGCGCTGGGAGGACTGGTGCGCCGCGTGGTGCGCGCGCGCAGGCGTGCACGAGGCGCTCGGCCGCGAGGCGCTGGCGCAGGGCTGGCGCCTCACCGCGGGCGAGCACCTGGTGCGCGCGGCGATGTACTACCACTTCGCCAAGTTCGTGTTCGTGCAGGATCCCGCGCAGATGCGCGCGGCGCACAAGAAGGCGGTCGAGTGCTACACCGATGCGCTGCCGCTCATCCGGCCGCCGGGAGAGCGCGTGGCGATTCCTTTCGACGGAAAGACGCTCTATGCCGTGCTGCGAAGGCCGGCTCCGGGGAGATGCCCGGTGCTCGTCATGGCGCCGGGCCTCGATTCCACGAAAGAGGAGATCCACGCCTACGAGGAGCCGTTTCTCGCGCGCTCTATCGCGGTGCTCGCGCTCGACGGCCCCGGGCAGGGCGAGGCCGAGTACGAGATCCCGATCGCAGGCGACTACGAGAAGGCGGCGCACGCCGTGCTCGACTGGATCGGCACGCGCCTCGACCTCGACGCATCGCGCGTCGGGATATGGGGCGTGAGCCTGGGCGGCTACTATGCGCCGCGCGCCGCGGCATACGAGAAGCGCATCCGGGCCTGCATCGCGCTCTCCGGCCCGTTCGAGTGGGCCGAGATCTGGGACGCGCTTCCCGAGCTCACGCGCGACACGTTCCGCGCGCGCAGCCATTGCCGGACCGAGGCCGAGGCGCGGCAATACGCCTCTCGGCTTTCGATGAAGGACGCGGCGGGCCGCATCACCTGCCCCCTCCTTATCGTGGCGGGGCGGCAGGACCGGCTGGTGCCGGCCGAGCACGCCGAGCGGCTCGCGAAGAGGGTCTCGGGCCCGGTGGAGTTGCTGATGGTCGAGGATGGAGGCCACAATGCGAACAACCGGCCGTACCGGTACCGCAGCCGCTCGGCCGACTGGCTGGCGGCGCAGTTCGGCCTGCCCAAGGTTTGACAGAGGAGGAGTCATGAAACGCAACTGGATCGCGGCGGCTCTGGCATTGCTCGTACCGGCGCTCGCCGCGGCGCAAGGCTTTCCCAGCAAGACCATTCGCATCGTCTCGGGCGTGACGCCCGGCAGCGCCTCCGACACCATGGCGCGCATCCTCGCCGAGAAGCTCTCGCCTGTTTTCGGCCAGCCGGTGATCGTCGAGAACCGGCTTGGTGCCGGCGGGCTGGTCGGTGCCAAGTACGTAGCGTCCGCGGAGCCCGACGGCCACACGATGATGATGTACGCCTCGGCATTCACTGTCTCCACGCTGCTCAACCCCGGGCTCGATCCGAAGGATCTCGCGCCGGTCGCGACCATGGCGACGATACCGACGGTGCTCGTCACCTCGCCCGAGAAGGGGTACAAGAAGGCGGCCGATCTGGTCGCCGCCGCCAAGGCGAACCCCGGCAAAGTGGTGTGCTCGACCGCGGGGATCGGCAGCGCCACCCACATGCAGCTGGAGCGCTTCCGCTTCTCCGCCGGCATCGAGGTTCTGAAGGTGCATATGAAAGGCGCGCCCGATGCGCTCACCGAGGTCCTCGCCGGCCGCGCGGACTGCTACTTCGCGCTCGTGTTCCAGGCGAAGAAGATGGCGGACGCGGGCAAGGTCGTCGCGCTCGCCGTGGGAGGGCCGAAGCGCAGCTCGCTGATGCCGGACGTGCCCACCACCGTGGAACTGGGGTACGCGAACTCGGATTACAATTTCTGGCTCGGCGTCCTGATCTCCTCGAAGACGCCACGGCCGATCGTCGAGCGCCTGCACCGCGAGATCAACGCACTGGTGCAGACGGCCGACCTGAGCGCCCAGATCAGGAAGCTCGGCGCGGATCCCCTCACCATGTCGCTCGCCGCGTTCCAGGGCATGATCGATGAGGAGCTGGAAGCGAACGCGAAACTGATCAAGGCCGCTGGCATCAAGGCGAATTAGACTGCGCGCATGGCGACACCGACCGAGCCCCGCGGCTCCGAGCTGAAGCTCGACCCGTCGGCGCTGTACCTCGAGGAGGTCTTCACCGACCGGAGGATCGGCACCATCCGGCGCCTCACCCCGATGAAAAAGGACGGCGCGCGCGACGCCGCGCGCGCCGTGCTCTACGTGGGCGAGACGCAGGTGCTCACGCCCGCGGGCGCGCTGCCGATCGCGTTCGAAATCGGCGCCGGCTCGCTCGAGGAGGCGGCCGAGAAGTTCGGCCAGCTCGCGAAGGAGGCGATCGAGCGCACGGTGAAGGAGTTGCAGGACCTGCGCCGCCAGGCCGCCTCCTCGATCGTCATCCCGCAGGGCGGCATTCCGCCCGTAGGCGGGATGCCGGGCGGCGGCAAGATCCAGATTCCTTGATTGCCGAAGTCCGTTCCTGGATCGACGCGGCGTCGCGCATCGTCGCGCTCACCGGCGCGGGCATCTCCACGGACTCCGGGATTCCCGATTTCCGCGGCCCGCGAGGGGTGTGGACTAAGGACCCGCTGGCCGAGAAGCTCTCGAACATCCATCACTATCTCGCCGATGCGGAGGTGAGGAAAGCGTCGTGGCAGAACCGGCTGCACTCATCGGCATGGCAGGCGAAGCCGAATCCCGGCCACTTCGCTTTGGTCGATCTGGAGCGGCGCGGCAAGCTCCATGCGCTCATCACGCAGAACATCGACGAGCTGCACCAGCTCGCCGGCAACTCGCCTGAGCGCGTGGTCGAGGTGCACGGCACCATGCGCAAGTTCATGTGCTGGGGCTGCGGCACGAGAGGGCCGATGCAGTCCGTGCTCGAGCGCGTGCGCGCGGGGGAGGAAGACCCGCGCTGCGAGGACTGCGGCGGCATCCTGAAGAGCGACACCATCTCGTTCGGCCAGAACCTGGTGCCCGAGGTGATCGACCGCGCGATGCGGGTCGCGGGCGAGGCGGACCTGTTCCTTTCCGTGGGAACGAGCCTTCAGGTCTATCCCATCGCGGGAGCCGTCGACATCGCGCGGCAGGCGGGAGCGAAGATCGTGATCCTGAACGCGCAGCCGACGCCCTTCGACGGGGTCGCCGACGCGGTGCTGCCCGGCTCGATCAGCGAAGTATTGCCGGCGATCTGCGGCTAGACCATCGCCGAACCGCCGTCCACCACCAGCGTCTGGCCGGTGATGAACGCGGCGTCCTCGCTCGCGAGGAAGCTCACCGCGCCGACCAGGTCCTCGGGATGCTCGTCGCGCGCGATGGCGCGTGAGGCCTTGCTCCCCTCGCCGTGCTTGAGCTGCTGGGCGTGCTTGAGCATGCTCTCGGAGAGCGTGAAGCCGGGCGCGAGCGCGTTCGCAGTGATGCCGTCCTTGCCGACCTCGCGCGCGAGTGCGCGCGTCATCGCGATCACCGCCCCCTTGCTCGCGACGTAGTGCAGGAACAGCGGCACGCCCTTGATCGCCGCGCCCGAGGCGAGGTTGATGATGCGGCCGTAGCCGCCCGAGCGCATGTGCGGCACGCAGGCGCGGCAGCACAGGAACACGCCGAGCGTGTTCACCTCCATCACCTTGCGCCACTCGGCGGCGTCGATCCTTTCGAAGGGGCGAAGCTCGATCGGGGCGAAATACGCCGCGTTGTTGACGAGGATGTCCACGCGACCGAACGTCTTCATGGTCTCGGCCGCCATGCGCGCGACGTCGTCTTCCGAAGCGACATCGACTTGCAATCCGAGCGTCCGCGCATTGGCGCTCTTCGCGATTTCGGCGGCGGCAACGTCGTAGTTCTTCAAGTCCGCGACGACCACCGACGCTCCGTCGCGCGCGAGGCGCGTGGCAAGCACCTTGCCGATGCCGCTGCCTGCGCCGGTGACGACCGCGACCCTGCCGCGTAGCTTCACGGGGCACATGGTAGCATCGCTCAAAAATGAAATTCGGCCTCAACTTCTTTCCCTCGTTCCGCCCCGAAGACTCGACCACGGCGGACTACTACGCGCAGTGCCTGTGGCTCGCCGAGCGGGCCGATCAGCTCGGCTACAGCTCGATCAAGACCGTCGAGCATTCCTTCTTCGACTACGGCGGGCACTCGCCCAACCCGTGCGTGTTCCTCTCCGCGATCGCGGCGCGTACGAAACGCATCCGCCTCATCACCGGGGCGGTGATCCCGGCGTTCCACCACCCGGCGCACCTGGGCGGCGACCTCGCGATGCTCGACAACATGAGCAGCGGCCGCCTCGACGCGGGCTTCGGGCGCGCGTTCCTGCCCAAGGAATTCGAGGTGTTCGGCGTGCCGATGGAGGAAAGCCGCGCGCGCTTCGAGGAAGGCATCGCGATCATCCGTCGCCTGTGGACCGAGGACCGGGTGACGCACAAGGGCCGCTTCTGGACGATCGAGGACGTGCATCTCATGCCGCGCGTGGTGCAGAAGCCGCACCCACCAATCTGGATCGCCGCGATCTCGGGCGAGGAATCGTTCACCTACGCAGCGCGCAACCGCTTCAACCTGATGATCGTTCCCTACGCCGGCAAGCCGGGCCTCCTGCAGGAGCTGGTCGGGCTTTACCGCAGGGTCTGCTCCGAGTCCGGCCACCCGCCGGGCGCCGAGCAGGTGCAGGTGGCGCAGTTCTGCTACGTCGCCGAGAAGCGCGACGAGGCGCGCGCCGGGTTCGAGCGCATCTGCAAACGGTACCTGCAGACTTTCGCCGATGCCTGCACCGCGTGGCAGGGCAGGTCATCCGACCAGTATCCCGGCTACGAAAGGATGGTCGCGAGCATCATCGCGACCACGCCGGAGAAGATCGTCGCCAACGGCGGCGCGTTCGTCGGCACGCCGGACGAGGTCGCCGATCAGGTCAAGGCGTGCGCCGAGTCCTTCGGCGGCTCGATCGAGCCTTCGATGCAGATCAATTTCGGCGGCTCGAGCGACGCCGAGGCGTTCAGGACGCTGGAACTGTTCGCTTCGCGAGTGATGCCGCGGTTCCGGGAAAATTGGCGCCAGACCTCGGTTCTCGCCGGTTAGCCGATCCTCACTCTCCCTCGCATGGGCGCGCGGATTTCGCCATGCCGCGCAATTCCTCCATGACCAGCCCCTTGGCTTCCAGTCGTGCAAGATCCATGAACGCCCGGGCTGTTGCCGACGGCTGCTTGCCCAACGGATAAGCGAAGTACCAGTGGTTTTCCAGGGGAAAGCCGTCGACGTCCAGACAAATCAGTCGCGAGGCTTCGGGCTCCAGTCCGAGCGTGAAGCGCGACATGATCGACACGCCCAGGCCGGCCAGGATGGCCTCCTTGATCGTCTCGTCGGTGCTCAGCTCCAGCCTGATCTTCGGGGCAAGCCCGTGCTGCTCGAACAGTTTCGTCGCGAGCAGCCGTGTCCCGGACCCGGGTTCGCGCATGAGGAAGGGCTCCGCGGCGATGCGCTCGAAGCTGATCTGCCGCGCGTTGGCGAGAGGATGGTCGTCGCGCGCGAAAACCACCAGCGGATTTGGCAGGAGCGCCTGGGTTACGACGTCTTCCCTGTCGATCGGCGAGGCGAAGAGGTAAAGATCGTCCTCGTTGTTTGCGAGCCGGTCGATGAGCGTTTTGCGGTTGTGAATCTCCAGCGACGCGTCCACTCCCGGATAGCGCTGGATGAAGGCGCCGAGCATGCGCGGGGCGAAGTACTTACCCGTCGAGCAAACAGCCAGCCGCAGATGCCCGCTCTCCATGGCACGCATGCCGTTGAGCGCTTTTTCAAGCCCCGATAGCGCGCGGAATACGTCGTTGCAGCCGGCATAAAGGCGTTGTCCGGCGTCCGTCGGGTAGACACGCTTGCCGACCTGTTCGAACTACACGCAGTAGCCAGCGGCTCCGTTCCCCAGGCCGTTCTTCGACACCGTGCCGCTTACTTCCTTAGTGCGAGTGACTGGCTGTTTATGCTATCGTTCTTCTTCGCCTCGCCGGTCGCCATGGAGCTGCTCAAGGTTTGCTTCCGGCACCGGGCGGCAAGGACGATGGAAACGCCGCAGGGCCTGGTGTTAGGCGCACCTGTCGCCGGCTTCGCGCAGCAGGGCGCAAATCTCGCATCGATCTCGCAACAATTTGCAGGAGGGAGCAGCATGCTAAGGATACTCATCCCGGTCGACGGCTCCCGTAATTGCCAGTTCGCGGCGAAGCATGTCATCAAGGAATTCATGAACAACACGGCGATGGAGATCCACCTGCTGAACGTGCAGCCGCCGTTCAGCAGCTACATCGCGCGCTTTGTCAGCAGGAAGAGCCTCCGCGACTACCACCGCGACGCGGCCGAAAAGGCGCTGGGCCCGGTCAAGCAGATGCTCGACGGCTTCAGCATTCCTTACTCGGCGCACGCCGAGGTGGGTGAGAGGGCGAAAGCCATCACCGATACCGCCCGCCGCTTGCGCTGCGACCACATCGTGATGAGCACCGCGCGCAAGAACTCGCTCACCCGGCTGGTCGAAAACTCGGTCACCAACAAGGTGATCGAACTGACTTCGATGCCGGTCGCGATAATCGCGGGCGAGGAAGCGTCGAAGTGGGAGCGCTACGGCATTCCGGCCGGAGTCGGGGTCGGGGTCGCGCTGGCCCTGTTGCTGGCGGCTGCGAACTGACTGATCGCCAGGTACTTCTGCAAGGCGGGTGTGCCGAGTTGGCTGCGCGCTTAGGCGACGCGGAAGGCGAGAAGATTACCCATGGAATGGCTGTCGGATCCGCAGGCATGGATTGCACTCGTCACACTCACGGCGCTGGAAATCGTCCTCGGCGTCGACAACATCATCTTCATCTCGATCCTCGTCGGCCGGTTGCGGGAAGCGCAGCGGCCGCGCGCGCGCACGCTCGGGCTCGCGTTCGCCATGTTCACGCGCATCGCGCTGCTGCTCTCGCTCGCGTGGGTGATGACGCTCACCGAGCCGCTGTTCTCCTTGATCGGCAAGGAGATCTCGGGGCGCGATCTGATACTCATCGGGGGCGGCCTATTCCTGCTGTGGAAGAGCGTTCATGAGATCCACAACGCCCTCGAAGGAGAAGCGGACGAACACGCGGCGGCCGCGGTACGCGCGGGCTTCGCCGCGGTGATCGCGCAGATCGCGATCATCGACATCGTGTTCTCGCTCGATTCGGTGATCACCGCCGTCGGCATGGTCGAGCAGGTGCCGATCATGGTGCTCGCCATCGTCGCGGCCGTCGGCGTCATGATGTTCGCGGCCGGACCGATCGGCGGGTTCGTCGACCGCCACCCCACCGTGAAAATGCTCGCGCTGAGCTTTCTGATCCTCGTCGGCATGGCGCTGATCGCCGAGGGCTGGGACTACCCGATACCGAAGGGCTACATCTATTTCGCGATGGCGTTCTCGGTCGGCGTCGAGATGCTCAACATCCGCGTGCGCGCGCGCCGCCGGGACGCGGTCAGGCTGCGCAAGCACACGCCCGGTTGAACCGGCTCTCGCGCTGCCGTTTTGACGCGTGGAGAATCGCCGTGGTAAAAGGGCAATGCGCGCGGGGCTGATTTTTGAGGGAATCCCCAAAGCGCACCTCCAAAGGGGAGTAGCCACGGCGGCGCGAGAGCAGCGCCGCTGCGGCAGGGCCGTCATCACGGGATGCGGGAGAATTTCCGCGTCCCCGGCCTTGCCGGCAACCGCAACGTTGCAAGCGAGACCTTTGCCTGGACGGCGGTAGCCCAAATTGGGGCTCGTCCGAGGTAAAGGCCGCTTGCTGGCGGGGGTCACCCGGCGCCCCCAGCATGCGGTCCCCGAAGTCTCATGCGGAGGAGGAACGCATGCATCGCCGTACCGGACACCGCGAACGCCGCCGGCTCGGGTCCCCCATCCGGCAGCGCGCTGCCGTCCCACTGCCGGCCGCGTTTCCCGCTGCGGCTGCGGAACAGTTCCACTCTGGCCGGTTCCTCGGTCGCAAGCGCGCAAGCGTGCAATCGCCCGCGCCTCACAACCAACGACAAATTACCGAATAACACGATATGGGAGCCCTGGGCACCGCGATCCTCGTCTTTCTCGTCAGCTCCACGTTCGTGATCATGGCCGGCGTCGGGCTCGCCCGCTTCGGCGACGCGCTGGCGGAAGCGACCGGCTGGGGCAAGCTCTGGGTGGGTACCTTGCTGGTAGGCATCGCGACGTCGTTGCCCGAGCTCACGGTCAACGTGTCGGCGGTTTGGCTGGAGAACAACCCCAGCCTCGCGCTTGGCAACGTGTTCGGCGCCGACATGATCAACATTTTCGTGCTCGCCAGCGCGGCGCTGGTGTTTGGCGTGCCGAATCTCTTCGGTAAACATGGCCGCGACACGGAACTGCTGATCCTCAGCAGCCTCGGCTTGGTGATCCTCGCGCTTATCTTCGGCGCGCTCGGTGATTTCAAGGTCCTCGGCCCGGTCAGCGTCGGCGGCCTACTGATCGGCGCCGCCTACCTGTACGGCATGCGGCTCGTGTACCACGCCGGACGCACGCACATGCACCTGGAAGACATCCCCGGCCCTACAGGCAGCGCGCGCAACGCCTGGATCGGCTTCGGCATCTCGGTGCTGGTGGTCATCATTGCCGGGCGCTACCTCGCTTCGAGCGCCGACGCCATCGCGGAAGCCTCCGGCATCAGCGCGAGCTTCATCGGCGTGCTGCTGGTGTCCATCGTGACGACGCTGCCCGAAGCCTCGGTGACGGTGGCCGCGTCCCTGCGCCGCTCCTACGGCATCGCCATGGGAAACGTCTACGGCAGCAACGCGTTCAACATCGCCATCATCTCCATCGCCGACCTGTTTCACGCCGAGGGACCGCTGCTGCGCGAAATGCAAAGCGCGCATTTCGCCGCCGCCGGAGCGGCCTTGATGCTGATGACCATGGGCTACCTCGTGTTCAAGAGCTGCCAGTCGCGGGCCTTCGCCTCGGTGCGGGTCCTCGCGCCCGCCATCCCCGTCGTGTACGTGGGGGCGCTGTACCTTGTTTACACCCTCGGGCAGGCTTGAAGCGGGTCCGGCGCCGTACGTCGCGCCGATGCTCGTCGAGGGCGCGCGGCGCGGCGTTACCGGCTCAATCGAGATAGATCCAGCGCCGCCTCACCATCCACTTCTCGAATTCGACCGCGAAGAACACGATTGAAGGCGCGAAAGTGCAGAACAGCAGCTCGTCGAGATCGAGCGGTTCGGTCTTGAACACCAGGTTGAGCGCGGGCACGTAGATCACCGCCAGCTGCAGCAGGTAGGTGGCGAGCACCGCGCCGAGCAGCGGCACGTTGGAGGCGAAACCGATCGCGAACACGGATTCGCGCTCCGTCCGGATCGCGAGCACGTGATAGAGCTGACACAGCGTCAGGACGGTGAACACCATCGTCTGTCAGCGCGGCGAGCCCGTCCCGTAGGCCCATGCCTGGACGGCGATGCACAGCGCGCCGATCAGCAGGCCGACCCAGACGATGTGCTGCCACATGCCGTGGGCGAAGACGCTTTCGGAGGGGGAGCGCGGCGGGCGGCGCATGACGCCGGGCTCCGCGCGCTCGCCGGCAAGCGCGAGCCCCGGCAGCCCGTCGGTCACCAGATTGATCCACAGGATCTGGATCGGCGCCAGCGGAAGCGGCAGCATGAACAGGGGTGCGCACAGGATCGTCGCGATTTCGCCGGCGTTGCCTCCCATCACGAAGCGGATGAACTTGCGGATGTTGTCGTAGATGCGCCGGCCCTCGCGCACTGCGGCCACGATGGTGGCGAAGTTGTCGTCAAGCAGCACCATGCTCGAGGCTTCGCGCGCCACGTCGGTGCCGGTTTTCCCCATGGCGATCCCGATCTCGGCGCGCTTGATGGCGGGCGCGTCGTTCACGCCGTCGCCGGTCATGGCGACGAACTCGCCGCGCGACTGCAGCGCCTCGACGATGGCGATCTTCTGCGCGGGATCGACGCGCGCGTACACCCGGATGTCGCGTACCTGCGCCGCGAATTCGTCGCGCGCGAGCCGCGCCATCTCCGGGCCGGTGATCGAGCGCGCGCCCTCGGCCAAGATGCCCAGCCGCGCCGCGATGGCGCGCGCGGTGGCCGGATGGTCCCCGGTCACCATCACCGGGGTGATCCCCGCGGACTTGCACAGCGCAACCGCCTCCGCCGCCTCGGGCCGCGGCGGATCCATCATCCCGGCGAGGCCAAGGAACACGAGCCGCGTCTCGACCTCCTCTGCCGAGAGCACCGAGGGCGCCGCCGGCCAGCGCCGGAAGGCGAAGGCGATCACGCGCAGCCCGTCCGCCGCCATGCGCTCGGCCTCGGCGAGGATCGGCGCGGCCGCGACAGGAACCTGCGCGCCGCGCGCCAGCATCTCCCGGCACTGCTCCACCACCCGCTCCGGCGCGCCCTTGGTGAAGGCGATCACGCCTTCGGCGTCCGCGTGGAAGGTCGTCATGCACTTGCGGTCCGAGTCGAATGGAAGCTCCGCGAGGCGCGGGTGCTCGGCCTCCACCGCCGCCTTGAGCACTCCATGTTCGCCCGCAGCGAGGAGCAGGGCGACCTCGGTCGGATCGCCGATTTCCCCGCCGTCGTGCGCGATCCGGGCGTCGTTGTTGAGCGCCATGGCGCGCAGCAGCAGCGGCCGCGCTTCCGCGTCGGCGTGGAGCGCCTCGACGCGCATGCGGTTCTGCGTGAGGGTGCCGGTCTTGTCCGAGCAGATGTACGTGACCGAGCCGAGGGTCTCGACCGCGGGCAGGCGCCGGATGAGCGCGTTCTTGCGCACCAGCTTGTAGGCCCCGAGCGCGAGCGAGATGGTCACCACGGCGGGCAGCGCTTCGGGGATCGCCGCCACCGCGAGGCTCACCGCGGTGAGGAACATGAGCATCAGCGGCTCGCCGCGCAGTACGCCGAACGCGAACACCAGCGCGCAGATCGCGAGCGCGGCGAGCGCGAGGCTGCGGCCGAAGCGCTTCAGCCGGCGCTGCAGCGGCGTGTGCGCCTCGCCTTCGGCCGAGAGCAGCGCCGCGATCCCGCCGAGCTCGGTCTGCATGCCGGTGGCGACGACGATGCCGCGCCCGCGGCCGTAGGTCGCGACCGTGCCCTTGTACGCCATGTTCCTGCGGTCGCCGACGGGCAGTCCGGGATCGGCGAGCGCCGCGACGCCCTTCTCCACCGGCACGGACTCGCCCGTGAGCGCCGCCTCCTCGGCCTTGAGCGCCGCCGCCTCGACGATGCGCAGATCCGCCGGCACGGCGTCGCCGGCCTCGAGCACCACCAGGTCACCCGGCACCAGCCCGGCCGCCGGAATGACGCAGACCGCGCCGCCGCGCACGACCTTGGCGCTGGTCGCGGACAGCTGCTTCAGCGCCGCCATCGCGCGCTCGGCGCGGTACTCCTGGACGAAGCCGACGATGCCGTTCAGCACCACGATCGCCAGGATCGCAATCGCGTCCTGCGGCTCGCCGATCGCGCCCGCGATCACCGCCGCCACGATCAGCACGATGATCATGAAGTCGGTGAACTGGTCGAGGAGCATGCGCCAGGCGCCGCGGCGCTTCGCTTCGCGGATCTCGTTCGGCCCGTGGCTGGCGAGGCGGGCTGCAGCCTCGGCCGCGGTGAGGCCCTTTTCCAGCGAAGTGCCGGCGGCGCCGATCACCTCCGCCACCGTCATGCAGTGCCATGCCGGAACGATTTGGCTCGGCTCGGGAGCGGGAACGGGTCTTGCGTTTTTCATAAGGAGGCTCCGATTGCCTCCGGGCATTCGTGTGGTTGCAGGCCGCCGGTAAGGAAATCGAAGGCGGAATAGGCCCTCGCCGCCGCCCCGGAACGAGACCTAGGTGAACCTCGCGCCCGGTGTGCTTCTCGAGCGCAACCACGATGATCTGGTGTTCCTGCTTGGATCCTGTGCCGCCCAGCTTGAATTTTCCGCCCGCCTTATTTGCCGCCTCGACGCGTAGTCCCGCGCGGTCTTGTAGGTGAACCTGGCCACCGGATTTGATGCTGTTATTTTCACGTTTCGTGATGGCGGATCGCGTCTGTCAACGGCCGATTTTGCCCAAACGCAGGGCTTCTTGACACCATTGACACCGCCAAGCCATTTGCGGTGCCATCCGGCTTGATTTTGAGCGCCATAACTTTATGCTTTATAGAGGCAAAGCTTGGTTACGTTTGGCGATGGCGTTGACCCCGCCCACCCCATCGAACATGACCGAAAAACGTCAGGCTCCGATCAAGATCGGTGATCGTGCTCAGTAGGGGGTATCCGCGTTCACCCAGAGGACGAGTTTGTCCAGCGCCATCGTCGTGACCGGCGATGGGTCCTTGCAGTTGGCTGGTCCTGCTGGTGGTATACGCGCCGTTCCTCAGGCCGTTCTTCGGCACCGTGCCGCTAACGCTGAATGACTGGCTGTTCATGCTGCCGTTCTTCTTCGCCTCGCCGGTCGCCATGGAGCTGCTCAAGTTCTACTTCCGGAGCCGG
The DNA here is from genome assembly GCA_001770655.1 of Betaproteobacteria bacterium RIFCSPLOWO2_12_FULL_68_20. Classification (GTDB taxonomy): domain Bacteria; phylum Pseudomonadota; class Gammaproteobacteria; order Burkholderiales; family SG8-39; genus 2-12-FULL-68-20. The sequence goes on from MERQ01000025.1 coordinate 59,489, forward strand.
GCGGCAAGCACGGAAGCAGCGCAGGCCCCGGTGTCTGGCGCACCCGTCGCCCGCTTTGCGCAGCAGGGCGCAAGTCTCGCATCGATCTCGCAGCAATTCGCAGGAGGGAACGTCATGCTAAAGGTGCTTGTCCCGATCGACGGCTCCCGTAATTGCCAGTTCGCGGTGAAGCATGTCATCAAGGAATTCATGAACAACACGGCGATGGAGATCCACTTGCTGAACGTTCAGCCGCCGTTCAGCAGTTACATCGCTCGCTTTGTCAGCAGGAAGAACCTCCACGACTACCATCGCGATGAGTCCGAAAAGGCGCTGGGACCGATCAAGCAGATGCTCGACGGCTTCAGCATTCCCTATTCGGCGCACGCCGCGGTGGGTGACAGGGCGAAAACCATCACCGAGACGGCCCGCCGCTTGCGCTGCGACCATATCGTGATGAGCACCGCACGCAAGAACTCGCTGACCCGGCTGGTCGAAAATTCGGTCACCAACAAGGTGCTCGAAATGACATCGGTGCCGGTCGAGGTGATCGCGGGCGACACAGTGTCGAAGCTCGAGCGCTACGGCATTCCAGCCGCTCTCGCGGCGGTGCTGGCCGCTTTGCTGGCCGTCGCAGACTGATCGATTTCGGCGGCGGCTCGAGCGACGCCGAAGCGTTCAGGACGCTGCTGCGCCTTCAGCCGGGAGGCGGCTGGATTCCGGGCGGCGGCGGAGGAGGCGGCGCTGCCCGGCGCGCTGGGCGCGACTGGCTCATGCTGCCGGCGACCGGGACCTTGTGCCCCTTCGCGTACATGCACTGCTGGTAGCTGAAGTCGTAGCGCTGCTGCAGTGTGCGCGCGGAGGCGTTGCCTGCGCCCGCGCCCGCGATCGCGCCGCCCGCCAGTCCGATTCCCGCGCCCGCGGCCGCCGAGCGGCTGTTGCCGCCGATCGCCGCGCCGGCGAGCCCGCCGACGAGCGCGCCGACCGCCGCGCTGCCGAAGCCGGACTCCCCGGCAACCTCGCCCGGTGTCTTGCCGTCGACCTGCGCCCTCGCGTACTGCCTGCAGTCCTGCTCATCAAAGCGGAACTGGTCGAAGCTCTTGCCTTCGCCGGGGAGCACGAGCACCCCCGGCCCGCTCGGCGTCGTGGCGCAGGCCGCCAGCAACATCGCCGTTGCCGGGACGAGAATCTTCTTCGCGATATTCATCGGTTGCTCACTGGGACGGCTGCGGATTGACCCGCTGCCAGCCGCCCGGGCACTGCTTCACGTAGGGGTAGTACATCTTCGCGTCGGGGCAGTAGTACCAGGAGTCCTGCGCCTGCGCGGGCTGCGAATCGCCGCGCTCCACGTAGACGGGCGGAGAAGACTGTACAACGACCGGCGGATAGTACGGCTGATAGTAGTAGGGCGGCGGGTAGTAGTACGGGTAGCCGAGCGGCACCCCGAATTGGAAGCCGAAGGTGACGCGCGGGTGACCGCCAAAGTGGTGCGCCTGCGCGGGAAACGCTGCGGCGGCTCCGAGCGCAAGCCCGCTCAGAACGAAGAAAAGCTTGATCCTGTTCATGATCACCGGCTCCGGTAGCGAGGATACCCGCGCCAGCCGTGCGGACGCACGACGCGCACCGCCGGTGCGTAATAGACCGAATACACCGGCGCCGGCGGGTAGTAGACGACGCGCGGGGACGGGTAGTAGTAGTAGACGGGAGGCGGCGGGGCGACGAACACCGGCGTGCCGAAGGTGACGCTGAAGCGCACATGCCCATGGGCGACCGCCGTGCCGCTCATCGCCGCGAGCAGGGCACCCGCGAAAACAACGACTTTCAGCCTTTTGCTCATGTCTTGCGTCCTTGCCCGGGCATAACGCCCGAGGCGCCGTTTCGTTTAGCTTGGATCGCAGGCTACACCCCAAGATTCTCATCTTGGGTAACAGATTGTTACCGGGACCGTCGCGAGCCGGCGACAAAAAAAGGCGCCGCGAGGCGCCTTTTTCGAGGCCGGACAGCCGGAGCTATCTGGGCTGCTGCACGAGCCGCAGATAGGGTTTCTTGGCGTTCCAGCCCGCCGGAAACTGCTTCTTGGCGTCCTCGTCGGATACCGACGCCAGGATGATCACGTCCTCGCCCTGCTTCCAGTTCACCGGCGTCGCCACCTTGTGCCTCGCGGTGAGCTGCATCGAATCGAGCACCCGCAGCACCTCGTCGAAGTTGCGCCCGGTGCTCATCGGGTAGGTGAGCATCAGCTTGATCTTCCTGTCCGGGCCGATGACGAACACCGAGCGCACGGTGGCGTTGTCGGCCGCGGTGCGGCCCTTCGCCTCGCCGCTCGCGTTCGGGTGGATCATGTCGTAGAGCTTCGCCACCTTCAGGTCGGAATCCCCGATGATCGGGTAGTTGGGCGCGGCGCCCTGGGTCTCCTCGATGTCCCTCGCCCAGCGCTCGTGGTCGTCGGTCGAATCGATGCTCAGTCCGATGACCTTGCAGCTGCGCCTGTCGAACTCGGGCTTCAGGCGCGCCATGTAGCCGAGCTCCGTGGTGCACACCGGCGTGAAGTCCTTCGGGTGCGAGAACAGGATCGTCCACTTGTCGCCGATCCATTTGTGAAATTCGATCGGTCCTTCGGTCGTCTGCGCCGTGAAGTCCGGCGCTTCGTCTCCTATGCGCAGTGCCATGACCTGCTCCTTTCCTGGGATGGGGTGCGGATCATAACGCCGGGCAGACCATTCCCGCGACCGGGAATTGGAGCCGCTCAGGCGGGCTTTCCGAGTAATTTGCTTATGACCGGCCGCGAGCCCTCGAGCGCGACCCGTTGCATGTAGAACGCGAGCCCGCGCGGGCCCCCCAGCTCCTCGCCCCCGCCGGCGCGCCCGGGCCCGCCGTGCACCAGTTGCGGCAGCACCGTGCCCGGCCCCGGCGAAAGCTCGATCTTCGGATGGCCGAGGAAGATCCGCCCGTGGTGCGGCGCGATGCACAGGAACATCTCTTCGATCCAGGCCGCGTCGTCGGAATAGAGCGAGCACACCAGGCCGCCGTTTCCTCGCGCCACTATCCCTCCCGGCTCCTGCGCGTAGGGCAGCAGCGAGGCCACCGGGCCGAACACCTCGTGCTTGTGCACCGCATCGCCCGGCTCCTCGACGAGCACGGGCGACATGAAAAATCCCTTGGGCGACACAGGCGCCGTGCTGCCGAAGGCGAGCTTGCCGCCCAGCCGCTGCACGCCTTCGCGCGCATCGGCGAGCTGCGAGGCGGTGGCGAGCGGCCCCATGCGGGTTTCCTCGATCGCGGGATTGCCGACCTTGACGCCGGCGAGCAGGCCCGAGATGTCGTCGCGCACTGTCGCGGCGTGCTGCCGCGGCACGAGCACGCGGCGGATCGCGGTGCATTTCTGTCCCGCCTTCTGAGTCATGTCGCGCACCACGTCTTTCAGAAACGTCTCGTACATGTCGCTCGCCGGCTCGACGTCCGGGCCGAGCACCGCCGCGTTCAGGCTGTCGGCCTCGACGTTTACGCGAACGGAATGCTCGCTGATGTTTGGAAGCTTCCGAATGGACTTTCCCACATCGCCCGAGCCGGTGAACGCGAGCACGTCCTGCGCGCCGAGCATCGAGACCAGGTCGCGCGGAGAGCCGACGAGAAGCGACAGCGCGCCCTCGGGCAGCAGCTTGTTCTGGACGATCAGCTCGGTCACCCGGTGCGCGACCAGCGCCGAGCTGGTCGCCGGCTTGGCGAGCACGGGCATGCCGGCGAGCAGCGCCACCGCGGCCTTCTCGGCGAAACCCCAGGCGGGGAAGTTGAAGGCGTTGACGTGCACGGCCACGCCCTGGCGCGGCACCATCACGTGCTGGCCATGGAAGCGCACCGAGCGCCCGAGCTGGATGCCTTCGCCGTCCATGAGGAAACGCGCGGCGCCGAGCGCAGCGCCGGTCTCGGCGTATGCGAGGAGCGTCTGGATCGCGCCGTCGACGTCGAACTTCGCGTCAGAGCGGGTGTTGCCGCCGTTGGCGATCCCGAGCTCGAGCAGCTCGTCGCGGTGCGCCTGCATCGCGTCGGCCATGCTCTTCAGGAGCGCCGCGCGCCCTGCAAAGCCGAGCGCGCGCAGGGCCGGGCCGCCCGCCCGCCGCGCGTGGGCGAGCGCCGCGGCGAGGTCGATGCCCTCGCTGCTCGCGCGGGCGAGGGGCTCCTCGGTGGCGGGGTTGAACAGGGTCTGCGGCGACCCTGTGCCGGCGACCCAGCGGCCTTCGACGTAGCTGCGCAGTTCCTGCATGGCGAGGCTCCCTTTTGCGTTTCGGCAGGAAGGATACTAAAGTAGCGACCGAGATTGTTTGGGGTCCAAACAAAATGAGCCAGGGCGTCATGGTGCGGCGCAACGTCCACATCGACCTGCGCGTGAACGGCGAGACGCAGGAGGCTTCGTTCGCGCCCTACAAGACGCTGCTCGAGGTGCTGCGCGAGGACCTCGGCCTCACCGGCACCAAGCACGGCTGCGAGCTGGGCGAATGCGGCGCCTGCGCGGTGCTGGTGGACGGCGAGCCGCAGCTCTCGTGCCTGGTGCTCGCGGTGGAATGCGAAGGGCGCTCGATCGAGACGGTTGAAGGGATGGCGAAAGGCGCCGAGCTTCACCCCTTGCAGGCCGCGTTTGCCGACCTCGGCGCGGCCCAGTGCGGCTACTGCACTCCGGGGATCCTGATGACCGCGAAGGCGCTACTTGAGCGCGAGCCCAGCCCCACGCGCGACCGGATCCGGGAGGCGATCTCGGGCAACCTGTGCCGCTGCACCGGGTACCAGCAGATTTACGAGGCCGTCGAAGAGGCTGCGCGGCGTATGAAGGAGTCCGCATGAAGGTCATCGGGAAACCGCGCCGACGGGTGGACGGCTGGGCGAAGGTCACCGGCCGAACCCGCTTCGCCGACGACATCGTGCTGCCGCGCATGCTGCACATGAAGCTCCTGCGCTCGCCGCTGCCGCACGCGGAGATCGAGGCGATCGACGTGTCGCGCGCGGAGAAGCTCGCCGGAGTCCAGCTCGTCCTCACGGGGAAGGACTTTCCCGTCACGTTCGGCATCATGCCGGTATCGCAGGACGAGTATCCGCTCGCGAGCGACCGCGTGCGCTTCGTCGGCGACCCTGTCGCCGCGGTGATCGCGCGCGACGAGCAGACCTGCACCGAGGCGCTGGACCTGATCGAGGTGAAGTACCGGCCGCTCAAGACGATCGCGACGCCCGAGGAGGCGCTCGCCACGACCGAGCCGCGCATCCACGAGTACGGCCCGCACGGGAACATCCACCGCCTCCAGGCCCACGAGTTCGGCGACGTCGAGGAGGCGCTCGGCAGCTCGGACTACGTGTTCGAGGACGTCTTCTTCTACGAGGGCAACACCCACCTCGCGATCGAGCAGCAAGCCGCGGTCGCCGCGCTCGAGGACGCGGGCGGCCTCGTCCTGTACTCGAGCACCCAGAACCCGCATTACCTGCACCGGGAGCTCGCGCGCGTGCTGCAGATGCCCGCCTCGCGGATCCGGGTCGTTGCGACGCCGAACGGCGGCGGCTTCGGCGGCAGGTGCGACCCCGCCAACCACGAGATGGTGGTGGCGAAGGCGGCGCTCGCGCTCGGCCGGCCGGTGAAGATCTGCCTCTCGCGCGAGGAGGTCTTCTACGTGCACCGCGGGCGGCATCCGGTGCTGATGAAGTTCCGCACCGGCGTCACGAAGGACGGGCGCCTCACCGGGATCCACCTGCAGACCCTGCTCGACGGCGGCGCGTACGGCTCGCACGGTGCGGCGAGCACTTTCTACACGGGTGTGCTTACGCCCACCACCTACGAGCTGCCGCGCTTCAAGTTCGAGGCCTGCCGCACGTTCACCAACAAGCCGCCCTGCGGTCCCAAGCGCGGACACGGCACTCCGCAGCCGCGCTTCGGCCAGGAGGTGCAGCTCGACAAGATCGCCGAGAAACTCGGGCTCGATCCGGCCGAGATGCGCCTGCGCATCGCGGTCAAGCCGAACTCGCTCACGGCCAACTGGCTCAGGATAGGCTCCGCCGGCCTTGCCGAGTGCATCCGTCAGGTGGTCGAGCGTTCGGGCTGGAAGGAGAAGTTCCGCAAGCTGCCCGAGGGCCGCGGCGTCGGGCTCGCCTGCAGCGCGTACATGTGCGGCGCGGGATTGCCGATCTACTGGAACAAGATGCCGCACTCGGGCGTGCAGCTGCTCGCCGACCGCAGCGGCCAGGTCACGGCGCTTTGCGGCGCGACCGAGATCGGGCAGGGATCGGACGACGTGCTCGCAGCGATGGTGGCCGAGGTCCTCGGCATCGGCGCCGAGGACGTGCGCGTGCTCACCGGCGACACCGGCCTGACTCCCGTGGACCTCGGCTCCTACTCCAGCCGCGTCACGGTGATGATGGGCAACGCCGCGATCCAGGCCGCCGAGGCGCTGAAGGCAAGGATCGCAGAAGCAGCCTCCGAGCAGTTCCAGGTCGCGCCGAACCGGCTCGAGTTCGCAAACGGCCGCGTGTTCCTCGCTGCCGATGCGTCGAAAGGGATGGCTTTTCGCGAGGCGATCGAGCTCGCCGAGGCGAAGTTCGGCACGCTGGGCTCGGTCGGCTCGTACCGGCCGCCGGACCCGCCCGGCCGGTACAAGGGGGCGGGCGCCGGCCCGTCGCCCGCGTACTCCTACACGGCCTGCGTGGTCGAGGTCGAGGTGGACAGGGCGACCGGCTGGATCGCAGTGCCGAAGATCTGGATCGCGCACGACATCGGCCGCGTCATCAACCCGGTGCTCGCGCGCGGCCAGGTGGTCGGCAGCGTCTACATGGGGCTTGCCGAGGCGCTGATGGAGGAGCAGGTGTTCCGGCGCCTCCCGCCGAAGCTTTCCAACGCCCTCGTTCACAAGTTCCCGTCGCTGCTCGAGTACAAGAGCCCGACCTCGCTCGACATGCCCGAGGTGGAGACAGTCTTCGTCGAGGATCCCGATCCGAATTGCCCGTTCGGCGCGAAGGAAGTGGGGCAGGGGCCGCTGCTGCCCGTGCCGCCGGCGCTCGCGAACGCGATCTACGACGCGGTGGGAGTAAGGATCGACGAGCTGCCGATCACGCCCGACAAGGTGCTGCGCGCGCTGGAAAAGAAGGCGAAGGGCGAAGAACCGCGTGTCGGGCCCGAGCATTTCCCCGCTGTGCCCTATCCCGAGCCCGTCGTCGTGCCCCCGCCCTGGGAAGGCGGCGACGGCAATGCGGTGAAGGGCGCCGGGCCGAAGGTGAAGGTGCCGGCATGATGCGGCTGCCGTGGTTCGAGTTCCGGGCGCCTTCGAGCGTCGCGGAAGCGGCGCGCATTCTCGCCGCGGAAGGACCGGACGCGATGCCGATCGCCGGCGGCACGGACCTGCTGCCGAACATGAAGCGCCGGCACCAGACGCCGCGCACGCTGGTATCGCTCCGACGCATCGAGAGCCTGAAGAAGGTATCGAATGGTGCTGGATTGACGCTCGGTGCCGGGCTGACGCTCACCGAGGTCATCCACGAGCCGAAAGCGCAGCCGTACGGCGCCTTGCGCCAGGCGGCTGCCCAGGTGGCCACCGTGCACCTGAGGAACATGGGCACGCTGGGAGGCAATCTCTGCCTGGACACGCGCTGCACCTACTACAACCAGAACTACGAATGGCGCAAGGCGATCGATTTCTGCCTGAAGAAGGACGGCGGGATCTGCTGGGTGGCGACCGCCAGCAAGCGCTGCGTGGCGATGTCCTCCACCGACTGCGCGCCGGCGCTGATCGCGATCGGGGCGAAGGCGAAGTTGGTCTCGGCGACCGATGAGAGGGAACTCGCGCTCGAGAGTCTCTACAACAATGACGGGATCGAGTACCTGAAGCGCAGGCCCGACGAGATTCTCACCGAGATCCGGCTACCGCCGGCTGCGGGGTGGAGGAGCACCTACTGGAAGCTGCGCCGGCGCGGCGCGTTCGATTTCCCCGTGCTCGGCGTCGCCGCCGCGGCGAGATTCGCAAAGGACGGCACGGTCGAGGAGGCGCGCATCGCGCTCGGCGCAGTCGCCTCGCGGCCGTTCCTGGTGCCTAAGGCGGCGGAAGCTCTTGTCGGGAAGAAGCTGACTGACGACGTGATCGCCGAAGCCGCGACGCTTGCCGCCTCGCGTGCCAAGCCGATGGACAACGCCGACCTCGACTTGTACTGGAGGAAGCAGGTCGCTGCGGATTTCGTCGGCTATGCGCTGCGCGAGCTGCGCGGCGACGACATGCGCGGAACGCGCCTGCGGATCGCGAGACAGATCCTCTAGTCCGGTACCGGCGCAACTCGCGGGAGTAAACTTCCGCCATGCGCGAGGCAGGCCGTGCTGCGCGGGTGTTGATGCGCCAGACGCTCGACGGAAACCGTCGTGCGCTGGCGCAACTGATCAGCCTGGTCGAGTCGAACCCGTCGAGCGCGGCCGAACTGACGGCCGAGCTGCACGCGCGCGGCGGACGCGCCGCGATCGTCGGCGTGACCGGTGCGCCGGGGACCGGGAAAAGCACCTTGGTCAACGAGCTGTGCAAATCGTTCCGGCGCGACGGTTGTCGGGTGGGCGTGATCGCCGTGGACCCCAGCTCGCCGTTCAGCGGAGGTGCGCTCCTGGGCGACCGCATACGCATGCGCGACCTGGCCGGCGACGACGGCGTGTTCATCCGCTCGATGGCGACGCGCGGCAACCTCGGCGGCCTCGCACGCGCCACCGCCGACGCGGTGCGCGTCCTGGATGCCGCCGGGTTCGAAATGGTGGTGATCGAGACGGTCGGAGTGGGCCAGGGAGAGTTGGAGATCGCCCGCCGCGCCGATACGGTTCTGGTGGTGGAGGCGCCCGGCCTGGGTGACGAGGTGCAGGCCATGAAGGCGGGCATCCTCGAAATCGCGGACATCCTGGTGGTCAACAAGGCCGACCGGGAAGGGGCGGACGACACGGTCCGTGCCCTGCGGGCGATGGTGAATTTGGGCTCGCCTCTGGCCGGCGATCGGACCGACGCCTGGCGAGCGCCGGTCCTGAAGACGGTGGCGGTGAAAGGCACGGGCGTGGCCGACGTGGCAGAGTCGATCGCGCGACACCGCGGCTACCTGGAGCGCAGCGGGACAGGCACCACGCGCCGGCGCCTGCGCGCAGCCGACGAGCTGGAAACGATCTTGCGCGACCTGCTGCTCGAGCGCGGGATGCAGCGGATCAGCCGTGTCGAGTTGGACACCCTGGTGGAGCGGGTCGCCGCCCGCGAGATCGATCCCTACGCCGCGGCGTGCCGGCTGCTCGGGGCGCCTATCTGACGCGCCCCGGCTGATCCCGCGCGGGCTGCTCGCCGTCGGCAGCCTTCGCGCGCCGCGCGTTCGCCGCCAGGTACTCGATGATGGCGTCGCCAGAGGTTCCGGGCGGAAAGACCTTGGCCACGCCGTTGGCCGCGAGATCGGCGATCTGCTTCGGAGGGATGTTTCCGCCGCAGACGACCGGAACGTCCGTCAGCCCGCGCTTCTTGACGAGGTCCAGGAGTTCTTCGATCAGGGAGAAATTGGACGCGTGGCAGCTGATGCCGATCACGTCCACATCCTCGTCGATCGCGGCGTTGACGATCATGGCCGGAGTCTGGTTGATCCCCAGATAGACCACCTCGAAGCCGGCATCGCGCAACAGGGACGACACCACCTTCGCGCCCGTGGTGTGGCTGTCGAGGCCGATCATCGAGACGAGCACCTTGATTCCCATGCCCTTGCCTGCCATTGCGTTCTCCCGCGCGCTGGCGTTTCCGCCGTCAGCCCAGGCCGTAAGGGCATTCGATCGTGCCGAAGGGGTCGTAGTGCAGGCCGCGCGCCATGCGGATGACTCCGACGATCTCGCCGGCCGTGGCGTAGACCTTGACCGCGTCGATGATCGCCGGCATCAGGTTGAAGCGGTCGCCCTTCCTCGCGTCGGCATGCAGCCGTTGCAGGCTCGCCTTGATCGGCGCCAGGTCGCGGTTTCTCTTCCATTGCGCCATGCGCCTGGCGATGGCCTCGGAATCGCCCGCGCCGCTCTCCTGGACCGGAATTTCAAACATCTCCTCCTCCGGGGGCACGGCCAGGTGATTGACTCCGACGATCAGCCGTTCCCCGTTGCGCACTTCCCGGAATTTGATGCTGGACTCTTCCTCCATCATGGCCTCGATGCGGTCCTTTTCGATCGCGGCGACGAGCCCGCCCAGCGCGTCGATCTCCTCCAGGATGCGGTAGGCTGCCTCTTCCACCTCGTTGGTGAGGCGCTCGACGAAGAACGAGCCGGCGAGAGGATCGACGACGTCCGCGACGCCGGATTCGACGGCCACGATGTGCTGGGTGTTCAGCGACATGCGCGCCGCAAGCGGCGAAGGCTCGGCGTAGGCGTTGTCGAGCGCCGCGTTGTCGATCGCCGTGCAGCCCGCGACGGCGCCGGCCAGGGTCTGGATGGCGCAGCGCACGATGTTGTTGAGCGGCTGCTGGTAGGTCATGGTCCGCCCCGAGGTGTGAACGGCGATCAGCAACTGGCAGGACTTCTCGCTCTTCGCCCCGAAATGCTCCCTCGCCATCCTCGCCCACATGCGGCGCAGGGCGCGCACTTTCGCAATTTCCTCGAAGAACCGGGTGCCGACGCTCACCAGCTGGTACGGAAGCCGCATCACGTCGTCGAAGTCGAGGCCGCGCTCGCTCACCAGGCGGCCGCAGATCTCCTTCAGCATGGAAAGCTCGATCGCGAGCGCCTGGGCGTTGTTGCCGCCGGATTCCTGGAAATGCTGGCCGACGAGGCCCGCCCGCATGCGGATCCGGCTGCGCACGATGTACTCGGAGGCGTCGAGAAACAGCTTCATGTTGAGATCGAAGGGCTGCACGTCGGTCTGGCCGAACACATTGCTGAACGGCGATTCGGTGACGCTGCCGTGCACCTGGCTCAGGTCCTCGCCGCGCTTTTCCGCGAGCGCCACCACGTACGCCAGACGCAGCGCCGAAGGTGCGCAGCATCCGAGCAGGGTGATGGATTGGCCGGTGAGAGGGATGTCCTCCATGAGCTCCTCGAACTCGAGCAGCGAGCTGCCGGGCCAGCCGAGCACGCCGTTCTCGCCGTGCGCCCGCGGATGGTCGGCATCGATGCAGGAGGACGAAGGCCGGTCGTGAATCACGCACATGCCGCCGGTCTGGCCCATCGCGCGGTACTTCTTCAGCACCGCGTTGGCGTCCTTGGACGAGCGCAGGCCGGCCGTCATCCTTCGCGTCCACATGCGGCTGCGGTAGCCGTTCGGGTAGTAGCCGCGCGTGTACGGAAACTGCCCCGGGTCGCCCAGGTCGCGCGCGTAATCGAGCCCCTGCACGTCGGCTGGCCCGTAGACCGGTTTGACTTCATAGCCGTAGTCGGTGGTGTACTTCATGGCTCCTCCTTGAGAAGAACCCGCCGCGCCTTCGCCTCGTAGCGCGGCAAGGTCCCTTGGGGATGACATTCGACCGGGACCTTGAGACCGAGGCGGCTCTGAAGACTGTGCGCCACGGTGCTGGCCAGTTTCGACGCATCCCCTGGACAACCGGTTTCGCATTCGATCGCGACGGTCATGGTCTTGGGCGACCCGTCCATCGTGTCGACGTAGATCTGCCAGGCTTCCTTGACCGTGCCGGGAGTGCCCGCAATGACGTCCTCGACCTGGGACGGGAAGACCAGGACCCCGCGCACCTTGAGCGCGTCGTCCGAGCGTCCGATGATGCGGCCGATCAGCGGCATGCCGCGGCGGCCGCACTCGCAGTCCCGGGGCTTCGCCGACAGGTGCACCAGATCGCGCGTGCGCCAGCGCACCACCGGCGAGGCCTCCTTGTCCAGGGTGGTCACCACGACCTCGCCGACTTCGCCGGGTCCTACCGGTTGCAGCGTCTTCGGGTCGAGGATCTCGGTGACGAGCGCGTCCTCGTTGAGGAGGTGCATCTCGTCGCGCTCGAGCGAGTGCGGGCAGGCGGTGGCGAGGTTCGGTCCTCCGGACTCGGTGGCCCCGTAGTTATTGTGCGCGCGGAAACCGTGGGGCATGCCGGCCTCGAGCTGCTCGCGAAACGCAAGCGACACAGACTGCCCGCCGACGATCGCCGTGCGCAGCCGCCATTCCTTCTTCGGATCGATGCCGCGCTCGCGCGCCGCCCGCACGAGATGCGCGAGGAACAGGGGCGACGCGGTCGCCGCGTCGATGGCGAGATCGCGCAGCCACTCGATCACCAGTTCGCTGCGCCCGGGGCCCACGGGAATGCAGGTCGCGCCCAGCTCGCGCAGGCCGAGGTCGTGCGCCGGCCCGCCGATCCACAGCCCGTAGCCGAACCCCTGGTAGACGCGGTCGCCCGGACGCACGCCGGCGCAGCGCAGATGGCGCGCCACCTGGCACGCGAGCCTCTTCAGATCGCCCTCGGTGAAGCCGAACAGCACCGGCTGCCCGGTGGTGCCCGAGGTGGCGAAGAAACGCGCCACGCGCGACACCTCGACGGTGAGCATCGGGAAGGGAGCGTGCGCGCGCAGGTCGGCCTTCTCCAGCGTCGGCGCGTGCGCCAGGCCGTCGGGCGCCGCGAGGTCGCGCGGGTGCATGCCGGCCTTCGCGAAATGCGCGCACCATTCGGGCGAGGCCGCCAGGCGCTTCCCGAGGGCGGCGAGCTTCCGCGACTGAAGGGCCGCCATGTCGTCCCGGTCCAGGGACTCGATCTCCGGGTGCAGCATCATGCCGCCAGGCCCCGCAAGGTGATTCGCTGCACGTGGGCGATGAGCGCGTCCCGGCCGACCCGCCCCTTGGGGTCGTACCAGTCGCTCAGGCCGTTGACCAGGGACAGCAGCAGGAACGCCGAAACGGTCGGGTCGAGCCGCACCAGGGCACCCGACTTCATGCCCCGCTCCAGCACGCTGCGCAGCAATCCCAGGTAGCGGCGTTCCAGGCGTACGATCTTTCTGCGCCGCGGCGCCGACAGGCGCCCCATCTCCTGATTGAGCACGGTGAGCCGATCGGGATGCTGGTGGAAAAAGCGCACATGGGCGTCGATGATCGCGGCCAGCTGCTGCGCCGGTTCGGCGCCGTCCACCACGGCCCGCTCCACGTCCTGCAGGATGGCCTCGATGGACTCCGCGCAAATCGCTGCGAGCAGTTCCTCCTTGCCGCGCACGTGGTAGTACAAGCCGGCCTTGGTGAAGCCGGCTTCGTCGGCCAGCGCGCGCACGCTGGTGGCCGCGTAGCCGTCGCGCGCGAACAACCGCGCCGCAGCATCGAGCACCTCGTCGCGCCTGGGTTCACGCGGCATCCGCGCAAAAGCTTCAAAGTTGACCAATCGGGATAGTAACGGAACGGACGGCGAATTCAAGCCGACACGGGCGTCGATTGCCCGAGATGCTCTAGCGGCCCTTGCAGCGCGCCTCTGCCGCGATCCAGGCCGCGAGCTCCGCGATCGAGCGGTCGGTCGCCTTGGCCATCGCCGCCGCGCCCGCGGCAGCCGCCCCGCCCGCGCCCGGCTGGGCGATGCGCAGCCGTTTCTCGGCGAGCGTCGCGTTGCCGTCTGCCAGGCGCGCGCGCAGCTCGAGCAGCGCCTCGCTCGATTCCTTCGACAAGAAAACCTGCGTGACCTCGTGCAGCTCGACTTCCAGCGTGCAGCGGCCCGCGGCGCCGTCGGCGGCGCGCAGCAGCTGCTTGCGGTACAGCTCCGCCGGCGCCGCCGCCCAGCGGCTCTGCACGAACGCGTGCAGCTCCGCCACGTCGCGATAGGCGAGACGGTAATGCATGTCGGTCGAATCGAACGGCGGGGCGGCGCGCACCGCGCCCACCCGCACCGCCGGCAGCCGCGCCGCGGGCGCCTCGACGCCGAAGTCGTAGCTGCGCGCGACCCGCTCGCCGCCCGAGTTGCTGCTGCAGCCCGCGGCGAACGCAGCGGCCGCGAGCAGCCATGCGCCCGTTCTCATTCGAAGCCGGGCTCGCCCGGGCCCGGGCGCGCCGCGGGGCGTCCCCACAGCAGGCTCTCGGGCCGGCGCTCGAGCTCGTAGGCGAGCTTGCCGACGCGGCCGGCGCCGCGCTCGACCGAGTCGGCGAGCGCGTTCACGCGCGGCAGCGTTTCCTGGCGCACCGCGCCGGCGGCATCGTGCGCCTCGCCGGCGAGGCGCTCGACGCGTTCCACCATCCGGCGCGAGTCCTCGGCGAGCCGCCTGGCGTCCCGGGCGAGCTCCGGCAGCTCCCTCGCGGCTTCATTGACCCGCTCGAGCGTGTCGCGCGCCAGGCGCCGGTTATCCTCGCCGAGCCAGCCCTCGAGGCGCGAGTCCACGCGTGCCAGCGTCGCCGGCAGGCGCTGCGCAGTCTTCTCCAGGTCGGCGCTGACCCGCGACATCGAGGCGAGCGTCGCCGCTACGTTTTTCTTGTTCTCGGCGCTGAGCAGATCCCTGGTCGCTGCGATGAATTCCCGCGCCTCGCGCGCCATCGCCTGTACCGAGTCGAGCATGTCGTCCAGCACCGAGGCGCGCAGCGCGATCTCGACCACGCCGTCGGAGCTCCGCGGCGCGGGCCCCGGATCCTTGCCCTCGTCGAGCAGGTGCACGTAGGCGATGCCGGTGATGCCTTCCTGGCCGAGCTGCGCGTAGGTGCCGCGCGTCACCGGGACGTGCGCGGCGATCTCGACATCGACCAGGATGCGCTGCGGGTCGGCGCGGTCGATCTCGATCGTCTTGACCCTGCCGACGCCCACGCCGCGGTAGCGCACCTGGGCCTGCGGATTGAGCCCGGTCACCGGGATGGTCGAGACCACGCGGTAGGTGGCCTGCTGCAGCGGCTCGCCCGAGAGCCAGTTGCCGACAGCGACGACCGCCGCAACGACGCCGAGAATGAACAAACCCGTCATGAGCGCGAACGCCCGATTCTCCATGGAATTCCCCTTGGCTACGCGGCCGCGGCGTCCTCGAACGCGCGCCGGCCGCGCTCTCCCCCGAAAAAGCTGCGCACGAAGCGGTGCGGATGGCGCCGCACCTCGTCGGGCGTCCCGCAAGCGATTATATGTTGATCGGCGAGCACGGCGACGCGATCCGAGAGCTCGTGCAGCGTCTCCAGGTCGTGGGTGACCATCAGCACCGCGAAGCGGCGGTCGCGGCGCAGCCGCTCGATGAGCCGCACGAATGCCTCCGAGCGGTCGGGGTCGAGGCCCGCGGTGGGCTCGTCCAGCACCAGCAGGTCGGGCGAGAGCGCGAGCGCACGCGCGAGCGCCGCCCGCTTCACCATGCCGCCCGAGAGGCTCGCCGGCAGCAGATCGGCGTGGCGCGGCTCGAGCTCGACCTGCTCGAGCTTCGAATACACGATGCCGCGGATCGCCGTCTCGTCCAGGCCGCCGCGCTGGCGCAGCGGAAAGGCGATGTTCTCGAACAGCGTCAGCGCGCTGTACAGGGCGCCGTTCTGGAACAGCATGCCCATCCTCTGGCGCGCCTCGCGCACCAGCCGCGTGTCGGGCGATTGCCACGACACGCCGAACACCTTGACGCTGCCCGCGGCCGGGTGCTTCAGCCCGATGATCACGCGCAGCAGCTGCGTCTTACCGCTGCCCGAGCCGCCCACCAGCGTCATCACCTCGTCGCGCCGCACCGAGAGATCGAGGTCGCGGTGGATCGCGGCGCCCCCCACCACGTTGCGCAGCTTCTCGACTTCGACGACGTGCTCTTCCATCGCTAGCCGATATTGCGGAACATCACGGCGAACACCGCGTCGAGCAGGATCACCGAAGTGATCGCCGCGACCACCGATTGCGTCACCGCCGCACCGAGGCTGTCGGTGTTGGGCAGCACCCTGAGGCCGTAATGGCAGGCGATGAAGGCGACGGCGAAGCCGAACACCACCGACTTGCCCAGGCCGATCCAGAAGTTGGACTCGGCCACCACGCGCGGCAGCGCCTCGAGGAACGCGGCGAAGCTGATGCCGAGCGTCACCTTGGCGGCGACCATGCCGCCGAACAGCGCCGCGGCGTCGGTGCAGAACGCCACCAGCGGCATGGCGATCGACAGCCCGATCACCTTGGGCAGCACCAGCCGCTCGGTGACCGACACGCCCATCACCGACAGCGCCTCGATCTCCTCGGTGACGCGCATCACGCCGAGCTGCGCGGTCATGGTCGAGCCCGATCGCCCGGCGGCGATGATCGAGGCGAGCATCGGTCCCAGCTCGCGCACCACGCCGACGGCGACGATGTTGATCACCAGCAGGTCGGCGCCGTATTTCTTCAGCTGCAGCGCCGAGAGGTAGGTGAGCACCACGCCGACCAGGAAGCCGACCAGCATGGTGACCGGCAGCGCCGAGACGCCCGAGCGGTAGACGTTTGCCGACAGCTCGAGCAGGGGAAAATCGCGCGGCCGTCGCGCGAGATTACCGCAGTCGAGCGCGATCGTGCCGAGCAGCGCGATCCCGCCGCGCAGGTGCGCAGCGAAGCGGATGCCGAGCTCCCCGATCGCCACGATCGCGCCGAGCGGGTCGAAGCGCGCGCGAGTCTCGCGCGGCGCGACCAGCCCGTGCGAGCCCTGCTCGAGGATCGGCTGGAAACGCTGCGGCACCTCGATGCCGGGCGCTCCCGCCATCTCGCGCGCGAGCCACACCGCGCCCGCGTCGTCCAGCGCGCCGAGACCCGACAGGTCCCATTGCGCGGCGGCGCGGGTGCGATCGCGCTCCTCGGCGAGGCGCCGGCGCAGCTCGCGGCTTCTCACGCGCAGCGTGCCGTAGGTCCAGTCGCCGCTCACGCGCACGCACAGCGCCGCGCCGGCAGTCTCGAAATCCAGCATGGCGGGAATGCCGGCGCGGGCGCGCGCCTGGCGGCGGCGGTCGAGCCACCAGGCGAGCGCGGGCAGCATCGCGAGCCCGCCCGGCATGGCCGCCACCACCAGGTACGGCGACAGCCGGCTCAGCCGGCGCAACTGCACGCGCAGCTCGGCGAGGTCCTCGGGCGACCACTTCTGCTTGTTGCGCGGCTTCATGAGGATCGGCATCAGCCCCTTGATCTGGGCCAGCTCGGAGATCAGGAACTTGCGCTCGCGCTCGGCCAGGTCGAGCACGGCGCGCAGCGGCCGACTCGTGAGCCGCTTCACGGATGCACCGCGAAGCGCCGCCACCAGGCGAGCGCGACCCTCGCGACCCTCCACAGCGACCAGCCGGTTGCCAGCCATTTCACCACGCGCCTGGGACGCAGCAGCGCGAGCAGCGCCGCGGCGAGCGCGATCCACAGCGGGTGGCGCTTGAGCTCGGCCAGGAGCGAGGCGCCCGCGCTCGCCCAGCCCGCGAGCGCGTCGGTGCGCGCGATCCAGCCGGCGAGCTCGGCGCGCTCGGCCGCGGCGCGCACGAGCAGCTCGGCGCGCCGCTCGCGCAGGGCGATCAGGCGCTCACGCATCGAGCTTCTCGAAGCGCTCGCGGTCCTTCTGCAGCTCGGCCAGCGTTGCTGCGAGCAGCTTCGGCCGCTGGCGCCGCCGCGCGCGCATCACGAGGGCGCATGCGACGGCAGCGGCGATCCATGCCGCCGCGACGAGCCCGGCGGCGAGCAGCCGCTCGCCGTCCCGGAACAGCAGCACGACGATCAGGGACAGCATCACCAGGGCGACGCCGGCGCAGAGCAGCGCCGCGAGCCCCCAGATCACGACCTCGGTCAGGCGCAGCCACTGCTCCTCGACCTCGTTCGCGGCGAGGCGCGCCCGCGTCTCGACGAACGAAAGCAGCGTGCGCGCCAGATGGCGCACCGGCGAGAGCACCCCTCCGCCGGGGGCGTGCGACATGCCGCTCAGGCTAGCGGCGGCTGATCAGCACGCCGAGCAGCAAGCCGATCCCGGCGGCGATTCCCACCGCCGTCCAGGGGTGCTGGTGAACGTACTCGTCGGTGACGCGCGCCGCCTGCTTGGTGCTGTCGAGCATGACCCGCTCGGCTTCGCCCAGCTTCGCCTTCGCGCTGGCGAGCGACGCCTGGATGCGCTCGCGCGCGGCGGCGACCTTCTCGCCCGCCTGGCTGGCGGTCGCCCGCAGCAGGTCTTCGGTATCGCCGACCAGCACTTTCAGATCGGCGACCAGCTTTTCCCTGGTGACCCCGGTGGTCATCGCATCGGCGTCGTTGGACATGGCAGGACCTCCCTCAGATCGATGTGAAGCGCAATGTTGCGTTGCCAGGCAAAGATAGCGAGATTCCGGGCCAGTGGCAACCTCGCGCGCCGCTAGTCGACCTTCGCCCCCGATGCCTTCACGACCTTCGCCCATTTCTCGATCTCGGAGCGGATCAGCGCGTCGAACTGCTCCGGGGTCGAGCCGACCGGCTCCATGCCGAGCTGCACCATGCGCTCGGTGAGATCCGAGGAGCGGATCGCTTTCGCGAGATCGGCGCTGATCCTCTGCACCAGCGCTCGCGGCGTGCCGCCCGCGGCGACGATGCCGATGATCGAGACCGCGCTCACCCCCGGGACGGTCTCGGCGACGATCGGGATATCGGGGATGGCCGCCACGCGCTGCGGGCTGAGCAGCGCGATCGCCTTGATCCTGCCGGCCTTGACCTGCGGCAGCGCCGCGTAGTGGATGTCGAGCAGGATCGGCACGCGCCCGCCCATCACGTCCTGCTGCGCCGCCGCGCCGCCCTTGTAGGGCACGTGCACGAGGTCGATCCCCGCGACGCTTTTCAGCAGCTCCACCGAGAGGTGCATCGCGGTGCCGCTGCCCGGCGTGGCGTAGGCGATCTTGCCGGGATTCTTCTTCGCCAGCGCGATCAGCTCCGCCACCGAGTTCGCCTCGAACGACGGGTTGGCCGCGATCAGCAGGTGCTGCACCGAGACGTGGCTGACGGCGGCGAGGTCCTTCAGCGTGTCGTAGGGCAGATTGGAGCGCAGGCTCGGGTTGATGACGTGCGCCGTGACGACGAAGCCCAGCGTGTGGCCGTCGGGCGGCGACTTGGCGACGAAATCGGTCCCGACCACCGTGCCGGCGCCGGGCTTGCTCTCGACGATCACCGGCTGACCCCAGGTTTGCTGCATCTTCGCGGCGACCATGCGCGCGATGATGTCGGTGGCGCCTCCCGGCGGGAACGGCACGATCACGCGCACGGGCTTGGAAGGGAACGCCTGGGCGGCCGCGAGCGCCGGAGCGAGGGCGACGGCCAGTACGAACGCGCGAAGAGGTTTGATCATGGCTTGCTCACTGAACGGATGATGGAATCGAACGCCTGGTCGGCGATGGCGCGCATTTCCTCGTCGGTGCGGTCCTGGATCGGGTGCGGCACGAATACCACGGCCGGATCGTACCCGAGCGAGCGGTTCTGCGCCGCGGCCGCCTGCACGAAATCGGTCGAGCAAATGCCCACCGAGACCACCCCCAGATCCTCGAGCCCTTTGATGTCATGCATACAGCACGACGTGCAGGAGCCTCAGTCGGCGAGGGCTTCGACGACGACGTCGCAGTTCGCCCGAATCTCCTGCTTCAGGCCTTCCGGGGCGACGATCGAGAAGCGCGCCTTGCGGTAGCGCTTCACCTTGTGACCGCTCTTCTTGAGCCGTTGCTCGATCCGGTCGAGGAACACGTCGCCGCGGTTCTTGGCGATGTCGAGCAGGCCGAAGGTCTTCCCCGCGAGCGACGCCGGCCGCGCGATGCGCGGGCGCACCACCGGCGAGCGCTCCGAGGTCGGGTCGAGCAGGATGGTCTGGGTCATGCCTTGATCTCCTTGGTGACCGGGTTGATGGTGATCGAGCCGAGGCCCGAGATGATGGCCGAAAACAGGCCCGTGCCGCCGACGCGGATGATGTTGAGGCTGCCGGTCCTGAACTTGGGCACGGTTCCGTCGGGGTCCTCGCGCCTCAGCCGCTCGAGCTCCTTGTCGAGGCCGAACCCGGGCTTCAGATCGCGTACCGGGACCCGCAGCAGCTTCGCCAGCTCGTCCTTGACGCGCTGCTTCGTCCAGCCGGCGGCGTAGAAGACGCGCGCGTGCTCGGGCGATACGGCAAGGAAGGCCGCCACGTCGGCGACCTGGCCGGGGTGGTAGAGCGTGCGCAGGCACGCGGCGTAGGAGCGCGCGAGCTCCTCGGGCGTGCGCGAGGATTGGTCGATGACGGGCGCCACGCCATCGCCGGTGAAAGCGGTGACCGTGGAGACGCCCTTGCCGAAGCCTTTCTCCACCGAGTACGGCTCCCACACGCCGTCGTCCTCGTCCTCGGCGAAGCAGAACGTGTATTTGCCGGGCGTGCCGAAGCAGGCGCGGTCGATCTCGCCCGGGCGCCCGCCGCCGACGTTGCGCACCACGAGCTGCAGCGCGCGCCCGATCGCGGCATTGGCGCGGTTCCCCTGGCCGAACACGTTGCCCTTCGAGTTCATGCCGATTCTCTTCGCGATCGGCCCGTTCACCATGATCACCGGCGCCACCGCGTTGGTGGTGCAGAGCACCCCGTGCAGCCCGAACTCCGGCACCAGCGCGGCTTCGATGGCGGCGAGCACGACCGGCATGTATTCGGGCTTGCAGCCGGCCATGACGGCGTTGACCGCGACCTTCTCGACCGTGCACTCGACCCGGTCGGGCGGCATGATGCCGACCACCTCGTCGGGCGCGTGCCTCGTGCCGGCGAGCATCGCGAGCACGCGCTCCACGGTCGGCGGGGCCACCGGCAGGCCATCGGTCCAGCCGCGCTCGTAGCAAAGCTCGATCGCGTCGGCTTCCTCCTCCACCTCGATCTGCCGCGACCGCAGGCGGTGATCGCCGAAGCGCGCCGCCAGCCGGAACTGCATGCCGGGCTCCTCGGTGCGCGAGCCGCAGCCGACGCGGTTTTCCGGCAACCCCGGCCCGAGCCCGCGCGCTCCGCTCAGCGCCTCCCACTCCGCACGGTTCCACCCGAACGCGCGGCCGGTCTCCTTTCCGCCCTCGACGCGGACCAGCGTGGGCACGAACTGCACGCCGATCCGGTACGAGGCCTCGAGGCTGCGGTCGTCCACCACGCCCTTCACGCGCGCCGGAAACGCCGGATCGTCCTGGCTGTAGACGGTGAACGGCCCGGCGCCGCCGGCGAGCTGAGCGAGCACCGGCTCGACCAGCACGCAGGTCGGGCATTCGCGCTTGACCACCGCGATCAGCCCGTCGGACAGCTGACTCATGCTGCGATCAGGCTACCATTTGCGATTCACGGATTCCATCGTCCATGGCGAAATTGATCCGGCGCAACATCCCCTCGGTGGACCGCATCCTGCGTTCCGCGCCGGGCGCGGCACTCGCCGCCGCCCACGGCCGGGGCGCGGTGCTCGCCGCGGTCAGGGACGATGTCGACCGGCTCCGTGCGAGCCTGCAGGATCGCGGCGACGCTTCGGTCGAGCGCATCGCGGCGCGCGTCGCGGCCGAGCTCGAGTCCGCGGCGCAAGCGTCGCTGCGGCCGGTGTTCAACCTGACCGGGACGATCCTGCACACCAACCTCGGCCGCGCCCTGCTGCCGCGGGAAGCGGTCGAGGCGATCGGCGCGGTCGCCGCGCAAGCGGTGAGCCTCGAGTACAACCTCGAGGCGGGCAGGCGCGGCGAGCGCGACCGGCACCTCGAAGGATTGCTCGTGGGGCTGACCGGCGCCGAGCGGGCGACCGTCGTGAACAACAACGCCGCGGCGCTGCTCCTCGCGCTGAACACGCTCGCGCTGAGGCGCGAGGTGGTGGTCTCGCGCGGCGAGCTGGTGGAGATCGGCGGCGAGTTCCGCCTGCCCGAGATCATGCGGCGCGCCGGCTGCAAGCTGGTCGAGGTCGGCACCACCAACCGCACCCACGCGCGCGACTACGCCGAGGCGATCGGGCCGCGCACCGCGCTCGTCATGAAGGTGCACCCGAGCAACTACCGGATCGTCGGCTTCGCCAAGGCGGTGGACGAGAAGCCGCTCGCAGCGCTTGCGCACCAGCGCGGCCTGCCGCTGCTCTCCGACCTGGGGTCGGGCGCGCTCCTCGACCTGCGGCGCTGGGGGCTGCCGCGCGAGCGCACGGCCGCCGAAGCGATCGCCGCCGGCGCCGATCTCGTCACCTTCAGCGGCGACAAGCTGCTCGGCGGCCCGCAGGCGGGCATCATCGCCGGACGAGCCGAGCTGGTCGCGCGGATCAACCGCAACGCGCTCAAGCGCGCGCTGCGGCTCGACAAGCTGAGGATCGCCGCGCTCGGGGCGGTGCTGCGCCTGTACGCCGATCCCGACCGGCTCGCCGCGCGGCTGCCGGCGCTGCGCTTGATGAGCCGGCCGCTCGCCGAAATCGAGCAATTGGCCAGAAGGCTGCTTCCGGCGGTTTCCCGCGCGCTCGCCGGGCGCGCCGCGGTGACGATCGAGGGATGCGAGTCCGAGGCAGGCAGCGGCTCATTGCCCGAGGAGCGCATTGCCAGCGCGGCGCTCGAGATCCGCCCGGGGGCCGGGGTCGAAAAACTGGCGCGGGCGTGGCGCGCGCTGCCGGTTCCGGTGATCGGTCGCATCCACGACGGCGCGCTGGTCCTCGACTTGCGCTGCCTCGAGGACGACGCGGGCTTCCTCGCGCAGCTCGACCGGCTGTCCGCATGATCGTCGCCACCGTCGGCCACGTCGATCACGGCAAGACTGCGCTGGTGAAGGCGCTCACCGGCGTGGACACCGATCGCCTGCCCGAGGAAAAGGCGCGGGGCCTCAGCATCGAGCTCGGCTTCGCCTATCGCGAGACGCGCTCCGGACGCAGCCTCGGCTTCATCGACGTGCCCGGGCACGAGCGGCTGGTGCACACCATGCTCGCCGGGGTCGCGGGCATTCACCATGCGCTCGTGGTGGTGGCCGCCGACGACGGCCCCATGCCGCAGACGCTCGAGCACCTGGCGATCCTGAGCCTCCTCGGGATCGGCTCGGCGAGCGTCGTCGTCACCAAGGTCGACCGCGTCGATGCCTCGCGCACCGGCGAGGTGGCAGCGCGGATGAGGACCATGCTCCCGGGTGCGCCTCTTTTCGAGGTCGACGCGCTGCGCGGCGACGGAATCGATGCGCTCTCGGCGCACCTCGACGCGCTCGCCGACGCGTGGACGCCGCCGCCCGCCCGCGGCCGTTTCCGGCTGGCGGTCGACCGCTGTTTCACATTGAGCGGCGCCGGTGTGGTCGTGACCGGAACCGTATTCGCTGGGACGGTCCGCCCGGGAGACAGCGTGCTCGTTTGCCCGGGCGGCCTGCGTGCGCGCGTGCGCGGCCTGCGCGCGCACGACCGCGAGGCCGGGCAGGGCAGCGCGGGAGCGCGCTGCGCGCTGAACCTCGCCGGCGAGGAAGTGAATCGCGACCGGATCCGGCGCGGCGACTGGATCGTTGCCGAGCCGCTCGCGGCTCCGACGAGCCGGCTCGACGCTAGCTTCCGGTTTCTGAAGGACTGCGCCCTGCGGGGAGGCGAGCGCGTGCACGTGCATCTCGGCGCGAAACAGGCTGCCGGGCGATTCTTCGTCCTGAATGAGGGGTTGATCCAGCTGTCGCTCGACGAGCCGGTCGGCGCGCTGTGGGGCGATCGCTTCGTGGTGCGCGACTGGCAGGCGAGGCGCACGATGGGCGGGGGCATGGTGATCGATCCGTTCGCGCCGGCTCGCGGCCGTTCGCGACCGGAGCGGCTCGCCGCGCTGCAGGCGATGAGCAGGCCCGACGCCGCCGAGGCGCTGCGCGCGCTGCTGGAGGCGCTCCCGGACGGAGTCGACCTTGAGCGCTTCGCTGTTGCGCGCAACCTGACCGCCGGAGAGCTCGAGCAGCAGTTTGGCGCCGCCGACATGATCCGCGTCGGCCCAACCGGGTTTGCCGAGCGTCAATGGGCGTCGCTGCGCGAGCGCATCATCGCGGGCGTCGAGCGCTGGCACCGCGAGCATCCGGACAGCTGGGGCCCCGACGATGCGCAGCTGCGTGCGCTTGCCGGCGCGCACCCGCCGCGCGAAATGCTCGCCGCATGCGTACGCGCATTGCTCGACGAGAGCAGGCTGCAGCGGCGCGGCAACCGGCTGCACGCGCCGCAGCATCGGCCGGTGCTCTCGACGCAGCAGCTCGCCTTGTGGGAGCGCGTCGAACCGCTGCTCGCCGCCGGCGGCACGAGACCGCCGTCGGTCGGTCATCTCGCCGCCGCGCTCGGCACCACGCCGAAGGAGATCGAAGCCTTTCTCGCGCACGCGGCGGAGCTGGGTTTTGTGCTGCGCGTGGCCGGGAACCGCTTTTACCCGCCCGAGGGCATCGCGGCTCTGGCGCGCGCGGCGGGAGATCTTGCGCGGCGGCACGACGACGGCCTGTTCTCGGCGGCCGAATTCCGCGACCGCACGGGCATCGGCCGCAACATCACCATCGAAGTCCTGGAGTTTCTTGACCGCAGCGGCGTGACGCAGCGCGTGGGCGAGCGCCGGCGCCTCGTGCGGCCGCCCGAGGAGGTGTTTTCCGATGCGAGCGTATCGACTGGATAAGACCGGCGGACCGGGAGACCTGAAGCTGGTGGAGCTGCCGGACCCGGCACCGGGCGCCGGCGAGGTGCTGGTCCGCATTGCCGCCGTGTCGCTGAACTCGCGCGATCTCGCGGTGATGCGCGGCACCTACGGCTTCGGCATCACGCTGCCCCTGGCGCCGTGCTCGGACGGCGCCGGCGAGGTGATCGCGGCAGGCCCGGGCGTACGCCGTTTCGCGCCGGGAGACCGCGTCGCCGCCACCTTCTTTCCGGATTGGCGCGATGGCGAGGTCAGCGCGAGCGCCGTCGCCGCCTCGTTCGGTGCCGGCGCCACCGGCATGCTCGCCGAGCAGGTGGTGCTGCCCGAAGAGGCGCTGGTCGCGCTGCCCGCGCACCTGTCGTTCGAGGAAGGCGCCTGCCTGCCGTGCGCGGGCGTTACGGCGTGGCACTCGACCATGGCCTGGCATGCGGTGCGCGCGGGCGAATCGGTGCTGATCCAGGGCAGCGGCGGCGTTTCGGTATTTGCCCTCGCTTTCGCCAGGCTCGCCGGCGCCAGGGTGATCGCGATCTCGGGAAGCGACGCGAAACGCCGGCGCCTGGAGGAACTGGGGGCGGATGCGACCGTCAACTACCGCACGACGGCCGACTGGGACCGCGCGGTCCTCGAGCTGACGGGCGGCGCGGGTGTCGATCTGGTGGTTGAGGTCGGTGGCGCGGGCACGCTTGCCCGGTCGCTCGGCGCGCTCAAGGTCGGCGGCCGCATCGCGCTCGTCGGCGTGCTGACCGGACGCGGCGAGATCAACCCGATGCCTATGCTGCGCAAGTCGGCGCACCTGTACGGGATTCGCGTGGGATCGCGCGAGATGTTCGAGCAGATGAACGCCGCGATATCGCGCCACGGCTTGCGTCCGGTGATCGACCGCGTGTTCGCGTTCGGCGAGGCGGTGGCGGCGTTCGCGCATCTCGCCTCTGGATCGCACTTCGGCAAGGTCTGCATCCGCGTAGGGGAGTGATAGCATCGCCGGCGGAAGAGTCACGTCCCCGGTGGGGCGCACGGACTTCAAATCCGCTGAGGGGGCGCATTGCGCTCCCTGGGGTTCGACTCCCACCTCTTCCGCCAGCTCATAACAGGTCTTGAAGGGTGGAGGAAATGCTATACATCTTCTACGGCATCGACGATCCGGCGAGGGCGCACCTGCGCGCCGAATTGCGCGACAAGCATCTCGCCTATCTCGACAAGTTCAAGGACCGGCTGGTGCTGAGCGGGGCGATGCTCGCCGACGACGGTCCGAACCCCGGGCGGCTCGGCAGCGTGCTCATCGTCAACATGCCTTCGATGTCCGCAGTCGAAGAGTTCGCTGCGAACGAGCCATTCTCGAAGGGCGGGCTGTTCAAGTCTTCGAGCGTGACGCGCATGCGCCGCGGGCAATGGAACCCGGCCGCCGCGCCCAAGACGCCCGAAGGCAACTGAGCCCGGCACCGTCAGGGCAGATCCCGCAGCAGCTCCGGCAGCATCGCGGCCAGACCGAGCGTGACGCGCGCCAGGCGCTCGTAGTCGAGCTTCTCCGGCGTATCGCTCGGCTGGTGGTAGTGGGGATAGCGGTAGAAGGCCGTGTCGGTGATCATGATCGCGGGATAGCCGTGGCGGCGGAACGACCAATGGTCCGACCAGGTCACGCCGGGGATCAGCGCCGGGGCGGCGACGCCCTGTGAAGGGAACGGCACGCCGGCGCGCCAGGCCGCGAGCGCGCTGCGCACCAGGTCGCGCGAACCGAGGTCGCCGACGAAGGCGATGAAGTCGGCGCGATCGGGATAGAAGACCCCGAGCGGAAACGGATACTGCTGGCTGCCGGGCGCGTCGCGGTAGTAACCGAGCATCTCCAGCGAGAACATCGCGAGCAGCGGCTCGCCCAGTTGGCGCGCACGCCTGGCCCACGCGAAGCTCCCCATCTCGCCGCTCAGGAAATAAGGGGGCTCCTCGTTGGCGAACGCGACCAGCCGGAGCGCGCGCCCGGCCGGCGGCGTGCGCCCGGCCAGCAGTCCCGCCAGCTCGATCAGCGCCGCGACGGCGGAGGCGTTGTCGTCGGCGCCGGGCGAGCCCGGCACGGTGTCGTAGTGCGCGCCGACCACGATGCTCGCGCCGCTGCCGATCGCGATCTCGATGTTGCGCACGATGCGGCCGCCGCTCTCGAACGGATGCGCGGTCGGCTTCAGACCGCGCGCGGCGAACGCCGATTCGACGTATTTCGCCGGTCGCTCCAGGTCGAAGTTGCGCTCGCTGAGCGCCAAGGCGGTGACATGGCCGCGCAGCCGCTCGACGAGCGCGCGGCCCTCGGGCGCGAGCGGCGGCAGCGGCCCGGCGTGCGAGGCTCCGGGCATCGCCGTCATGTAGCGCAGCAGGGCGGCGACAAGCGCCGCCAGCACCGCAGCCGCGATGAGCCAGCCGAGCACAGCGATTCTCATGATAACGGCGCTTGCCGTTTCCGCGGCCTGCTATGCTCCCGCCGCCATGGAAGTCGCGGCGCTCTATGCGGAGCCGAAGAACTGGCCGGTATTCTCCGCGGAAACCTTCCCGACCGAGAACTGGCGCTCGATCGACCCGGTGCTGAAGGCGGTAGAGGAGCTGCTCCCCCACGGCATCCGGGTCGTCACCACGACCTGGGGCGCGCTCGGCAGCCCGCGTGCGGGCACTCCCTCGATCAGCCGCATCATCCGCGAGCGTTTCGGGATTCCCACCGTGGTGCACCTGAACATCCAGGGCAAGACCAGGCAGGATCTCGAGGGGATCCTGCGCGGCCTTCACCTCGACGGGCTGCACAACATCCTCGCGCTCGGCGGGGATCCGCCCGTGGGGCGAAAGGACTACGTCCCGGCGCAACTGCGCCACCGCTACGGCTCGGACCTGGTGAACCAGATCGTCAACTTGAACCGCGGCCGCTGGCTCGGTCCGGACGGCGAATACACCCGCGACGGCGTGAAGACGAATTTCGGCATCGGCGTGGCTGGCTTTCCCGAGGTGCACCCCAGCGACTACCGGGAAAGCGACGGTTTCGAGGCGAGCCTGAAGCGGCACATCGGCCACGTCAAGGCGAAGGTGGACGCCGGCGGCCAGTACGTGGTGACCCAGATGCTTTTCGACGCGGAACTGTACCTGCGCTTCCGCGACGCCGCGACGCGCGCCGGAATTGGGGTTCCGATTGTGCCGGGGGTGATTCCCTTCGTGAGCCGCAACCAGGTGGCCCGCTTCGTCGGTCCCGAGCTGCGCATCAGCGTGCCGCGCGCCCTTGAGGAGGCATTGCGCGGCGCGGGCGAGGCCGAGCAGGGGCGCATCGCAGATGAGCACACCGGCGCGCTCGTCGAGAAGCTGCTCGAGGCGGGCGCGCCGGGCATCCACTTCTACTCCATGAACCAGTCCGCGCCGACGATCCGGGTCCTGAAGCGGCTGGGCGACTAGCCGGGATCCGTAAGTTATTGTTTTGTAGGTTTGGGAAGCAGCCCAACTACCTTATATTCGCGCTGTGGTTGCGGTCCCATTGGGAGCTTGCCCATACTCCGTCCGGATTTCGAGCGAACGGAGGAGCGCATGATGGGCGGAGGCGGAACACTGCTGGGCAGCATCTCCGAGTTTTGCCGGGTCATTGGAATGGCCGAGTCCACCTTCGGCCGGCGCGCCGTGAACGACGGCAAGTTCGTTGCGCGGCTGCGCGACGGCGCGCGGGTCACCCCGGAGACGCTGGAGCGAGTCAACCGGTTCATCGAGAAGCACGGCGTGGCCGGCGCCGGCGCCGCGCCGCCCGAGCTGATGGCGCTGATCTCCGGCGGCGCGCCGCAGCCCGCCGCGAAGCCGCGCGAGAACGGCTCGCCGGAAAGGAACTTCCGCTTCTTCGACAACCGCCAGAAGTACCTCCTGTTCGTCAACACCTGCGGCGAGAAGGAGACGGTGGCGCGGCGCGTCGGCATGGAGCTGGGCAACATCCAGCCGACTCCGCCCGCGATCCGGCTGTTCGACGCCGGCATGGGCGACGGCACGGTGCTCACGCGCGTGATGCGCGAGATGCACCGGCGCTTCACGACCATGCCCTTCTACATCGTCGGCAAGGAGATCAGCCTCGAGGACGTGCGCATGTCGCTGCACCGCATGCCCGACCGCTTCTTCGAGCACCCCGCGACGGTGCTGGTGGTGACCAACATGTACTACACCGAGGCGCCCTGGCTCACGCCGCGCTCGCTGCCGGCCGCGAACTCGATGGTCTGGCACGAGGTCGCGCTCACCGGGGGCACCGCGCACGACTTCAGCGAGCAGATCAGCGCGCTCGATCCGTTCCTGGTGAAGAACTGGCAGGCGCGCCACAGCCCGAAGACCGGCAACCCGATCTACGAATGGCCGGTGGCGCTGGTACTCTACAGGGAAGACTATCGGTTCCTGCTGGACGACGTGATCCCGAAGCGCGGCGACGGGCGCGCCGACTACGACATGGTGATCGCTTCGCAGCCGTACCGGCTGCGCACCTCGCTGGAGTTCAAAGCGCAGCGCATCGCCGCCCCGCTCGTGCGCGCGCTCGGCAAGGGCGGGCGCCTGCTCGGCATCCATGCCTACGGCCGCGATCCCGGGCTGGAGATCATCCAGCGCGTCTGGCCCGAGGAGAACCCGTTCACCACCGGGCGCCATGACGTGCTGCGCGCCACCAAGGAGGAGCTCGGCGCGGAGGCGCGGCGCTACAACTTCAACGCCTACGCCGACGCGCGCTCGGTGTTCCGCTACGACATGAACACGCTGCCCAGCGAGATCTCGAACAGCATCGGCACCTCGACGCTGTTCGCCGCCTGGAACGCGGCGATCTACGTCGCGCAGATCGACGACACCCGCCTCGGCCGGGTACTCGGCGACACGAAATATCTCGACGCGACGCGCGAGGTGCTGAAGGAGCACGGCAGCCTCTGGTTCCAGGACGAAAGCTATGTGGTCTCTCGCAAGACGGACTGAGCAGCGCAACGAGGCGAGGAGCCGGCTCGCCGCCGTCCTCGCTTCGGGATCGATCGAGATCTCGCCCAAGGAAGCGCATCACGCGCCCGAGCTGGCGCGCCTGCTGGGTGAAAACGCGGGCGTCTACGTGCACTCGGTGCCGGGCGTCACGGCCGAGGAGCGGCTCGCTTCCCTCGGAGAGCTTCACAGGGCGGGCCTCGACCCGGTGCCGCACATCGCGGCGCGCCGCATCACCACGCGCGAGCGGACGCGAGAACTGCTGCGTCGCTGGGTCGGCGAGCATGGGGTGCGCCGCGTGCTGCTGATCGGCGGCGACGAGACCCCGCCGCGCGGGCCGTATTCCGACAGCGTGCAGTACCTCGAAGAAGGGATGCTCGCCGAGGCCGGTATCCGGACGGTCGGCATCGCCGGCTACCCGGATGGGCACCCGACGATCACCCCCGCAGCGCTCGAGGATGCGTTCGAGCGCAAGCTGAAGGCGGCGCGCGCGCAGGGGATGGACGTATACGTGGTGACGCAGTTCTCGTTCGTTCCCGAGCGCGTGGTCGAGCTCTGCGCCTCGCTCGCGCGCCGCGCGCCGGGCGTGCCCGTGTACGTCGGGGTCGCGGGGCCGACCGATCCGGCGGCGCTGATGCTCTACGCGCAGCGCTGCGGCGTCGGCGCCTCGCTGCGCGCAGTGCGGCGCTTCGGCCTCGGCCTGGCCCGCCTCGCGACGCACACCGAGCCGGCCGGGCAGCTCGCGTCCGTCGCGCGCTATCACCAGGCGGGCGGCGCGTCGAGCAACATCGCCGGCGCGCACCTGTTCGCTTTCGGCGGCGCGATCCGCACCGCGAGTTGGATGAGGAAAGCGATCGCCGAAGCTGCGGCCGCCTAGCCCCTGCCGACGAACGGCATCTTGGTTGCCATGATGGTCATGAACTGCACGTTCGCTTCGAGCGGCAGGTTCGCCATGTAGAGCACGGCGCTGCCGACGTGCTCGACCTCCATCAAGGGCTCCGCCTTCACCGAGCCGTCCGCCTGCGCAACGCCCTTCGCCATGCGTGCGGCGAGCGGCGTAAGCGCATTGCCGATGTCGATCTGCCCGGACGCGATGTCGTGCTTCCTGCCGTCGAGGGCGATGCACTTGGTCAGGCCCGAGACGGCGTGCTTGGTGGAGGTGTAGGCGACCGAGTTCGGCCGCGGCGCGTGCGCGGAAATCGAGCCGTTGTTGATGATGCGGCCGCCGCGCGGCTGCTGGTTTTTCATGATCCTGATCGCTTCCTGTGCGCACAGGAACATGCCGGTCAGGTTGGTGTCCACGACCTCCTTCCATTTCTCGATCGGCAGGTCCTCCATCGGCACCGCGGGCGCGCCCATGCCGGCGTTGTTGAACAGGACGTCGAGCCTGCCCCAGGCTTCCTTGACGCGGGCGAACGCCGCTTTCACCGAGTCCGGCCGGGTCACGTCGGTAGGCACGACCATCGCGCGCGCGCCGGCGCCCGATTCGGAGGCTGTGCGCTCGAGCAGCTCCTTGCGGCGGCCGGCGAGCGCCACCCGGTAGCCGTCGTTCAGCATCGCGAGCGCCGCGGCCTTGCCGATGCCGGTGCCCGCGCCGGTGACGAGCGCCACCTTTCCATTCGTGCTCATGGGGGGATTCTCCCGGTGCGAAAATCGCGAACTCGTGAAATTCTAAATCACCTCGCGCTGTGCGTGCGACGGCGCCGCGATTCATGGCGCGGGTGGATGCGGCGCGCGCGTAACCGATAATAGCGGGATGCGCCTCGAATCGCTGCTCGCTGCGCACGCGCTGCGGCGGCCGGAGCATACGGCCATCGTCATCGGCGCGCGGCGCATCAGCTACGCCGAGCTCGACGATTCGGCGCGCCGCGTGGCGTGGGGGCTGCATCGGCGGGGCGTGCGCGCGGCCGACCGCGTGCTCGTTCACCTGCCGAACGGCGTCGAATTCGTGCAGCTGCTCTACGGGACGCTCGCGCTCGGCGCGCTTGCGGTGCCGGTCAACGTGCGCCTGACCCGGCAGGAAGTAGAGGCGATCGCGCAGGATTGCACCCCGAAGGTCTCCGTTTCGGACGCGGCGTCGCTCGAGCCGCTCCTTGCCGAGGTGCCAGGGTCGTTGCCGGAGCCGCCCATCGGATCCGACGAAGCCGTCATCCTCTACACCTCGGGCACTACGGGAAAACCCAAGGGCGCGGTGCTCACCCACGCCAACATGATCTACCAGAACGCGTTCATGCAGGCGATCGAGTGGGACATCCGCGCCGACGACCGGTCTCTGGCCAACTCGCCGCTCGCGCACCGCGCCGGCATCGGGCGGATATTCAACGCCTTCGGCCTCGGGGCCACGCTGGTGCTGCACGAGAAGTTCGATCCGCTCGGCGTGATCGATCTCATCGAGCGCGAGCGCGTCACGGTCGCCGGCTTCGTGCCGACGATGCTGCGCATGATGCTGCCGCATCTGCGCGAGAGCGCCGGGCGGCTGCGCTCGCTCAAGCGCATGATCGTGGCCGCCGAGGCGTTCCCGGAGCCGCTGCGGCGCGAGATCGCGGCGCTCGCGCCGCACGTGCGCCTCGCCTCGATCTACGGCATGACCGAGGGCTCCGTGTCGATCCTCTCGCACGAGGAGCACTTCAGCCATCCTGCCTCGGCCGGCCGCCCGGTGCCGGGCGTAGAGGTGCGCATCGTCGATGAGCAGGACCGCGAGCTGCCCGTCGGCGAAGTGGGCGAGATCGTGGCGCGCTGCGGGATGCCGGGGCAATGGGCGTTCCTCAAGTGCTACTACAACCGGCCCGAGGAGACCGCGGCGGCGCTCAAGGGCGGCTGGTACCACACCGGCGATCTCGGCCGGCTCGACGCCGAGGGCTACCTCTACGTGGTCGACCGCAAGAAGGACATGGTGATCTCGGGGGGATTCAGCATTTATTGCAAGGAGGTCGAGGCGGCGCTCGGCTCGCATCCGGAGGTGGTCGATGTGGCGGTGGTCGGGGTCCCGGACGAGACCTACGGAGAGGCGGTGGCGGCATTCGTGGAGCCGAGGGCGGGCGCGCAGCCGAGCGCCGAGGCGCTGATCGAGCATTGCAAGGCTCGCCTCGCCAGCTACAAGAAGCCGAAGCAGGTGTTCTTCGTCGAGTCGCTGCCGAAAAACTCGACGGGGAAAGTGCTGAAGACCGAGCTGAGGAAGCTCGCCGCCGAGCGCCTGAGCCCGGTGCGACAATAGGGCAGGAGGACGAGCCATGTTCCTGCGCAACTCCTGGTACGTGGCGGCCTGGGACCGCGAGCTCGGACGCACGCCCCTCGCCCGCACGATCCTGAGCGAGCCGGTAGTGCTGTACCGCACCGCAGGGGGCGCGCCGGTCGCGCTCGAGGACCGCTGCTGCCACAGGAGCCTGCCGCTGTCGATGGGAAGAATCGAGGGCGATGAGCTGCGCTGCGGCTACCACGGGCTGAAATTCGATGCGAGCGGCGCCTGCGTCGAGATCCCCGGCCAGCCGTCGATCCCGCCGCAGGCGCGCGTGCGCTCGTACCCGGTGCTCGAGAGATACCGCTGGATCTGGATCTGGATGGGCGATCCGGCGCGCGCCGACCCGGACCTCGTTCCGAGCTGGTGGTGGGCGGATCATCCCGAGTGGGCGTTCACGCGGCCCGACATGATCCACGTGAAGTGCAACTACCAGCTCGTCTCCGACAACGTGCTCGACGTGACGCACCTCGCCTACGTGCACGCCGGCTCGATCGGCACCGCGGCCATCGCCGAGTTCCCCGCCGCGACGGAGCGCGAGGACCGCCTGGTGCGCCTGAAGCGCTGGATCGTGGACCGGCCGGCGCCGCCGATGTACCAGGCGGCGGGCGGCTTCTCAGGCAACGTGGACCGCGGGCAGATCGTCGAGCACGTCCCGCCGTGCTTCTCGGTCAATTTCGCCATCTGCCAGGACACCGGCAGCGGCGCGCCGCAGGGCGTGAAGCGCGGCCGGCGCATCGACCTGATGGCGCTCAGCGCCCCGACCCCCGAGACCGGGCGCACCACGCATTACTTTTTCGGCTTCGTGCGCAACTTCAAGCTCGGCGATGCCGAGACCGAGACGATGTTCGAGGAAGGCATGGTGAGGGTGTTCAACGAGGACGTCGCGGTGCTCGAGGCGCAGCAGCGCATGCTGGAGACGAAGCCCGGCGCGCCGAAGATCGACATCAGGGTGGATGCGGCGCCGCTCGCCGCGCGGCGCATGCTCGCCGCGATGATCGCCGCGGAGAATTCGCCCGCCGCCGCGACCGCGGCCTGAGCCGGATGCGCATCGCCGTGGCGACGCCGTTCCACGATTTCGGAGGCCATCGATGAAGCTCGACGTCTACAACCACATCATTCCGAAGCCGGTCTACGACCGCATGCAGCAGGTTGCGCCGAACAAGGGCGGCATGCACAAGCGCGTGCAGAGCGTGCCGATGATGATCGACCTGGACGAGCGCTTCCGCGTGATGGACAGGTTTCCCGGCTACGCGCAGATCCTCTCGCTCAGCTCGCCGCCGCTCGACACCTACGGCCCGCCCGCGGTGGCCGGGGAGCTCGCGCGCATGGCGAACGACTGCATGGCGGAGCTCGTGGGCAAGTATCCGCAGCGCTTTCCCGGGTTCATCGCCGAGCTGCCGCTGAACGATCCCGCGGGCCTGCTGAAGGAGGCCGAGCGGGCGGTCAAGCAGCTCGGAGCGGTCGGCGTGCAGATCTACACCAACGTGCAGGGCCGCCCGATCACCGATCCGGGGACGGCGCCGCTGTTCGACCTGATGGCCAAGCTCGACTTGCCGCTGTGGATGCACCCGGCGCGCGGGCCGCTGAGCCACCCCGACTACCACGGCGACAAAAAGCAGCTTTACGAGATCTGGTGGACCTTCGGCTGGCCCTACGAGACCAGCGTCGCGATGGCGCACATGGTGTTCACGGGCCTTTTCGACCGGCACCCCGACATCAGGATCATCACGCACCACATGGGCGGGATGATCCCGTACTTCGAGGGCCGCGTCGGGCCGGGCTGGGACCAGCTCGGCAAGCGCGACGAGGAATACGCGGACAAGCTCAAGCAGATGAAGAAGCGCCCGCTCGATTACTTCAAGATGTTCTACGCCGACACCGCCGTGTTCGGCGCGATGGGCGCGACCAAGTGCGGGCTGGAGTTCTTCGGCGCGGACCACGTGCTGTTCGCCTCGGACGCACCGTTCGACCCGGAGAAGGGCTCGGCCTACATCCGCTGGACGATCGACATCATCGACCGGCTCGACCTCACGCCGGCCGAGCGGCACGCGATCTACGAGGGCAACGCGAGGAAGCTGCTCAGGCTGAAGGAGCGCCTGCCCGCCTGAGAGTCCTCATGGGTAGCCGGCCTCGCGCTGGTGGCGGATGGCGTGGATGACGATCCGGTCCTTCGGCTCGTCGTAGAGGTACAGAGCCACGTAGCCGCTGCGTCCCCGCGAGATCACGAGCTCGCGCAGACCGTTTTCCGCAGGGCGCCCGATCAACGGATGCCGGCGCAGTATTTCTATGGCATCCATGATCAGACTGGCGGTCCCGAGCGCCTCCGCAGGGAATTCGGCGATCAGGAATTCGGATAGCCGGTCAACGTCGGCGAGCGCACGCTCCGAATAGTCGAGCGCGGCCAAAGCCTGCTGCTAGCGCT
This sequence comes from Betaproteobacteria bacterium RIFCSPLOWO2_12_FULL_68_20, assembly GCA_001770655.1. Taxonomy (GTDB): domain Bacteria; phylum Pseudomonadota; class Gammaproteobacteria; order Burkholderiales; family SG8-39; genus 2-12-FULL-68-20. The sequence continues at coordinate 94,471 of MERQ01000025.1, forward strand.
TGACCGGTCTCGGGCGGCGAGGCTTCTTCCCGGAGACCTTGGCGAGCAGGTACTTGCGCACGTCCTGCGCGGCGTACGCCTTGCCGGTGCGCTCGTACTCCGCCACCGACGTAAGTGCGGCTTCGACGAAGCGCTTGCGCAGCTCGGCCAAAGCCGTTTGTGCCTCGAGTGCGTCGATCATCCAGGCGTGCGGAGTCTTGCCTGCCGATTGCGCGAGCGGTGCGATGCGCTCCTTCAGTTCCTCGGGAAGCTTCAGCGTGGTGGAAGCGGCCATGGCCGGGCTCAGGTAACACAAAGGTAACACTCATGATCGGCGCGCGTCAATGCTGAACCGGCCGGCGCCCTGCGCGGCGACGTAAAGCAGCCCGCCGATGACGGCGAGGTTCTTCAGGAAGTGATTCAGCTGGTTGTTGAACTGCGCCGCGTCGAATTCCCAGAAGCGGTGCGCCGTCGCCGTCGCGATCGCGACGAACGCGACCAAGAGCCAGGCCACCCAGCGCGTCTTCCATCCGGCCACAAGCAGCAGCCCGCCTCCGAGCTCGATGAGGATGGCGAGCACGGCGGTCGCCTCCGGCGCGGGGAATCCGAGGCTCGCAAAGTACGCGGCGCTCCCGGGGAAGAACATGGCGGCTCGTGCGCCGGAGACGATGAACAGCAGCGAAAGCAGGATTCGAGAGGCGAGGAACATAGTTGCCTGCGCGGATGAATTCATGCCGACCTCCTCGGATCACAGGTAGACCGTCTTCATCTGCCCTTCGGGATAGCGCGTGCCGGCGGCGGCGCCGGGCGGAACGGCCTTGGCGATCTCGGCGCACTCGGCCGGCGTGAGGCGCACCTCGAGGGCGCGCAGGTTCTCGTCCAGCCGCGCGGGGCGCTTGGTGCCGAAGATCGGCACGACATCGGGCCCCTGCGCGAGCAGCCAGGCGAGCGCGAGCTGCGCCGCGGTGCAGCCCTTCGCGCGCGCGAATTCCTCGATGCGGTTGGCGAGCGCGACGTTTCTGTCCAGGTTCTCGCCCTGGAAGCGCGGGTGCTGAAGCCGCCGGTCGCCCTCGGGCAGGTCGGCCTTGCCGTGAATCGAGCCGGTGAGCAGGCTCCGGCCGAGCGGAGCGTAGGCGACGAACGAGATGCCGAGCTCGCGCGTGGTCTTCAGCGTCTCCTCGGCCTGCACGCGGTAGAGCAGGGAATATTCGCTCTGCACCGCCGCAATCGGGTGCACTTTGTGCGCGCGGCGGATGGTGTCCGGATGGGCTTCAGAAAGACCGAGCGCGCGCACCTTTCCCTGCTCGACCAAGCGCCTCATCGCCCCGACGGTGTCCTCGATCGGCACCTTGGGATCGATGCGGTGCTGGTAGTACAGGTCGATCACCTCGATGCCGAGGCGCTTCAGGCTCGCCTCGCAGGCCTGCATCACGTACTCGGGGCGCCCGTCGGCGGAGGGCTTGCCCTCGGGCGTGCGCACGTTGCCGAACTTGGTGGCGACGACGACCTTGTCGCGCCGGCCCCCGCGAAGCGCCTCTCCGAGCACCTTTTCGTTGTGGCCGCCCTGGCCGTAGGCGTCCGCCGAGTCGAGAAAATTCATGCCGCAATCGATCGCGTAGTGGATCAGCGCGACGGACTCGTCGTCGTTCGCCGGGCCGTAGATCCCGGAAAGCGACATCAGCCCGAAGCCGAGCGCCGACACTTGCAGGGGGCTGCGTCCGAGAGTGCGCCGTTCCATCGATCCTCCTATGTCAGGTCAGATTGAATGCGTCACCGCCGCAGCACCAGCCCGAGCGCGGCGAAGACCAGCGCGGCGCCGGCGAGCATCGGGAAGGTAACCGCTTCGTCGAGCAGCAGCCAGCCCCACAGGATCCCGAGCACCGGGATCAGGAAAGTCACCGACAGCGTGCGCGAGGGCCCGATATCGCGCACCAGCGTGAAAAAGGCGAGGTACGCGACACCGCTGCACAGCGCGCCGAGCGCGACCGCCGAGGCGGTGGCCGGCAGGGTCCACGCCGCGGCCGGCGCCCCGGCCCAGAACGGCGACATCAGCACCGCGGCGAACGACATCGTGCCGGCGGCGAGCGCGATCGCCGGCACGCGGCCGGTGTACTGCTTGATCATCACGCCGCCCCAGCCCCAGGAGGCCGCGCCGAGAAGGCTGACGACTGCGGCGAGCGCGGTGCGCGCATCCAGCGCCACCGGCCCCAGGTTCACGATCAGCGCGACGCCGGCGATCCCGAGCGCGAAGCCGGCGGAGCGCCGCGCGCCGAGCCGCTCGCCAAGCAGCCACGCGGCGAACAGAGCGGTCCACAAAGGCACCGTTCCGTTGATGATCGCGAGATACCCGGCGGGAAGGACCGCCGCGCCGAATGCGAAGCAGGCGAACGGAATGACGTTGTTCACCAGGCTGACGCCGAGGTAGTCCCTCCAGCGGCTCAGCGGCGCGATGCGCTGTCCGAGCGCGAGCGCCGCCGGCACCAGCACCAGCGCTCCCGCGAGCGCCCGCATCTCCGCCACCAGCTCCACGCCGAGCGCCGGCACGGCGACGCGCAGGAAGATGTATTGCATCGACCACAGGGCGGCGAGCGCGAGCAGGCGGGCGACGTGGGTGCCGCGCAAGATCAGACGCCCAAATGGCGGTGCTGGACGTCCTCGTTCGCGGCCAGCTCGGCCGAGGTGCCGCTCCATACCACGCGGCCCTTTTCCAGCACGTAGTGCCGGTCGGCGACGCGGGTGAGCGATCTGACGTCCTTGTCGATCACCAGCAGCGACAGCTCCTGCGCTTTCAGACGCTCGATCGAGCGGTAGATTTCCCGGCGCACCAGCGGCGCGAGGCCCTCTGTCGCTTCGTCGAGGATGAGCAGGCGCGGATTGGTCATCAGCGCGCGGCCGATCGCGAGCATCTGCTGCTCGCCGCCCGAGAGCTGGTTGCCGTAGTGATTCTTGCGCTCGGCGAGCAGCGGAAAGAGCTCGTACACCCGCTCGAGCGACCAGGGCTCTTCCGAAGCGGAGCGGTTCGCCGCGGTGGCGATCAGGTTCTCGTACACCGTCAGGTTGGGGAACACCTGCCTTCCCTCGGGCACCAGCCCGATGCCCTTCTGCGCCACCTTGTAGGAGGGCATGCGCGCGATGGGCTCGCCTTGGTACGAGATCGTTCCGGCCTTGGCCGGCACGATCCCCATGAGCGCATGCACGGTGGTGGTCTTCCCCATGCCGTTGCGGCCCAGCAGCGTGACGACCTCACCCTGCCTGATGTCGAACGACACGCCGAACAGGACCTGCGAAGGCCCGTAGCCGGCTTCGAGGGAGCGCACTTCGAGCATCAGCTCTCCTCGCCGAGGTACGCCGCGCGCACCTCGGAATTGGCGCGGATCTCGGCCGGCGCGCCGCATGCGATGATCCTCCCGTAGACCAGCACCGAGATGCGGTCGGCGAGCGTGAACACGGCGTCCATGTCGTGCTCGACCAGGATCATCGTCGCGCGCCCTTTCAGCGTGGCCAGGAACTGCACCATGCGCTGCGATTCTTCCACCCCCATTCCTGCGACCGGCTCATCCAGCAGCAGCAATCTCGGCCGCGTAGCGAGCGCCATCGCCACCTCGAGCTGGCGCTGCTCGCCGTGTGCGAGGCTCGCCGCCGGCACGTCGGCGCGCGCGCCCAGCCCGACTTCCTCCAGCACCGCGCGGGCCGGCTCGCGCAGCGAGCGCTCCTCGCGTGCCGCACGCCAGAACCGGAAGCTGTGGCCGGCGTGCGCCTGAACTGCGAGCGCCACGTTGTCGAGCGCGGTGAACTCGCGGTAGATGCTGGTGATCTGGAACGAGCGCGCGAACCCCTTGCGCGAGCGCGCCGGGGCGGGGAGCGGGGTGACGTCCTCGCCGGAGAACAGCACGCGGCCGGCGTCCGGGCGCAGGTTCCCGGCGAGCTGGCTGATGAGTGTGGTTTTGCCGGCGCCGTTGGGTCCGATGACCGCGTGCGTTTCGCCCTCGTGAACCTCCAGCTCGACGTGGTCGGTCGCGCGCAGCGCTCCGAACGCCTTGCACAGGTCCCGTACTTCGAGCAGCGCGCTAGCCATGGTCGCGCGAGAAGATGCCGGCGAGGCCGCGCCGGAAGAAAAGCACCGAGAGCACGAGCAACGGCCCGAGGATGAGCTGCCAGTGCTGCGTCCATCCGGCAAGCAGATCCTCGAGCAGCAGCAGCACGGCTGCGCCGAGCACCGGCCCGGCAGTGGTCGCGACCCCGCCCAGGATCACCATGAACATCAGCTCGCCCGAGCGCGTCCAGTTCATGAACTCGGGCGTGAGGAAGACCGTCTGGTTGACGAGCAGCGCGCCGGCCAGCCCGCCCATCGCGCCGGCGATGACGAACGCCGCGAGACGGTACGGATACGGCGAGAAGCCGATGGCGCGCGTGCGCGGCTCGTTCGCCTTGGCCGCCCGGATCACCATGCCGAAGCGCGAATTGACCAGCCGGTGCCCGAGATAGAGAAACGCGATCAGGATCGCGAGCACCAGGTAGTAGAACGCCACCGGGTTGTCGAGGTCGATCAGGCCCGGGAACTGGCTCTTCTTCGGAAGGCGCATGCCGTCGTCGCCGCCGAACTCCTCGATCGAGATGCCGAGGTAATAGAGCATCTGGCTGAAGGCGAGGGTGATCATGATGAAGTAGATGCCGCTGGTGCGGACCGAGACGGCGCCGATCGCGAGCGCCACCACGGCCGAGGCGCCGATCGCCAGCGCCCATTGCAGCCAGCCGTTGGTGATGC
>MERQ01000026.1:0-133 GCA_001770655.1 Betaproteobacteria bacterium RIFCSPLOWO2_12_FULL_68_20
CAGGTCGCAGACGTAGCTGAGGCCCATCTCGGCCACCAGGTCCAGCGTGCGCTCGGTGTAGGTGAGCGCCGGCGCGAGCCAGCCGTCGAGCTTCTGCCCCGAGGCCCGCCGGATGGTGTCGATCGAATCCTGG
>MERQ01000026.1:162-9679 GCA_001770655.1 Betaproteobacteria bacterium RIFCSPLOWO2_12_FULL_68_20
GTTGAACAGGTAGCGGGTGTTGTAGGTGCCGTGGGAGTAGAGCTCCCAGCCGCGCTCGACGCAGGCCGCGATCACCTCGGGATGGTGCTCGCACACCGCGACATTGAGCGACACGCTGCCGCGCATGCCGCAGCGATCCATCACCTCGGCCATGCGCCAGAACCCGGCGCGGTTGCCGTAGTCCCGGTACGAGTAGTTGAGAACATCCGGCGCCGGCCGCGCCCAGGCGGCGCGCGACGGGTTCTTCGGCGGCTCGAGCTCGTAGAACTCGACGTTCGGGGCCACCCAGAAGGCCACCCTCGCACCTCCGGGCCACTCGATCTTCGGCCGGCGCGCGTAGGGCAGGTAGTCGTAAAGCGCCGGGTCGCGTTTCAAGGCGCCTTGTAAGTCTTCATGAAGGCGAGCACCTCCGCCACGGGCACGACATCGGCGTATTTCAGCGCCATGTCGTAGAGGTTGGCGAAATGCGGGCTCTCGTGCTTGTCGGCCACGCACTCCTCGGGAACGATGCTGCGGTAGCTGCGCGACAGGCTGTCCACCACGGTGGCGCGCACGCAGCCCGAGGTCGAACCGCCGGTCACCACCACCGTATCGACCTTGTGGAAGTTGAACAGCGAGCCGAGGTTGGTCTCGTGGAAAGCGGAGGCCATGCGTTTGTTGACGATGATGTCGCGCTTGCGGTCGATGTCGAGCCGGTCGTCGAACTCCGAGCGACGCGAGCCCGCCTTGACGTTTTGCAGCGAGTCCGGGGTATCGGAGCGGGTGCCCCACACGCCGCAGTCCTCCCCGGATTCCATGTAGGCGACGTGGGTCCACACCACCGGGCAGTGCTTCTCGCGGAACAGGCGCGCCAGCTGATTCACGTAGTCCAGCTGCTTCGGGTCCGTCGCGTAGGCGGTCACGAACTCGCCGACACAGGTGTAGGCCTTCTGCAGGTCGATGTTGATCAGCGCCGGGCGCGCGCCGAAGCCGAAGCGCTTGCGCGTCGGATTGGCCTTGGCCTCCTGGAAGAGCTGGCGCGCTGACTTGTCGGACAGTTCCACGATCTGCCTAGACTATCATGCACTTTTCGACGGAGGCGGCCATGGTCGTGGACTTTCGCCAGTACACGCTTAAGACCGGCGCGGTGCAGGCTTTTCTTGAGATGTTCCAGAACGAGGGACTCGAGCCGCAGCGGCGCATCCTCGGCAATTTCATGGGCCTGTACCGCACCGAGATTGGCGACATCAACCAGATCGTGATGATGTTCGGCTACCGGGACGCGGGCGAGCGCGAGCGGCGCCGGGCGGCCCTCTACAAGGACCCGGCCTTTTCCGCCTACCTGAAGAAGGCGCGGGAGTTGATCGTGAAGCAGGAAGTCCGCCTGCTGCTTGCTGCACCCTGCAATCCGCGGATCGACGGCGTCGAAGCCTGACCGTGGCGGTGCTCCCGGCCCAAGAAGGCAGGTTCGAGTATTCCGTTCCGGTGCTCGTCATCGGCGCGGGAGCGTGCGGCCTGACAGCCGCATTGGCTGCGAAGGAAAGCGGCGCCGAAGTGCTGGTACTCGAGCGCGACGCCAAGCCGACCGGCAGCACGACGCTCTCGACGGGCCTCATTCCCGCCGCGGGCACACGTTTCCAGAAGGCGCTCGGCATCGTGGATACGCCGGAGCTGCTCGCCGACGACATTTGGCGCAAGGCGAAAGGCGAGACCGACCGGGCGATGGTAGAGGTCGTCGCCACCGCCTCGGGGCCGACGATCGAGTGGCTCGCCGACCGCCACGGCGTCGCGTTCAAGCTGGTCGAGGGTTTCCTTTACCCGGGACATTCGGTGCTGCGCATGCACGGCACGCCGCATCGCACTGGCGAGGAGCTCGAAGGCGCGCTGCTTGCCGCAGCGGGGCGGCTGGGCATCGACATCATGGCCAGTGCGACCGCAACGGATCTCTTTGCGCAAAGCGACGGGCGCGTCACCGCCGTGCGTTTCATCCGACCCGATGGCGTCCAGGAAACCATCGGCTGCGACACGCTGGTGCTTGCCTGTTGCGGCTTCGGCGGCGACAAGGAGATGGTGCGCCGCGAGATCCCCGAGATCGCCGACGCCGAGTTCTGGGGGCACGTCGGCAACAAGGGAGACGCCGTGAAGTGGGGCCGCGAACTGGGCGCGGCGGTCGCGGACATGGGGAGCTACCAGGGACACGGCGCCGTCGCGGTTCCCTATGGCAACCCGCTCAACTGGGGCGTGCTGATGAATGGCGGCTACCAGGTCAATGCGCTCGGCCTGCGTTTCTCGAACGAGGTGCGCGGCTACTCCGAGCAGGCGGTCGAGGTGATCGCGCAACCCGGCCGAGTGGCCTGGGACATTTATGACGAGGCGCGCGAGCGGCCAATTCTCGGTTTCGCCGACTACGAGGCGATCCGCTCGCTCGGCGGCATTCGCAAGGCCGCGAGCTTGCGCGAACTGGCCGCGCTGCTCGGGATTCCGGCGGGCGATCTGGAGCGCACCGACGCAGAAGTGAATCTTCTGAGAGAAGGAACAGGCGACGATCGGTGGGATCGCAGCTTTCGCGGTACGCAGCCGTTGCAGGCTCCGTTCTGCGCAGTGAAAGTCACGGGTGCGTTGTTCCATACCCAGGGCGGGCTGGTGATCGATATCGCGGCCCGTGTGCTGCGCCCCGATCGCACACCGTTGCCCAATCTTTTTGCTGGCGGTGGTGCGGCGCGGGGGCTTTCGGGGCCGTCCAACTGGGGCTATTTCTCGGGCGGCGGGCTGCTCACCGCAACCACGCTCGGGCGCATCGCCGGCGCGAGTGCCGGACGGCTCGTTGCGGGAGCGGATGCGTGAGCCGCGCCATGGCGTTGAGCCGCTTCGGCGGCCCGGAAGTGCTCGAGATGCGCACCGTTCCCGAGGTCGCGCCCGGGCCAGGCGAAATTTGCATCCGCCATTCAGCCATCGGGGTCAACTTCACCGACGTGCATGGGCGCCGCGGCGACTACCGCGACCTTCACGATCTTCCCAAACCGCTGGTGCTCGGCATGGAGGCGGTCGGCGTAGTCGAGGCGATCGGTCCCGGGGTCGAGCGGTTCCGGACTGGCGACCGCGTTGCCTACGCCTCGCGCCCGCTCGGTGCCTATTGCGAGGCGCGCAATTTCCCGGCGGCGCGCTGCGTGCGGGTTCCCGAGGGACTTGCCGACGAGATAGTAGCGGCGACATTCCTCAAGGGTCTGACCGTTCAAGTACTCGCGCGGTGCGTATTTCGCGTCGAGCCGGGGAGCTGGGTCGTTTTCCATTCGGCAGCGGGCGGCGTCGGCACGCTCGCCGGCCAGTGGCTGCGCGCGCTTGGCGCCCGCGCAATAGGCATCGTGGGCTCGGCGGAAAAGGTCGCGAGCGCTCTCGAAAATGGATACGAGGCCGTGTTCGTGCACGGCCAAGACGATTGGCCCGCGCGGGTGCGCGAACTGACCGGAGGCGCCGGCGTGCCCGTGGTCTACGACCCGGTGGGGCTCGCCACCTGGGAGGGTTCGATCGCCTGCCTTGGCAGTCGCGGACACCTGGTCTGCTTCGGCAATTCTTCGGGCCTGGTGCCGCCGTTTTCGGTGAATCTGCTGCGCGACCGCGGCAGCCTGTGGCTCACCTGGGTGCGCTTCGGCGATTACACGGCGAGCACCGATGAACTCGAGGCTGCCGCGCGCGACCTGTTCGACGCGCTCGGGCGCGGGCTGCTCCGCCCCCGCCCGCCGCGGACCCTGCCGCTTGCGCAAGCCGCACAAGCGCACCGCTTGCTCGAGAGCCGCAAGACGACCGGCGCGCTCGTACTGATTCCCTGAGCGTTGCAGCGCAACCAGATCGGACTGCAGAACGCCGGCTGCGTCGCAGCGTGGGGCTTCCTTCTACAATGACAATGTCATAGACTCGCGCCAGACGTTACCGGACGATCAACACAGGGAGAAATCCATGCCTAGCCGAAAATCCCGATTCACGCGCCGCAAGTTCATCGGCGCCACCGCCGCCGCATCGGTCGCCTTCGGCGTGCCCACGCTGCTGCGCGCCCAGGCCCGGCCGATCAAGGTCGGCCTGGTGCACCCGATTACCGGCTTTCTCGCCTACAGCGGTGGCCAGTCCCGCATGGGCGCCATGATGGCCATCGACGAGATCAACGCCGGCGGCGGCATCAAGTCCATGGGCGGGGCGAAGCTCGAGGCGCTGCTCGGCGACAACCAGGCCAAGCCCGAGGTCGGTGTCAGCGTGGTGGAGCAGATGCAGGAGGCGGGCGTATCGGCTTATATCGGTTGCTTCTCGAGCGCGGTCGCGCTGCCGGCAACGCAGGCGGCGGCCAAGTACAACACGCCCTTCGTGATCGACGTGGGTGCCTCCGACAACATCGTCAACCGCGGGCTGAAGAACGTGTTCCGCCTCAAGCCTGGCTTCAACGCCAGCGTCGACGACGGCATCCTCGGCCTGGGCGAGATCAACAAGGCGGCCGGCAACCCGGCGAAGTCGGCCGTGCTGGTGCACGAGGAGTCCGAGTTCGGCACCGGCACCGCGAAGCTCCTCGCAGCCAAGCTGCCGTCGATCGGCATCGAGGTGAAGGAGGTCATGAAGCACGCCAACCCGACGCGCGACTTCGCGAACCTGGCGCTGCGCATCCGCGGGCTTAAGCCCGACTTGGTCATCATGAGCAACTACCAGAACGAGTACGTGCTGCTCGCGCGCACCCTGCATCAGCAGAAGGTGGACCTGGTAAGCATGTTCTCCGTGCTCGGCGGCGGCTTCAACTACAAGTTCGTGAAGGAGCTGCCCGACGTCGCGCAGTACATGATCGACACCAACCACTGGTTCGACCCGACGAACCCCAGGGCGCAGGCGATGAAGAAGCGGGTCGAGGCCAAAGGCGATCTTTTTACCTTCGAGGTCTACCTCTCGTACAACGCAGTCAAGTTTCTGGCCGACGGGATGGAGCGCGCGGGTTCCGCCGACAAGGAAAAGGTCAACGCCGCGCTCGCCGCGTCCACGTGGTCCGACCACTTCATGCCCTATGGACCGACCAGGATGGTCAACGGCCAGAACACCGGCGGCAAGGCGTCGATCCAGCAGGCGAGCCGGACGGATATCGAAGTCATCTGGCCGGCGAAGTTCGCCTCGGCCAAACCGGTATTTCCGAAGCCGAAGTTCAGCTAAGTCGCCGCGGCGCGACGCAGGGGCGGCCGCCTTGGACGCGACGATCCTTGGCGCCGCCGTCATCAATGGCCTGCTGCTCGGCGGCAGCTACGCCCTGGTGGCGGTCGGCCTGACGCTGATATACGGCGTCCTGCACATCATCAATTTCGCGCACGGCAGCATGCTGATGCTGGCGATGTACGGCGCGTATTTCCTGCTGATGAAAGCGAAAATCGATCCCTATGCGGCGATCCCGCTGATGGTGGCGGCGATGTTCGCCGCCGGATACGTCCTGTACCGCGGGCTGATCGGCCGCTTCAGCCACGGCAAGGATGAAAACATCCTGCTGATCACGCTCGGGCTGTCGATCGTGCTGGAGAACGTGGCACTGTTCTTTTTCAAGGGCGACTCGCAGACCGTCACCGTTTCCTATTCCGACCGGATGGTCGCGCTCGGTCCGGCGCTGGTGCCGCTTCCCAAGCTGGTGTCGTTCGTGGCCTCGCTCGTGCTGTGCGCCGCGCTTGCCTGGTTCATCGCACGCACCGACACCGGCCGCGCGATCCGCGCGGTGGCGAAGGAGCGTCATGGAGCGCGGCTGGTCGGCATCGACGTGGAGAAGATCTTCGCCGTCTCCTACGGCATCGGCATCGCCTGCCTTGGCGCTGCCGCCTGCCTGCTGATCCCCTCGTTCTACGTTTCGCCTTCGGTCGGGCACCTGTTCGTGATTGTCGCCTTCACCATCGTAGTGCTCGGCGGCATGGGGAGCTTTATCGGCGCGCTGGTCGGCTCGCTGATCATCGGCCTCACCGAGTCGTTGAGCGGCCTGTTCCTCGGCGAGGCGCTCGGCCAGATCGGCATCTCCCTCATCTTCATTCTGATTCTTCTTTTTCGCCCGACCGGAATTTTCAGTAAATGAACTGGAAAATTCCGGCGGCACTGCTCGTCGTCGCGCTGGCCTACCCGCTGGTGTTCCGCGGCAATTTCGCGATCAATTTCGGCGTCCTGGTGCTGTTTTTCGCGCTCATCGGGCAGGCCTGGAACATCGCCGGCGGCTTCGGCGGGCAGTTGTCCTTCGGCCACGCGGTGTTCTTCGGCACCGGCGCGTACTGCTCGACGATCCTGCAGCTCAAGCTGGGCTGGAGCCCCTGGTCCGGACTCGCCGCTTCGGCCGGTGCCGGCGCGCTGGTCGGCGCCCTCATCGCGGCGCTCTCGTTCCGCTTCGGCCTCCGCGGTTCGTACTTCGCATTGATCACGCTGGCCTTCGCCGAGGCGTTCCGCATCCTGACCAATGCGCTGGAGTTCACCGGGGGCGGGGTGGGACTGCTGCTCCCGCTCAAGCGCAGTGCGCTGAACTTCCAGTTTGCCGAGCGCATCGGCTTCTACTACACCATCCTCGCTCTGACCGCGATATCCATCGGAATTGCGATCTGGCTCCAGCGCTCGCGCTTCGGGGCGCGGCTGGCGGCAATCCGCGAGAACGAGGACGCGGCGCGCGCGCTGGGCATCGATACCTTCCGCGAAAAGGTAAAGGTGATGGCGCTCTCGGGCGCCTTGTGCGCCCTGGGCGGCACCTTCTACGCGCAGTACTACCTCTACATCGATCCGGCGGTGGTGTTCGGGGTGGACAAGTCGGTCGAGATGCTGCTGGTCAGCATGATCGGCGGGACCGGCACCGTGTACGGCCCGCTGATCGGTTCGTTACTGCTGACGCTGGTTGGCGAATACACGCGCGCCATCACCGATGCGCAGGGTCTTTCGCTGATCATCTACGGCAGCCTTCTCATCCTGATCATCGGCTTTCTGCCCAACGGGCTTGTCGACCTGTTCAAGCTGCGCTGGAGGCGCAAGGCGCGTGCTTGAAGTCCGCGGACTGTCGAAGATCTTCGGCGGCCTGCGCGCGGTCGACAGCGCGAGCCTCGATGTGGCCGAGGGGACAATCGCCGGGCTGATCGGCCCGAACGGTGCGGGCAAAACGACGCTGTTCGCGGCGCTCACCGGGTTCCTGGCTCCCGACGAGGGGAGCGTTCGCTTCCGCGGAGAGGACATCACCGGCCGGCCGCCGCATCTGATCTGCCGCCACGGCATGGTGCGCACTTTTCAGGTGACGCAGCCTTTTGCCCACCTGAGCGTGCGCGAGAACATCATGGTGGGCGCCTACCTGCATACGCCCGAGCGGGCGCTGGCGTCGGCGCGGGCCGAGGCGATCGCGCGGCAGGTCGGCATGGCGGATCTGCTCGAGCGCACCGCCGCCGGCCTGACAGTCGCCGGGCGCAAGCGGCTCGAACTCGCGCGCGCGCTGGCGACGCAGCCGAAACTGCTGCTTCTCGACGAGGTTATGGCGGGCCTGAATCCCCCGGAAATCGACGAGCTCATCCCGGTGATCCAGGGCATCCGCAGCTCGGGCGTCACCGTATTCCTCATCGAGCACGTGATGCAGGCGGTGATGAGCCTCGCCGAGAATGTCTATGTGCTGTCCTACGGGAAAATCATCGCGCAGGGCGCCCCAAGGCAGCCCGCGGCCGACCCCGTGGTGATCGAGGCTTACCTCGGTCACGGCGCGGCGCAACGCATCGCGGCGACCGCGCATGCTTGAAGTGCGCGGCCTGCGGGCGGGATACGGCGAGGTGGAAATCCTCCACGGCATGGATATCGACGTCGCCGAAGGCGAGGTGGTCGCGGTGCTCGGCAGCAATGGCGTAGGCAAGTCCACGCTGAACAATAATCTGAGCGGGATCTGCGTTCCGTTCGGCGGTTCGATCCGCTTCTGCGGCGAGGACATCGCCGGCGCGAACCCCGCGCGCATCGTCGATCTGGGCCTGATTCAGGTGCCCGAAGGGCGCCGCGTGTTTCCCAACCTGTCGGTGCGCGAGAACCTCGAGCTGGGCAGCTACCGGCGCGGCAAGGCGGCCCGCGCGCGCAACCTCGGGCGAGTGACGCGCATCTTCCCCAGGCTCATGGAGCGCTTCGGCCAGATGGCCGCGACGCTTTCAGGCGGCGAGCAGCAGATGCTCGCCATCGGGCGCGGGCTGATGTCGGAGCCGAGGCTCCTGATCCTGGATGAGCCTACGCTCGGGTTGTCGCCGATCCTGGTGGACGAGATGTTCGAGCTGATCGGCGAGCTGAACGGCGAAGGCCTGAGCATCCTGCTGATCGAGCAGAACGCGGTGCAGTCGCTGGAGGCGGCGGACCGCGCCTACATCATCGAGCATGGCGTGGTCGCGATGTCCGGGCCGGCGGCGGAGTTGGCCGGCAGTCCGGATCTCCGGGCGCGCTATCTCGGCCTTTAGAGTGACAGGTTCTGAAGGAGTTGGGCGACCATGCATAAGGTCCTTGTAATCGTGCCGTTCCCGGTCAACGACGAGCAGCTCGCGCTGCGCCGCGCGCAGACGCAGGCGGTGCGCCTGGGCCCGGACATCGCGTTCGATTTCCGCCCCGTGAAGGCGGCGCCGAGCAACTACGTCAGCCATCATGACTACATCCTCGCGGACGCGGGGATCGTGGAGGCCGGCCTGCGCGCGCAGGAGGAGGGCTACCATGCGGTGTGCATCGACACCATGAGCGATTCCGGCATGGCCGGGCTGCGCTCGCTGCTCGACATCCCGGTCATCGCGCCGGGACGGGCCTCGATGCTCACGGCGCTCATGTTCGGCGAGCGCTTCTCGGTGCTGACCCTGTGGAGCCAGTGGAAGCCGCTCTACGCCAAGTCGCTGAACGACCTCGGCATCCATCACAAGTGCGCCTCGATTCGCGCACTCGACGTGCGGCCCGACAACCGCGAGCTGCTCTCCGGCAAGGAAGCCGACGTGTTCCCCCTGCTGCTCGAGGCGGGTCGCAAGGCGATCGAGGAAGACGGCGCCGACGTGCTGCTGCTTGGCTCGACCACCATGCACCAGGCCCATGCCTATCTCGCCGCGCGCCTGCCGGTGCCGGTGATCAATCCCGGGCCGCTCACCTACAAACTCGCCGAACTGGCCCTCGGGCTCGGCCTTACGCACAGCCGCAAGGCCTATCCCAAGCCGCTCGTGCCCAAGCCGGAGCTCTTCGAGGCGATGCTGGCGGCAGCCGCCGCGAGCGAGCTACGCAGGAAATGAGCTGGCTTTAGGGCGCAATCGCTCGAGGTCCGGCAGCAGCCAGGTCACCAGCCCGATCGCCGGCAAATACGCGCAGAGCTGGAAGACGAATCCCACGCTGGTGGCATCGGCGATGCGGCCCATCGCTGCTGCTCCGATGCCCGCCAGGCCGAAGGCGAAGCCGAAGAACATGCCGGAGATCAGGCCGACGCGCCCGGGCACCAGCTCCTGTGCGTAGACCAGGATGGCCGGGAAGGCGGAAGCCATCAGCAGCCCGATGACGACCGTCAGCACGCTGACCCAGAACAGGC
>MERQ01000027.1 GCA_001770655.1 Betaproteobacteria bacterium RIFCSPLOWO2_12_FULL_68_20
GAACCTTCTTCGGCCCAACTGGTGCTGCCATGACACCTCCTCAATCGTTAGGTCGAGGTGTCCACTTTATCGAATGAGGTTCCATCGTCGGCTTCAGCGCCTTGTTGGGCGCGCTCTTGGACCTTCCACTCTGGTAGCTTGAATCGATACCACCAGACCGATCCTTTCATGGGCTCCATTCTGAGTTCGGCCCGAAGCGAGTCACGTAGATCCTCTAGCAGCGGGTCAAAGGAGATTCTCTTTTCTTGTCGATCAAAGGCTTCGACGAGCTTGGTCATCAAGGTTACTTGCCGGGGAGTGCCATACAGTTGAATTTCGGCAACAAACCTCTCGAATTCAGATTCGTGCTCTTTCGTCCAGTCACGAACTGCTGCCATTGCGAGGCACTTGTACGCTGCCTCCAAGCCTTTCAGTCGCGCCTCCCGACGACGATTTCGCAATTCACGACTCGCATTCAACCAGTGACCGACAATCCATCCGAGCACCGCAATTAACGCTGGGACACCGAGCGTTAGCGCAAGCCGAAGATCAATTAGCGATGCCACACCTTGCTCTAGAGTCATAGTGCCCAAACTTGATGTTTAGACGTTGTGCGCAGGATGCTAGAACGATCTAAATGCAGACGCAAACGATCTACAGCCAGATCTCACGATCAACCGCCAGTATCTCTGCTACTAGATCGTCACAGCCGCGACGACGACGTAACGCGCCAACCGACCGACAGCCATGAACCCCAGCGCCGCGATCCAGTTGACGCGCAGCCAGCCCGCCGCGACGCTCAGCGCGTCGCCGACGATCGGCAGCCAGGCGAAAACGGTCGCGGGGCTGCCGTAGCGGCGCAGCCAGCCGAGCGCCCGCGGGTCGAGTTTCGCCGTCGTTCGCTCCGGCACCAGCCGGCCGAGGAGGTAGGAGGTCATTCCGCCGGCGGTGTTGCCGAGCGTGGCGACGGCGACCGCCAGGGCCGCGTGCTGCGGGTTGAGCTGCAGGTAGGCGAAGAGGGCGGCCTCGGAAGGCAGCGGCACGAGCGTCGCGGCGAGAAAGCTCGCAGCCGCGAGGCCGACCAGACCGCCCTCGGGCGAAAGCAGCGATTCCATTATGCCCAGATTGGGCAGAGGCCCTCCCAAAATGGGATCATACTGCGCGCATGGCCGCTCCCCGGGCGATCGACGTGCTCCTTACCCGCACGCAGCAGCGGGTGTTGGCGCTCCTCTTCGCCGACGAGGCCGAGCGCACGCTGAGCGAGCTGGTGCGCCGCTCGGGCGGCGGCTCGGGCGCGATCCGGCGCGAGGTCGAGCGCATGACGGCCGCGGGGCTGCTGCGCGAGCGGCGCGCCGGCAGGGAGCGCCGCTTCAGCGCCGACCCCGCGAGCCCGTTCTATCCCGAGCTGAAGTCACTGGCAGGAAAGGCGGCGGCCCGCACGCTTGCCCGCCGGACGAGACCTTCCGAGGCGCTGCACGCCAAGCGCGCGGAGGTGAATAAGCTGCTCGCGCACGAAGGGCTGCGCAATCCGCGCGTTTTCGGCTCGGTCGCGCGCGGCACCGACACCGAGACGAGCGACCTCGACATCCTGGTGGACGCGCCGCGCGGGGTGTCGCTGCTCGATATCGTCGGAGCACAGAATGCCATCGAGGACCTGCTCCGGGTCAAGGTACACCTCCTCACGCCGTCGGAGCTGCCCGAGTCGATTCGCGAGTCTGCCCTCGCGGAAGCGATTGCGCTCTCGGCCGCGCCGAAGGTCGCTCCGCGCAGGAAGCGGCCCGCCTGACCCCCGAGCGACTACGAGCCGATCAGAATCCGGAATCTGCGGTGCCCGCTTACCCGATATGCGGAGAAGTCACCCTGATCGATGGTCGCGATCTGCAGAACCCCGGTCCTTTCGGCGAGCGCGATCAACGTCGCGTCGGCGTAATCGCATGGCAGATCGGCATATTTCGCGATGATGCCTGCGAGCGCCGCGTGGTCCTCCACCGGGAGGACCTGCAGCATTCCCGCCTTGCGCGCGCGCTGCACCCAATCGAGCGCGGCACGCTGATGCTCCGACCTCCCTCTGAGCAGGTAGGCCGATTCGGTGATCACGGCTTCGGTGGTCAGCAACTGGCCGCGGAATCCGTCGAACCATCGCACGGCCTGGGAATGGTAGCGGTCTGCGCGGTTGATCAGCGCGACGATCGCACCCGTATCAACGAGCGCGCGAGCCACGGAAAGCCCTGCGCGCAAGCTTGCGTGCTTCCCCGGACTGAACTTCGGGCGCGCCGCGCTTGGGGATCAGGTCCGCCGCCAGTGCATAGGCACTGGGCGCGCCTGACTGGCTGTCCAAGTACGCGTCGAGTGCCCTGACCGTGACGTCGGTGCGAGTGACCCCGTGCTTCGTGCAGTACTCGGCGAGCTTTTGCTCCACTCGGAGCGGCATGCGGGCGTTGAGCGTTTTCGACATGGGTTGTAATACGGTTTCTGGTCAGTGTAACACGGAGCGGTCGTAGCCTGCCACGGTCCCCGTCCCTGTGCTACCCTCGCCCGCGGTGAAGCGCAGCGACTACCTCGAAAGAATCCTCAAAGCGCGCGTCTACGACGTCGCGCACGAATCCCCGCTCGAGCTCGCGCCCGCGCTCTCCAAGCGCCTGAGGAACCGGCTGCTCCTCAAGCGCGAGGACCTGCAGCCCGTCTTCTCGTTCAAGCTGCGCGGCGCCTACAACAAGATGGCCGGGCTGCCGCGCAAACGATTGGCCAAGGGCGTGATCGCGGCGAGCGCCGGCAACCACGCTCAAGGAGTGGCGCTCGCGGCGCAGCGCCTTTCCTGCCGCGCGGTGATCGTGATGCCGGTGACCACGCCGCGCATCAAGGTCGACGCGGTCGCCGCGCGCGGCGCCGAAGTGGTGCTGCGCGGCGACTCCTACGACGAGGCCTACGCGCACGCGATGCGCCTGAAGCGCCGCCGCGGGCTCGTCTTGGTTCATCCCTACGACGACCCGGAGGTGATCGCCGGCCAGGGCACGATCGGCGTCGAGATCCTGCGCCAGCACGCTCAACCCATCGACGCGATCTTCGTGCCGGTCGGCGGCGGAGGCCTCATCTCGGGAATCGCCGCTTACGTGAAGCGCGTGCGCCCGCAGGTGCGGATCGTCGGCGTGGAGCCCACCGACGCCGACGCGATGGCGCGCTCGCTCAAGGCCGGCCGGCGCGTGAAGCTCGACCAGGTGGGCCTCTTCGCCGACGGCGTGGCGGTGAAGGAGGTCGGCCGGGAGACCTTCCGCCTGTGCCGCAGGCTCGTCGACGAGATGGTGCTGGTCGATACCGACGAGATGTGCGCGGCGATCAAGGACGTGTTCGAGGACACGCGCGTGGTGCTCGAGCCCGCGGGCGCGCTCGCGGTGGCGGGGGCGAAGCGCTGGGTAGAGCGCCGCGGTGCGCGCGGCAAGACCCTCGTCGCGATCGCCTCGGGCGCGAACACCAATTTCGACCGCCTGCGCTTCATCGCCGAGGAAGCGGAGCTGGGCGAGCACCGCGAGGCGGTCCTCGCGGTCACCATCCCCGAGCGCCCGGGCAGCTTCAAGAAGTTCTGCGCCACGCTCGGCGCAAAGAGCATCAGCGAGTTCAACTACCGCATCGGCGACTCGAAGAACGCGCACATCTTCGTCGGCATCGAGGTGGCGAACCGCAACGAGACGGCGCGCATCGTGCGCAACCTCGATCGCCACGGGCTGCGCACGCTCGATCTCTCCGACAACGGCATGGCGAAGGAGCACGTGCGCCACATGGTGGGAGGGCGGGCCAGGGCGAAAAACGAGCTCTTGTACCGCTTCGAGTTTCCCGAGCGTCCGGGGGCGCTGATGAAGTTCCTCACCGCGATGCGCGGCGACTGGAACATCAGCCTGTTCCACTACCGCAACCACGGCGCCGACACCTCGAGCGTTCTGGTCGGCATGCAGGTGCCGGCGCGCGAGATGGGCGAGTTCAGGCGCTTCCTCGCCAAGCTCGGCTATCCGTTCGCCGACGAATCGCGCAACCCGGCCTACCGCCTGTTCCTCGCGTGACCGCCCGCACGCTGCGGCTCACGCCGCGCCTTGCGCGCTACCTTGACGCGCACACGGTGCGCGAGAGCGCGCTCGAGCGGCGCCTGCGCGCCGTCACGCAGCGCATGCCCGATGCGGGCTTGCAGATCGGCGCCGCGCAGGCGGCGCTGATGCGGCTGCTGGTGCGCGCGATCGGCGCGCGGCGCTGCATCGAGATCGGCACCTTCACCGGGTATTCGGCGCTGGCGGTGGCGCGGGCCCTGCCGCGCGGCGGGAGGATCGTCTGCTGCGACCTGAGCCGGGAATGGACCGACATCGCCCGCCGCTACTGGAAGAAGGCGCGGGTACACAAGAAAATCTCGCTTCGCCTCGGCCCGGCGCTCGACACGCTCGATGCCATGCTCGAGCGCGGCGAGGCGGGGAAATACGATTTCGCCTTCATCGACGCGGACAAATCGAACTACCGGCGCTACTTCGAGCGCTGCTTCAAGCTGCTTCGGCGCGGCGGGCTGATCGCGGTGGACAACACGCTGTGGTACGGGCAGGTGGTCGACCGGCGCGCGCAGGACGAGGACACGCGCGCGATCCGCGCCTTCAACGCGCGGCTCCACCGCGACCGTCGGGTGGATATCGCGATGCTGCCGATCGGCGACGGGCTGACGCTAGCCCTGAAACGCTAGTCCAGCCGGCTCGCGCCGGTACACGCCGCGCTCGGTCGCGACGTAATCCATCGGGACGTCCCAGGGCTGCGGGTGGATCGTCCGCATGCGCGCCAGCTCGTACGAGACGCCGATCGTCAGCGGTTTTTTCGCCAAGCTCGCCAGCGTGCGGTCGAAGTAGCCGGCGCCGTAGCCCAGGCGATAGCCCTGCGCGTCCCAGCCGTTCATCGGCAGCAGCACCGCCTCGGGCACGACCTCGGGCGAGCCGACCGGATAGGAGATGCCGAGCGCTCCCTCGGCGAGCTCCACCCCGGGATGCCATTCGCGGAAAGCGAGCGGCTGCTTCGGCGCCACGACCACCGGCAGCGCGGTCAACGTGCCGCGGCTGCGCAGCGTTCTGGCGAGATGGCGGGCGTCGTATTCGTTCCTGATCGGCCAGCAGAACGCGAGCTTTCCCTGGGAAAGCGCGGGAAAGGCACGCTCCAGATGCCGGTCGATCGCCCGGCGCCAGGTTTCCAGCGTCTTCGGCTCGACCGCGAGCCGCGCGGCGATCAGGTGCTCACGCTCGGCCCTGCGCCAAATCTTCAACTTCTCGTCATCCATGCGCGTGCTATTCTTAATGTATGATTTTGAAGCATTTCCGTAATCTTGGCGCACTGCTTTTGTTCGCCTGCGCGCCGGCGTTGGCGAATCACGGCCAGGGCGACGCGGCGCTGCTCGCCGCGTTCGACGCCTATCGCGCCGGCGACGCGGTGAAGCTCGCCAAGCAGGCGCGCACGCTGAACGGCCACGTGCTCGCGCCGTGGACCGAGTACTGGCAGCTCGCGCTGCGCCTCGAGGACGCGCACGCCGCGGAGGTGGGCGCGTTCCTCCAGAAGCATTCCGGCACCTACGTCGCCGAGCGGCTGCGCATGGACTGGCTGAGGGTGCTCGGCAAGCGCGGCGACTGGCAGGCGTTCGATCCCGAATACGCGCAGCTCGCGCGCAACGACCTGGAGCTGCGCTGCTACGCCTGGACCTCGCGCGCGACGCGCGGAGATGACGCTGCGCTCGAAGAAGCCTCGGCGATGTGGCTCGAGCCGCGCGAGCTTCCCGAAGGCTGCGCCGCGTTCGCCTCGCTGATGATCGAGCGCGGGCGCATCGGCGTGCCCGACATCTGGCGCCGCGTGCGCGTGCTGTTCGAGAACGGGCAGATCGTCGCCGCGAAGAACGCGCTGGGGTACCTGCCGAAGGGCGAGGGGCCGGAGGAGCGCTCGCTCGCCGAGGCGGCGCGCCAGCCGCAGCGCCTCCTCGCGCGGCCGCCGAAGAACATGGAGCGCCGCGCGGCGCGCGAGACGGCGGTGCTCGCCGGCGTGCGCCTCGCGCGCGCCGACCCGGGCGCCCTGGCGGCTGCGCTGCAAGGGCCGCTCGGCGCGAGGCTTCCCGAGGAGGACGCGAAATACCTGTGGGGCCGCGCGGCCTACGAGGCGGCGCGCGCGCACGACGACGAGGCGCTCAAGTGGTACGCGCGCGCGGGCGAGGCGCGGCTCGACGACGAGCAGCTCGCCTGGAAGGCGCGCGCCGCGCTGCGCCGCGCGAACTGGGTCGCGGTGCGCGACGCGATCGATCGCATGTCGGCCGGCGCGCGCCTCGATCCCGCGTGGACCTACTGGTACGGCCGCGCCCTCGCCGCGCAGGGCGAGAGCGACGGCGCCAAGGCGTACTACCTGCGCATCGCCGGGCACACCGATTTCTACAGCCTGCTCGCCACCGAGGAGCTGGGCTATGTCGCCGCGATTCCGGAGGGCGCGCACGTGCCGGGCGACGAGGAAGTCGCGGCCGCGAGCCGCCAGCCGGGGCTCGCGCGCGCGCTCGAGCTGATCCACCTGGGGCTACGCACCGAGGGCGTGCGCGAGTGGCTGCACTCGATCCGCGGGCTGGAGGACCGTAAGCTCCTCGCGGCGGCCGAGCTCGCGAACCGCGCCGAGGTCTACGACCGGGCGATCAGCACCGCGGAGCGCACGGCGGCGCTGCACAACTTCGCGCTGCGCTACCCGGTGCCGTTCCACGACGTGTTCCGCGAGCACGCGAAAACGCACGGGCTCGACGAAGCCTGGGTGCTGGGCCTGGTGCGCCAGGAGAGCCGCTTCATCGCGCAGGCGCGCTCGAGCGCGGGCGCGCAGGGGCTGATGCAGCTCATGCCGCGCACCGCGAAGTACGTCGCGCGCAAGATCGGGCTGCGCGGCTGCTGCCAGGCGCGCCAGGTGAGCGAGGTGAAGACCAACGTCTCGCTCGGCACAGGCTACCTGAAGATGGTGCTCGATCAGCTCGGCCACCCGGTGCTCGCCTCCGCGGCCTACAACGCCGGCCCGGGCCGCGCGCGGCGCTGGCGCGGCGCGCGGCCGCTCGAAGGCGCGATCTACGCCGAGACCATCCCGTTCAACGAGACGCGCGACTACGTGAAGAAGGTAATGGCGAACGCGGTGTTCTACGCCGCGCTGCTCGAGGGCAGGCTCACCCCGATCAAGGAGCGGCTCGGCGTGGTCCCGGCGAAGGCCTCGGGCGAGCGGGTGGACGAGGAACTTCCCTGAGCGCGGCGGCGCGGGGATAATCCCCGGCGGTCGCCGCTCATGAAATTCGAGAATATCCTGGTCGTCGGGGGCAGCGGGTTCGTCGGCCGCCACCTGGCGGCGGCGCTCGCGGCGCACGGCGCGCGCGTGACCGTTCCCTCGCGGCGCCGCGAGCGCGCCAAGCACCTCATCCTGCTGCCGACGGTGGACGTGGTCGAGGCCGACGTCGGCGCGCCCGGCGCGCTCGAGCGCCTCGCCGAGGGCTGCGACGCGGTGGTGAACCTGGTCGGGATCCTGCACGGCCGGCGCGGCCGGCCGGACGAGCGCGGGCCGAACGACTACGGGCCGGACTTCGCGCGCGTGCACGTGGAATTGCCCCAGGCGATCGTGCGCGCCTGCCGCGCGGCGGGCGTGAAGCGGCTGCTGCACGTGAGCGCGCTCGGCGCTTCGCCTTCGGCGCCCTCGGAGTACCTGCGCTCCAAGGCGATCGGCGAGCAGGCGGTGCTCGCCGCCGCGGACCTGGAGGCGACGGTGTTCCGCCCTTCGGTGGTGTTCGGCCCGGAGGACAACTTTCTCAACTTCTTCGCCACGCTCGCGCGCTTCCTGCTGGTGCTCGCGCCGCCCTGCCCGCAGGCGAAATTCCAGCCGGTCTACGTCGGCGACGTGGCGAAGGCGATGCTCGCCGCGCTGGACGACGCCGCCTCGCACGGCAAGCGCTACGACCTGTGCGGCCCGCGCGTGTACACCTTGAAGGAGCTGGTCGAATACGTCTGCGCCGTGAGCGGCCGCAGGCGCCTGGTGATCGCGGTGCCGGACTGGCTCTCGTACCTCCAGGCACGGCTCATGGAGTGGACCCCGGGGCCGCTCATGACGCGCGACAACTACTACTCGATGCAGGTGCCGAACGTGTGCGACTGCGCGTTTCCGTTCGGCATCGAGCCGCAGGCGCTGGAGGCGGTCGTGCCGGGCTATCTCGGGCATGGCGGTCCGCGCGAGCGCTATCCGCTGCTGCGCTGGCGCGCGCGCAGATGAGCGCGTTGCAGCTGGTCATCGGCAACAAGAACTACTCGTCCTGGTCGATGCGGCCCTGGGTGCTGCTGCGCGGGGCGGGCATCGCGTTCGAGGAGATCCAGCTCAAGTTCGACCGGGACACGCGCGTCGTCGGCATCGAGCCCTACTCGCCGACCCGCAAGGTGCCGGTGCTGCTCGTGGACGGCGAGCCGGTATGGGACTCGCTCGCCATCTGCGAGACCCTGGCCGAGCTGTACCCGGAAAAGTCGCTGTGGCCGGCCGCAAGCGACGCGCGCCGGTTCGCGCGCTCGATCTGCGCGGAGATGCACTCCGGCTTCCAGGCGCTTCGAAGCGCGATGCCGATGAACATCCGCGGTCGCCATCCGGGAAAGGGAATGAACCCCCAGGTGCGAAAGGACGTCGATCGCATCGTCTCGATCTGGCAGTCCTGCCGCGAGCGCTTCGGCGCGGGCGGAGCGATGCTCTTCGGCCGCTTCGGCATCGCGGACGCCTTCTACGCGCCGGTCGCGACGCGCTTTCGCACCTACGAAGTCACGCTCCCGAGCGCCGCGCAGGCCTACGCCGAGGCGCTCCAGGTGCTCCCGGCGGTGAAGGAGTGGACGGAAGCGGCGTGCCGCGAGAAGGAGCTCGTCGCGGCGGACGAGCCCTACGCCTCGCAGTGAAGTGCTACGTCGTCGGCGGGGCGGTGCGCGACGAGCTGCTCGGCCTCGCGGTCGCCGACCGCGACTGGGTGGTGGTCGGCGCGACGCCCGAGGAGATGGCGGCAAAAGGCTTTACCCCCGTGGGTAAGGACTTCCCGGTGTTCCTGCACCCGGTGACGCACGAGGAGTACGCGCTCGCGCGCACCGAGCGAAAGAGCGGGCGCGGCTACAAGGGCTTCACCGTGTTCGCCTCGCCCGAGGTGACGCTGGAAGAAGACCTGCGCAGGCGCGACCTCACCATCAACGCGATCGCGAAGGACGAGAGCGGCGCGCTCATCGATCCCTTCGGGGGCGCAAGAGACCTGAAGGAAGGCGTGCTGCGCCACGTGAGCGAGGCATTTGCCGAGGACCCGGTGAGGATCCTGCGCGTCGCGCGCTTCGCCGCGCGCTACGCGTTCCGCGTCGCGGACGAAACGGCGGCGATGATGAAGCGGATGGTGGAGTCGGGCGAGGCGGACCACCTGGTGGCGGAGCGCGTGTGGCAGGAATTCTCGCGCGGGCTCGCCGAGCCGCACCCGGAGCGCATGTTCGAGGTGCTCGGGCGCTGCGGCTTGCTGAAGCGGCTCTTTCCGGAGATCCGGCAGGTTCCGCAGGGGCTCGCAAGGGCGAGCGGTGTTCCCCAGCGCTTCGCGCTGCTCGGCTGGACGATGAAGGAGCCCGAAGTGCAGGCTGTGTGTGATCGCCTGCGTGCGCCGAACGAAGTGAGCGAGCTTGCGCTCGCCGCCTGCCGCAATCGCGCCGCGCTGCGCGCGGCGTACGCCGCCTCGCCCGCCGCGCTGCTCCAGTTGCTCAAGCGCGCCGACGCGTTTCGCCGTGGCGAGCGCTTCGCCGAGCTGCTCGCGGTGGCGCGGCTCGCCGAGCCGGGCGAGGAGATGACGAGCGGCGCTGCGCGCCTGGAGAGCGCGCTCGAAGCCGCCGCGGCGGTGGACGCGGGCGCGATCGCCGCGGGCGCAGCCTCTCAAGCCGAGATCCCTGCAATGCTCGACCAGGCGCGCGAGCGCGCCATCGCCGAGCGGCTGAAGTCAGCCGGCTAGATCAGCCGCCCGATCGCCCACACGAGGAGCGAGAGCAGCACAGTGCTCGCGAGCGGCACGTAGAGGACGCGGCCGCGCAGCGGGATACGGAAGTCCCCCGGCAGCCGGCCCAGCCCCACCCGGCCGAGCCACGGCGTGGCCAGCGCGATCACCACCAGCGCGATCAGGAGAGTGAAAACCCACTTGAGCATCGGGGCGTACCGGATAGACTGGATCGATGATCGAACTCTACACGTGGGGCACGCCGAACGGCCGCAAGGTCTCCATCATGCTCGAGGAATGCGCCCTGCCGTATAACGTGCACCGGATCGACATCGGCAAGGGCGACCAGTTCAAGGCCGAGTACCTCGCGCTCAATCCGAACGGCAAGATCCCCTCGATCGTCGACCCCGACGGCCCGCAGGGCAAGCCGATCGCGATGATGGAGTCGGGCGCGATCCTCATCTACCTCGCGGACAAGACCGGAAGATTCTTCCCCGAGAGGGACAAGTACCTGGTCCTGCAGTGGCTGATGTTCCAGATGGGCGGCGTCGGTCCGATGTTCGGGCAGGCGCACCACTTCCTGCGCGCCAAGAAGGACGAGGTCCCCTACGGCAGCGAGCGCTATGGAAAGGAGGCGAAGCGCCTTTATGGCGTGATGGACCGCCACCTCGCGGGAACGCCCTACCTGGCGCGCGAATACTCGATCGCCGACATCGCCACCTACCCGTGGGTGGCGCGCCACGAGTGGCATCGCGTGGACCTCGCCGAGTTCCCGCACGTGAAGCGCTGGTTCGACGCGATCGCCGCCCGCCCCGCGGTGGCGCGCGGCATGGCGGTGCCGTTCCTCAACTAGCGCTTCCTCGCGTACTTGACCAGGAACGCGTTGATGTCCTCGATCCTGAGCTGCGGCTCGCCGTCGATCGGCCTGGAGCCGACCACCCGGTTCATCCACTCCATGTTCTCCTGCATGCGCTCCACCACCGCCGGCCACTCCTTCGCGGTATGGCGCTTCGGGTCGGGCAGCACGTGGCACTGGTTGCAGGCGAGGCGGAACGGCTCGCCGCTCGGCCGGTTGACCTCCGGATACTTTTTCGGATCGAGCGGCTTTTGCGCATGCCTGCGCAGGTAGGCGACGAGGACCTTCGCCTCCTCGGCGCTCGGCGCCTTCACTCCCGCCATCATCTCGGTCATCAGGGGACCGAGGTTGCCCCTGCCTTCCATGCGCAGCACCATGCGCTCGACGATCCCCGGCCACTTCGCCGCGTGGTGCATCGCCGGGTTGGGAAGGTTGTGGCACTGCACGCAGTACCTGACCGTCAGCTCGGCGCCGCGCGAGCGCGGCGCGGGGAGCTGCTTCGGCTCGAAGGTGGGCGGCAGGATCCTCTCGAGCAGCGGGCCGTGCGGGCTGCTCTCCCAGCGCGCCCTCGCTTCGGCGACCGCGGCGGCGTAGGCCGCAGGATCGGCGGCGGCGGCAGGACCCGCGGCGACGAGGATGAGGGCGAGCGCGCCTCGAAGCATCGTCAAAGAGTAAGCGAGCGGTCTCCCTGCGTAAAGCCGAGGAGCGGCGGCTCCACTCCGCGCCCCAGAGCGAGCACCTTGTAGAGCTCCCCCATCTCGGTGGGCGAAAGGAGCCGGTGCGCCTCCGAGGCGAGCGGAGCGTAGCGAAGCGCGTTTTCGGCGTCGACTTCGCCCAGCACCTCGGTGATGCCGCAGTTGACCAGGAACCGCCCCTGGCTCGCGTAGCCGAGCACTTCGAGCCCGGATTCGCGCGCCGCGCGCGCGAGCGCGCTGAAGTCGAGGTGCGCGGTGATGTCCTGCAGTCCCGGCAGGAAGAACGGATCGCCGTGCGCACGGTGGCGGTAGTGGCACATGAGCGTGCCGCTCGAGCGCTGCGGGTGGTAGAGCTCGCGCTCGGGAAAGCCGTAGTCCACGACCAGGATCGCGCCGCGCTCGAGCGATTGCGCGGCCGAGCGCATCCAGGCGCACGCGGCGAGCCCGATCTCGCTCTCATAGCGCCCGGCGGGCAGGAGCGCCGCGGGGATCGGCTTGGCCGCGGCGAGCAGCTCGCCTGCCGCGGGCCGCTCGCTCCAGGCGAGCTTGCCGTTCGCGAGGCGCACGCCGCGCTCGAGGATCCCGTCCGGCGTCCACGCCACGGCGTGCACCGGCATCGCGTCGAGCACCTCGTTCGCCAGCATGACGCCCCGCCAGCGCTGCGGCAGCCGCGTGAGCCACTTGGCGCGATCGCCCAGTCGCTCCCGCTGGCGAGCGGCGAGCTCGGCGCTCGGCTCGAGGATGAAGTAAGGAGCGGGCGCGGGAAGCGCATTGAGCAGCGCCTCGGCGAGCGCGCCGCTCCCGGCGCCGAATTCGAGGATCGCGTCGCCCGCGGCGAGGAGCTCGGCCAGCTGGCGCGCGAGCGTCCTGGCGAACAGCGTTCCCATCTCCGGCGCGGTGACGAAATCGCCCGCGATCCCGAGCTTGCGCGACCCGCCCGCGTAATAGCCCAGGCCCGGCTCGTAGAGCGCGAGCTCCATGTAGCGCGCGAACGGAATCCAGCCGGCGCTCGCCCGTATCTCGGCGCCGATGCGCCCGGCGAGCGCGCGGCTCGCGGCGAGCGCGTCGGGGCCCGGATCGGGGAGCATCAGGGCAATTTACCCTAGAATCCTCGCAGCACATGGACGATTCCCTGCAGGGCAAGGCGGCGCTCGTCACCGGAGCCGCGCGCAGGATCGGCGCGGCGATCGCGCGCGAGCTGCACGCGGCGGGCGCGAGCGTCGCGATCCACTACCGCGACGCCGAGGCCGAGGCGGTGAAGCTCGAAGCGGAGCTGAACGCCGCACGCGCGGGGAGCGCGCTGAGGGTGAAAGCGGAGCTGCTCGCGCCGGTTGCGCCCAGGGCGCTGGTCGGCGCGGCGCTCGAGCGCTTCGGGCGCCTCGACCTGCTGGTGAACAACGCCTCGAGCTTCTTCCCCACGCGCATCGGCGCGATCGAGGCCTCGCACTGGGAGGAGCTCATCGGCTCGAACCTGCGCGCGCCGCTGTTTCTCGCGCAGGAGGCGGCGCCGCACCTGCAGAGCAGCGGCGGCTCGATCGTCAACGTCGTGGACATCCACGCCGAGCGGCCGCTCAAGGGCTACGTGGTCTACAGCATCGCCAAGGCGGGGCTCGCGGCGCTCACGCGCTCGCTCGCGTTGGAGCTGGGTCCCGCGGTGAGGGTGAACGCAGTCGCCCCGGGTGCGATCGCCTGGCCCGAGGACGGGCAGTTCGAGAACGGGGAGAGAAGCCGCATCGTCGCGACCACGCCGCTCGCGCGCGTCGGCTCGCCCGAGGAGGTGGCGCAGGCGGTACACTTCCTCGCCTGCGCGCGCTTCGTCACCGGCCAGATCCTGGCGGTGGACGGCGGGCGCTCGGTGTTCCTGTGAGCGATCCGAGAAAATCCGCGTACGAGGCGGCGAAGCTCGCCAAGCGCCTGCGCCGCCTGGCGGGGCAGGCGATCGCCGACTTCAGCCTGATCGGGGAGGGCGACCGGGTGATGGTGTGCCTGTCGGGCGGCAAAGACAGCCACGCGCTCCTCGACGTGCTGCTGTCGCTGAAAGAGAAATCCCCCGTGGATTTCGAGCTGATCGCGGTTAACCTCGACCAGAAGCAGCCGGGATTCCCGGCGCGCGTGCTGCCCGAGTACCTGGAGGCGCGCGGCGTGCCCTACCGCATCGTCGAGCAGGACACCTATTCCGTGGTGAAGCGCGTGATTCCCGAGGGCAAGACGATGTGCTCGCTGTGCTCGCGGCTGCGGCGCGGAGTCCTGTATCGGGTGGCGGGCGAGCTCGGTGCGACCAGGATCGCGCTCGGGCACCATCGCGACGACATCCTCGCCACCTTCTTCCTCAATCTCTTCCACGGCGGGAAGCTCAAGGCCATGCCGGCGAAGCTGGTCTCCGACGACGGCCGCCACACGGTGATCCGGCCGCTCGCCTACGTCGCCGAGGACGACCTCGCCGCCTACGCCGCGGCGAAGCGCTTCCCGGTCATCCCGTGCAACCTGTGCGGCTCGCAGGAGAACCTGCAGCGCCGGGCGATCGGGCAGATGCTAGCCGACTGGGAAAAGCGACACCCGGGGCGCATCGAGTCGATCCTGCGCGCGCTCACCGACGTGCAGCCTTCGCACCTGCTCGACCGCAAGCTGTTCGATTTCGTCAACCTGAAGCCCGCCGCGCGCGTTGTGCCGCTCAGGGTGGAAGAGCCTCTTTTCGCCGACGCATGAAAACGAACGTCCTCGAATTGAAGCGCAGGAAGGCGGGCAGGCTCGTCATGCTCACCGCCTACGACTACCCGAGCGCGAAACTTGCTTCGGAAGCGGGCGTGGATCTGTTGCTGGTGGGCGACTCGCTCGGCATGGTGGTGCTCGGTTACGACTCCACGGTCCCGGTCACGATGGAGGAGATGCTCCATCACGCAAAAGCGGCGCGCCGCGGCGCGCCCGAGGCGTTCATCGTCGCCGATCTGCCCTTCCTTTCGTATGCCACGCCGGAGCAGGCGCTCGCGAACGCCGCACGCTTCATGAAGGAGGCGCGCGCCGACTCGGTGAAGCTGGAAGGCGGGCTCGAAGTGGTGCCGGTGGTCGAAGCGCTCGCGCGCGCCGGGGTCCCGGTGCTCGGGCACGCCGGGCTCACGCCGCAGACCGCCTCGGCGCTGGGCGGCTACAAGCTGCAGGGCAAGGACGAGGCGAACGCGCGCCGCATCCTGGAAGAATGCGAGGCGCTGGAGCGCGCGGGCTGCTGGGGGATCGTGCTGGAGATGGTGCCCGCGCCGCTCGCGCGCCTGGCGACGCAGCGGCTCTCGATTCCCACCATCGGCATCGGCGCGGGCCCCGATTGCGACGGCCAGGTGCTGGTGTTTCACGACCTGGTGGGGCTTTTCTCCGGGTTCACCCCGAGCTTCGTGAAGCGCTACGCCGAGGCGGGGGCGGCGATCCGCGACGCGATCGCGCGCTACGCCGCCGAGGTGCGCGACGGCGAGTTTCCCGGCGCATCGCAGAGCTTCGGCATGAACGAGGAAGTGCTCGAGCGCCTGTATGGGCGTTAGGCGCATCGTCGGCTACTCGATCGTGGCGGGACTCCTCGCCACGGCGCTCGCATCGGTGACCGCTCAGGACTGGAGCACCGCCAGCCACGAGCCGGTGGGCCTCGCGCCCGATCCTGCCGTGACTCCCGAGCCGGTGGTGCAGGTCTATGCAGCGCGCACGCGCGGCGCGAAAGGCGCGTTCGGGGTGCACACATGGGTGGCGGTGAAGCCGGGCCGGGCGAGCGCCTGGACGGTGTACGAGGTGATCGGCTGGCGGCTGCGCTACGGGGACTCGGCGCTCGCGATCCGCAACCGCGACCCCGACGCACGCTGGTTCGGCAACGAGCCCGAGCTGCTCGCCGAGAAGCGAGGCGAGGGCGTGGACGAGCTGATCCGGCGCGTCGACGCCGCGGCGCGCGCCTATCCCTACGCGGGCGAATACACACTCTGGCCCGGGCCCAATTCCAACACCTTCACGGCCTGGATCGCGCGCGCAGTGCCCGAGCTCGAAGTGGATCTGCCGCCGACCGCGATCGGCAAGGACTATCTCGGCGGCAGGATCGTTTCCAGCGCGCCGAGCGGGAGCGGCTTCCAGCTCTCGCTGCTCGGGCTGCTCGGAATCACGGCGAGCACCGTCGAGGGGCTGGAGCTGAACGTGCTCGGCCTGGGCTTCGGCCTGAACCCGTTTTCCCCGGCGATCCGGCTGCCGATCGTGGGGAGGATCGGCGCGGCGCGCTCGAACGGCGCGGCGGTCGCGGCGGAGCCTCCGGCGGCGCAGTAGAGTATCCCCCGCGTTCGAAATCGGATG
This sequence comes from Betaproteobacteria bacterium RIFCSPLOWO2_12_FULL_68_20, assembly GCA_001770655.1. GTDB lineage: Bacteria > Pseudomonadota > Gammaproteobacteria > Burkholderiales > SG8-39 > 2-12-FULL-68-20. Next base: position 15,833 of record MERQ01000027.1, read on the forward strand.
GGGGGAGGTTGTATGGCTGATGCGAAGTGGCAGGACCTGGGGCCGGCCGAAGCATTCCAGCGCAGCGATCTGACCGAGGCAAGCCTCGGCCGTCAGAAGCTCGCCGTTTCCTGCAAGGACGGCAAGCTCGGCGTCATCGCCGGCACCTGCAACCACGTCGGCGGGCCGCTCGGCAAGGGCCGGCTCGACGGCGAGTACGTCGTCTGTCCCTGGCACAACTGGAAATTCCACCGCTCGACCGGCAAGGGCGAGCCCGGCTTCGAGGAGGACTGCGTTCCGGCCTACGAGTCAAAAGTGGAGAAGGGGCGCCTGCTCGTTCGCACCGACAACCCGAGCGCACGCAACAGGAAGCCGCACGCGCCGCATCCGCTCGCGCGCAAGATCGAGCGCCTGCCGGGCGCGATCCGCGTCGCCGGCATCTCGACCACCAACATGGACGAGGCGAACCCGCGCTACTCGACTTCCGACGCGCTGCTGGAGGTCGCGCTCGGGCACGCGAAGGGCGCCCTGAAGTGCGACACGAAGCTCATCCGGCTCTCCGCGCTCAAGTTCCGCAGCTGCGAGGGCTACTACTCGAAAAGCGCGAGCGCCTGCACCTGGCCCTGTTCGATCACCCAGATGGACGAAAAGGACGAGCTGACCGAGGTGTACGAGGCGCTGGTGCACTGGGCCGACGTGGTGCTCGTCTCCACGCCGATCCGCTGGGGCGTCGCCTCGGGCCTGTACTTCAAGATGGCCGAGCGGCTCAATTGCGTGCAGAACCAGATCACGATCCGCGACAACGTGCTCATCCGGCGCAAGGTCGCCGCCTTCGTCATCACCGGGGGGCAGGACAACGTGCAGGGCGTGGCCGGCCAGATGCTGTGCTTCTTCTCGGAGCTGGGCTTCCACTTCCCGCAGTTTCCCTACATCGCGCACTCGCGCGGCTGGTCGGCCGAGGACATGGAGCGGAATGTGGCGCACGTGATGCAGAGCAAGGAACTGCGCGAGGGGGCTAAGCAGCTCGCCGCGCGCGCGGTGGAGCTGTCGAAAAACCTCCTTGCCACCGCGCCGATGGTCGAGCACACGCCGCGCGGGGGAAGGAAGGCGTACCGGCTGGAGATCGAGCGGAGCGCTACGGGGTCGAATACCTGATTCTGACTGTTGCGGGCGGAACTGCAGCTGGGCCCAGAGGTCTCAAAGATATCGAGAATTCCTTGATTTCGGGGACCTGCAACACTATATTCGCAACAGCGAGGAGGGGAGGTTCTGATCAGCCGCCTCACAAGGGCGCATAGTCAGACCGAGGTCCGCATGCTGAAGACGCACCATCGCGAGAAGCTTCTCAACGCGATCATTTTCTTTGCGTCCAATACTACGAAGTGCGGGAAGACCAAGCTTTTCAAGCTTCTTTTTCTTCTCGATTTCGATCATTTTCGAGCGACTGGTCGCAGCGTCACTGGCCTCGATTATTACGCTTGGACCATGGGCCCGGTTCCTGTGGAGTTAAATGGTCAGCTGGACGAACCCTCAGGAGACTTGTTTCAAGCAGTAAGCATTGTGACGGAGCAAGTGGTGGATCATCAGCGGCTCAAGGTGGTGCCCAAGCGTGAGTTTGACGCACGCTTCTTTTCGAAGCGTGAGTTGCATCTGCTGGAGGACATTGCGGGAAGGTATCGGGACTCCACCGCCGACGAGATGATAGAGGTCACGCACGCGGAAAATGGGGCGTGGGAGAAAGTCTGGCGTGAAGGCGAAGGACGAAACGGGCTTATTGACTACAATCTCGCTCTCGATGACGTTGACGACCGCCAGCGGATCGAGAAGGCTGCAGAAGAATATCGCGAAATAGTGAGGCGCCTAGGTACGGCGTAATGCCGCAGCCTGGCGAGGTTTACTCGTATCCTGCATACGAGTTTCCAGACGGCGAAAGCCGTGACAAGTATGTCGTATTGATGGGTTAAGTCCTGGGCGGTGACTGGATTCTCGGGCGCATTACGAGCAGACAATATGGGCGTCCGAAGGAACCGCCCTGCAACCATTCCCAGCACTACCCGAGCTATTTTGTTCATACTGCCGGCGGCGTCCTACCGCTTGAAAGCTGGGTCGTACTTGATCGCCTGGACAACCACGACGAGCTGGTTTTCAACGCGAAAGTGAACGCGCACGAGGTCAAATTGATTGGCCAGCTTCCGTTTGAGGTTCTCTGTGGTCTCTTGTCATGCGCGGCAAGAGCGGACGACATAAGTGGCATGCAAGCAGATGCAATGCTCGACCTGCGTGCAGCGCTGGGCTGTCCGTAATTCGAATCTCGAGATCGAGCTAGGCGCGCTTCATGCGCTTCACCAGTGCGGCGAGCTGGCCGCGCATCTCGTCGGCGCTCAGGCGCTTGCTCCAGCCATGGCCGGGGAGCACCCACTCGAAGCGGTAGCCCGCGAGGCGTGCGAGCGACTCGGTCAGCTTCTCCCACGAGTACCAGCACGCGTCGCGAAACGCGGTGAGCCGGCCGCGCTCCTCGCTCCAGGCGAGCGAGTCGCCGGTGAAGAGGTAGCTGTCCTCGAGGAGGTAGACCACGCTTCCCCGGGTGTGCCCGGGTGCCGGGATCGCGCGAAGCGAATCACGGATCTTCAGTTCCTCGTTCCCCTCGATGCGGTTCGTCGCGCAGGGCGCTGCCCGTCCGTCGTGCTTGTGGATCCACACGCGAGCGCCGAACGATTCGGCATACTTGTCTGCGTCCGCGACGTCGTCCTGGTGCGAAAGCAGGATGTCCGAGATGCCGCCCGCGCGCTCGAAGAACTTCTTCAGCTCGCCCGCATAGCGCGGCGAATCGACGAGCAGGTTACCCTCGGGCCGCACGACGAAGTAGGAATGCGCGCCGTAGGAATCCTTCGAGTTGAAGCCGCAGCGGTAGACGCCGGGCGCCAGCTCCTGGGGGAAGATTCCGTCCGGGCGGGCCTTCTTCGACTCGCGGCGCACCGACGCCGTCGGGCACACCAGCATCGCGCGCCAGGCCTTCATTTCCTCTTCGGCGTTCGCCGGCTGGCGCGCGAAGACGCTTTTGTCGCCGCGCTCGACGATCAGGCCGGGTGCCACGTGGCGCGCCGCGGCGCAGTTGATGCACGCCGTGTCGATGTACCAGTCGCCCGGCGCCGAGTCGGGGTTCCTGCTAGCTTGTCTTGACGTAGCTCGCCTCGGCGCACACGTTCACGAGCGCCTGGCGCTTCTCCTCGCGCACCACCTTGATCGCCCGTTCCAGCGCGGGCAGCAGCTCGCCCGGATTGGTGACGCGCTCGCCGTGGCCGCCCGAGGCACGCACCACGTGCTCGAAGCGCGGCGAGGGCTCGAGGGTGGCGAACGGCGGCTGCTTCATCCCTGCCGCGACGCCCTTCGGGTAGACCGAAAGCGTCGAGCGGTGCACCGCCGCCCAGCGCGCGTTGTTGAAGATGACGAACAGCACCGGCAGGCGCATCGCCTCGGAGACGAAGTGCCCGGCGGTGGGGTTGCCGAACATGTAGGCGCCGTCGCCGAGCGCGCAGACGACGGTCTTGTCGGGAGAGGCGAGCTTGGCGCCGAGCGCGGCGCCGATGCCCCAGCCGAGGCCGCCGGATGGCGGGGTGCCGAAGAAGCGCCCGGGCGTTCGGAGCTCCATCTCTTCGAGCATCACCGGGTATTCGTTCACCAGGAGCGCGTCCTCGCCGAGCACCTTGTTCAGGCAGGCGGAGAACCATTTGCCGGTGATGGTCCCGGGCGCTGCGCGCGTGCCGCTGCGCGCCTTGCGGCGAGTCTCGGCGCAGCTCGCCTCGATCGACTTGCGCCTCGCGTCGAGCTTCTGCTGCGAGGGCGCGTGGCGCGCGATTCGCTCTGCGAGCTGCGCGAGCGTCGGCGCGACCATGCCCGTGATCGCGAGATCGGTGCGGAAACCGCGCAGCGGATAGCGCGCGAAGAGCGGGTCGGGGCCGACGTGTATCACTTTCGCCTCGGGCTTCGGCGCTCCCTGCGCGGGGATCCAGGGCACGTCGCAATCGATCACCAGGACGAGATCGGCGTCCTTCAGGAGCGCGTGCGGGTCCCAGCCTGCGGCGAGCGGGTGCTCGGTGGAAAGCGCGAGATGGCGCGGCCTGTAATGGATGACGGGCAGCGCGAAGCGTTCGGCGAGCTGCTGGAGCGCGCGCGCTGCTTCGGCCGTGCGGCCGCCGTTCGCGGTGATGAGGAGCGGCCGCTCGGCGCTTGCGATCAGCTTCGCCGCTTCTTCGAGCACTTCCGGGTCGGCTCCGGGAGGACTGCCTGGTACCTGAAGCGGGCGCTCACCTACCGCAGTGCCGCCGAGAGGCGAGGCGAGGATTTCGCGCGGCAGCGTCAGATACACCGGTCCCTGAGGCTCGGTCCGCGCAATGGCGAGCGCCCGGTCGACCGCGGTCTCGATCTGCTCGGCGTGCTTGAGCTCGTAATCCCACTTCATGAACTCGCGCAGCATCGCGCCCTGGTCGAAGTGCTCCTGGGCCCAGTGGATGTAGTTGTTGCGCGCCCCGGGAAGCGCGCCCGACTCGGTGAGCGGGGTGCGACCGGCGCTGAACAGCATCGGGATGTTCTGCCGCGAGGCGTTGATCAGGCCGTTGATCGCGTTCGCGGTGCCGACGCCGACATGGACCATCATCGCCTGCGCCCGGCCGGTGACCATGGTGTAGCCGTGCATCATCGCGACGCCGAGGTTCTCGTGCGGCACCAGCACGATCTCGGGCAGGCGCCAGCCGAGCTGCATCGCCTTGGCCGCGGCCTCGACCACCGGCGCGAAATCGGTGCCGCCGTTGGCGAACAGGTATTCGACGCCGCGCGAAGCGAGCAGGCCGAGGTAGGCGTCCGCGGCGGTCTCGGGCTTGAATGCGACGGGGAAATGCTCGGGTTTCATGCGCGCGATGCTACGCCCGGCGCCCGAGGCGAAAACCTGGGGTTCGAGAAACAGGGCTTGTCAAACTGAGCTTGACGCTCTAGCATCTGCAACGTGGCCGAATCGAATTGCGCCGCGAGACTGGTCGAGCTGTTCGGCAGCCAGGCCGAGGTGTCGCGCGCGTTCCAGCTCGACCGCGCGGTGGTGCACAACTGGGTGAAGACCGGCTACGTGCCGGCGCGCTGGGCCGGAGAGGTCGAGCGCGTGACCCGGGGCCGCATCGGCGCGGTCGAAGTCATCAACGAAGCGAGCGCGAAGAACCCGGTGCGCGTGAAGTCGCGCCCGGACGACGCTCCTTTCGGAATCCTGTCGGAGAGCGACCCCATGACCCAGTACGCCCCCCCGAAGCGAATCCACTCCTTCCACCCCCCGCAGCGCACGCTGATGGGTCCCGGCCCGACCGAGATCCACCCGCGCGTGCTCACCACCATGAGCCAGCCGGCGATCGGCTACCTCGATCCGATCTTCGTCGAGATGATGGAGGAGCTGAAGGCCCTGCTGCGCTACGTCTACCAGACCAAGAACCCGCTCACCTTCCCGCTCTCGGGCCCGGGCTCGGTCGGCATGGAGTACTGCTTCGTCAACCTCGTCGCGCCCGGCGACAAGGTGATCGTGTGCCAGAACGGCGTGTTCGGCGGGCGCATGGTCGAGAACGTGGTGCGGATGGGCGGGGTGCCGGTGGTGGTCGAGGACAAGTGGGGCGAGCCGGTCGATCCGCAGAAGCTCGAGGACGCGCTGAAGAAGAACAAGGACGCGAAGCTGGTCGCGTTCGTCCACGCCGAGACCTCGACCGGCTGCCAGTCGGACGCCAAGCTGCTCACCAGCATCGCCCACAAGCACGACGCGATGGTGATCGTGGACGCGGTGACCTCGCTCGGCGGCTCGCCGGTCAAGGTGGACGAGTGGGAGATCGACGCGATCTACTCGGCGAGCCAGAAGTGCCTTTCCTGCACGCCGGGCCTGTCGCCGGTGTCCTTCTCCGAGCGCGTGGTCGAGCACGTGAAGAAGAGAAAGGACAAGATCCACAGCTGGTTCATGGACATGAACCTGTTGCTCGGCTACTGGAACGCCGGCACGCGCACCTACCACCACACCGCGCCGACCAACGCGCTCTTCGCGCTGCACGAGGCGCTGCTGCTCATCCGCGAGGAGGGGCTGGAGAACAGCTGGGCGCGCCACCAGCGCCACCACCTGGCGCTGAAAGCCGGCCTCGAGTCGATGGGGCTCAAGTTCCTGGTGAAGGAGCAATACCAGCTGCCGCAGATGAACGCGGTGCTCTGCCCCGGGGGCGTGGACGAGGCCGCGGTGAGAAAGACGCTGCTCGACGAGTTCGGCCTGGAGATCGGCGCGGGCCTCGGGCCGCTCAAGGGCAAGGTGTGGCGCTTCGGCCTGATGGGCTATTCGTGCCGGCCGGACAACGTGATGCTGTGCCTGTCGGCACTCGGCTCGGTGCTCGCCGACATGGGGCTCGAGGTGCACGTGGGCGACGCGGAAGCGGCGGCGCACGGCGCCTACGCCCAGATGCACGTCAAGGACGCGCAGCGGAAGAAGCGCGCCGCCTGAAAAACAGGGACAGACCACGTTTTTCCCCTCCTCACTGAGGAGGGGTGTCGCCGCAGGCGACCGGGTGGTGTAGGAAAATGTGGTCTGTCCCTGATTCATGGATACGCTCACCCACGCCCTTTCGGGCGCGCTGATCGCGCGGGCGACGGCGTCGAAGGACGCGCCGCCGCGCTCCATTCCGCGGCGCGTCGCTGCGGGATTCTTCGCCGCCGCGGCGCCCGATCTCGACTTCGTCATCGCCTTCGTCGGGCCGGTCGAATACCTGCTCACCCACCGCGGCGTCACCCACTCGGTGGTGGCGCTGCCGCTGTGGGCGCTCGCCCTGTCGTGGCTGCTCGCGAAGCTCCTGCGCGAGCCGGGCGGCTGGCGCGCGCTCTACGGCGCCTGCGCGCTCGGTCTCGGCGCGCACATCGCGGGCGACGTGATCACGAGCTTCGGCACCATGGTGCTCGCGCCGGTCTCGGACTGGCGCGCCGGGATCGGCACCACCTTCATCATCGATCTCTGGTTCAGCGGCATCATCCTGGCCGGCCTTCTCGCCTCGGCGCTGTGGCGCCGCTCGCGCGTGCCGGCGGTCGTGGCGAGCGTCGTGCTCGCCGGATACGTCGGGTTCCAGGCGCTCATGAAGGCCGAGGCCCTGGAATTCGGCGCCGAGTACGCGCGCGGCCGGGGAATGAGCGGGGCGCGCGTCGACGCGCAGCCGCGCCCGGTGTCGCCGCTCAACTGGACCGTGTTCGTGAGCGACGAGCGCGAGCACCGCTTTACGCACGTGAACCTGCGGCGCCGCGAGGCGCGAGAGTTCAGTCCGGGAGACGGTTTCGTCGCGAAGCTCGATGCGGGCTATTTGCCGCTCGCGCGGGCGCGCTGGGAGTCGCGCGGCCGCTACGGCGAGAGCGAATTGGCGCGCGAGGCGTGGGAATCGCCCGCGCTCGGGTTCTTCCGCTGGTTCGCCGAGCACCCCGCGTTCGACGGTGTGAGCCAGGGCTCGACCTGCGTCTGGTTCCGCGATCTGCGCTTTCTCACGCCCGGGCGCGACGTGGTGCCGTTCAATTTCGGCGCATGCCGAGACGGGCCGGGCTCGCCATGGCGCGCCTACGAGCGGGTCGGGCCGAACGAGCGGGTGCGAGTGGACTGAACGACTACTTCGGCACCCGCGCCTCGGCGGCGAAGCGCTCGGCGAGGCTCGGCTGCGCCGCGTAGGCATCGAGCGTCGGCTGCATCTTCTGCTCCAGCGATTCAAGCCGCTCGGCGGGCGCCGGGTGGGTCTTGAACATGAGCGCGAGCGCCGAGTCCTCGGGATTCATCGCCTGCAGCGTCTGCAGCACCGCGGGCAGCCCGTAGGCATCGTAGCCTGCGCGCGCCGCGATCACCACGCCCAGGCGGTCGGCTTCCAGCTCGTCCGATTTGTCCAGGCCGCGCGCGTACATCTCGGTGCCGAAGGCGATCAGCTTCTCGCGCGCCAGGGAGCCGCGGTCGGAGAGCGCGATCGACAGCGCGTCGGCGGCGAGGCTCGCCTGGGCGTTCTTCTGGATCGCGGCGAGATGGTGCTTGCGCAGCACGTGCGCGATCTCGTGCGCGAGCACTCCCGCGAGCTCGGCCTCGCTGCGCATGCCCGCGACGAGGCCGCGCGTGACGAACACGATCCCGCCCGGCACCGCAAAAGCGTTCACCTGCGGCGCCTCGAGCACCCCGAAGCGCCACGGCAGGTCGGCTCGCTCGGTCTGCGAGGCGAGCCAGCGGCCCACCTGGTTCACGTAGCGCTGCAGCCGCTCGTCGGCGGCGAGCGGCGCCGCTCCCAGCAGCCGCGCCGCCATGTCGCGCCCGAGCTCGATCTCGCCCTTCTCGTCGAACTCGGTGGTGGCGCGGCCGACGTTCCTCGCCGAGTCGATCAGCCGGTTGATGTCGAGCCTGAACTGCGCCTGCGCGGGGGTCGCGGCGGCGAGCGCGATCGCGAGGACGAGAAATCTCATGGCGCGGGATAGTCGATGGTCTTCGATTCGAGCCTGCCGCTCGCCGCGAACTGCGCGGCCGCATCGCGGTTCGAGGAAAAGCGCTCCATCTTCGCGAGCTCCCCGGGGTTCGGCCGCGCGTTGGCAAGCTGCTCTGCATCGAGCCCGCGCACGCCGGTGGTGACCTGGGTGCCGCTCGTCCCGGTGCGCGCGACGTTGAAGAGCTGCGCGGCGCCCGAGTCGCCCTGCTTCGCGGCGCCCGCGCCCGCGTAGCGCAGCATGAGCATCTTCACCCAGCCGCTCGCGCCGGACTCGGTCTTCACCAGCGTCCAGCCGCCCTTGCGCTCGGTGGCGTCGACTTTCGCGCCCTCGGCGAGCGGCGCGACGCTGGCTGCGTCGGTGGCGGGATCCTTCTTGAGGTCTGTCGCGCGGATCAGCGTCGCGGGCTCGGCGCCCGCCAGCAGGGGAAGGAGCAGCAGCAGGGCGGCGGCGCTTCTCACGGTTTTCGCCTCGGTTCGAGCAATTCTACGGGCTGCGCCCGGCCTTTCACCGGGAAAGTTCCACAGGACACGAAATCGAAATCGTCCGCGCACAGGCGCCGGGTGTCGACGGAGACCAGGATGCGGCGCTTCGCTTCCTTGGTGAGCCCCTCGATGCGGCTCGCGAGGTTCACCGTGTCGCCGATCGCGGTGTATTCGCGGCGCTTCTCCGACCCGATCAGGCCCACCACCGCGCGGCCCGAGTGGACCCCGATGCCGACATCGAAATCCCGCCCGGCCTCGCCCACTTCCTCCCTGAAGCGCGCGAGCGTGTCGGCCATGTCGAGCGCGCAGGCCACCGCGTGCTTGGCGTGCCCGGCGTCGTCCAGCGGCGCGCCCCAGATCGCCATGATGGCGTCGCCGATGAACTTGTCGAGCGATCCGCCGTGGCGGAACACCACGTCCACCTGCAGCGAGAAGTAGCGGTTGAGCAGCGCGACCACCTCCTCCGGGGAGCGCGTCTCCGAGAGCGTGGTGAAGCCGCGGATGTCGGAAAAGAGCAGCGTCACCTCGCGCGACTGGCCCGCGCCCTCGATCCCGCCGCGCTCGATCAGCTGCCTCACCACGTGCGGGTTCACGAAGCGCGAGAACATGGCCACCGCCTCGCGGCGCTCGCGCCGCTCGCGCAGGTACACGGTGAGCGCTGCCGCGAGATAAAAAAGCCAGGCTGCGGCGAGCGATGCGAGCAGCGGCGCGAGCACGGATTGGCCGGCGGCCACATACGAAGCCCCGAGCAGCGCCGCGCTCGCGGCGGCGAGCCCCGCGCCGCTCGTACGCATGTCGAAGCCGCGGCGGAATGCCGCCCAGAGCAGTGCGATGAGCGCGGCCGCGACGAGCGCCGGAAACCAGGGCGGCGCGCGGCGCAGCGAGCGGCCGTTCTTCAGGTTCTCGATCGCGGTGGCGAGGATCTCGGCGCCCGGCTGGGTGCTGGAAAGCGGCGTCACCCGCAGGTCGCCGAGGCCGGCGGCGCCGGTGCCCACGACGACGATCCTGCCGGCGAACTCGTCCGCCGGGCGCTTGCGCGCCGAGAGGTTGAAGTCCTCGTACAAATCGCTGAACGAGACGCGCGGGAGCTCCCCGGCGCGGCCGCGCCAGGCGAGCAGCAGGTGGTCGGCGTCGGGCACCGGAAAGCCGAGATCGAGCGCGAGGCGCGCGGGCAGCGAAAGCAGCTCCCAGCCGCCGATGCGCGTGCGCAGCTCGTAGCGGCGCCCGACCCCGTCCGCGTCCTCGACGAAATTGATCGTGCCTGCACGCCACAGGTGCGGGGGCAGGGCGAGCGGCGGCACGAGCGCGATGCGCGCCTCGGGGTCGGCGTTCCGGCTCCGGATCAGCCCGACGAGAGGTGCGATGTCGGCGGCGCGCGCGCCTTTCTGGTGGTCGCGTGCGCCGAGGCGCTGCAGCGGGAAGTAGGTGTTGCGATGGCGCGAAACCGCGTCGATGAAGGCCTCGTCGCTCTGCGGACGGAAGCGGTCCGGCTCGGAAAACATGATGTCGAAGACGATCGCGCGCGGCTTCTGCGCGGCGAGCCCGTCGATGAGGTCCGCGTACACCTCGCGCGGCCAGGGGAAGCGCCCGGCGTCCTTCTGCATGCTGGCGAGGCTCTTCTCGTCGATGTCGACGATCACGATCTCGGAGTCCGGGGCGAGGCTCTCCGCCTGCGAGCGAACGAAGGCGTCGAGCAGGCGGTTCTCGAGCGGCTGCAGCACGTGCAGCGCCAAGATCTCGAGCGCCGCCAGCACGACCGCGGCCAACGCGAGCCCAGTCAGCGGCCGAATCATGTGCCCTTCAGCGGCGTCCCTCGACGTAGGGCTTGAGCGCTGCGTAGATCGCGCGATTCGCTGGGGCGTCCAACCCAGCCTCGCGCGCCATGCGCGCGACCGCGCCGCACAGCCAGGGCGCCTCGAGCTTGCCGCCCGCCTCCAGGTCGTGCAGCAGCGAGGGCCGCATGTCGGCGTGGAACGAATCGGCCAGCCCCACCTGTTCCGCGACGAAGTCGTCGGCAAGCGCGATGCCGCGCTTGCGCGCCACCTGCCAGGTTTCGCGCATCGCGGCCTCGAGCAGCCAACGCAGGTCCGCATCGGCGCGTACCACTCCAATCGGGGCGCGCGCGAGCGCACAGGCGCCACTGATGCCGACGAGGAACACGAATTTCTCCCAGATCACGCGCACGATGTCGTCGGGAATCCGCGCGTCGATTCCCGCGCCCAGACAGGCGGCGAGGAACGCCTCTGCGAGCGGCCGCTGCGCAGGCGCGAGCGGACCGAACGCGAGTCTCGCGAAATTGCCCGTGTGCTCGATCACGCCCGGCGCGAAGATGTGGGTCGCGATGTGCGCCGCGCCGCCCAGCACTCGGTCGCGTCCGAGGGCCGCGCCGAGGCGCCCGACCGACTCGACTCCGTTCTGGAACGGGATCACGTACGCTCCGCCTTCGACGAGCGGCCGGATGCGCGCGGCGGCGCTCTCGGTATCCCAGAGTTTCACCGCGAAGATGACGGCCTCGGCCGGGCCCGCGTCGGCGGGATCCTCGAACACGCGCACTTCGAGTCGCGCATCGCCGAGCGCGCTGCGCAGCGCGAGGCCGTTCTTCCTCAGCGCCTCGAGATGCCTGCCGCGCGCGATGAAGGCGACCTCGTTTCCCGCCTGCTGGAGGCGCGCGCCGAAATAGCCGCCGACCCCGCCCGCGCCCATCACGACAATGCGCATGGCAAATCAGGGACAGACCACGTTTTCGCGCTTTCGAAAAATGTGGTCTGTCCCTGTTTTTCTTTCAGTACCGGTAATGATCCGACTTGTAGGGGCCGGCCTTCGGCACGCCGATGTAGCCCGCCTGCTCGT
>MERQ01000028.1 GCA_001770655.1 Betaproteobacteria bacterium RIFCSPLOWO2_12_FULL_68_20
CAGGCTGCCTTCGAGCACGTAGGTCTGCTCGATCAGCACGTGCTCGTGGTCGGGAAGCTTTGCGCCCGGCGCCATCCTGAGCAGTTGCGTGACGAGGCCGGTCTCGCGCTCGAAGAGCAGCGTCTTGGTTTCGATTCCCGGGTACGCCGTCTTCTCCCAAGGCATGCTCTCCACCCTGACGAACCGCGACGCCAGCGCCGCGGGCACGCTCATGCCCCGAGGTGCTCCCCGACCCTGACGATCTTCATGGTGTTGGTGCCGCCGGCTTTCCCGATCGGCTCGCCGATGGTGAGCACGATCAGGTCTCCCTGCTTCACCACCTTGTGCTCGAACAGCACTTTTTCCGCCTCGCGCAGCAGCTCCTCGCGGTCGTGGCCGACGTATTTCACCATCAGCGGGAACACGTCGCGCAGCAGCGCGCAGCGGTAGCGCGTCGAGGTCTGCGAGGTGAGCGCGTAGATCGGCACGCCGCAGTTGAGGCGGCTCATCCACAGGGCGGTGGAGCCCGACTCGGTGAGCGTCGCGATCGCCTTCACCTTGAGGTGGTAGGCGGTGAACAGCCCCGCCATTGCGATCGACTGGTCGACGCGCGTGAACACGCGGTTGAGGAAATCCTGCTCGAGATTGACCGGCTGCGTCTGCTCGGCCTCGACGCAGATGCGGTCCATCGCCTCGATCACCTCGACCGGGTACATGCCGCTCGCGGTTTCCGCCGAGAGCATCACCGCGTCGGTCCCGTCGAGCACGGCGTTCGCGACGTCCGACACCTCGGCGCGCGTCGGCACGGGGCTCGCGATCATGGACTCCATCATCTGCGTGGCGGTGATGGTGACCTTGTTCTGCTCGCGCGCGAGCCGGATCATCTTCTTCTGCAGCGCCGGCACCGAGGCGTCGCCCACCTCCACCGCGAGGTCGCCGCGCGCCACCATGATGCCGTCGGAGCCGCGCATGATGTCGATCAGCGCCTCGGCGCCGACCGCTTCGGCGCGCTCGATCTTGGCGATCAGGAACGCCTTGCCGCCGGCGGCGCGCATCAGCTCCCGCGCCATGTACATGTCGGCGCCCGACTTGGGGAACGACACCGCGAGGTAGTCGGCCTGCATCTTCACCGCCGTCCTGATGTCCTCCATGTCCTTGGGCGTGAGCGCCGGCGCGGTGAGGCCGCCGCCCTGGCGGTTGATGCCCTTGTGGTCCGAGAGCACGCCGCCCTGCCGCACCATCGTGTGCACCTCGTCGCCGCGCACGTCGGTCACCTCGAGCACGATCCTGCCGTCGTCGAGCAGCAGCAGCACCCCGGGCTCGACGTCCCGCGGCAGCTCCTTGTAGTCCAGGCCGACGCGCCCGGCGTCGCCGCGCTCGCAGGCCGCGTCGAGGACGAAACGCCGGCCTTTTTCGAGCGTCGCTTTTCCGTCTCCGAACTTGCCGATGCGGATCTTCGGACCCTGCAGGTCGCACATGATGGCCACGGTGCGCCCTGTCTTGCGCGCGATGTCCTTCACCAGCCCCGCGCGCTTGAAGTGATCCTCGGCGGTGCCGTGCGAAAAGTTGAGCCGCACCACGTCGACGCCGGCGCGAACCATGCGTTCGAGAACCGCGGGATCGCTCGAGGACGGGCCGAGCGTGGCGACGATCTTGGTGGAACGAAGCATGAGGCCCCGTATCTCAGTGTAGCATTCCGGCGTTTCGTTCCCGGCAATCGTCGATGGATAAACCTCGCCGCGCGATTCTCGGCGCCGCAGCGGCGCTCGTCGCAGCCAGCCCGCTTGCCAAGGCGCAGGGCCGCGGGCGCGCGGGCGAGGCGCCGCCGCTCGCCGCCTCGCCGCAGGAAAAGCGCGTGCTGGAAGTGATCGCGGACGTGGGTGGCAATCAGCGCTACCTGAGCGTGCCCGAGGAGGACGGGCGGCTGCTGCGCATCCTCGCCGAGTCGCTCGGCGCCAAACAGGTCGTCGAGATCGGCACTTCCACCGGGTATTCCGGGCTGTGGCTGCTGCTCGCGCTGGCGAAGACCGGCGGCAGGCTCACGACCTACGAGCTCGATGCCGGCCGCTACGAGGCCGCGAAGCGCAACTTCGAGCGCGCGGGTCTGGGCAAGCACGTCGTGCAGGTGCTGGGCGACGCGCACGAAGAGGTGAAGAAGCTGAAGGAGCCGATCGACCTGCTGTTCCTCGACGCCGACAAGGAAGGCTATGTCGATTACCTCGCCAGGCTGCGTCCGCTGGTGCGCCCCGGCGGGTTGATCGTGGCGCACAACATGGCCTCGCCGCCCGCCGATCCCGCGTACCTCAGGGCCATCACCACCGATCCGGCGCTGGAAACCGTGTTCCTCAACATGCAAAGCGCGGGCGTCGGCGTCACACTGAAGAAGCGTTAACCAGGGTGCGGCTGCTCACCATCAGGCGTGAAGACGCCGGCGCGCTGGGCGAAGCGCTGAAACGCAACGACGGCCTGCTGGTGATCTGCCTGTGCGCCGCCTGGTGCTACGTCTGCAACGACTTTCAACCGGTGGTGGCGCGCATGGCGCTTGCCGATGGCGCGAACCGCTACCTCTGGCTGGACATCGAGGACGACGCCGCGCTCGCCGACGACATCGAGATCGACAACTTCCCGACCTTCGCGGTGTACCGCGGCGGCGAGTCGCTTTTCTTCGGCGTCACCCGGGCCCAGGAAGGAGCCGTCGCGCGCACGATCGCGGCGCTGGCGCAATCCGACGCAAGGCCGATCGAGGTGCCCGAGGCGGTTGCGAAGTTGCCTGCGGCGTTAGCCTCGGCGACCCAATCAGGTTAGCGCTCTTGATGACCTCCGTGAGCGTCCACGCGGAGGTGACTATCTCGACCTTTCCCTCCTCAGCGGCATTCAGGACACCCTCGCACTTTTCGACCTTGCCTTTCTCGTTATTGAGCCAACCCAGAAAAGCGTTCGAGTCCCAATAGCGCCGGCCCGAGGGCATGGATCAGGCGAGGATGCCCTTCACGTCTTTCGCTCGCGGCAGCTCGTGGGACTCGCGCAGCACGCGGAACTCGCGCACCGCGATGCTTACCGGCTGCCCGTCCTTTCGGTAGCGGATTTCGCCGTAGACGGAAACCCTCTTTCGGAACGCAGCCAAGTACTTCTCTACGTCCTCTTCCTCGATGTCGCACCGAATGCTGTTGTGGGTGATCGGGTCCTGGACGACGAAATGCACGCCGCCCGCCTCGGTCACGGTGCGCAGCCGTCCCTCGATCGTCCCGAGCGACTTGTAGCCGGCGCCGACCAGATCGTTCACGTGCGCGCTCAGCTTGCGCGTAAAGTCCACCTGGCTACGGTTCACCTGGACACTAACGCGGTCCAAGGCGCCGTCGTCTACATCGAGCACGTCGGCCAGGTCTTTCGCCTTGCGCAGCGCAGCGTCGGACCAGAACCGCGGACGCTCGGCTCGCCTCTCAACGAGATCCAACCCATTGTTGACCGCCCTGATCGACGCGGCTGCTTGATCCAGCGGGGCTTTCCGGGATTCCGGCTTGAAGTGAACGATCGCGCTGCCGCCTTCGACGGACACGAGCCACCGGAACGAACCTTCCTCCCCGGTGACGGTATCGGACACTTCGTTGATCAGCCCGACGAACGCCGACACGGCCTTCAAGAAGCGATCGGCCGTGATCCTCGCCCCCTCGATCTTGAGAGTGAGGGACTTCGCATTCGATTTCTCAGCCATATGCCGCTTTAGAATCAGCTAGTTAGCATTCAGCGCTGTCCGGGTTCCCGCTTGCCCCGCGGCAACGCGTCGGCAGTTTAGCAGCAGCCTGAGGACCGGCCTGCTCGATCGAGTTCGACTGCGCGGACGCCCTCCAAGTAGGACAGCACCCCGACCAGACCTTGAACGCGCTCGATGAGATTCATCGGCCGGCCGTTGAGCACCCGGTTGTAGCCTCTTATCCAGGCCCTGCGCTGCGCTTCGTCCCCGCCCACGAGCACGTCGAGCGCGCGGTAGACCCGGACAAGTAGCACCGCCAGCTCGCCTTCCTTGCGCGCCGGATCGATCGGTTGCAGGCCGGTGAGGACGCGCGTCGCTCGTTTCTCGCTGATTCCCAACGCCAGCGAGAACGTTGCCCTGGAAAGTCCTAAGAGATGTGCCGACCTCGCCGCCGCTTTCGTCAGCACAATGCCGCGATTGCGAGTCCCAGCTTGCATGAGTGTCAGTGTAATCCTCAGGCCGCTGATTCAGCTCCCGACGTGCAGCACCACCTCCCGCCGCCCTCCGCGCCGGCGGTGTTCCCAGAGGTAGATCCCCTGCCAGGCGCCGAGCGCGAGCTTGCCGCCGCTGACCGGGATCGAAAGCGAAGTGGCGGTGAGCGCCGCCTTGACATGGGCCGGCATGTCGTCCGGGCCCTCCGCGTCGTGCGTGAAGAAGGGATCGCCATCGGGCACCAGGCGGTTGAGCCAGCGCTCCAGATCGCGCTTCGCCGACGGATCGGCGTTTTCCTGGATCACCAGGCTCGCCGAGGTGTGGCGCACGAACAGCGTGCACAGCCCCTCGCGGATTCCCGAGGCGCGCACCGCCGCCTCGACCTCCGCGGTGAATTCGTGCAGCCCCTGCCCGGAGGTGTTG
The DNA here is from genome assembly GCA_001770655.1 of Betaproteobacteria bacterium RIFCSPLOWO2_12_FULL_68_20. Taxonomy (GTDB): domain Bacteria; phylum Pseudomonadota; class Gammaproteobacteria; order Burkholderiales; family SG8-39; genus 2-12-FULL-68-20. The sequence continues at coordinate 4,586 of MERQ01000028.1, forward strand.
ACGACGAGCTGCCTGACCATCAGCCGTTCGCGCGCGCCTCGAGGGCCTCGACCGCGGGCAGCTTTTTCCCTTCGAGAAACTCGAGAAATGCGCCGCCGGCGGTCGAGATGTAGCCGATCCTGTCGGCGATGCCGAACTTGTGGATCGCCGCGATCGTGTCGCCGCCGCCCGAGATCGAGAACGCCTTCGACTCGGCGATCGCGCGCGCGACGGTCTCGGTGCCGCGGGCGAAGGGCTCGCGCTCGAACACGCCCAGCGGGCCGTTCCAGACGATGGTGCCCGCCTGCTTCAAGCTCGCGGCGAGCGATGCGGCGGCTTGCGGTCCGATGTCGAGGATCATCTCGTCGTCCGCGACACCATCGCTCGATTTGACCGTCGCCGTGCCTTCCAGCGACTTGGAGACGACCACATCGACCGGAAGCGGCACTTTCGTGGCGCTCATGATCTTCTTCGCTTCCGGGACGAGATCGGGCTCGGCAAGCGATTTCCCGATCTGCTTTCCCGCGGCGAGCAGGAACGTGTTCGCGATGCCCCCGCCGACGATCAGGCTGTCGACCTTCTTCGCAAGCTCCGCGAGCACAGTGAGCTTGGTCGAGACCTTGGCCCCGCCGACGATCGCGACCAGCGGCCGCGCCGGGCTGGCGAGCGCCTTGGAAAGCGCATCGAGCTCCGCGGCCATCAGCGGCCCGGCGCAGGCGACCGGCGCGAATTTCGCGACGCCATGCGTAGTGGCTTCCGCGCGATGCGCGGTGCCGAACGCGTCGTTCACGTAGACGTCGCAGAGCGCCGCGATTCTCCTCGCCAGCGCCTCGTCGTCCTTCTTCTCGCCCTTGTTGACGCGGCAGTTCTCGAGCAGCACGACTTCGCCCGGCTGCACCGCCACGCCGTTCACCCAGTCCTTCACCAGGGGGACCGCGCGATCGAGGAGCTCGCTCAGCCGCTTCCCCACCTGAGCGAGCGAATCCTCCGGCTTGAGCTCGCCTTCTTTCGGCCGGCCGAGGTGCGAAGTGACCATCACCGCTGCACCCTGGTCGAGGGCCGCGCGGATGGCGGGGACGGACGCGCGGATGCGCGTGTCGTCGGTGATCTCGCCCGAGTCGCCCTGCGGGACGTTCAGGTCGGCCCGGATGAAGACCCGCTTGCCGCGCAGGTCCAGGTCGGACATGCGCTTGAACCGCATGCGCCTATTTCGCGCCCATCAGCGCCACCGCGACATCCAGCATGCGATTGGAGAATCCCCACTCGTTGTCGTACCAGGCGGTGACCTTCACCAGCGTGCCCTCGGCCACCTTGGTGAGCGTGGCATCGAAAATCGAGCTGGCCGGGTTGTGATTGAAGTCCGAGGACACGAGAGGATCGTTGTTGTACTCCAGGATGCCCTTGAGATCGGTGTCGGCGGCCTGCTTGACCGCCTTGTTCACGTCCTCCACCGAGGTCGGCTTCTTCGCCACGAACGACAGGTCCACGATCGAGACGTTGATCGTCGGCACGCGGATCGCGAAGCCGTCGAGCTTGCCGTTCAGGTGCGGCAGCACCAGGCCCACCGCCGCCGCGGCGCCGGTCTTGGTGGGGATCATGTTCTGCGAGGCCGAGCGCGCGCGCCGCAGGTCCTTGTGGAAAACGTCGGTGAGCACCTGGTCGTTGGTGTACGCGTGCACCGTGGTCATCAGGCCCGAGACGACGCCGATGCGGTCGTCGAGCGCCTTGACGAGCGGCGCGAGGCAGTTGGTGGTGCACGAGGCGTTCGAGATCACCGTGTCGGAGGCCTTCATGGCCTTGTCGTTCACGCCGTAGACCACGGTGCGATCCACATCCTTCTCGCCGGGCGCAGAGATGATCACCTTCTTCGCCCCGGCCTGGAGGTGCGCGCCGGCCTTGGCCTTGCTGGTGAAAAGCCCGGTGCACTCCATGACCACGTCGACGCCGAGCTGCTGCCACGGCAGCTCGGCGGGGCTGCGCTGCGCGAGCACGCGCAGGCGATCGCCCTCCACCACGATGCTGTCGCCCTCCACCTGCACGCTGCCCGGAAAGCGGCCGTGCGCGGTGTCGTACTTGAGCAGGTGCGCGTTGGTCTTCGCGTCGCCCAGGTCGTTGATCGCGACGAATTGCAGGTCGTGCTTCTTGCCGCCCTCGTAGTGGGCGCGCACGATCATCCGTCCGATGCGGCCGAAACCGTTGATCGCTACCTTGATGGTCATCGGATGACGCTCCTTACCGTTGCCGCGACATTGTCCGCGGTGAAGCCGAAGTGCCTGAACAGCTCGCCCGCGGGCGCCGACTCGCCGTAGCGGTCGATGCCCACCACGGCGCCCTCCAGCCCCACGTACTTCCTCCAGTAGTCGGTGACGCCCGCCTCGACCGCGACGCGCGGCAGGCCTTTGGGCAGCACGCTCTCGCGGTAGGCGGCGTCCTGCCGATCGAACACGCTCGTCGAAGGCATGGACACCACGCGCACCGGCAGGTTCGCCTCGGCGAGCAGCTTCTGCGCCGCAGCCGCGAGCGGCACTTCCGATCCGGTGGCGATGATCACCGCGCGCGCACCGGGCGCATCGGCGAGCACGTAGCCGCCGCGCCGCACGTTCGCGATCGCCTCGGGCGCGCGCCTCGCGAAAGCGACGCTCTGGCGCGTGAGCACCAGTGCCGTCGGCCCGTTCCTGCGCTCGAGCGCCGCCGCCCAGGCGATCGCGGTCTCCACCGTGTCGCACGGGCGCCACACGTCCATTCCCGGCATCAGGCGCAGGCTCGCGGCATGCTCGATCGGCTGGTGCGTGGGCCCGTCCTCGCCCAGCCCGATCGAATCGTGAGTGAACACGTAGATCACGCGCAGGCCCATCAGCGACGCAAGGCGCAGCGCGTTCCGCGCGTAGTCGGAGAACACGAGGAAGGTGCCGCCGTAGGGAATGAAGCCGCCGTGCAGGGCGAGCCCGCTCATCACGGCGCACATGCCGAACTCGCGCACCCCGTAGAAGACGTAATTGCCGCCGCCCTCGTTTCCCACCACCTTGGAGGACTTCACCAGCGTCAGGTTCGAGCCGGAAAGATCCGCCGAGCCGCCCACCAGCTCGGGCAGCGCCGGCTTCATCGCTTCGAGCACGAGCTGCGAGGCCTTGCGCGTGGCGAGCGTCTCGGCCTTTGCGTCGAGTTCCTTCACCAGCGCCTCGATGCGCGCGTGGAAGTCGCCGGGGAGCTCGCCCGCCATGCGACGCGTGAACTCGGCGGCGAGCGACGGGTGCTCGCGCTCGTAGGCGGCGAAGAGCTTCTTCCAGCGCCGCTCGGCGCGCTTTCCGGCCTCGCGCGCGTCCCAGGCGCGCGCGACGTGCTCGGGGATCTCGAACGGAGGATATTTCCAGCCGATCGCCTCGCGCGTCGCGGCGATTTCCTTGTCGCCGAGCGGCGCGCCGTGCGCGGCGCCCGTGTTCGCCTTGGTCGGCGCGCCCTTCGCGATCACGGTCTTCGCGATGATGAGGGTGGGTCGCGCCTTGTCGCGCTTCGCCTTCCTGATCGCGCGGTCCACCGCCTGGACGTCGTGCCCGTCCACGTTCGGGATCACGTGCCAGCCGTAAGCTTCGAAGCGCTTGCGCACGTCGTCGATGTACCACTGCCGGATGTGGCCCTTCTCGGAGTCGATCGAGATGCCGTTGTCGTCGTAGACGGCGATGAGCCGACCCACGCCGAGCGTGCCGGCGAGCGCGCAGGCCTCGTGCGACACGCCTTCCATCAGGCAGCCGTCGCCGAGGAACACGTAGGTCCAGTGATCCACGATCTCAAACCCCGGGCGGTTGAACTCCGATGCAATCAATCTCTCAGCCAGCGCCATGCCGACGGCGTTCGAGATGCCCTGGCCCAGGGGCCCCGTGGTGGTCTCGACGCCCGGCCAGCAACCGCGCTCGGGATGGCCCGGGGTCCTGGAATGCAGTTGCCTGAAGCGCTTCAGTTCCTCGATCGGCAGCCCGTAGCCGGTGAGATGGAGCAGGCTATAGAGCAGCATCGACCCATGGCCGTTCGAGAGCACGAACCGGTCGCGGTCCGGCCAGGCCGGGTTCGCGGGGTTGTGGCGCAGGTGGCGCTTCCACAGCGCCAGCGCGATCTCGGCCATGCCCATCGGCATGCCCGGATGCCCGGACTTGGCCGCTTCCACCGCGTCCATCGCGAGCGCACGGATGGCGTTCGCCATGTCGCGCAGCAGGGCGGAATCGTCGTCTTTGGTTGCGCCGGCGCGCGGCGCGGCGATCGGCAGTTGCATCGCGGGGAGCGCGAATTATCTTCGAAAACCGGGCGGCGCGCGACCCGCCTAGCCCTTCTCGATCGCCTGCCGCCGCCGGTCCATCAGCCGCCAGATCATCGGCGTGAAGACGAGCTGCATCGCGAGGTGCATCTTGCCCCCCGGGCACACGATGGTGTTCGGGCGCGACATGAACGAGTCGTGCAGCATCGAGAGCCACCGCGCGAAGAAGCGCCTCTCGCCCGCGGCGGCCGCTTTCAAGAGCTTCCTCGTCGAGCACGGCGCCGCGCTGATCGACCGGGTGATCGGCTAGCGGCTGCCGTAAACTCGGCCGGGTGATCGAGCTCCCGTTCCACAGCCCGGCCGGCTACGAGCACCTCGCCGACGCGCGGGACCCGGGCGAAGGGCACTGGTTCGTGTTCCGCGGCGGCGAGCTGCTGGTGGAGATGGGGCCGACGGACCGGCGGCCGAGCGACGATCCGCGCGTGCGCTCGCGACCGGCCTGGGCGCGGCTTGCGTTGCATAAACGCGACAGCTGGCTCGAATCCGCGGCGCTGCGAACGCTCTATCTGGGGCGCCTTTCGGGAGTGGACTGCTGGGCGGCGGAGGTGGCGGCCGAAGCGGCGCCGCCCGAGGGCGCCTCCTGGCAGGGCCTGCGGGTGCTGTTCTCGGTGCTCGACGACGCGCATTTCGCGCTCGCCGGGCGCGCCGTGCAGTTGCTCGAGTGGGACCGCACGCACCAGTTCTGCGGGCGCTGCGGCACGCCGACCGCGCCGAAGCGCGACGAGCGGGTTCGAGTCTGCCCGGCGTGCAAGCTTCCCGCCTATCCGCGGGTGGCGCCGGCCGTGATGGCGCTGGTGCGCCGCGGCCGCGAGCTGCTGCTCGGCCGCAGCCCCCACTTCCCGCCCGGCATGTACAGCGCGCTCGCCGGGTTCGTCGAGCCGGGCGAGTCGCTCGAGCAGTGCGTCGCGCGCGAGCTCGCCGAGGAAGTGGCGGTCCAGGTCGCCAACGTGCGCTACTTCGCGAGCCAGCCCTGGCCGTTCCCGCACTCGATGATGATCGCCTTCACCTGCGACTGGGCGGGCGGCGAGCCGCGCGCCAATCCGGCCGAAATCGAGGCCGCGGGCTGGTTCGAAGTATTGCATTTGCCGAAACTTCCAAGCAGAATCTCGATTGCTCGCCGCCTGATCGACGCGGTTTCCGCGCAGATCCGCGGCGATTTTGCAACCGGAGCCTGAAGGCCGGCGTCGGCCCAAGAGGGGTGCTGCACGAATTGAACGCGATCGAAGAGCACTGTATTTCGCCGCAAGGCGTGAATCGGGGGCGTGGCCTGGATTGGTTCGGCGGGCTGCGCCTTCGCATTTTCGGGGGGACGGAGAAATGAACGGTCTGCATCTCATCGGCGACCTGAACGGCTGCCGCTGCGAGCCGCAGCTCCTCACGGACGGCGCGGGCATGCGCGAGCGCTGCGTGCGCCTGGTCGCCGAGGCCGGCCTCACCACGATGGAGGCGAGCTTCCGCCAGTTCGAGGGCGGCGGCTATACCGGCATCGTGCTGCTCGCCGAATCGCACCTCGCGCTGCACACCTGGCCCGAGCGCCAGGGGCTGACGCTCGACGTCTACGTCTGCAACTACAGCGCCGACAACAGCGACAAGGCGAAGCAGCTCTTCGAGGCCATCGTCGCCCTGTTCCAGCCGACGGAGGTCGCGCGCCACGAGGTCGAGCGCAACCAGCACCTCCTCATGGAGCCGCTGAACGACACCACCGGCTTCTACGTCAAGGCTGCGCGCCAGCTCGGCGAGTGGCAGACGCGCTTCCAGAAGATGCAGATCTACGACACCCCGTTCTACGGCAAGGTGTTCCGCCTCGACGGCTACAACATGACCTCCGAGCGCGAGGAGTTCGTCTACCACGAGAACCTGATCCACCCGGCGCTGACGGCCCACAACGCGCCGAAGAAGGTGCTCGTCATCGGCGGAGGCGACGGCGGCTCGGCCGAGGAAGCGCTCAAGCACCCCTCGGTCGAGGCCTGCACCATGGTTGAGATCGACGCCGACGTGATCCGGGTCGCGAAGGAGCACTTCCACGCCGTGCACCGGGGCGTATTCGACAACCCGAGGCTGCGCGTGATCGTGGACGACGGAATGAAATTCGTGCGCGACACCGCCGAGCGCTTCGACCTGATCGCGCTGGACCTCAACGACCCGATGGGCCCGGCCGAGGCGCTTTACTCGACCGAGTTCTTCGGGCAGTTGCGCCATGCGCTCGCCCCGGGAGGGGCGCTGGTGCTGCACATCGGCTCGCCGGTCGCGCGCCCCGAGCGCGTCTCGGAGCTCGCCAATCGCCTGAACAGCGTGTTCCGCATCGTGCGCCCGTACGCGATGTACATCCCGCTCTACGGGTCGCTGTGGGCGATGGCGGTGTGCTCGGACAAGCTCGATCCCAAGTCCTACACCGCCGACGAGATCGACCGCCGCATCGAGCAGCGCCGCATCCAGGACCTGCGCTACTACAACGGCGAGACGCACGAGGGCGTGTTCGCACTGCCGAATTTCCTGCGCGACCTGGTCGCCCCGCCGCGGCTCAAGCAGGCGGCGCGCGGGAGGAGGCTCGGGGTGGTGAGGGCGGCGGCGAAGTAACCCGGCTCCGCTCGAGGGTCGGAAGGGGGCGCTGCGGCGCCCCTTCTATTTTGCGGTGTACATGGGCAGCCGGTCGTTCAGCTCGGTCCACCCCCTGGCGACGCGGTAGACGAGCCAACCCGCGGCGGCGATCAGGATCACGAAGCCGACCAGCAGCAGCGCGCTCGCCAGGCCGAGCACGCCCCACAGCAGCGTCCACCAGAACGTGCGGATCTGCCAGCGGAAGTGCGACTCGAGCCAGGTCCCGGCGACGTCCGCGCGCTTGAGGTAGTTGACGATCACGCCGGCGAAGAGCGTGACCCCGACCACCAGGCTCGCCGCCTGAAGGCCGTAGACGAGCGCGGCCAGGTTGCGCAGGCTGCGCTCGCGCTCCTCGGCGAGGCTGCGCTCGCCGGAGGCCGGCGCTTCAGGAACGCGCTGCAGCAACGCGTAGAGCGCGAGCGCCCCGCCGGCGCCGATGCCGATCACCGCCGCGGCGATCGCGCCGCCGATCGCCCGCAGCATTGGCCACACGATTTCCGGTCCGACCGCGATCACGAGCGGCGTGAATGATCCCCGGACCGCGACCGCGTAGCGCCCGGGCGTGCGCGCCTCGAACTCGACGATCGCCGCGCGCTCGATGATTCCCGATTTGAAGGTCGAGGTGCCGGCGGCGCGAAGCGCGAGCCGCGAGCCGTCCGGCCCCGTGACCTCGATGTGCGCACCGTGGGGAAGCTGCGCCGGCAGGTCGTAGCTCCTGCCCTCGAACACCGTGCGATGCTCGTGCCACACCACGTAGCCGCCCGGCTGCGTCACCTCGATCGTTGCCGCGCCCGGCGCGAGAAAGCGCGCCGGCTCCTCCAGCCCGGCGACGAAGCGGTAGACGATCCAGGCCGCGGCCGCGATGCCGAGGAGTGCGAGGAACCCGGCCGCGACGTAGCGGCCCGCGCCGGCCGCGCGCCCATCCACGCTCCCGCCCTAGCGCGCGCCGTTGCGCTGGAGCAGCCCGACCACCGCGGCGTGGCGCTCGGCGCGAGCGAGCGAGAGCGCGGTGTCGCCGTTCGAGGCCGACGCGTTCGGGTTCGCGCCGCCCAACAGCAGCAGCTCGGCGATGCGCGCATCGCCGAGCAGCGCGGCGGCCATGAGCGGAGTCGCGCCGCGCGAGTCCGGCTTGTCGGGCCATTTTCCGAGCTTGAGCAGCTCGCTCACGGAGGCGGCGTCCCGGTAGAGCACCGCGGTCATCAGATCGTTGAATTTCGGCGAAGGCAGCGCGACAGCTGGTGCGACCCGGGCTGTCATCGGCGCAGCTGCCGGGCGCGGCTTCGCGGCCGCCACGGCCGCTCGCTCGGGCTTCGGCTTGGACTCGGCCGCGGGCTTGGACACCGCGGCCATCGGCTTGGGCTCGACCGCAATCGGCTCCGGCGCGATCGGTTTCGGCTCGGGCGCGGGTTGCGGTGCCGCGGCGACCGGCTGCGGCACCGCCGCTGCCGGAACTGCCGCCGCGATCACGGGGGAGGGCGAGGGCGCGGCCGCCACGGACGCCGGTGCCGCGGGCTTCGCCGGCGGCGTCGCCGGTTTGGGTTTCGCAGCCGGCTTCGCGACCCGGGCCGGCGGCGCCTGCACCTGGCCCTGCTGCAGGTCCCCCATTGCGGACATGAGCATGCCGACCATCGCGCCGCCGATCAGCATCGGCACCGCGACGATCGGCAGCACGATTGCCGCCACGCTCACCGCGAGCGCGGCGACGATGCGCGCGGGTGCCTCGCGCACCACCACCGTCGAGGCCATGAGATCGTGCAGCGCCTGCTTGCGGCGCGTGAATCCGGCGATGATGAAACCGAGCGAAAACACCGCGCTCGAGACGATCTTTCCCAGCTCCCTGCCGAACGAGCGCAGGATCGAGATGCGCTCGCCGGTGGAGCCGTGCGCCACCTTCAGGCCGAGCAGCTGCTTGCCGAAGGTCGCCTGGCGGGCCGAGGCCTGCATGAGCGGCCAGTAAAGCAGCGCGAGGAGAAAGACCATCAGCGCGCCCGCGAACGCGCCCGCGTCGCCCAGGAACGTCGCAGCGACAATGACCACCGACGATGCGATGAACAGGATCGCGCTGTCCGTCACGTACGCGAGAAACCGGATCCAGAAGCCGCCGTACTGCTGCGCGCCGGCCCCAACTCCCGCCTGGTCAGTCATATTGCCCCCTTAGCCGGGATTCCCGGCCTCCCGATCCTTCAAGGCTACCCCCAATTCGGGTCCCGCCATCCAAAAGGCCCTCGACCTTGTGCCAATTCCCGTAACGCGTTACGATAACCTAATGGCCAGGCCTTGCACCGGAAGCGCGCTCTCCGCAGCGGAACGCATGCGGCGCTACCGCGCGCGCCAGCGCGCGGCGGGGCTGCGTGCGAGCACACGTTGGTCGCCCCGCGAGGCGACCTGGTCCGACCACCGCATCGCCGAGGCGAGAAGCCTCGCGCTGCACGCGCTGGTTGCACGCCGGATCAGCGCCAATCCCGGTTTGGTCGAGCGCGCGCGGGAGACGGTACTCCGCTGGCTGGAGCGCTACGGCGAGGAGGCGCCCGCAGCGCTGCTCGAGTGGAAAGCGCTGCTCGAGCGGCCGTGGCGGGAAATCGCGGCGCGGGCGACCGAGCTGAGCGACGACGCCGCGCGCCTTCGCCAGTCCTCGCCGCTCGCCACGTTGCTCTCGGAGGCCGAGCGCCGGCGCGTGCATGACGCGTTCCGAGCTTGAGCATGTGATCCGCGCCGCCGGCGCGATCGCCGAGGACCGCGAAATCGTGGTAATCGGCAGCCAGGCGGTGCTCGGGCAGTACCCGGAAGCACCGAAGGCCCTCCTCGCCTCGATGGAAGCCGACGTGTTCCCGCGCAACCATCCGGAGCGCGCCGACCTCATCGACGGCGCGATCGGCGAGGGCTCGCGCTTCCACGAGCAATTCGGCTATTACGCGCAAGGCGTGGGCGAATCCACCGCCACGCTGCCGGCGGGCTGGCGCGAACGGCTGGTGCGCGTGAAAAACCCCAATACGGGCGGTATCGAGGGTCTGTGCCTCGAAGTCCACGACCTCGCGATCTCGAAATACGTCGCGGGACGCGAGAAGGATCTCGCGTTCACGGCGGCTCTCGCCCGTCACGGCCTGACGCGCATGGGGACGCTGCTCGAGCGCGCTGCGCAGACGACGCTCGCCCCGGCGCTGCGCAAGCCGGTCAAGGCCAGAATCAGCCGCGACTTCGCCTAGCGCCGGCACGTCGCCGGCGCATTCCGGCTACTCCACCGCTTTCAGCACCTCGCGCACACAGCCAAACAACCGGGCGATCTGCGCCTTCTCTATGATCAGCGGCGGCGACAGGGCGAGGATGTCGCGCGTGGCGCGGATCAGCACGCCCGCCTCGAACGCCTTCAGGAACGCCTCGTGGCCGCGCGCGCCCGGCGCACCGGGGCGCGGCTCGAGCTCGATGCCGGCGACGAGGCCGCAGTTGCGGATGTCGATCACGTGGCGGGCGTCTCTCAGCGCGTGCGCCGCGTCCTCCCAGGTTCTGTCCAGCGACGCCGCACGCGTGAGGAGCCCCTCCTCTTCGTAGGTATCGAGCGTCGCGATTCCCGCGGCGCAGGCGAGCGGATGGCCGGAATAGGTGTAGCCGTGGAACAGCTCGATCCCGTCCGGGCCCTGCATGAACGCGTCGTAGATCGCGTCCTTCACAAACACCGCGCCCATCGGCACCGTGCCGTTGGTGATGCCTTTTGCGGACGTGAAGACATCCGGCATCACGCCGAAATGCTGCGAGCCGAAGGCCTTGCCCAGGCGTCCGAAGCCGGTGATGACCTCGTCGAAGATGAGGAGGATGCCGTGGCGCGTGCAGATCTCGCGCAGGCGCTCCAGATACCCTTTTGGCGGCACCAGCACGCCGGCGGAACCCGCTACCGGCTCCACGATCACCGCGGCAATCGTGGACGGATCGTGCAGCGCGCACAGGCGCTCCAGATCGTCGGCGAATTCCGCCCCGTGCGCCGGCTGCCCGCGCGAGAAGGCGTTCCTCGCCGGGTCGTGCGTGTGGCGGATGTGGTCCACGCCCGCAACTCCCGGACCGAAGCTTTTCCGGTTGGCGAGGATCCCGCCCACCGACGTGCCGCCGAAATTGACGCCGTGGTAGCCGCGCTCACGCCCGATCAGGCGAAAGCGCTGGCCCTCGCCCTTCGCGCGGTGGTAGGCGAGCGCGATCTTCAACGCCGTGTCTACCGACTCGGAACCGGAGTTGGTGAAGAACACGCGCGAAAACCCCTGCGGCGCGATGCGCGCGAGGCGCTCGGCGAACTCGAACGCGATCGGATGGCCCATCTGGAAGGTGGGCGCGAAGTCCATCGTGGCGACCTGGCGCTTCACCGCCTCGACGATCTTCGGACGGCAATGGCCGGCATTGACGCACCAAAGGCCCGCCACGCCGTCGAGCACCTGGCGGCCCTCGGCGGTCCAGTAGTGCATGCCCTCGGCGCGGGCGAGCAGCCGCGGCGCCTTCCTGAACTGCCGGTTCGCCGTGAACGGCATCCAGAAGGCGCTTTGCATCACGACGCTACCCCGCGTAGGCGACGACTTTCTGCCGCTGCTCGCCCAGTCCCCTGATGCCGAGCGTCATCACGTCGCCCGGCTTGAGATAGACCGGCGTCGGCTTCATTCCCAGGCCGACGCCCGGCGGAGTACCGGTGGTGATGATGTCGCCCGGCATGAGCGTCATGTACTGACTGAGGTGGGAGACGATCTGCGCCACGCCGAAGATCATGGTGCGCGTGTTGCCGGTCTGCATGCGCTTGCCGTTCACCTCGAGCCACAGATCGAGCTTCTGCGGATCGGTGATCTCGTCGGTGGTCACGAGCCAGGGCCCGAGCGGGCCGGCGGTGTCGAAGCCCTTGCCCTTGTCCCACTGGCTGGTCGCCATCTGGAAGGCGCGCTCCGAGACGTCGTTCACCACGCAATAGCCGGCAACGTGCCCCAGGGCACGCGACTCGTCCACGTACCTCGCCTGCGTTCCGATCACCACGCCGAGCTCGACCTCCCAGTCCAGCCGCGTGGAGCCCTTCGGCTGCATCACGTCGTCATTGGGCCCGCTGATGCAGGTGGTCGCCTTCATGAACACCACCGGCTCGGAGGGGATCGGCTGACCGGCCTCCCTCGCGTGGTCCGAGTAGTTGAGGCCGATGGCGACGAACTTGCCGATGCCGACGTAGGGCACGCCGAGCCGCGGCGAGCCGTTCACCACCGGCAGCGACTCGGGCTTGATCCTGGACAGCATTTTCAGCCCGCGCGGCGAGATCTCGTTCGGGCCGATACTCTCCACCACCTTGGAAAGGTCGCGCAGCCGGCTGTCGGCGTCCACCATGCCCGGCTTCTCGTAGCCGTTCCTGCCGTAGCGGCAAAGCCTCATATCGTCATCCCCCCGTCGATCGAATACGCGTTTCCCGTCGCGAACAGCGACTCGTCGGACGCCAGGAACACCAGCAGCCCGGTGATGTCGTCCACCGTGCCGAGCCGCCCCATCGGCTGGCGTGCGATGAAGTCCTTGCGCGCCTGCGCCGGGTCGGGCAGCGCGTCGATGCGCTGCTGCAGGGACGGCGTGTCCACCGTGCCCGGGCAGATCGCGTTGCAGCGGATGCCCTGCTTGACGAAATCCGCCGCGATCGCCTTGGTGAGCCCGATCACCGCCGCCTTGGTGGCTCCGTAAGCGAAGCGGTTGGGCAGCCCCTTCACCGAGGAAGCGACCGAGGCGATGTTGATGATCGAGCCGCGACCCCTTCTCAGCATGCCGGGCAGGAACGTCCGCGTCACCAGGTACATGGACTTCACGTTGACGTTGAAGCTGAAGTCCCAGTCCTGCGGCGCGCAGTCGAGGATCGTGCCGTGGTGCACGAACCCGGCGCAATTGAACAGCACGTCCACGTCGCCCGCCTCGGCCGCGATCCTCGCGATCGCTTGCTCGTCGGTAGCGTCGAGCGCGCGCGCGCGGATGCCGTCCCGGCCCTCGAGCTCGGTGACCGTCTTCGCATTGATGTCGGTCGCCCACACGCGCGCGCCCTCGCGTGCGAAGGCGAGCGCCGCGCCGCGGCCGATGCCCTGCCCGGCCGCGGTGACGAACGCGACCTTGCCTGCGAGTCTGCCTGCCATGTTTTTTTGCCTGGAAGGGCAGCGTGCCTGGAAGGGCAGCGATTATACTGCGCGCTTCCGCGAGGGACGGATGAACCGGCTCGATTTCGCAGGCCGCACCGCGATCGTCACCGGCGGCGCGCAGGGAATCGGCGCCGCGATCGCGAAGCGCCTCGAGGCTTCCGGCGCCAGGGTGCGGGTGTGGGACGTGCAAGGCGCATCCGCGGTGGACGTCTCGGATCCCGCCGCGGTGGAATCCGCGGCGACGAGCACGATCAAGGAATTCGGGAACATCGACGTGCTCGTCAACAACGCCGGCATCGCCGGCGCGAACAGGCCGACCGTCGAATACCCGATCGACGAATGGGAGCGCGTGCTGCGCGTCAACCTCACCAGCCAGTTCCTGTGCTGCCGCGCGGTCGCGCCGCACATGGTCGCCGCCGGCTACGGCCGCATCGTCAACATCGCCTCGATCGCGGGCAAAGAGGGCAATCCCAACGCGGTCGCCTATTCCGCCTCGAAGGCGGGCGTGATCGCGCTCACCAAGTCGCTCGGAAAAGAGCTCGCGCGCACCGGGGTGCTCGTCAACTGCGTGACGCCGGCGGCGGCGAAGACCGCCATCTTCGAGCAGATGACGCGCGAGCACATCGATTACATGCTTTCGAAGATCCCGATGGGCCGCTTCGTCGAGGTGGACGAGATCGCCGCGCTCGTGTGCTGGCTCGCCTCCGCGGAGTGCTCCTTCTCAACCGGCGCCGTATTCGACATTTCGGGCGGACGCGCCACCTACTGAGCTACCGATATGGCCAAGAAGACCCCGCAGCAGCGCAGCATCCAGTGGTTCGGCCGCCAGGACCTGCACGGCTTCCTGTACCGCAGCTGGGTCAGGAACCGCGGCGTGCCGCAGGACCAGTTCGACGGCCGCCCGGTGATCGGCATCTGCAACACCTACTCGGAGCTGACGCCCTGCAACTCGCACTTCCGCATCATCGCCGAGCACGTGAAGGCCGGAGTGCTGGAGGCCGGGGGCTTCCCGCTCGAATTCCCGGTGATGTCGCTCGGCGAATCGCTGATGCGGCCCACCGCGATGCTGTACCGCAACCTCGCCAGCATGGACGTCGAGGAGTCGCTGCGCGGCAACCCGGTGGACGGCGCGGTGCTGCTGGTGGGCTGCGACAAGACCACGCCTTCGCTGCTCATGGGCGCGGCGAGCGTGGACCTGCCGGCGATCGCGGTCTCGGGCGGGCCGATGCTCTCGGGCAAGTACCGCGGCACCGACGTCGGCTCGGGCACCAGCGTGTGGCAGATGTCCGAGGACCTGCGCGCCGGAAAGCTCACGCTCGAGGAGTTTCACGAGGCCGAGTCGTGCATGCACCGCTCGCACGGCCATTGCATGACGATGGGAACGGCTTCCACGATGGCCTCGATGGTCGAGGCGCTCGGCGTGGGGATGCCGGGCAACGCGGCGATCCCGGCGGTCGATGCGCGACGCAACGTGCTCGCGCGCGCCGCGGGCCGGCGCATCGTCGAGCTGGTAAAGGGAGGCGTGACTATCTCGAAGATCCTCACCCGCAAGGCGTTCGAGAACGCGATCCGCGCCAACGCCGCCATCGGCGGCTCGACCAACGCGGTGATCCACCTCATTGCCATCGCGCGGCGCCTGGGGGTGAAGCTGGCGCTCGAGGATTGGGACCGCCTGGGACGGGGCGTGCATTGCCTCGCCAACCTCATGCCCTCGGGCAAGTACTTGATGGAGGATTTCTACTACGCCGGCGGCCTGCCGGCGGTGCTGCGCGAGCTGGGCGAGGCGGGGCTGCTCAATCGCGACGCCCTCACCGTGAGCGGAAAATCGATCTGGGAGAACAACCGCGAGGCGCCGTGCTGGAACCGCGACGTGATCCACACCATGAAGAAGCCCTTCAAGAAGCATTCCGGGATCGCAGTGCTGCGAGGCAATCTCTGCCCCGACGGCGCAGTCATCAAGCCCTCGGCGGCGACCCCGAGGCTGATGAAGCACCGCGGCCGGGCGGTGGTGTTCGAGAACATCGAGGACTTCCATGCGCGCATCGACGATCCGAAGCTCGACATCGACGAGCGCTCGGTGATGGTGCTGAAGAACTGCGGTCCGAAAGGCTATCCGGGCATGGCCGAGGTCGGGAACATGCCGCTGCCGCCCAAGCTGTTGAAGCGTGGTGTCACCGACATGGTGCGGATCTCCGACGCGAGGATGAGCGGCACCGCCTACGGCACCGCCGTGCTGCATGTGGCCCCCGAAGCGGCGGCCGGCGGCGCGCTTGCCCTGGTGCAGGAAGGCGACCTGATCGAGCTCGACGTGGCGAAGCGCAAGCTCGAGCTGCTCGTCCCCGCGCGAGAGCTTCGAAAGCGCAAGGCGCGCTGGAAGGCGCCGAAGCCCCGGCTCTCGCGCGGCTACTGGCGGCTGTACTTCGACCACGTGCTGCAGGCGAGCGAAGGCGCGGACCTGGATTTTCTCGCCGGCAAGAGCGGGGCCTTCGTCCCGCGCGACAGCCATTAGACATGGGGGATGAACCGCGGCGCGCGCCGCGCTTTTACCTCGACGTGCCGCTGCGCGCCGGCGGCACCTGCGCGCTAGGCGAGGACGCCGCGCACCACGCGGTGCGCGTGCTGCGCCTGCGCGCGGGCGACGCGATCGTGCTGTTCGACGGCCGCGGCGGCGAGTACGCCGCGCGCATCGCCGCGATCGAGCGGCTGCGCGTCGCAGTGGACATCCTCGAGCACCGCCAGATCGAGCGCGAGTCGCCGCTGCGCGCGGTGCTGGTGCAGGGCGTCTCGGCGGGCGACCGCATGGACTTCACGGTCCGCAAGGCGGTCGAGCTGGGCGTCGCCGAGCTGCGCCCGCTGATCGCGGCGCGCTCGGTGGCGCGCCCGAGGGCGCACAACGCGCCCGCGCGGCAGGCGCACTGGCAGAAGGTCGCGATCGCCGCCTGCGAGCAGTGCGGCCGCAACCGGATTCCCGTCGTGCAGCCGCTGATCCGCGCCGCCGACTATCGCGTCGAGGCGAGCGACGGCTCGCTGAAGCTCCTGCTCGCGCCGCGCGCGGAGCTCGCCTTCGCCGCGGCCTGCGCGGGGGCCGGGCGCGGCGTCACCATCGCGGCCGGCCCCGAGTCGGGCTTCGACGCCGGGGAGGAGCAGGCGTTCCTCGCTGCGGGATTCGTGCCGGTGCGCCTCGGCCCGCGCGTGCTGCGCACCGAGACCGCGGCGCTCGCCGCGCTCGCCGCGCTCAACGCGCTTGCGGGCGATTTCCGCTAGCATCTCGCGCGTCATGGCTACGCCACTTCAGCCCGAAGCGTTCGTGCGCTGGTTCCGCCAGGTGGCACCGTACGTGCACGCGTTCCGCGGCCGCAGCTTCGTCGTCGCCTTCGGCGGCGAGATGTTCGCCGAGCGCGCCCGTTTCGCGGCCTTCGTGCACGAGGTGAACCTGCTCGCCGCGCTCGGCATCCGTCTCGTGCTCGTCCACGGGGCGCGGCCGCAGATCGAGGCCGAGCTGAAGGCAAAGCGCCTGCGCTCGCGCTACGCCCAGGGGTTGCGCGTCACCGACGCGCAAGCGCTCGTCGCGGTGAAGCACGCCGCCGGCGTGCTGCGCGTCGAGATCGAAGCGCTGCTCTCGCAAGGGCTGCCGGATTCCCCGATGGCGGGCGCGCGGATCCGCGTCGCCTCCGGGAACTTCATCACCGCCCGCCCGATCGGGGTCGTCCGGGGCACCGATTTCCAGTTCACCGGCGCGGTGCGCAAGGTGGACGCCGAGGCGATCGTGCGGCGGCTCGATGCCGGGGAGGTGGTGCTGGTGCCGCACCTCGGCTACTCGCCGACCGGCGAGGTCTTCAACCTCGCGTGGGAGGACGTCGCGGAGAGCGTCGCCGTGGCGCTCAAAGCGGACAAGCTCCTCGTGTTCACCGACCGCCTTCCTGCCGGCCGCCGGGACGACGTGCTCGCCGAGCTGACGGGACGCGAGGCCGAGTCGCTGCTCAAGAAAGGCGGCCTGACTCCGCAGACCGCGCGCGCGATCGAGCATGCGATCCGCGCGGTCGGCGCGGGGGTGGGCCGGGCACACTTGGTCGCGCGCCGCGCCGCGGGAGCGATGCTGCTCGAGCTGTTCACCCACTCGGGCGTCGGCACCATGATCACCGCCGACCCGGTGGAGAAGCTGCGCGCGGCGAGGATCGAGGAGGTGCGCGGGATCCTGGCGCTGATCGAGCCGCTCGAGGCCGAGGGGTCGCTGGTGAAGAGAAGCCGCGAGCTGCTGGAAGCGGAGATCGGCAACTTCCTCGTCGTGGAGCACGACGGCGCGATCGTCGGCTGCGCCGCGCTATACCCGTTCCCGGAGCAGAAGAGCGCCGAGTTCGCCTGCCTCGCGGTGGCGCAGGAGGTCCGCGACGCCGGATACGGCGAGCGACTGCTCAGGGCCTGCGAGGAGCGCGCGCGCTCGCTCGGGATTCGTCGGGTGTTCGCGCTCACCACCAGCGCCGCGCACTGGTTCCTCGAGCAGGGGTTCCGCGCCGCCGACGTCTCGGCGCTGCCGCCGCGCCGTCAGGCGCTCTACAACTGGCGCCGCGGCTCGAAGGTGTTCCTCAAGCGCCTATAATTGCCGCATGGCGCGGACGGTGAAATGCGTGAAGCTCGGCCGCGAGGCCGACGGGCTGGATTTCCCGCCCTACCCCGGCGAGCTGGGCAAGCGCATCTGGGAGAACGTCTCGAAGGAGGCGTGGCAGCAGTGGCTGCGCCAGCAGACCATGCTGGTCAACGAGAACCGGCTCAACCTCGCCGATCCGAAGGCGCGCAAATACCTGATGGAGCAGACCGAGCGCCACTTCTTCGGCGTGGGCGCGGAAGTCGCCTCGGGCTACGTCCCGCCGGAGAAATAGCAATAAATGGGGTCAGATCAACATTTCCTGCTGGGGCACCTTGCGTGTTCCGTGGCGCGGTGGAAATGTTGATCTGACCCCATTTATTCCAGCAGCTCCTTCTCCAGTTCCTCGATCGAGGTGTGCCGCACGTCGCGGCCCATCACCATGTAGACCACGTACTCGGCCATGTTCTTGGCGTGGTCGCCGATGCGCTCGACCGCCTTGGCGATGAACAGGATCTCCAGCGAGCGGGTGATGCTCCTCGGGTCCTCCATCATGAAGGTGATGAGCTGGCGCATGATGGCGCGGAACGCTTCGTCCACGGCCTGGTCCTGCTTCACCACCCTCATCGCCTCCGAGACGTCGAGCCGCGCGAAGGCGTCGAGCGACTGGCGCAGCATCGCGAGCGCGCGGTCGGCGACGTGCGAGAGGTCCATTCTCGGCATGTGCAGCTTCTCGGCGGAGTGGATCAGCTTGGCCATGCGCGCGATCTTCTCGGCCTCATCGCCGATCCTCTCGAGGTCGGTGATGGTCTTGATGACGGTGATCAGCAGCCGCAGGTCGCCGGCGGCTGGCTGGCGGCGCGCGATGATGTGGCTGCACGCCTCGTCGATCTCGACCTCGAGCGCGTTCACGCGCGTGTCGTCGGCGATCACCTTCTCGATCAATTCCATGTCGCCGGTGATCAGGCTTTCCACCGCGCGCGTGATCTGCTCCTCGACCAGGCCGCCCATCTGCAGCACGTGCGAGCGCACGCTCTCCAGCTCGGCGTCGAACTGCTTGGAGGTATGCTCGGCCATCGTCGGCGATCCCCTGCAAAATGACGAACTTAGCTTACCACGCCGAGATGACGAGGAAGTTACGCGCCCTGCACCCCTCCGAGGACATTCATGACCGCCCGCCCCAGCCGACCCGCCCGCGCCTACCGCAGCCGGGCCTTTCTCGCGAGCCGCGAGGCCCGGCCGCTGCGCATCCTCGCCGAATACCTCGAGCCGAAGAGGCGCTTCGAGCGCCATCGCGTCGACGATACCATCGTGTTCATGGGCTCGGCGCGCGTGCTCCCGCGCGAGCAGGCCGAGGCGGCGCTCGCCCGGGCCGAGGCCGGCGACGGTGACCTCGAGCGCGCCCGCAACGCGCTCGCGGTGTCGCACTACTACGAGGCCGCGCGCGAACTCGCCCGCCGCCTCACGCTCTGGTCGAAGGATCTCGATTCGCAAGAGCACCGCTTCGTCGTCTGCACCGGCGGCGGCCCGGGGATCATGGAGGCGGCTGCCCGCGGCGCGGCCGAGGCGCGCGGCATGAACGTGGGGCTCGCCATCTCGATTCCCAGGGAGGATTTCGACAGCGCCTACGTCACCCGCGAGCTTGCCTTTCACTTCCACTACTTCTTCATGCGCAAGTTCTGGTTTGCCTACCTCGCCAAGGCGGTGCTCGTCTTTCCCGGCGGGTTCGGCACGCTGGACGAGCTGTTCGAGCTGCTGACCATGAAGCAGACCGGGAAGATGCACAAGCCGCTGCCGATCGTGCTGTTCGGCACCGAGTACTGGCGGCAGGTGATCGGCTTCGACGCGCTGGTGCGCCACGGCATGATCGATGCGGCGGACGTCGAGCTGGTGCACCGCACCGACTCGGTCGACGACGCGTACGAGTGGACCGTGCGCCGCCTCACCGAGTACGCGCTCGCCCAGCCGGGCGAGATGCTCTAGCCGGCTTTCCTCGCCAGCGTCCGCACCCCGGCGGCTTCGCCGAGCAGCAGCACGTCGGCCGGGCGGCGGGCGAAGAGGCCGTTCGCCACCACGCCCGCGATGTGATCGAGCTCGGCCTCCAGGGCCGGCGGATCGACGATGCTCAGGCCGTGGCAGTCGATGACCAGGTTGCCGTTGTCGGTCTTGAAATTCTCGCGCAGCACCGGGTGCGCCCCGAGCTTTCGCAGCTCGCGCCCGACGTGGCTTCTCGCCATCGGGATCACTTCGACCGGCAGCGGGAACCTGCCGAGCACCGGCACCAGCTTCGACCGATCGCAGATGCAGATGAACTTCCCTGCCACGGCGGCGACGATCTTCTCGCGCGTCAGCGCGCCGCCGCCGCCCTTGATGAGGTAAAGGTGCTCGGTCGCCTCGTCGGCGCCGTCGATGTAGACCGGCAGCTCGTTCACGCTGTTCAGGTCGAAGACGCGGATGCCGTGCGCTTTGAGCCGCGCGGCGCTCGCCTCCGAGGCCGCCACCGCGCCCTCGATTCTTCCCTTCATCCGGGCGAGGGCGTCGATGAAGAAATTGACCGTCGTGCCGGAGCCCACGCCGACGACGGCGTCCTCGACCACGTACCTGATCGCTTCCCCGGCGACGAGCTGCTTGAGCGCGTCCTGGGTCATTTCTTTCTCGCCGGCGGGAGGTCGGTGCACACGCCTTCGAAAAGCTCGGCGGCCATGCCGATCGACTCGCTGGTGGTCGGGTGCGGGTGAATGGTCCTGCCGATGTCCACCGCGTCCGCTCCCATCTCGATCGCCAGCGCAATCTCGCTGATGAGATCGCCGGCGCCGGCGCCGACGATCCCGCCGCCGACGATGCGGTGCGTCTCCGCGTCGAACACGAGCTTGGTGAAGCCCTCGTCGCGCGCATTCGCGATGGCGCGGCCCGAGGCCGACCACGGAAACTTCGCCACGCTCACCCGCGCGCCGTCCCGCGCCGCCTGCTCCTCGGTCAGCCCCACCCAGGCGATCTCCGGATCGGTATAGGCGACCGACGGGATGACGCGCGCGTCGAAGTGCGATTTCAGCCCCGCGGCGGCTTGCGCGGCGACGTGCCCCTCGTGCACCGCCTTGTGCGCGAGCAGCGGGGGCCGCGCGATATCGCCGATCGCGTAGATGTGCGGCACGTTGGTGCGCATCTGCGAGTCGGTCTCGATGAAACCGCGCTCGGTCACCGCGACCCCGGCCTGCTCGGCGCCGATGCGCTTGCCGTTCGGCGTGCGCCCGACCGAGACCAGCACCATGTCGTAAAGCTGGGGCTCGCCCGGCGCCTGCCCGCCCTCGAACCAGACTCTGATCCCTTCCTTCACTGCTTCGGCTTTCGCGGTCTTCGTCCCCAGCATCACGCGGTCGAAGCGGGCGGCATTGAACTTCTGCCACACGGCGACCAGGTCGCGGTCGGTGCCCGTCATCAGTCCGTCGAGAAGCTCCACGACCTCGAGCCGGGCGCCGAGCGTCGAGTAAACGGTCCCCATCTCCAGGCCGATGATCCCGCCGCCGATCACCAGCATTCTTTTCGGCACCGCGGGCAGCTCGAGCGCCCGCGTGGAATCGACGATCCTCGGGTCATCGGGCAGGAACGGCAGCTTCGCCGACTGCGAGCCGGCGGCGATGATGGCGGCGGCGAAGCGCACCGCCTGTTTTCCCTGCGCGGTCTCGACTTCCAGGCGATTGCGCTCGACGAAGCGGCCGCTCCCCTGCACCACCGCGACTTTGCGGCCGCGCGCCATCGCGGCGAGGCCGCCGGTGAGCTTTCCGACCACCTTGTCCTTGGACGCGCGCAGCTTGGCGAGATCGAGCTTCGGCTCGCCGAAGGCGATGCCGTGCGCCGCAAGCGCCCGCGCGGCGTCGACGATGAACGCCGTGTGCAGCAGCGCCTTGGACGGAATGCAGCCGACGTTCAGGCACACGCCGCCGAGGGTGGGATAGCGCTCGACCAGCACCGTCCTCATCCCGAGGTCGGCGGCCCGGAACGCGGCCGAGTAGCCGCCGGGGCCGGCCCCGAGGACGACGAGCTCGCACTCCAGATCCGGGCTGGCGCTCGCCGCCATTTCAGAGGAGCGACTTGCGGATGTCGGAGAGCACCGAAGCGAGGTAGCTGGTGAAGCGCGCCGCGCTCGCCCCGTCGATCACGCGGTGGTCGTAGGAGAGCGCGAGCGGCAGCATCAGGCGCGGGGCGAAATCCGCTCCGTTCCATACCGGCCGCATCGCCGCGCGCGACACCCCGAGGATGGCCACCTCGGGCGCGTTGATGATCGGCGTGAACGCGGTGCCGCCGATGCCGCCGAGGCTCGAGATCGAGAACGAGCCGCCCTGCAGATCGCCCGGCCGGAGCTTCCTTTCGCGCGCGAGCCTGGAGACGTCGGCAAGCTCCTTTGCGAGGTCGAACACGCCCTTGCGGTCGGCGTCGCGGATCACCGGCACGACCAGCCCTTCGGGCGTGTCCACGGCGACGCCGATGTGGAAGTACTTCTTGATCACAAGGCTCTCGCCCGACTTGTCGAGCGAGGCGTTGAGCTGCGGGTACTGCCTGAGCGCAGTCACGCATGCCTTGACGAGGAACGCGAGCATGGTGAGCTTGAAGCCGCGCCTCTCGGTCTCGGCGGTATTCGCTTTGCGGAACGCCTCCAGCTCGGTGATGTCGGCCTCGTCGAACTGCGTGACGTGCGGAATCGAGACCCAGTTGCGGTGCAGGTTCGGCCCGGAGAGCTTCTGGATGCGCGAAAGCGGCTTGACCTCGATCGGGCCGAATTTCGCGAAGTCCACCTCCGGCCACGGCGCCAGTTTGAAATTCACCCCCCCGATCCCCCCCTTTCCAAGGGGGGGAGGCGAAGCCGGGGGGGTTCCGGCCATCATCCCCTTCACGAATCCCTCCACGTCCTGGTGCAGGATGCGGCCCTTGGGACCGCTTCCTGAGACTCTCGCCAGGTCTACTCCCAGCTCGCGCGCGAACTTTCGCACCGACGGGCTGGCGTGAGGCTTGCTCACGATCGCCTCGCGCGGCTCGCGCGGCACCGGTCGGCCGAGCGGCTCCGGCGGTGGCGCGGCTGCCTCCGGCATCGGCGCCTGCGGCTCCGGGTGCTCGGCTTGCGAAGCCTCTCCCGTCAGCAGTATCGCGATCGGCGAGCCCTCGGAGACCCTGTCGCCGAGCTTGACCTTGAGCTCTTTCACCACGCCCGCCTCGGGCGAGGGGATCTCCATCGTCGCCTTGTCCGATTCCAGGGTGATGAGCGACTGCTCTTTTGCGACCTCGTCGCCGGGCTTGACCAGCACCTCGATCACCTCGACCTCATTGAAGTCGCCGATGTCGGGGACCCTTGCGGTGCGCTCGGTTCCCGCAACCGCCGGCTGAGCGGCAGGGGCCGCGCGCGGCGCCGGCGCGGCGGCCGGTGCGGCCTTCGGGGCGGGCTGCGGCGCCGGTTTCGCAACCGCAGCCGCCGGGTCGGCGGCCGCATAGAGAACCAGGATCGCCGCGCCCTGCGAGACTTTGTCGCCGAGCTTCACCCTCAGCTCCTTCACCACGCCCGCCTCGGGCGAGGGAATCTCCATCGTCGCCTTGTCCGATTCCAGGGTGACGAGCGACTGCTCTTTTGCGACCTCGTCGCCGGGCTTGACCAGCACCTCGATCACCTCGACCTCCTTGAAGTCGCCGATGTCGGGGACCAGCACTTCCTTCATGGCGCCCATCGCCGGACCAGGCCTAGACGGTGCTCGGATCGGGCTTGCCCGGATCGATGCCGTACTTCCTGATCGCTTCGGCGACGACCTTGGGCTTTCCTTCGCCCTGCTCGGCGAGCGCCTTGAGCGCGGCGATGGTCACGAAGTGGCGGTTCACCTCGAAGAAATGCCGCAGCTTGGCGCGCGAATCCGAGCGCCCGAAGCCGTCGGTGCCGAGCACCCGGGTGACGCGATCGCGCGGCACGAACGGCCTGATCTGGTCGGCGAAGGTCTTGATGTAGTCGCTCGCCGCGACCAGCGGGCCGGCGCGCTTGTCCAGGCACTGCGTCAGGTACGGCACGCGCGGCTTGTCCTCGGGATGCAGCATGTTCCAGCGCTCGGCGGCGAGCCCGTCGCGCCGCAGCTCGGTGAAGCTGGTCGCGCTCCAGACATCGGCCGCGACGCCCCAGTCGTCTTCCAGCAAAATGGCCGCCGCCAGGACTTCGCGCAGGATCGTCCCCGAGCCGAGCAGCTGCACGCGCGCCTTCGCCTTGGACTTCGACTCGCGCAGCAGGTACATGCCTTTCAGGATCCCCTGCTCGGCGCCGGCGGGCAGCGCCGGGTGCTCGTAGGCCTCGTTCATCACCGTGATGTAGTAGAAGACGTCCTGCTGCTCGCTCAGCATGCGCCGCAGCCCGTCGTGGATGATGACCGCGAGCTCGTAGCCGTAGGTCGGATCGTAGGAGACGCAGTTCGGGATCACCGAGGCGAAAACCTGCGAGTGCCCGTCCTCGTGCTGCAGCCCTTCGCCGTTCAGCGTGGTGCGGCCGGCCGTTGCGCCGACGAGGAAACCCCGCGCGCGCTGGTCGGCCGCCGCCCAGGCGAGGTCGCCCACGCGCTGCAATCCGAACATCGAGTAGAAAATGTAGAAAGGCGCCATGGCGAGGTTCGAGTGGCTGTACGAGGTCGCGGCGGCGATCCAGGACGAGATCGAGCCCGCCTCGGTGATGCCCTCCTCGAGGATCTGCCCCGACTTGTCCTCGCGGTAGTACATCACCTGGTCGCGGTCCACCGGCTCGTACTTCTGCCCCTCGGAGGAATAGATGCCGAGCTGCCGGAACATGCCCTCCATGCCGAAGGTCCTCGCCTCGTCGGGCACGATCGGCACCACGTGCCGGCCGATCTCCTTGTCGCGCACCAGCGCGGTGAGCAGCCTCACGAACGCCATGGTGGTCGAGATCTCGCGCCCTTCGGAGCCTTTCAGCACGGCCTCGAACGCCGAGAGCGGCGGCACGCGCGGCACCGCGTCGGCCTTGCGGCGCCGCTGCGGCAGGTACCCCCCGAGCGCCCGGCGGCGCTCGTGCAGGTATTTCATCTCCGGCGAGTCGGGCGGCGGAACGTAGAACGGCAGCTCCTCGAGCTTGTCGTCGGGGATCGGCACGCGGAAGTGATCGCGCATGTCCCGGATCGTCTCGAGATCCAGCTTCTTCAGCTGGTGCGTCGGGTTCTTCGCCTGGCCGTGCTTGCCCAGGCCGTAGCCCTTGATGGTCTTGGCGAGGATCACCGTGGGCTGGCCCTTGTGCTTCGCCGCCGCCGCGTACGCGGCGTAGATCTTGTGCGGGTCGTGGCCGCCGCGGTTGAGGCGCCAGATGTCCTCGTCGGTCATGCGCGAGACCATCTCGAGGAGCTTCGGGTCCTTGCCGAAGAAGTGCTTGCGCACGAACGCGCCGTCGTTCGCCTTGTAGTTCTGGTACTCGCCGTCGACCGAGTCCTCCATCACGCGCAGCAGCCGCCCCTGCGTGTCCCGGGCGATCAGCGGGTCCCAGTACGAGCCCCAGATGACCTTGATCACGTTCCAGCCCGCGCCGCGGAAATCCGACTCGAGCTCCTGGATGATCTTGCCGTTGCCGCGCACCGGGCCGTCGAGGCGCTGCAGGTTGCAGTTGATGACGAAGATCAGGTTGTCGAGCTTTTCCCGCGCGGCCAGGCCGATCGCGCCCAGCGATTCCGGCTCGTCCATCTCGCCGTCGCCGCAGAACACCCACACCTTGCGGTTGTCGGTCTGCGCGAGCCCGCGCGCCTGCAGGTACCTGAGGAACCTCGCCATGTAGATGCCCTGGATCGGCCCGAGCCCCATCGACACGGTCGGGAACTGCCAGTACTCGGGCATCAGCCAGGGGTGCGGGTACGAGGAGACGCCCTTGCCGTCCACATCGCGGCGGAAGTTGAGCAGCTGCTCCTCGGTAAAGCGCCCTTCCATCAGCGAGCGCGCGTAGATCCCCGGCGAGGCGTGGCCCTGGAAGTACACCAGGTCGCCGCCGTGCCCCTCCGAGGGGGCATGCCAAAAATGGTTTTGGCCGACCCCGAACAGCGTCCCCACCGAGGCGAAGGTCGCGATGTGCCCGCCCAGCTCGTCGTCGTTCTTGTTGGCGCGCGCCACCATCACCATCGCGTTCCAGCGGCAGTGCGAGCGGATGCGCTCCTCGAGCGCCGCGTCGCCCGGCGAGCGCTCCTCCAGGTGCGGCGGGATGGTGTTGATGTAGGCGGTATTGGCCGAAAACGGGATGTAGGCCCCCGAGCGCCGCGCCTTGTCGATCAGCCGCTCGAGCAGCTGATGCGCGCGCTCCGGGCCCTCGCGCTCGAGCACCGCCTCCAGCGCATCGAGCCATTCCTGCGTCTCGAGGGAATCGGAGTCGTTGGCCGCGGGCGGCTGCGGTACGGCGGACATGTCATCCTCCAGCTCGTGGCTTTGGTTGATCGGCGCGGCGCCCCGAGGGTCCGGGTGACGCTCGTGCCCGGCGCTTTTGGCGCAGGGGCGCCGCAGAAGCTTAATACGGCCGCGGGGGTGGCTCAAGTGGTAGACTCGCGCGCCTTTTTCGGCCCGGACGCGTACCCATGACCGCTAAGATCCTCGACGGCAAATCGCTCGCCGCTTCGGTCCGCGCCGCGGTGAAGGACGAGGTCGCCAGGCTCGCCGCGCGCGGCGTGCGGCCCGGCCTCGCCGCGGTCCTCGTCGGCGACAATCCCGCCTCGCGCGTCTATGTGCGCAACAAGATGCGCGCCTGCGAGGAAACGGGCGTGCGCTCGGTGCTGCATGAATTCCCCGCCGGCGTGACCACGCAGGAGCTGCTCGACTGCGTCGCCGCGCTGAACGCGGATCGCGGCGTGCACGGGATCCTCGTCCAGCTGCCGCTGCCCAAGCAGGTGGACGCGGCGCGCGTGCTCGCGGCGGTCGCCCCCGAGAAGGACGCCGACGGCTTTCACGACGAGAACCTCGGCGCGCTGCTCGCCGGTAAGCCGGGCGCAGTGCCGTGCACGCCGGCAGGGGTGATGCGGCTGCTCGATTCAGCGCAAGTGCCTCTTGCCGGCCGCCACGCGGTGGTGATCGGGCGCTCCAACATCGTCGGCAAACCGTTGGTGCTCCTCCTCCTGCAGCGCGACGCCACCGTCACTATCTGTCATTCGAAGAGCGTGGGCCTGGCAGCGATCGCGCGCCAGGCCGACGTGCTGGTCGCCGCGGTCGGCCGGGCGAAACTCGTCACGGCGGACATGGTCAAACCCGGCGCCTGCGTCGTGGACGTGGGCGTCAACCGCCTGCCCGACGGCACCCTCGCCGGCGACGTGGATTTTGCCTCGGTCAAGGAAATCGCCGGCTGGATCACCCCGGTGCCCGGCGGCGTCGGGCCGATGACGATCGCCATGCTGCTCGAAAACTGCGTTCGCGCCGCCGCAAAGGCCGCAAGCTGAATCCGCTGCTCGATTTCTCGGGCCTGCCGCGCTTCGCGGATTTCAAGCCCGGGCACGTCGCGCCCGCCGTCGAGCGCCTGCTCGCCGAGGGCCGCGCAACCGCCGAGCGCGTGGCGCACGCGCCGGCGACCTGGGACGACGTGGTCGCGCCGCTCGAGGACGCGAACGAGCGCCTGGCGCGCGCCTGGGGACAGGTCGCGCACCTGCACGCGGTGGCGGACAGCCCGGAGCTGCGCGCCGCCTACAACGGGAATCTTCCCAGGGTCACGCAGTACTGGACCGAGCTTGCGCACGACCAAAGGCTGTTCGACAGATACCGGGCGCTGCACCAATCGGCAGGCTTCGCCGCCCTGACCCCCGCGCGAAAGCGCGCGATCGAGAACGCGCTGCGCGACTTCCGGCTCGGCGGCGCCGAGCTCCCCGCCGACAGGAAAGCGCGCTTCGCCGCGATCCAGGAGGAGCTGGCGCGGCTCGCGGCGAAGTTCTCCGAGAACCTGCTCGATGCGACCAACGCGTTCTCGATCGTGCTCGAGGACCGCGCGCGCGTGGCCGGAATCCCGGGGGACGTGCTCGCCGCCGCCGGCGAGGCAGCGAAAAAGGACGGCGGGCGCGGCTGGAAGCTCACCCTGCACGCGCCCTCCTACCTGCCGGCCATGCAGTACGCCGACGACCGGGCGCTGCGCGAGACGCTGTACCGCGCGAGCACGACCCGCGCCTCCGAGCTCGGCAAGCCGGAGTGGGACAACACGCCGCTCCTCGAGCGCATCGTCAGGCTGCGCCGCGAGCAGGCGCGGCTGCTCGGCTACCGCGATTACGCCGAGGTGTCGCTGGTGCCCAAGATGGCCGAGTCGCCCGCGCAGGTGCTCGAATTTCTCGACGATCTCGCGCGACGCGCGCGCCCGTACGCGGAGCGGGAAGCGCAGGAATTGCGCGAGTTCGCCGGGTCCGCCGGCATCGAGCAACTCGAAGCCTGGGACCTCGCCTATTGCTCGGAAAAGCTGCGCGCCAAGCGCTACGCGTTCTCCGACCAGGAGGTCAAGCAGTATTTCCCCGAGGACGCGGTGGCCGCGGGGCTGTTTCGCCTTGTCGAGACGCTCTACGCGGTGCGCGTCACGCCGGCCCGGGCGCCGGCGTGGCACGAGGACGTGCGCTTCTTCGAGATCCGGGACGCCGGGGGATCGCTCATCGGGCAGTTCTACGCCGACCTCTACGCCCGCGAGACCAAGCGCGGCGGCGCCTGGATGGACGACGCCATCGCGCGCCGCGCGAAAGACGGCCGCATCCAGACGCCGGCCGCGTACCTGAACTGCAATTTTCCGCGGCCGGCGGGGGGAAGGCCGGCGCTGTTCACCCACGAGGACGTTCTGACGCTTTTCCACGAGTTCGGCCACGGGCTGCACCACCTGCTCACGCGCGCCGAGGACCTCGCCGTGTCGGGGCTCGCCGGCGTCGAATGGGACGCGGTCGAGCTGCCGAGCCAGTTCATGGAGAACTTCTGCTGGGAGTGGGAAGTGCTGCGCCACATGACGCGCCACGTCGACAGCGGCGAGCCGCTGCCGCGCGCGCTCTACGACAGGATGATCGCGGCGAAGAACTTCCACAGCGGGCTCGCGATGCTGCGCCAGATCGAGTTCGCGGTCTTCGACATGCGCCTGCACCGCGATTTCGATCCCGATGCTGGAGCGAGCGTGCTCGAGCTGCTCGAGGAAGTGCGCGACCGCGTCGCGGTGCTGCGCCCGCCCGCGTGGAACCGCTTTCCCAACGGCTTCTCGCACGTCTTCGCGGGCGGCTACGCGGCCGGCTACTACAGCTACAAGTGGGCCGAGGTCCTCTCGGCCGACGCCTACGGCGCCTTCGAGGACGCGCGCGGCCTGCAAGGCGTGATGGATGCCGCGACCGGCGCGCGCTTCCGTGACGAAGTTCTCGCGGTGGGCGGCAGCCGGCCCGCGGCGGAATCCTTCCGCGCCTTTCGCGGACGCGAGCCGCGCGTCGAAGCGCTGCTCAGGCACAATGGTATGATCCCCGAGTGATTCGCGCGCGATTCGCAATCGCAATTCTCGTCGGCGTCGCGGCCGGCGCGGCGCTGGCGCAGCAGACGCAGTACCGCTGGATCGACGAGCAGGGACGCGTGCGCTACACCGATACGCCGCCGCCGCCCGGCGCCAAAGGCGTGCAGCAGATCCGGCCCGCGGGCGACGGCGCGGCCGAGACCGGCCAGCCGCCTTTCGAGCTGGCGCGGGTGGCGAAGGATTTTCCCGTCACGCTTTACTCGTCGCCCAACTGCAAGGAGCCCTGCGCGATGGCGCGCGATGCGCTCAACAAGCGCGGCGTGCCGTTCCAGGAAGTGCAGGTGTGGGACCCGAAGACCAACGAGGAGCTGAAGAGCCTCACGGGCAGCAACGAAGTGCCGGTGGTGAAGGTCGGCCGCACCGTGCAGAAGGGATTCGAGCAGGGCGCGCTCGACGGCCTGCTCGATTCCGCGGGCTATCCCAAGGCGGGCGTTCTGCCGCCGCGCACGCAAGCGGCTCCCACTGCGCCCGAAGGCTACGTGTCGCCCGAGCAGCGGGACGCCTCCAAGCCGGTCGCGGAGCCGGAAAAGCCGGAAGCGCCGCCCGCGCCGGCCGGGCCCTACGCCCCCAAGGCGCCCGCGCAGGCGGAAAAGCCCGCACCCTCTCTCTACGCTCCCAAGCCGCCCGCGAAGGAGGAAAAGCCCGCGCCGGCCCTCTACGCTCCCAAGCCGCCCGCGCAGTGACTTGAAGCTCGCGACCTGGAACGTCAACTCGCTCAAGGTCCGGCTTCCCCAGCTTCTCGACTGGCTCGCCTCGACCCACCCCGACGCGATCTGCCTGCAGGAGACCAAGCTCGAGGACGCGAAATTTCCGCACGCCGAGCTCGAGACGGCGGGTTACCGCTGCGCGTTTTCCGGCCAGAAAACCTATAACGGCGTGGCGATCCTCGCGCGCGCGGCGCCCGCGGCGATCGAGACCGCGATCCCCGGACTCCCCGACGAGCAGAAGCGCGTGCTCGCGGCTAGCGTCGGCGGCACGCGGATCGTGTGCCTGTACGCGCCGAACGGCCAGTCGGTCGGCTCGGACAAGTACGACTACAAGCTGCGCTGGTACGCGGCGCTCGCCG
>MERQ01000029.1 GCA_001770655.1 Betaproteobacteria bacterium RIFCSPLOWO2_12_FULL_68_20
TGCGCGAGGACGAGGCGATCGAGCTGGCGCGCGGGCTGCTCGATGGGGGCGCGGACCCCTTGCGCGTGCTCGAGCTGTGCCGCGAGGCGATGGAGACGGTCGGCAAGCGCTTCCAGTGCGGCGAGTACTTCCTGCCCGAGCTGATCCTCGCCGGGGAGATGCTGGAGAAGATCGGCGCGATGGCGAAGCCGCTGATCCAGACCGGCGCCGGCGGGGAGGCGAAAAAGCTCGGCCGCGTGCTGATCGGCACCGTGCAGGGCGACCTGCACGACATCGGCAAGAACATCGTCACTTTCATGCTCGACATCAACGGCTACGAAGTGAAGGACATCGGCATCGACGTGCCGGCGGCGAAATTCGTCGAGGAGATCCGCGAGTTCCAGCCGGCGGTGGTCGGCCTGAGCGGGTTCCTCACGCTCGCCTTCGACTCGATGAAGGAGACGATCGCGGCCATCGAGGCGGCGGGGCTGCGCGACGGGCGGCGCATCATGATCGGCGGCGGGCAGGTGGACGAGACGGTGCGCGGCCACACCGGCGCCGACGCGTTCGGCACCAACGCCATGACCGCGGTGACGCTGTGCCGCGGCTGGATCGGGGGCTGACATGGGCGCGAACGAAGGCGCGGTGCGCCACGCCGAGAAGCTGAAGCGCGTGATGGACGCGGTGCAGCTCAAGCGCCCCGACCGCGTGCCGGTCGCCTTCCACACCATGCTGTGGTACGCGAAATACGGCGGCACCACCATTCGCGAGGTGATGTACGACTACGACAAGGCCGCCGAGCTGGGCCGCCGTGCGATCCTGGAGTTCGACCCGGACATGTTCGCGCCGCCGCACCAGTTCACCACCCTCGGGCGCGTGCTCGAGGCCGCGCGCTTCAAGCAGCTGCAGTGGCCGGGGCACGGCGTGGGCGACAACCAGCCCTACCAGTACCTCGACCGCGAGTACATGAAGGCCGAGGAATACGACGAGTACCTGTTCGACCCCTCGGGCTTCTACCTGCAGAAATACATGCCGCGCGTGCTGGGGGTGGCCGAAGGACTGGAGGCGCTGCCGGCGCTGCCGGGTTTCTTCTACATGCGGCTGGTGATGGGAATGCGCTCCTTCGCCCATCCCAAGGTGGTGGCGGCGCTCGAGGCGATGCGGGCCGCCGGCGAGGAGGCGAACCGGCTGGTGGCGGCGCAGGCACAATTCACCAGCGAGATGGAAGGCCGCGGCTACGTGCTCGCGCAGGGCGCCGTCTCGATCGCGCCGTTCGACCTGATCGGCGACTACTTCCGCGGCGCGCGCGGCATCCTCACCGACATGTACCGGCGCAAGGACAAGCTTCTCGCGGCGCTGGAGAAAGCGATCCCGTTCATCGTGCGCCAGACCATCGCCACCTGCAAGGCGAGCTCCAGCCCCTTCGTGTTCATACCGATCCACTGGGCAGCGGACAACTTCATGTCGCTCGCGCAGTTCAAGACCTTCTGGTGGCCGAGCTTCCGCAAGGTGCTGCTGGGACTGATCGAGGCGCAGCTGATCCCGGTGCCGCTGTGGGAAGCGGACTGCAGCTCGCGCCTGGAAACGATCGCCGACATCCCGCGCGGCAAGGCGGTGTACTGGTTCGAGCGCACCGACCTCGTCAAGGCGAAGCAGGTTCTGGGCGGAATCGCCTGCGTGCGCGGCAATGTGCCGCCGTCGCTGCTGAACATGGGCACCCCGGAGCAGGTGGACGCGTACTGCCGAGATCTGATCGAGAAAGTGGGGCGCGACGGCGGCTTCATCCTCGACGGAGCGTTCGGGATTCCCGACGAGGCGCCGCTCGAAAATGCACGTGCAATGTTCCAGGCAGTCCGCAAGTACTCGGCCTGACGCCCGGGCCGCGGCGCGGCGCGAGGCGAGGGCGATGCTCGAGGAGCGCGCGCTCGTCGCGCCGCGCTTCGGCTACCGCGTCTGGCCGGTCGAGCGCGCCGAGGGCGCCAGGATCGATCTGGGCGAGGTCGTGCTCGAGGCGCCCGGGCTCGCCGCCAGCTGCGCCGCCGCGAGCGCCGTGGCGGCCGCGGCGTGCACGCTCGGGGACGCGCTCGAGGAGCGCGTGCGCGCGCTGTGGCGGCAAGGCCGCAGGCTGGTCGCGCTGGAGCTGGATGAGGCCGCGAACAAGCTGCTGTACTGCCTCTCGCGCGCGGCGCTCGCCGCGATCCGCCGCGACGCGGCGCGCCGCGGCGATCGCGCCGGCGACGAGCTGAACCCCGGCGATCCGGGCCTCGCGCTCGCCGAGCAGGCGGTGGTGCTTCGGCTCGCCGCAGCGCGCGATCAGGGCATCGTCGCGACCGGCGGCGGAATGCTCTCGCCGGTCAAGTCGCTCTCGTTCGTCGTTGCGCTCGGGCCGGGGCTCGCGCCGCGCGCCGGCGGGCGATGCCGCCGCTGCCCCGCACGCGAACGATGCCGGGCGCGGCCGGACTGAGCGCGCCGGCGCGCAGGCTGCGATTCGCCAGCCTGGGGCGCGAGGCCGAATGCCGGGCTCGCGAGACGATGTTCGAGTGCGCGCGGCGCGCGGGCATCCGCATCGTGGGCGCCTGCGGCGGACGCGGCGTGTGCGGCACCTGCCTGGTGCGCGTGTTGTCGGGCGAAGTCGAAGAGGCGCAAACCACCGCGGCGTCGGTGCGGGCGCTGGCGCCCGCCGACGGCTGGCTGCGGGCGTGCACGCTGAGGCCGCTCACCGACTGCACGCTGGAGCTCTCGCCGCGCTCGCTCGCCCCGATCGTGCGCGCGGAGGTCGAAGGCCTGCGCGCGCCGCGGCTCGCGCTGGAGCCGGCGGTGCGCTCGTTCGAGGTCGCTCTGAGCGCGCCCGATCTCGCTCATGCAGGCGCGGACGCGGACCGCCTGCTCGAGGCGCTCGCCGTCGAGGGCGTCGCGCGCATCGAGCTGGAGGCGCTGCGCGCGCTGCCGCCGCTCGCGCGCGAGGCCGCGTGGCGAATGAAGGTGATCGCGCACGGCGACGAAATCATCGCGGCCGGCTTGCCGGGCGGGCGCGTGCTCGGGCTGGCGGTGGATCTCGGCACCACCAACGTCGCCGGGTTCCTGCTCGATCTCGAGACCGGGGAGCGCCTCGCGAGCCTGGGAATCGAGAACCCGCAGGCGGCGTTCGGCGCCGACCTGGTCAGCCGCGTCAACCACGCGGTGCGCGAGCCGCAAGGGGCCGCGGAGCTGCAGTCCGCGGCGGCCGCGGCGCTCTCGGCGCTGGCGCGCGACCTGTGCGAGGCGGTCGGCGCGCGCACCGACGAGATCGCGGATGTCGCGATCTGCGGCAACACGGCGATGCACCACCTGCTGCTGCGCCTGCCCGTGGCGCAGCTCGGGCGCGCGCCGTACGTGCCGGCGGCGTGCCGGGCGCTGGATGTCGCGGCGCGCGAGCTGGGGCTGCCCGCCGCACCGGGCGCCCGGGCGCACCTGCTTGCGGGTGTCGGCGGCTTCGTCGGCGGCGACCACGTCGCGGTGCTGCTCGCCACCGAGAGCCGCTGGAGCGGCGCGACCGCGCTGGTCATGGACATCGGCACCAACACCGAGGTGTCGCTGGTTCACGGCGGCGAGATCACCACCGTGTCCTGCCCTTCCGGCCCGGCGCTCGAAGGCGGGCATATCTCCTGCGGGATGCGCGCCGCCGAGGGCGCCATCGAGCGCGTGTGGGCGGAGAACGGACGCATCGAGGGGCGAACCATCGGGGGAGCGGCGCCGGTCGGCGTGTGCGGCTCCGGGGTGGTGGACGCGGTCGCGGCGCTGCTCGCCGCCGGCGCCATCGATCGCCGCGGCCGCATGCGGCCGGACCACCCCGCGGTGAGCCAGTCGGGGACGCGACGCGAGGCGCAGCTCGCGCCGGGCGTGGCGTTCGAGCAGGGCGACGTGCGCGCGGTGCAGCTCGCCAAGGCGGCGATCCGCTCGGGCATCGACCTGCTGCTCGCCGATCGCGGCATCGAGCACGGCTCGCTCGAGCGGCTGCTGATCGCCGGCGCCTTCGGCGCGTATCTCGAGGTGGAGAGCGCCACCGCGATCGGGCTGCTCCCGCCGCTGCCCAGGGAGCGCGTCGAGCAGGTCGGCAACGCCGCCGGGGTGGGCGTGCGCATGGCGCTCGCCTCGGTCGCGGCGCGCGAGCGCGCGCAGCGGATCGCGGCGCGCTGCCGTTATCTCGAGCTCGGCGTCGTGCCCGGCTTCCGCGACGCCTTCATGAGGAGGATCGGCTTTGAGTGACCAATCCGCAGCGCGCCTGACCATCATCGGCGATCGAATCAACCCCGGGTTCAAGGACACGCGCGCGCTGCTCGAGGCGAACGACCTTGCGGCGCTGCAGGCGCTTGCGGTGAGGCAGGTCGAGGCCGGCGCCGCGGCGCTCGACTTCACCATCGGGCCGCGCGCCCGGGACGATGCGGGCTTCCTCGGCGACGCGATCTGCGCGGTGCAGGCGGCGGTGGAGGTGCCGCTGTGCTTCGATTACCCCGAGATCGCGGTGCAGGAAGCCTGCCTCGCGGTCTACGATCCCGGCCGCGCGCGCGGCGGCAAGCCGATCATCAATTCGCTTGCCGAGACGCGCTGGGCGATGACACGGCTGCTCGACCTCCGGCCGTGCCGCGTGCTGCTGATGGCCTCCGAGAGGCTGGAGGAGGGCGCCGGCAGGCCGAACCGCAGCGCCTCCGAGATCGCGGCGACCGCGCGCCGCGCCGCGCTCAGGCTCGCGCGCGAGCACGGCCTCGCGCTCGACGACATCATCGTGGATGTGTCAGTGAGCGCGCTGATCGCCGACACTTCGGGGCTCAACCGCGCCACGCTGGAAGCGATCCGCGCCATCGGCTCCGACCCGGAGTTGCGCGGCATCCACATCTGCGGCGGGCTCACCAACATCGGCCAGCTGCTCCCGGCGCGCGCCGCCGACGGCGGCGAGCTCAAGCACCGGCTGGCGCGCGCCTTCGTGACCCTCGCCGCGCCGCTCGGCTTCGACACCGTCCTCGGCACGCCCTGGCACTGCTTCGACCCGCTGCCGGAGGACGATTTCGTCCTGCAGGCGTACCGGCGCATCCTCGAGCGCTCGGGCACCGATGCGATCCGCGAGGTACGCCGGTTGTACCGCGCCGCTTGACATGACACGAACCGTGCAAGGAGAACAGTGGATGAAAATCGAAGGCAATTGCCGCGAAGTGTGCGAGGCGACCGAGTTCATGGCCATGGTCACCGCCGGAGACGACGGCCCCCACCTGGTCGGCAACTGGGGCGATTACATGCGCGCCCTGGGCATCGAGGAAAACAGGATCCTGCTCCCTGTCGGGCGCTATCACCGCACCGAGCGCAACCTGGCGAAGAACGCCCGCATGCAGCTGCTCGTGGCTTCGAAGAAAGTGCAGGGAACGCGCAGCCCGGGGCAGGGCTACGTCATCGAGGGCACCGCGAGGATCGTCAACTCGGGCGAGCCGTTCGACAAGGTGAAGGTGAAATTCCCCTGGGCGAGGGGCGCGATGGTGATCGACGTTGCGGAGGTGAGGGCGCAGCTATAAGACCCGGGTCGGCGGCTAGCCGCAAGTTGCCGGCGCCGAACGCAGCCTCGTTTCGGCCTCGGCGCTGATGCGGGCGACGAGCGTCGCTGCGCTCTCCACGCCGTGGATGAGGTCGACTGCCTCTCCGGCCCATACCACCGCCGTGTCGTAGTCGCCGGCGCGCGCCGCTGCCTGATACGCCGCGCGTTCGGTCTCGAGCGCGGCCGCCAGATCGCTCTCGCGGCCGTCCCAGCGGTCCAGGAATCGGTTGCGCAGCGCTCGCCCGGGCAACCCCGCAGGCCAGTCGTAGCCGCGCACGATGTCGAACACGCGCGTGCGCGCCGTGTCCTCGCCGCGCGCGGCCACGATGCGCTGCTTCGCGGCATCCGGGGCGAGGGCTTCGGCGCTCGCGTAGAAGCGCGTGCCGATCAGCGCCCCGTGGGCGCCCAGCATCAGCGCCGCGGCAAGGCCTCGGCCGTCGGCGATGCCGCCAGCCGCCACCACCGGAACGGGCGCCACGGCGTCCACCACCGCGGGAACGAGCGGCAGCGTGGCGCGGGCGCCGCTGTGTCCGCCTGCTTCGGCTCCCTCGGCGACGATGAGGTCCGCGCCCGCCTCGCGCGCTACCCGCGCCTGCTCGACGTCCTGGACCTGACAGATCAGCCTGCATCCCGCCGACTTGATCGTTGACGCGTAAGGCCGCGGATCGCCGAAGGAGAGCATGAACGCATGGGGCCGGTACCCAAGGGCAAGATCGAGCACGGCCGGCTTGATCGACCAGGTGATCAGCCCCACGCCCCAGGGTGCTCGAGCCTCTTCGCTCGCGCGCGACAGTTCGCGCCGAAGCCAAGCCGGGTCCCCGTACCCGCCGCCGACGAGTCCCAGCCCGCCGGCGTTGGACATCGTCGCCGCCAGATGCCCGCCGGACACTGCACCCATGGGTCCCAATATGATCGGGTGCCGCAGGCCGAACATCTCGGTCAAGGCGGTGACGATCATCGCCTATCTCCGGATCGCCGGGGTTTGAGCGTCGTCGACGGCGAGGATTTTCGATTTTTTTCCTGCACCCGCTCTTCGGGCGGAACCGCGTAGCGAAGATTCCGGGGCAGCACGCATCCTTTGCGGCCGAGCACGCAGGCGGCGTCGAGCCGCCGGCACCAGTCCGCCCGCAAATCGAGATACGGGCACGACCAGCCGCTCACGTGGTTCCCTCCTCACGACTGAACGCCCTCAGATCGGGCACGGTGAATTCGCCCTGCAGCGACAACAGCGCTTGTCGCTGCTGCTCGCGCTGCCGGCGCTGACGGCCGTCGTCCTCGCGCTCGCGGTGTTTGCCGGCGCTGCGCGGCGCTAGCCGCGGTTCTCCAGCAGCAGCAGCCCGGTCGCAGTATTGGAGATCGGCACGTGATAGTTGGAGTGCAGCTTCGCGACGCGGCCGTTGAGCGCGCCGCGCGCCGCGATCCAGTTGATGAGCTCCACGCCCTGGGCGCCCGCGTGCTCGACGATCTCCAGGATCGTGTAGCGCGCCACAGCCTCCGGCTCGCCGACAATTTTGTCCAGGCACATCAGGTCGAATTCGCGGTTGATGAAGCCGGCGCGCGTGCCGTCGAGCTGGTGCGACAGTCCCCCGGTGCCGACGATCACCACCTTCAGATCCTCGTCGTAGGACTCGAGCGCGTGGCCGACCGCGCGGCCCAGCTTCAGGCAGCGGGCGGGCGAGGGCAGCGGATGCTGCACGGTGTTCAGCTCGACCGGCACGACCTTGACCGGCCAGTCGCCCCCGCCCGGCCACAGCAGCGCCATCGGAATGGTGAAGCCGTGATCGACCAGCATCTCCTGGCAGGTGGCGACATCGAACCCCTCGGCGACTAGCGCCTCGATCAGGTGCCAGGAAAGATCCGGGTCGCCGCGAAAATGCGTCAGCGCCGGGATCCCCCAGCCTTCGTCGGCGGTGCCGTACTTGGGCGCCGCGCCGACGGCGAAGGTCGGGAGCTTGTCGAGGAAAAAGTTCAATCCGTGGTCGTTGTAGAACACTACCGCCACGTCCGGCTTGACGCGCGCAAGCCACTCGTGCACCGGGCCGAAACCGTCGAAGAACGGCTTCCAGTACGGCTCCCCGCGCAGGTTGCGCGCGATCGCCTTGCCGATGAGCGGGATGTGCGAGGTAGTGATCGAGCCGAGGATTTTCGCCATGGTCAGCCCTTTCCCGCCGCGAGCAGCTTCGCCTTGAACGCCTCGACGCTCATGCCGGTCTGCTGCGCCCCGACGTCCTGCACGTCCAGCCCGAAGATGCCGGCGAACTTGGCGAGGTAGTAGATATTGCCGCCCGCCGCGATGAGCTTCAGCACGTTACGGCTGCGAATTGCCTCGCGCTGTTCCGGCCCGAGGCCGAATTTCGTCATGTACGCTTCCTCGTCGCGCTTGAACTCGGCGCGGTTCTCGGCCGAATTGAACGAGTAGCACATCCTGTTGAGCGCGTGGCCCTTCTGCGCCTGAGCGCCGTCGAAGATCGTGGTTCCGGGGATGCCGTATTCGCGCAGCCTTGCGCCCATGGCTCGCCTCCTTCGCTGAAAGGTCGGCGACCATTGTCGACGTTGCAGCCGGATTTGGTTTGATCTGAATCAACCATAACGGGCCCTAAGCGCGCACGAGCGCGAGCCGCCGGGCGAGCGGGCGCGCCGGCGCGACCAGGTCGGCGAGCGTGTAGCGGTCGAGCACCGCGAGAAAGGCCTCCAGCGCCAGATGAAGGGCGCCGTCGCGGGGCGCGACGCGCAGCGATACCTCGCGCGCGGCGAGACGCTGCACGCCCTCGTGCAGCAGCACAGCCTCAAGGAAGAGGGAATGCTCTACCCGATGATGTACCAGGTGATCGGCGCGCAGGCCGGCGAGCTGATCGGCCGCTGCAACGCGCTGGAGCCGGCCTGACAGCTAGAGGGCGAACACCCGCTCGGCGTTGGCCTGGTAGAACTTCTTCAGGTCCGCCGCGCCCAGCGGCAGCGAGTCGTACACCTTCACTTCGTCTGGCACGTACTGGTAGGGGTAGTCCATCGCGTACATCACGCAGTCGATGCCGAGCACCGAGATCGCGAACATGATCGCCGGCTCCCACGCCATGCCGCTCGTGGTGACGTGGAAATTCTCGCGCAGGTACTCGCTCGGCTTCTTGCGCAGCCTGGGCACGTCCGGGTAGCGCCCGGAAGCCGACATCGACCAGTGCATGTAGTCCACCCTGAACAGCCAGTACGGGATCCCTTCCCCGAGGTGGCCGACGACGATCCTCAGGCGCGGAAAGCGGTCGAGCGCGCCGCTGATGATGATTCTCAGCATGTGTAGGCCCGTGTCCACCGCGAAGCCGTAGATCGCGCCGTCCAGGCCGCGCTTGAGGAACGGGCCGATCATTGCCGGCGGCGGCGTGGTCGGGTGCAGGTAGATCGGCACGTCGAGCGCCTCGGCGGCCTCGAAGATTTCCCAGAACTTCTGGTCGTCGAGGTATTCGCCGTGCGTATGGGCATTGACGATCGCGCCTTTCAGGCCGAGCGAGCGCACGCCGCGCTCGAGCTCCCTGGCGGCGCCGCCAGGATCCTGGGGCGCGATCGCGGCGAGCCCGGCGAAGCGCTCGGGATGCCTGCCGATCGCCTCGGCGAGCTGGTCGTTGAACGATCGCGCGAGCGAGGTCGCCGTCGGCGCGTCGAACACCTGCACGCCGGGCGCGGTGAGCGCGAGCACCTGCTTGGCGATGCCGGCTTCGTCCATGTCGCGGATGCGCCCCTCGCCGAGGTCCTGGATGCGCGCGGCGAGCCGCTGCGCGCGCTCCGACTTGCCGAGAAAGAACCCCCACAGGCTGTCGAAGCCCGGATCGACGCCGGGCTGCTTGCGCAGCAGCTCGGCGTAGCGCTCGAGCAGCTCGGCGGGCGCGTAGGCTTCCTCCGTGGCGATGCGCAGGTAGTCCGCCATGTGCTTGCAGTCTGCCGCAATTCCGCGTGCGCGCCGGGGCGATTTTCTTGAGACAGATCAACGCGCGCGCCCGGCCCGAAGCGCCGAATGCGCTGCAAGCATGGGCGACCGGTTGGCGGTGTTCAAGGCGGCGGCGGTGCAGGCTTCGGCGGTCTTCCTCGACCGCGAGGCGAGCGTGGCGAAGGCCTGCGCGCTGATCGGGGAGGCGGGGCGCAACGGCGCAAAGCTTGTCGTCCTGCCGGAAGTGTTCGTGCCTGGCGGCCCCTACTGGGCCTGGCACATGCCGATGCGCGAGGGCCTGAAATTTTCCGCCGAGCTGTACCGCAATTCGGTGGATGTCCCGGGACCGGCGACGGCGCGGCTCGGCGAGGCGGCGCGGGCCGCAAGCGCCTACGTCGTCGTCGGCGTGAACGAGCGCGCCGGAAAGACGCTCTACAACACGCTGCTCTATTTCGACCCCGAAGGCCGGCTCTTGGGTATCCACCGCAAGTTCAAGCCGACGGCGTCGGAGAAGCTCGTGTGGGGCGACGGCGACGGCAGCACGCACCGCGTCTACGACACTGCGATCGGGCGGCTCGGCGGGCTGATCTGCGGCGAGCACGCGATGGCGCTTCCCGGCTACACGCTCGCGGCGATGGGCGAGCAGGTACACGTCGCCGCCTTCCTCGGCTTCGCCACCGCCGATATCTCGCTCACCGAGACCCTGGCGCGCTACCACGCGATCGCCTACAACGCCTTCGTCGTGTGCAGCCAGTCGGTGGTCGACCAGGGAATCATCGAACGGCTCGGCACCGACCGGCAGAAACCCGGCAACGCCTGGAGCGCGATCATCGAGGCCGGGAGCGGGCGCCTGATCGCCGGGCCGCTCGCCGCGGACGAAGAGGGCATCGTGTACGGGGAGATCGACTTGAACGCGGCCGCGCCGCATTACTTCATCCACGAGGGCACCGGGCACTACTGGCCGAAGCAATTCCGCGTGTTTTTCGACGACCGCGAGCTGAAGCCGCTGACCATCGAGCACCCGCAAGACAAGGAGCTGGAATGAGCGTGGTGCGAACCACCTGCAGGCTGTGCCTGGTGCGCTGCGGCATGCTGGTCGAGGCGCACGACGGCGCGGCCCCGCGCGTGCACGTGAAAGGCGACCGCGCGCATCCGCTGAGCCGCGGCTACCTGTGCCCCAAGGGCAAGGCGTCGGTGGACATGACGTTGTCGCCCAAGCGCGTGCTTTACCCGCTGCGCCGCGACGGAGCGCGCGGCGCGGGGCGCTGGCGGCGCG
This sequence comes from Betaproteobacteria bacterium RIFCSPLOWO2_12_FULL_68_20, assembly GCA_001770655.1. GTDB lineage: Bacteria > Pseudomonadota > Gammaproteobacteria > Burkholderiales > SG8-39 > 2-12-FULL-68-20. The sequence goes on from MERQ01000029.1 coordinate 10,729, forward strand.
TCACCTGGGACGAGGCGCTCGACGACATCGCCGCGCGGCTGAAGTCGATCATCGCGGAGCACGGCGCGCGCGCGGTCGCGGTGCAGTCGCTGCCGCCCAAGGACTACTTCGCCTACGACCTGTTCCTCGACGCGATCGGCAGCCCGACCTTCTTCAAGCATGACTCGCACCAGTGCTTCACGCCGCAGCTGATCGCCGACGTGCTCAGCTACGGCAACCTGCTCACCTATCCGGCCTTCACCGAGCTGAATGGCACCGACGTGCTCGTGCTTTGGGGTATCAACCTCGCCGAGACCAACGCCTCCAAGCACCAGCGGGTGCGCGACGCGACGCGCAAGGGATGCCGCACGATCGTGGTGGATCCGCGCCCGACCCAGGCGGCGCGCGAGGCGGCGCTGTGGCTGCGCGTGCGCCCGGGGACCGACGCCGCCCTCGCGCTCGGCATTCTCAACGCCATGATCGCGAACGGCTGGGTCGACCGCGAGTTCGTCGCGCAATGGACGCTCGGCTTCGAGGCGCTCGCCGCGCGTGCCGCGCAGTACCCGCCCGGGCGCGTCGCGGAGATCGCCTGGGTGCCGGAGCGCGACATCGTCGAGGCGGCGCGGCTCATCGGCGAGGCGAGGCGGCCCGCGCTCTACACCTTCATCGGCGCGACCATGGGCGGCAACTCGATCGCCACCATGCGCCTGATGGGATTCATTCCGGCGCTCGCGGGCCACATCGACCGCGAGGGCGCGAACGGCTTTCTACCGCCTAGCGGCGTGCGCATGCCGAGCTACTACGGTGCCGACCCTTCGCTCGGGCAAACGCGCAATCTCGGCGAGATGCTGAGCGCGGACAAGTTCCCGCTGTTCGCCGGGCCGAAGGCGATCACCGCGCCATATCCCCACCCGCGCCAGGTGATCGACGCGATGCTCACCGGCAAGCCCTATCCGGTGCGCGCGCTGTGGACCTCGTGCAACCCGATGGTCGGGCTGGAGGACACGTACGGTACGCTGCGCGCGCTGCAGGCGCTCGACCTGCTGGTGGTGAGCGAGCTGTTCGAGACGCCGACCGCACGGCTCGCCGACTATGTCCTGCCGATCACCACGCACCTCGAATCGAACGCCATCGCCGAGTACTCGGGGCTGAACATCGTGTGCGCGCGGGTGCGCGCGCTCGCGCCGCGCGGCGAGGCCCGCGAGGAGGGCTGGGCGGTGATCGAGGTCGCCAGGCGCATGGGCTGCGGCGGGCGGCTGCCGGTGAAGAGCTACGAGGAGCTGCTCGACTACCGCCTCGAGCCGCTCGGCATCTCGTTCGCGCAGCTCGCCGCGCAGGGCACTTATACGCGGCCCAGCACGCAGGAGAAATACCTGAGCGGCAAGCTGCGCCGGGACGGCAAACCCGGCTTCAACACGCCGTCGGGCAAGATCGAATTCGCCTCCGGCACGCTGGCCGCGCACGGCTACGACCCGCTGCCGGATTTCGTCGAGCCGCCGTTGAGCCCCTACTCGACGCCGCAGCTCGCGCGCGAATTCCCGCTGGTGCTCATCTCGGGCACGCGCACGGTGGAGTTCTACTCGACGCTCGGCATCGAGGTGCCGCGGCTGCTCAAGCGGCACCCCTATCCGACGCTCGAGATGAGCCCGCAGACTGCGGCGCGCTTCGGGCTCAAGGCGGGCGAATGGGCCGAGATCTCCGCGCCGACCACCGAGCGCACCATCGTGCGCCGCGTCGCGCTGATGGAAGGCTTGCACCCCGACGTGGTGAACGCCGAGGGGCTTTGGTACATGCCGGGCGAGGACCTGATCGCGGGGACGCTCGCGGTAGGCGCGAACGTGCTCACGCCGCTGCGCGACGACGTCGACCCGGTGATCGGAGGCTCGATCGCGCGCTGCATCCTTTGCAAAGTCCGGCCGCTCGGCGCGCGCCGGCCCGATTTCGAGCGCTGGCGCATGCCCGCCGGGCACTGACGCGGCGCGCGTTAGAGCAGCTGGATCGAATAGCCGCCGTCCACCGGGATCGCGGCCCCGGTGATGAATTCCGAGGCGCGGCTGGCGAGGAACACCGCCACCCCGGCGTGGTCCTCGGGCCGGCCCCAGCGGCCCGCGGGCGAGCGCGCAAGCACGCGCTCGTCGAGCCCCGGGATGGAGGCGCGCGCGCGCTTGGACAGATCGGTCTCGATCCACCCCGGCAGCACCGCGTTCACCTGGATGTTGTCCTTCGCCCAGGCGACGGCGAGGCCGCGCGTCAGCTGCAGGATGCCGCCCTTGCTCGCGGTGTAGGGAACATTGAACGCGCCGCCGAGGATCGAGCACAGCGAGCCGGTGTTGATGATCTTTCCGGCGCCCAGGCGCTTGAATTCCGGGTACACGGCCTGCGCGCCGAGAAACGCCGCGGTGAGGTTGGTGTCGAGGATGTCGCGCCATTCCTCGAGCGAAAAGTCCTGTGGCGCCTTGCGCAGGGAGATGCCGGCGTTGTTGACGAGGACGTCGATCCTGCCGAACTCGCCGAGCGCCGCCGCGACGATCCGCTGCCAGGCATCGCGCCGCGCGACGTCGGCTTGCACGGCGATCGCGCGCGCGCCGAGCTTCGCGAGCCGCGCGAGCGCGGCTTCGTTTTTTGCGGCGTTGCGTCCGACGACCACCAGGCTGGCGCCCGCCCTGGCGAGGCCCTCGGCCATGCCGAGCCCGATCCCGCCGTTGCCTCCGGTGACGATCGCGGCTTTTCCGGAGAGGTCGAATGGATTGTCCATGTTCAGCTCCCAGGCGACTGTTCGATCGAGCACACGACCTGCCCGACCTGTGCGCCGTGCGGCTACCTGGAGATCCAGCCCCCGTCCACCAGCATGGCGATTCCGGTCACGTAGGAAGCCGCGCCCGAGCTCAGCCACAGCACCGCGCCGGCGACCTCCTCCGGAGCGCCGATGCGGCCCATCGGCACGAGCTTCCTGCGCGTTTCGTCGTAGTTCGCCTCCTGCTGCCTCATGCCCCGCGTCATCGGCGTGTCGATCAGGCCCGGGCACACGGCGTTGACGCGGATGCCGCAATCCGCGTACTGCAGGGCGGCGCAGCGCGTGAGGCCCACCACGCCGTGCTTGCTCGCCGGGTAGACGACCGATTTCGCGGTGCCGGCCAGCCCCATTGCGGAGGCGGTGTTGACGATCGCGCCTTCGCCCTGGCGCAGCATCTGCTTCAGCTCGTGCTTCATGCACAGGAACACGCCCTTCAGGTTGACCGCCATCAGCTGGTCCCAGTCCTCCTCGGTGGACTCGTGCAGCTTCTGCCCGAAGGCGCGCATCACCCCGGCGTTGTTGAAGGCGACGTCGAGGCGGCCGAAGCGCTCGAGCGCCGCCGCCACCATGCGCTCGCACTGCGCCTCCTGCGCGACGTCGGTCCTCACGAACAGCGCCTTGCCGCCGCCGCGCTCGATGCCCGCGATCGTCCCGGCGGCGCCGGCCTCGTCCAGGTCGGCGACGACCACGCTGGCGCCGCTTTGCGCGTAGGCCTCGGCGGCGGCCCGTCCGATTCCCGACGCGCCGCCGGTCACCAGCGCGACTTTTCCATCGAGCCTGATTTCCATCGCATTCGCCGGGAATCATTTCGCCACCGCGCCCGCCCACCGGACTTGATGTAGATCATCCCCGGCGGCGCCGCCTTCGGCGAGCGTATCGAGCGGGCGCCGCCGCGGCGGCGCCGGGCGGCTCGGCATGGGCTACACGATCGACATCGACACCGGCGGCACCTTCACCGACTGCTACGTCGGCGGGGAAGGCGGCGTGGTGCTCGCCAAGGCCGACACCACGCCGCACGACCTCAGCCAGGGGGTGCTCGCCTGCATCGAGCGCGCGGCCGGGCGGCTGGGGCTGACCCGGCGCGCGCTGCTGCAGCGCTGCGATGTGGTGCGGCTCTCCACCACGGTCGGCACCAACACCTTCATCAACCGCAGCGGCGCGCAGGTGGGGCTGCTCGTCGGCGAGACGCTCGGCGGGAAGCTCGATCGCCTGGCGAGCGCGCTGCCGCTCGAGCGCAGCCGGATCGCGCCGGTCCCGGAGAGCGTCGACGAGGCGAACGCCGGCCGCGTTCGCCTGGCGACCCGGACGCTTCTGGAGCGCGGCGCGCGCATCCTGGTGATCGCGCTCGAAGGCGGCCACGACCTGCCGCAGCGCGAGACGCGGGTGCGCCGGGTGATCGCGGAGGATTACCCGCGCCACTACCTCGGCGCCGTGCCGGTGCTCGCCTCGCACCTCGTCACGCCGATTCACGAAGGGGTGAAGCGCATCCACACCGCGGTCCTCGACGCGTACCTGCACCCCGTGATGAGCCGTTTCCTGTACCGCGTCGAGGACCAGCTGCGCGCCGACGGCCTCGCGCATCCGCTCCAGGTCGCCAACGCGAGCGGCGCCACCTCGCGCGTGGCGAAGACGACGGCGCTGCGCACCTGGGGCTCGGGCCCCGCGGGCGGCGTCTCGGGCGCGGCCGAGATGGCGCGGCGCCTCGGCCTCGATCGCGTGGTCGCGGTCGACATCGGCGGCACCAGCTCCGACATCTGCGCGATCAGCGACGGCTGCTGGGAATACGAGGTGTCGCCTTCGATCGAGGGCGTCGCCGTGGCGCTGCCGTCGCTGCGCCTGCGTTCGGCGGGGACCGGCTGCGGCTCGATCGTGCGCGTTCGCGGCGGCGAGATCGAGGTCGGTCCCGACAGCGCCGGCGCGCTGCCCGGCCCGGCGGCGTTCGGGCTGGGCGGCGAGCACGCGACCGTCACCGATGCGGCCTGCTGCCTGGGAGTATTCGATCCGGCGCGCTTTCTCGGCGGCCGGCGCGCGCTCGATCTCGGCGCGGCGCGCCGCGCCGTGCAGGAGCAGGTCGCCCGGCCGCTCGGCGTGCCGGTCGAGGAAGCCGCGGCGCGCGTGGTGAAGCACGCCGCCGCCGTGATCGCGCGCCGCATCGGCGAGCAGCTTGCGGACCGCGGCATCGATCCCGCGGCCTGCGTGTTGTTCGCCACCGGAGGCGGCGGCGGGATGCTCGGCTACGAAGTGGCCGCCCGCGCCGGGCTGGCGAGCGTGTGCGCATTTCCCGTGAGCCCGGTGTTCAGCGCCTTCGGCCTGTCGCAGCTCGACGTGTCGCACAGCTACGAGGCGATGCCCGCCGCCGACGCGATCGAGGGCAGCCTGCGGGCGCTGCGCGACGCGGCGCTCGCCGACATGCGCGGCGAGGGCTGCGACGCCGCGACGGTCGCGCTGCGCATCGAGGCGGAATTCCGCAGCGCCGAAGGCGGCAGGGTGGAAGCGCTCGGCCCGGATCTCGGGCGCGCCGCGCGCGAGCTGGCGCGCCGCTACGCGGAGCTGCAACTGGTGCGCCTGGCCGCGGTCGCGCCGGGACGCCGCGCCGCGCCGCCGGGAGCGCGCGAGGGGCGCGCCGCGCCGCTCGCCGCGCGCCGCATCCACTGGGGCGAGGGCTCCGCCGAGTCGCCGGTATACGACTGGCTCGGGCTGCCCGCCGGAGCGGTGATCCCCGGGCCTGCGGTGCTGGAGACCGACGAGACCACGCTGCTGGTGCCGCCGGGCGCGACCGGGACCGTCGGGCGGCTCGGCGAGCTGAAGATGGATACCGGCGCCGGGCGCCGCGCGATGGCGAGCGCCGAAGTCCCGCGACATCTGCCGATCGAGGCCGCAAGGTGAAGCGCCGCATCACCGAGAACCTCGACATCGATACCGGCAGCCTCACCTGGCACTGCCACCGCTGCGGCGGCGCGCTCGGCCCCGCGAGCGCCAATTACAAGCAGGGCTGCCTGATCGACGCGCGCGATCCGCGCGAAGTATGGCGGCCGCTGATCGAGGAGGAATACAACTTTTCCTACGACCCCGAATGGATGCGGCTGGTCGAGTATTACTGCCCGGGCTGCGGAACGCTCATCGAGCTCGACGTGCTGCCTCCCGGCCATCCGATCCCGCACGACATCGAGCTCGACCTTGCGCAGCTGGCGAAAAAACCGGCGGCCGAAGAGGAATGACCGCGACCATCAACGTCGATATCGGCGGCACGTTCACCGACTGCTTCGTCTCGCTCGACGGCGGGAGGTCGGCCTGCGTCAAGACGCCGACCACCGGCCACCGCCTTTCGCTCGGGTTCATGCGGGCGCTCGAAGGCGCCGCGCGCCAGCTCGGCATGGGTCTCGAGGAGCTGCTTGGCACGGTGCACGGCATCCAGTACTCGACCACCGTGGCGATGAACACCCTGCTGCAGCGCAAGGGACCGAAGCTCGCGTTCATCGCCACCGAGGGGCACCAGGACGTGCTCAGGATCGCGAAGGGCGCGTCATGGATGGACGCCGCCGTGGCGCGCGAGATCCGCAACGTCGCGCGCATCGTCAAGCCGCAGCCGCTCGTCGACCAGGGCCACGTGCTGGCGGTGCGCGAGCGCGTCGACTGCTTCGGCGCGGTGGTGCGCCCGCTCGACGAGGAGCATTTCCTCGCCGGCTTGCGCGGGCTGGTCGACGCCGGCGTGCGCGGCTTCGTCGTGTGCCTGCTGTTCGCCTACCTCAACCCGGCGCACGAGCGGCGCATCCGCGAGCTGATCGAGTCCGAGTACCCCGAGGTCACCCTCGGCGCGATGCCGGTGATGCTTTCCTCCGACGTGGCGCCGAAGCGCTGGGAATACACGCGCGCGAACACCACGGTGCTCAACGCCTATCTTCACCAGGCGATGTGGGAAGAGCTCGCCGGCATGGGCGACGAGCTGCGCGCGCGCGGCTACGCGCGGCCGATGATGATGGTGCACAACACCGGCGGCATGGCCGAGGTCTACCGCACCTCGGCGGTGCAGACCTTCAACGGCGGGCCGGTCGCCGGGCTGATCGGTGGCGCCGCGGTCGGCAAGCGCCTGGGCTACGACAACGTGCTGGTCACCGACATGGGCGGGACCAGCTTCGACATCGGGCTGGTGGTGCACGGCTCGGCGCGCACCTACGACTTCCGCCCGGTGATCGACCGCTACTGGGTGGACATGAGCATCCTCGAGACGCAATCGATCGGCGCGGGCGGCGGCTCGATGGCGCGGCTCAACCCTGCGCTCGGCAACCGGCTCGAGGTCGGCCCTGAGGGCGCGGGCTCGATGCCCGGGCCCGCTTGCTACGGCCTGGGCGGCGCCGAGCCCACGGTGACCGACGCCGACCTGGTGCTCGGCTATCTCAATCCCGACAACTATTTCGGCGGCGCGATGCCGCTGGATCGCGCCGCGGCCGAGGAGGCGATAGGCGCGCGGATCGCCGGGCCGCTGGGGATCACGGTGATCGAGGCCGCGCGGCGCATCAAGCGCATCGTGGACGCCAACATGGCCGACGTCATCGCGCGCGTCACTTATCTGCGCGGCCACGACCCCAAGGACTTCGTCCTGTTCTCGTTCGGCGGCGCGGGACCGACGCATTGCATCGGCTACGGACGCGGCCTCGGCATCCGCGCGATCGTGATCTTCCCGTTCGCCCCGGTGTTCTGCGCCTGGGGCTCCTCGACCCTGCCCGTCGCGCACATCTACGAGGCCTCGCAGCGCTTCGAGCTGATGGCGCCCGACACGCGCGCGCTTGCGACCGATTTCGAGCCCTTCAACCGCGTGGTCGAGCGCCTTAAGGCCGAGGCGGGGCGCGACCTCTCCGGCGCGGGCTTCGCGCCGGAAGACGCGAAATACAGCCTCGAGCTCGACATGAAGTACGGCGGCCAGATCCACCACCACCGCACCGCCTCTGGGTTGACGCGGCTCGAAGGCCCCGAGGACGCCCGCGGCCTGTATGCGAGCTTCGAGAAGCAGTACGGCGAGGCCTTCAGCCCGGTCAACGTCTATCCCGAGGGCGGGGTGGAGATCCACAACTTCGTGCTGCGCGCCGAGCTGCCCGAGCCAAGCTGGGAGCTGCCGAGCCATCCGCTCGAAGGCAAGTCGGCGGACGCAGCGCTCATCGGCGAGCGGCCGGTGACCTGGGGCGATGCCGTCGAGGCCGTGCCGACGCCGCTCTACGCCCATTCGCGCCTCAGGGCCGGCAACGCGCTCGAGGGTCCGGCGATCGTCGAGGCCGACTACACAACGGTGGTGGTCGAGCCCGGCTGGCGGCTCGACGTGGACCGGCACCTCAACCTGGTCCTGACCCCCGCGTAGGAGCGATCCGATGACGAGCAGCGCCGCGCTCGAAATTCCCGAATACCTGAGGGTCAGGCCGATCGAGGTGTCGCCCGCGACGGTGATCGGCTGGACCCGGCCCGAGCCGATCGGCGAACTCGACAGGAGCTGCCTGGAGGCGCTGCGGCCGGGCGACTACGAGATCTACGACGAGAAGCTGGCGAACTACCTCGACGAGGCGCGCGAGATCTTCATCCGCAGCGGCGTCTCCGGGATGCTGCGCTCGGGCGACCTGATCGTCGCCGTCTACACCGCGAACGGCGATCTGGCGAGCGCCTCGGCGGGCACCTACCTGCACTGCGTGACCGCGATGCTGCCGATCAAGTTCGTGCTGCACGCCTATCTCGGCGAGCCCACGGTCTTGGTGCGCGAGGGCGACATCTTCTACGCCAACGAGGCGCGCTACGGCGGCATCCACAATCCCGACCAGATGGCGTTCATGCCGGTGTTCCACGACGGCGAGCTGATCGCGTGGACGGCGGCGCTGGCGCACCAGCCCGAGACCGGCGCGGTCGAGCCGGGCGGCATGCCGCTTTCGGCGCGCACGCGCGACGACGAGGGCATGAAGCTCACGCCGATCAAGATCGGCGAGAACTACCGCATCCGCCGCGATCTTCTCGACATGGTGGTCAATTTCATCGGCCGCGCGCCGCGCATGCAGGCGATCGACACGCGCGCGCGCGTCACCGGCGCCGACCGGCTGAGAAGGCGCGTGCAGCAAATCGCCGCCGAGCGCGGCAACGGCTTCGTGCGCGGGCTGCTGCGCGAGCTGGTGGTGCGCGCCGAGCAGGCCGCGCGCCGGCGGGTGGCGCAGTGGAACGACGGCGTGTACCGCACCGCGGTCTTCTGCGACACCATCGGGCGCGAGACCGGGCTGCTGCGCGCCTCGCTCGCCGCGATCAAGAAGGGCGACACGATCACCTTCGATTTCACCGGCACCTCGCCCGAGAACGATTCCTCCTACAACTGCTTCCCGCACGTGGTCGCGGCGCACGCCGCGACGTTCCTGTACGCCTATGCGTTCCACGACCTGCCTGTCTCGAACGGGCTGCTGGCGGTGTTCGACTGGGTGATCCCGCAGGGCACGATCTTCAACGCTTCGCCGAACGCGGCGATCAGCAACGCGCCGCTGGTCAACTGCCTGACGCTCGCCGCGATTCCAAAGGTGATGGCGCAGATGCTCTACGACAGCCCGAGCCGCGAGCTGATCGGCGCCTGCAACGGCAACACCACCGGCCCGGTGGTGTTCTCGGGCCGCAACCAGTACGGCATCCCGGTCGCCGAGGTGGACGCGGCGCCGATGAACACCGAGGGGCAGGGGGCGCGATCCGACCTGGACGGGGTGGACGCCTACGGCTTTCCCTGGGCGCACGCCGGCCGCGCCCCCGACGTCGAGGAGACCGAGACCGAGTACCAGGTGCTGCGGCTGTATTTCCGGCTGCGCGGCGACAACGCCGGCTTCGGCATGCGGCGCGGCGGCGCCGGCAGCGAGACGGCGCTCGCGGTGCGGCACGTTGACGCGATGCCGTGGAACCAGCGCTCGCGCAACGCCAAGATCACCTGCGCGCTGGGGCTGTTCGGCGGCTATCCGTCCTCGTCCTGCTTCGGCATCCACGTGCGCGGCACCAACCTGTGGGAAAAGATGGCGCGCGGCGACCCGGACGTGCCGGCGAACACCGTCGAGCTCGCGACCCGGCGCGCGATCGCCGGCGAGTACCGCTTCGAGCATCCCTCGCGCCCGCGGCGCATCGGCATGAACGGCGACCTGATCGTGCACCTGAGCGGAGGAGGCGGCGGCTACGGCGACGCGCTGCTGCGCGATCCGGGCGACGTCGTGCGCGACCTGAAGTGCGGCGCGATCAGCGATTGGACTGCGCGCAACGTCTACCGGGTCGAGCTCGATCCGGCGACGCACGAGGTCGACGCGGTCGCGACCGAACGGCTGCGCGCGCAGGCGCGCCGGGAGCGCCTGCGCCGCGGCAGGCCGTGGAAGGAGTTCATCGCCGAATGGTCGAAGTTGCGCCCCAGCGACGAGGCGCTCGGGCACTTCGGCTCCTGGCCCGAGGGCACGCCCGATCCAGGCAAGGTGCGCAGCTGGCTATGAGCCGGGCGAGGCTGCGCGCGGCCCTCGCCTCGCGCGCGACGGGCGAGGGCGCGGTGGTGCCGCTCATCGGCGCGCACGCCGCGCGGCTCGAGCAGGTGAGCGAGGCGCAATTCCGTGCCGACCCGGAGATGCAGGCGCGGGCGCTGCGCAACGCGCAGGCGCTCTACGCGACCGACGCCGTGACCGTCGGCGCCGCGCTCGACACGCTGGCGGCCGCGGTGCGCTCGCTCCCCGAGCCCCGGCCCGAGCCGGCCAGGGTGCTGGCGCAGGCCGCGGTCGCGACCGAGTGCGAGGCGATGCGCCGCCTGAGGCCGGTGCTCGCCGAGCGCGCGGGCATCGCGATCGCGCTGCCCGGCGCCGCACGGCTCGCCGCGCGGCTCGGCGCGCCCGAGGCCGAGCCATGGTGCGCGGCGCTGCTGCTCGCGGCGGCGCGGCACTACTGCACGCTCGAGCCCGATCTGCTGATCGTCGTCGGCGCGCCCGCAGGCCCGCGGCTCGCCGCCGTGTGCACGCATTTCGGCGTTGCTTTCGTGCAATTGGCCGAATCGCCGCCGCCGGGCGTGAGCGCCGTGCCGGGCGCCGCGTGGGTGGATGAAATCGCCGGCAAGGCGAAGGCGTGGCTTTACACCACGACCAGTGAAATCCCGGCCGATGCGGATCCGCGGGCCGTGAAGGCGGCGATCGACGCGCTGCGCAGCTAGTCATGGCGGACAGACGCTTCTGGAACGAGCAGGTGGAGACGCGCTCCGAGGACGAGATCGCCGCGCTGCGCATGCAGAAGATCCGGCGCCAGCTCGCGTACTGCCACCAGCGCTCGCCCTACTACCGCGAGAAGTTTCACGGCGCCGGCGCGACGCCGCAAGACGTGCGCACGTGGGAAGACTTCCGGCGCCTGCCGATTTTTCTCACGCCCGAGGAGTACAAGGCGCAGCAGGAGCGCTCGGCCTCCGAGGACGGGCATCCGTACGGCCGCATCCTGTGCGCGCCGCTCGCCGACGTGGTCGGAGTCTCCTCGACTTCGGGCACCACCGGCCGCCCGACGCTCACGCCGTTCACGCGCCGCGACATCGCCACCACCGACGAGGTGCTGGCGCGCGCTTTCTGGCGCATGGGCATCCGCCCCGGAGACACCGTGCTGCACGCCTTCGGCCTCTCGGTCTGGGTGCTGGGCATCCCGGCGGTGCGCGCGCTCGAGGCGATGGGGGCGCGCCCGATCGCGGTCGGCGCCGAAGGAGGAACCGAGCGCCTGCTCATGTTCGCGCGCATCACGCGCCCCTCCGCGCTGCTGTGCACGCCGTCGTACGCGGAATACCTCATCGAGCGCGCGCCCGCGGCGGGAATCGAGGTGGGAGAGCTGGGCATCCGGCGCATCTTCTGCGCCGGCGAGCCCGGCGCCGGGCTGCCTGCGGTGCGCGACAAGATCGAGCGCGCCTGGGGCGCGAAGGTGTACGACTTCGCCGGCGGCCCCTGGGGCATCGCCTCGATCTCCTGCGACCACGCCGAGTATCAGGGCATGCACCTGCTTTCGGAGGACTGCTGCGTGCACTACGACTTCGTGGACCCGCAGACCAGGCAACCGATCGAGGTGAAGGACGGCACGATCGGCGCCGCGGTGCTGACGGCGTTCGACTGGGACGCGGGTCCCCCGGTCAAGTTCCTGCTCAACGACCTGATGCAGATCCATCTTGCGCCCTGCCCCTGCGGCCTGCCCGGCAAGCGCCGCAGGATCCTCGGCCGCATCGACGACATGCTGATCGTGCGCGGCATCAACGTCTATCCGGCCGCGGTGCGCAACCTGGTGAACGAGTTCTTGCCGCGCGTGACCGGCGAGATGCGCATCGTGCTCGCCGAGCCGCCGCCGCGCGCCGCCGCGCCGCTGCACATCCGGCTGGAGCACGCGGCGGGCATCGGCGAGGGGGCGCTCGAAGACCTCGGCCGCGAGATCGGCACCCGCATCCGCGACCGGCTGCGCTTCACGGCGCAGCTGGAATTCGTGCGCCCCGGCACGCTCGAGCGCTCGGCGCACAAGGGGCGGCTGATCGAGAAGGGTTATCGGGACGCCTGACGCGGCGCCGCGAGCCGGGGCAGGAAATACTCAGTCACTGAGTAAGTTTGCTCAGTGACTGAGTAAATGTTAGAATTCGCGCGGTGGGCTTCGAGCGATCCCTGGTGGACGAACTCGCCGCCGCGTTCGAGCGGCGGGGGCGTGCGCTCGTCCAGGTGCTGGTCGGCCCCAGGCAGGTCGGGAAGACGACCGCCGCGGCGCAGATCGAAAGGCGCCTCGGCTGGCCCTGCGTGACCGCCTCGGCGGACGCGGCCATCCCGCACCCGCCGGAGTGGATCGAGACGCAATGGCGGCTGGCGCGCATGCGCGCGACGGCGGCGAAGCGGCGCGTGCTGCTGGTGCTCGACGAGATTCAGAAGATACGCGGCTGGAGCGAGGTCGTGAAGCGCCTCTGGGACGAGGAGATGAGGCGCGGCGGCAAGGTACGGGCGCTACTCCTCGGCTCCTCCGCGCTCCTCGTGCAGCGCGGCCTGACGGAAAGCCTCGCAGGCCGCTTTTTTCTCCATCGCTGCGCGCACTGGTCCTGGCCCGAGTGCCGGCAGGCGTTCGGCTGGGACCTCGAGCGCTGGATCTGGTTCGGCGGCTATCCCGGGGCCGCGGGATTCATCCGCGAGGAGCCGATGTGGAAGCGCTATGTGACGGATTCGCTCATCGAGACGGTGCTCGCGCGCGATGTGCTCCAGTTGCAGGCGGTGACCAAGCCGGCGCTGCTCAGGCAGCTCTTCGCGCTTGCAGCGCAGCATCCGGCACAGATCCTTTCCTATACCAAGATGCTCGGCCAGCTTCAGGACGCCGGGAACACCGTCACGCTCGCCGGCTACCTGCGGCTGCTCGAGACGGCGTTTCTCGCGAGCGGCCTCGAGCTGTACTCGAGAGGCAAGGTGCGCAAGCGCGGCAGCAGCCCGAAGCTCATCCTGTGGAACAACGCCCTGGTCAACGCCGTCACGCCGAAGACGTTCGAGCAAGGGCTTGCGGAAGGCGCCTGGTGGGGAAGGCTCGTGGAGAACGCGGTCGGCGCGCACCTGCTTAACCATCTGCACGGCCCCGAGTGGAGCGTGACCTACTGGCGTGACGGCGTGGAGGAGGTGGACTTCGTGGTAAGCCGTGGCGCGGGAACCTGGGCCATCGAGGTCAAAAGCGGACGCGGAGGCAGAATGAGCGGCATCGCCGCATTCAGGCGGCGCTATCCGAAGGCGGCCGTGTTGCTCGTCGGAGAGGCCGGCATCCCGCTGGCGGAGTTCTTCTCCCGGCCGCCGCAGGAGTGGTTCGGCTGACGCTCAGACGAGCGTGCGAGCGATCACGAGCTTCTGAATCTCGCTTGTGCCCTCGTAGATCCTGAGCGCTCGAATCTCGCGGTACAGGCGCTCGACCGGGGTTCCCGACACAACGCCCGTGCCGCCGAACAGCTGCACCGCAGAGTCGATCACTTGCTGCGCCGCCTCGGTGGCGTAGAGCTTCGCCATCGCCGCCTCGCGCGTGATGCGCGCGTCGCTCGCGTCTTTGCGCCAGGCGGCGCGGTACACGAGCAGCGCCGCAGCGTCCACCGCCACCGCCATGTCGGCGATCCTCGCCTGCGTGAGCTGGTATTCCGCGAGCGGCTTTCCGAACACCTCGCGGCTGCGCACGCGCGCGAGCGCCTCGTCCAGCGCGCGGCGCGCCAGTCCGAGCGCGGCCGCGCCGACCGTGGTGCGGAACACGTCGAGCGTCGCCATCGCGATTTTGAATCCCTCGCCCGGCGCGCCGAGGAGCGCGCTCTCGGGAACGCGGCAGCCCTGGAACGAGATCGTGCCGAGGGGGTGAGGCGCGATCACCGGGATCCTGGCCGTGACCTCGAAGCCGGGGGTTCCGGCCTCGACGACGAAGGCCGAGAGCCCCTTCGCGCCGCGTGCGCCTTCTTCGGTGCGCGCGAACACGACGTAATGATCGGCGATTCCCGCGTTGGAGATCCAGGTCTTGGTGCCGTCGATCACCCAGCCGGAGCCGTCGCGGCGTGCGCGCGTCGCGATCGCGCCAACGTCGCTCCCGGCCTGTGGCTCGGAGAGCGCGAACGCGGGAATCTTCTCGCCGCGCACCACAGGCGGAAGGTAGCGCTTGCGCTGCTCCGCGCTGCCGAACAGCGAGATCGGCCCGCTGCCCAGGCCCTGCATGGCGAACGCGAAATCGAGCAATCCGTCGCGGCGCGCGAACGCGTCGCGCGAGAGCGCGAGGCCGCGCACGTCGAAGCGGCCGCCCGGCTCGGGCACGCAGCATTGGGAAAGCAGACCGGCTTCGCCGAGGGCCCGCACCAGCGTGCGGCACGCCGCGTCGAGCGACGCGTCGTCGTGATGCTCCGGCACCGCGATGCGCGAGGCAAATGCTTCCAGCTCTGCCGCGTGCCGCCGGTGGTGCTCCTCGAAGAACGGCCAGTCGAGGAAGCTCTTGTCCGACATCGCGGGGCTCAGTCGCCTTCGAACTTCGGGCGCTCCTTCCTGACGAACGCCTGGTAGGCGCGGTCGAAGTCGCGCGTCTGCATGCAGATCGCCTGCGCCTCGGCCTCGGTCTCCAGCGCCTGCTCGATCGACAGGTTCCATTCCTGGTGCAGGCACTTCTTGGTCATCGAGTGCGCGAACGCCGGGCCGTCGGCGAGCGCGTGCGCCACCTCGTGCGCGCGCTGCAGGAGGTTCTCCTTCGGCACGATCTCGTTGAACCAGCCCCAGGCGAGCCCTTCCTCGGCGCTCATCGAGCGCCCGGTGTAGAACAGCTCGGACGCGCGCCCCTGCCCGATGATGCGCGGCAGGATCGCGCAGGCGCCCATGTCGCAGCCCGCCAGCCCGACGCGCACGAACAGGAACGCGGTCTTCGCCTGCGGCGTGCCGTAGCGCAGGTCGCAGGCCATCGGCAGGATCGCGCCCGCGCCGGCGCTCACCCCGTCCACCGCGGCGATGAGCGGCTGCGGGCAGGTGCGCATCTCCCTGACCAGGCTCCCGGTCATGCGCGTGAAGGTCATCAGGCCGGTGGTGTCCATCTCGGTGAGCGGCCCGATGATCTCGTGCACGTCGCCGCCGGAGCAGAAGTTGCCGCCCTCGCCGGCGATCACCACCGCGCGCACGTCCTCGGCGTACTGCAGCTTGTGGAAGGTGTCGCGCAGCTCGGCGTAGCTCTCGAAGGTGAGCGGGTTCTTGCGCTCCGGGCGGTCGAGCGTCACGGTCGCGACGCGGTCCTTCACCTTCCACTTGAAGTGCTCGGGCCGCCATTCGGCGGCTTTAAGCTTGTACATGCTGATCTCTCGCTTTCTGGGAGGCTTGGATTATCCGGCCATTGTGAGGCCACCGCTCACCGACAGCACCTGGCCGGTGACGAAGTCGGAGCGGCTGCTGGAGAAGTACAGGATGGCGTCGGCGATCTCGGAAGGCTTGGCGAGGCGCCGCATCGGGGTGACGCGCGCGAACGCGTCCTTGATCTTGTCCGGCACCGCGGCCATCAGCGGGGTGTCGGTCGGGCCCGGGCATACGCAGTTCACGTTGATGTTGTAGCGCGCCGTCTCGCGCGCGAGCGACTTGGTGAATGCGATGACGCCGCCCTTGGTGGCCGCGTACACCGTCTCGCCCAGGCTGCCTACGCGCCCGGCGTCGCTCGAGACGTTGACGATCTTCCCCGACTGGCGCTCGATCATCTTGTCGAGGAAGGCGTGCGTCATCGCGATCGGGCCCATCAGGTTGAGGTCGACGAGCTTCTTCCACAGCTCGGGCGTGTTCTGCACGAACGGCTCGGTCTTGCCCCAGCCGGCGACGTTGGCGACGATGTCCACCTGGCCGCGCTTGGCGTAGGCGCTCGTCCGGAACGACCCGATCGAGGCGGCGTCGGTGACGTCCAGCCGCCAGAAGTCCGCGCCCTTGCCGCGCGCGCGGATCGCGGCCGCCGCAGCCTCGCCGCCCTCGGCGTTGATGTCGCCGAGCAGCACGTGCGCGCCCGCC
>MERQ01000030.1 GCA_001770655.1 Betaproteobacteria bacterium RIFCSPLOWO2_12_FULL_68_20
GCGCGCTGGCGCTGGCGCCGAAGGCGATGAACACTGCCGAGAATCCGGCGACGAACAATGCGCTCATGCCGAGCGCCGCGAGGCGTTCCGCCGCGTGCAGATGCCGCCTGCGCTCGAGCCTGCCGCCGGCGAGATAGGAGACGTACCCCGGCACGATCGGCAGCACGCAGGGCGAGAGAAACGAAACGATTCCCGCCGCGAATGCCGCCAGCGCGCCGATCGCCGCGGTATCCGTCATGCGCGCGGCCTCACTCCGCCTGCAGCTGGCGCACCAGCGGCAGCAGCCGCTTTTCGACGATCTTCGGAGTGATCGCGCCGATCACCTTGTGGCGGATGACGCCGCGCTTGTCGATGACGAAGGTCTCCGGAACGCCGTACACGCCCCAGTCGATCCCGACCCGGCCGTCGAGGTCGGCGCCGGTGCGCGTGTACGGATCGCCCAGCTCGTCGAGCCAGCGCGCCGCGTCGTCGGGCTTGTCCTTGTAGTTGAGACCGTGAACCGGCACCACGCGGCTCCGCGCGAGCGCCATCCACAGCGGGTGCTCGTCGCGGCATGCCGTGCACCACGACGCGAACACGTTCACGATCGAAACCTCGCCGCGCAGGTCGTCGCTCGAGAGCCCGAGCGCGCGCCCCTTGACCGGCGCGAGCTGGAATTGCGGCACCGGCCGTTCGAGCAGCGGCGAAGGAATCTCGCGCGGATTGAGCGTCAGGCCGACGCCGAGGAACACGGCGATCACCGCGAACGCCGCGAGCGGCCAGAGACGAGGGCGGCGAAAGATCGCTGCGGCGGTCCTGTCCGTCACGGGAATCACAGCGCGAAGATCAGCAGACCGAGCACGATCATGGCCTGGCCGCCCCACAGCCGCATGGCGCCGGTGTTGCGCATTTTCCATGCCTCGAGCTTTTGCAGAAGCGCCTTGTCGGCTGCGATGAGCAGGATGATCGCGAGGGGCAGGATGAAAATCACGTTGTAGAGCAGGAGGTAGCCGAGCCCGGCCGCATACGTGGCACGGTCGTACAGCAGCCCGATCACCATCAGGTAGGGGCCGCCGGTGCAGGGAAACTCGCACACGCCCACCAGTCCGCCCAGCACGAAGGCGGACGGGAGCGATGCTTTTTCCATCAGCGCCGCCATCCTGCCGTGGGCCGCCTGAGGGATCCCCAGCTTCACCGGGAATGCCGGCACGAAATGGTTGGTGAGGCTCAACAGCCCGAGCGCGACGAGCAGGGACGCGCCCAGCTTCGCCATGAAATGCGGCGTGTCGAAGAGGTGCAGGGTCTGCAGCAGGCCGAGGCCGATCAGGGCGTAGATGAGGAAGATGCCCAGGATGTAGGCGGCCCCGATCTCGAGCACACTCGAGCGCAGCTTGCCGAGGCTGAAGAGAAACGCGATCGTGAGCAGCAGGATCGAGAACGCGCATGGGTTGACGCTGTCGACGAGGGCCGAAGCGCCGACCAGCGGGAGGAGCCAGGCGCCCTCGTTGGACAGGTCCCAGAGAGCCGCGGTGCCGGAGCTTCCGGACCTGAAAAACGCGACCGAACCGACGAACAGCACGCCGATGCCGACCAGCGCTGCGATCTTCGCGTTCATGCCCGCCTATGGCGTGACCATGGCGACGAAGCGAAGCTCGAGCGGCTGCGCGTCCCTGCTCTGCAGCGTGACGGTTCTCTCGACGCGGCCGACACCGGTGGGGCCGTGGGCGGCCGGGTCGAATACGACTTCCAGGCTGGCGACCTCCCCGGGCGCGAGCGGCGAGCTCACCGCGGGGGCCAGCCCGTGACCCGGCATGCCGAACGGCCCTGTACGGCCGCTCGCCGTGATCAGCGTCGCGTTCGTGCACATGCAGGAGGTGTAGATGCGGTTGATCGAAAGCGGCGCCGCGCCGTTGTTCTTGATCAGGTAGCGATACGACACGTTGCCTGCCGCCATCGAAACCGTTCCGAAATCAAAAGACGGCCTGAGAGAGACAAGGGCGCCGGCCTGGGCGGGCTGTTCCTGGCGCGGCACCTGCGGCTGCGCGGCCTTCTCCTGGGAACGGTAAACGCCGAAACCGATCGCGATCACGGTGACGGCCACCAGCCAATAAAGCGTCTTGTGGGCGGTCAGCTTCGAGGCTTTCACGGCATGCCTTCCTGGATTTCATCCGCCATGGTGCGACAACAGCTTGACGCCGATCGACCGCCCGGGCTTGACCCAGATCAATCCCCGCATCCCCGCCTCCTGCGCTTGCGCGCATCGAGCCGCGGGCCATCGAGGGAAAGCCGCGGCATTTGATCTGCCGCAAATCCGGCCGGGCCCGCGCGATGCATATTTGGCGCCGGCATGGAAACGGTCCATACGGATGTGGCGATCCTGGGCGCCGGCGGCGCCGGGTTGCGGGCCGCCATTGCGCTCGCCGAGGCCGATCCGAAGCTCAGGATCGCCCTCATCTCCAAGGTCTACCCGATGCGCAGCCACACCTGCGCCGCCGAGGGCGGGGCGGCGGGCGTCATCAAGCCCGACGACAGCCTGGAGCACCACTTCCACGATACGGTCGCCGGCGGCGACTGGCTCTCGGACCAGGACGTGGTCGAGTACTTCATCCGCGAGGCGCCCAGGGAGCTCGTCCAGCTCGAGCACTGGGGCTGCCCGTGGAACCGCGAGCCCGACGGCTCGGTCGCGGTGCGCTCCTTCGGCGGCATGCAGAAGCAGCGCACCTGGTTCGCCGCCGACAAGTCGGGCTTTCACATCCTGCACACGCTGTTCCAGACCTCGCTCAAGCACCCGTCGATCGAGCGCTTCGACGAGTTCTACGCGACCGAGCTGCTGCTCGACGAGGGCCGCTGCGCCGGGCTGGTCGCGATCGAGATGCGCAGCGGCCGGCTGGTGCGGTTCGACGCGCGCGCGGTGATCGTCGCCGGCGGCGGCGCGGGACGCATGTTCCCGTTCACCACCAACGGCGCGGTGAAGACGGGCGACGGCATGGCGCTCGCCTACCGCGCAGGCGTGCCGCTGAAGGACATGGAGTTCGTGCAGTACCACCCGACCGGGCTGCCCAGCACCGGAACGCTGCTCACCGAAGCCTGCCGCGGCGAAGGCGGCGTGCTGCTGAACAAGAACGGCCGCCGGTTTCTGCAGGATTACGGCATGGGGCCTGAGACGCCCCTCGGCAAGCCGGTCTTCAAGACGATGGAGCTCGGCCCGCGCGACCGCATCAGCCAGGCGTTCTGGCACGAGCAGAAAAAGGGCAACGCGGTGCCCACGCAGTGGGGGGACGCGATGCTCCTGGACATGCGTCACCTGGGGGAGAAGAAAATCGACGAGCGGCTGCCCCTGGTGCGGGACATGTCGATCAGCTACATGAGCGTGGATCCGGTGACCGACCCGGTGCCGGTGCGCCCGGTGGTGCACTACATGATGGGCGGCATCCACACCGACATCAGGGCGGCGACCCCGTTGCCGGGGCTGTACGCGGCGGGCGAGTGCGCGTGCGGGAGCATCAACGGCGCGAACCGGCTCGGCTCGAATTCGCTCACCGAGCTGCTGGTGTTCGGGCGCCGCGCGGCGCTGAGCGCGATCGAGCACCTGCAATCGGGGGCGCCTCCCGCGAGCGACGCGGCCCTTGCCGGCGGCGCGGCCGCGGCGCAGGCGCGCATCCGCGAGCTGATGCAAAGGAGCGGCGGCGGCGAAACCGTGGCGGGACTGCGCAAGGAAATGATGCAGGCGATGGAGCAGCACGCGGGCATCTACCGCAACGGCGAGGGCCTCGCCGAGGCTTGCGGCAAGCTCGCCGATCTGCGCCGGCGCTACGCGCGCATCGAGCTGCACGACAGGACCAACGTCTACAACACCGACCTGCTGCAGGCGCTCGAGCTCGGCTCGATGCTCGACTGCGCCGAAGCGGTCGTCGCGAGCGCGCTCGAGCGGCGCGAATCGCGCGGCGCGCACCAGCGGCTCGACTTCGCCGCGCGCGACGACGCGAAGTTCCTCAAGCATTCGCTCGCCTGGTACGGCGGTGCAGGCGCACCGCGCATCGACTATGCCCCGGTGTCGATCACCAGCTCGCAGCCCGGCGTGCGCGACTATTCCGGGGCTCACGCATGAGCGAGCGCCGCGTCGAGCTCGAGGTGCTGCGCTACCACCCGGAGACGGACGCCGCGCCGCGTTTCCAGCGCTATTCGGTCGACTGCCGGGAGGAATGGGTGGTGCTCGACGCGCTGAACCACGTCAAGGAAACGCTCGACCCGACGCTGTCGTACCGCTGGTCCTGCCACATGGCGGTCTGCGGCAGCTGCGGGATGATGATCAACGGCGAGCCCAGGCTCGCCTGCAAGTCGTTCCTGCGCGACTACCAGGGCGTGATCCGGGTCGAGCCGCTCGCGCATTTCCCGATCGAGCGCGACCTGGTGACGGTGATCGACGACTTCATGGCGAAGCTCAAGCGCGTGAAGCCGTATCTCATCCCGGCGCAGGCGAGAGCGCTCGAGCAGGGAGAGTACCGGCAGACGCCGGCCGAGCTCAAGCGCTACAAGCAGTTCACCCTGTGCATGAACTGCATGCTGTGCTACGCGGCGTGCCCCGAGTACGGCCTGATCCCGAAGTTCATCGGGCCCGCGGCGATCTCGCTCGCGCACCGCTACAACCAGGATTCGCGCGACGGCGGGCGCGCCGCGCGCCAGGAGGAGATCGCGGCTGCCGAGGGCGTGTGGGAGTGCTCGTTCACCGGCGCCTGCTCCGAGGTCTGTCCGGAGCACGTCGACCCGGCGGCCGCGCTGCAGCAGGTCAAGATCAAGAGCACCGTCGACTGGTACCTGGCGCACCTGATGCCATGGCTGAAGAAATGAGCCGCAAGCCGTACCTGCGCGAGGAGACGATGCGCTGGGTCTTCCGGCACCCGCGCTACCTGCGCTACATGGCGCGGGAATTCTCCTGCCTTTTCATCGGCGGCTACGGGCTGCTGATGGTCTGGGGCCTGAAGCGGCTCTCGGAGGGCCCGGCAGCGTGGCGCTCGTTTCTCGAGGTCCTGCAGAGCCCGGCCAGCATCGCGTTCCACGTCCTCGCGCTCGGCTTCGCGCTCTATCACAGCGTCACCTGGTTCAAGCTGACGCCGAAGGCTTTGCCGGTTCAGGTGGGCGGGGAGTTCCTGCCGGACGGCATCATTTCGGGAGCGCACTACGCGGTCTGGGCGGCCCTGTCGCTCGCGGTCCTGATTCTCGCGGGAGCGTTCTGAGCATGGCGCAATCGAGCAAGCCGATCGTCTGGGGACCGTTCGCGGCGGGCGGCACGCTGACCGCGTTTCTCACCCCTGCGCTCATGGTGCTCACTCTGCTCGCCGCGCTGGGGTACACGCCTGACCTGCTCGCGTACGAAAGGCTGCACGCGTTTGCCGGCTCCTGGCTTGCCAAGCTGGCGCTGGCCGGCACTGTGTTTCTCACGCTCTGGAGCGCAGCGCACCGCCTGCGCATCACGTGCTACGACCTGGGCGTGCGCGCCGACACGCTCGTCGCCACCCTGCTCTACTCCGCGGCGCTTGCCGGGACCGCGGCCGCGGCGCTTTACCTGAGCCGGATCTGAACCGAGCGACGGACATTCCGTGACTCCACCGCCGGTCGCAACGCGGGAAATCGCCCGGGAGGAGCGGTTCAACAGCGTATGGACCGAGGAACTGAACGACGTCTTCGCGCACGTCGCGCCCTACTACGACCGGGCGAATTGCGTCGCCAGCCTGGGGCTGCTGCGATGGTTCGTCGGGCGGTTCATCGCCACCGTGGACGTGCGGCCCGGCGAGCGGGTGCTCGACGTGTGCGCCGGGACCAACGCGATCGGCATCGCGCTGCTCGAGCGCGAGCCCGCGCTCGAGGTGCACGCGATCGACCGCAGCGCCGCGATGCAGGAGGTCGGGCGGCGCAACGCGCGCGCCAAGGGCCTGCGCATCCGCAGCCTGAGCGGCGACGTGCACACGCTGCCGTTTCCGGACCGCCATTTCGACGCCGTCACGCTGCAGTTCGCGTCGCGGCACCTGCGGATCAGGCGCGTCTTCGCCGAGATCCGCCGCGTGCTCAAGCCCGGCGGGCGCTTCTACCATTGCGACATGCTGCGGCCGGCCAACCCCGTGGTGGAGCGCCTTTACTACGGGTACCTGCGCCTGTGCCTGGGGTTCACCGCGTTGCTGTTCCGCAGCGGCCCGCCTGCGCTCAACTGCAGGGAGTACTTCATCGATGCGCTGCAGATGTTCTACTCGACCGAGGAGCTTTCGGACGTGCTCGAGGACCTCGGCTACCGCGACGTGACGGCGCAGACCGTGTTCGCCGGGATGCTCGGCTTCCACCGCGCCGTAAAGCCTGCCGGCTGAGGCGGCCCGCGACGCCTATTTGGCAGCGATCGGCTCGGCCACGCGCTCGCGCCGCACCGCGTCAGCCGCTTTCTTCCGCTTCAGCGCGTTGACGATCTTTTCCGGCGTGATGGGCAGATCCTTGATCCACACGCCCGTGGCGTTGGCGATGGCGTGGGCGACCGCGCCGAGCACGGGCAGCGTGCTGCCTTCGCCGATCTCCTTGGCGCCGAAGGGGCCCCGCGGCTCGTAGGAGTCGACGATGCCGCTGAAGATCTCCGGGGCGTCCTTGATCGTCATGATCAGGTAGCCCTTCAGGTTCGGATTGAGGAGCTGGCCGTCTTCGCCGAACCTCACGCCTTCCATGACGGTTTCGCCCGCCCCCATGACGATGGCGCCCTCGACCTGGCCGTGGACGCCCCGCGGATTGATGGGTGTGCCGCAGTCGTGGTAGTCGGTGAATCGCTCGATCCTGACCTTGCCGGTCTCCAGATCGACGTTCAGCTCGCACACCGAGCTGCCGAACGAGTAGGCCGGGCTGGTTCCGACGGTGGCGCCCTTGTAGTCGCCGCCGAGCCCCTCGGGAGGTTTGTACCAGCCGGTGCCGACCAGCGGACCGTCGTCGTTGAAACACTTGCGCGCCACTTCCGCCCAGAGAACGCTGCGCGAAGCATCGCCGCGCACGAACATTTTCCCGTCGCGCGCCTGGACCTCGGACTCGGCGCAACCGAGCATGGTTGCCGCGTTCGGCTTCATTTTCTCCAGCACCATTGCGCCGGCGCGGGACACGGCATGGCCGGCCATGAAGGTGACGCGCGACGAGTAGGCC
>MERQ01000031.1 GCA_001770655.1 Betaproteobacteria bacterium RIFCSPLOWO2_12_FULL_68_20
GCTCCTCTCCAGCGCGCTGTCGCAACACTGAACGGGATCCTTCTCGTCAACCTCGGTACTCCGGCCGCCCCGACGGCGGCGGCGGTCCGGGACTTCCTCGCCGAGTTCCTCGCCGACCCGCGCGTGGTCGAGCTGCCGCGCCTGCTGTGGCTGCCGATCCTGCACGGGCTCGTCCTGAACGTCCGCCCGGCGCGCTCGGCGGCGAAGTACGCGGCGATCTGGAGCGCCGAAGGCTCGCCTCTCCTCGTGCACACAGCGCGCCAGGCGAAGCTGCTCGCCGGGCATGTGCCGGAGCGGGTCGAGTTCGCGATGCGCTACGGCGAGCCTTCGATCGCCTCCGCGCTGCAACGGCTCAGGGGCTGCTCGCGGGTCCTCGTCGTTCCGCTCTACCCCCAGTACTCGCGCAGCGCGACCGAAAGCGTGCGCGACATCGTCGGCCCTTCGAATCCGCTGGTCGAAAACTTCCACGATCATCCCGCGTACATCGCCGCGCTCGCCTGCAACGTGCGCCGCCACTGGGACGCGCACGGCCGGGCGAGGATTCTCGTGATGAGCTTCCACGGCCTGCCGCGGCGCGCCGTCGAGCGCGGCGATCCCTACGCCAGCCAGTGCCGGGCCACCGCGCGCCTGCTCGCCGAGGCGCTCGGACTGGGGCCGAACGAATGGCTGGCAACGTTCCAGTCGCGCTTCGGTCTCGCCGAATGGCTCAAGCCCTACACCGAACCCTCGCTGGTCGATCTGGCGCGGCGGGGCGTGTCGCGCGTGGACGTGGTCTGCCCGGGCTTCGTGTCGGACTGCCTCGAGACGCTCGAGGAAATCGGCATCGCCGCCCGCCGCGCCTTTCTCGCCGCCGGCGGCAGGGAATTGCACCTCGTGCCCTGCCTCAATGAATCGCCGGAGTGGATCGAGGCGCTCGCCGCCATCGGCGCGGCGAGGTGACGATTCAGGCGCCGGCCGCCTCGGGGAGCTTGAGCCCGATGTAGCGGTCGAGCAGCGCTGCATTCGCCAGCAGCTCGCGCGAGCGCGCGCGGTGCACGATCGATCCGCGCTCGAGCACCACCGCGTGCTCGGTCAGCCCGAGCGCGATCTCGGCGTGCTGCTCCACCAGGACGACCGTCGTGCCCTCGTCCGCCGTCATGCGCCGGATCACACGCGCCAGCTCCTCGACGATGATCGGCGCCAGGCCCTCGAGCGGCTCGTCGAGCAGCAGCAGCCGCGGGTTGGTCGTCAGGGCGCGCGCGATCGCCAGCATCTGCTGCTCGCCGCCCGAGAGCTGGTTGCCCCTCGCCAGGCGGCGCTCGGCGAGCCGGGGGAACAGCTCGAACGCCGCCTTGACGCTCCAGCGGCCCGGCCGCGCGGTGACGGTCAGGTTCTCCTCGACCGATAGCGAAGGGAAGATCTCGCGCTCCTGCGCCACCCAGCCGAGCCCGCGCCGTGCCCGGAGATGCGGCGCAAGGTACGTGATGTCCTCGCCTTGCCACAGAATCGAGCCGCGGCGCAGCTCTGTGAAGCCCATGATGGTCAGCAGCAGCGTGCTCTTGCCCACGCCGTTGCGCCCGAGCACCGCCACGCTCTCTCCCGCGGGCACCTCGAGCGAGACATCGTCCAGCACCACCGCGTCGCCATAGCCGGCGCGCACCCCCTTCAACTCGAGCAGGGTGTCAGCCATGGCGCTTCTGGCCGAGGTAGACCTCGCGCACGCGCGGATCGGCCGAGATCTGGTCCGGCGAGCCCTCGACCAGGATGCGGCCGCCGACCATCACCAGGATGCGGCTGGCGAAGCGGAACACGACGTCCATGTCGTGCTCGATGAACAGCACCGTGATGTCCCGCGACAGGCCAGAAATCACGCCGAACAGCGCCCCGCTCTCGTCGCGCGGAACGCCGGCCGCCGGCTCGTCGAGCAGCAGCACCTTCGGCTTGGTGGCAAGCGCGAGCGCGATCTCGAGCAGCCGCTGCTGGCCGTAGGCAAGCTCGTGCGTCAGCCGGTAGCAATCGTCGGCAAGGTGCAGCGAGGCGAGAATCGCGTGGGCCTCCTCCACCGCCGCGCGATAGTCAGGCAGCCGCCGCCACCAGATCCCGCCGTGGCCCTGCCTTTCGCAGACCGCCAGGGCCACCGCCTCGAGCGCGCTCAGGTGCGGGAAAAGCGCATTGATCTGGAAGGTGCGTACCAGCCCGCGCTTCACCCTCGCGGCGGGCCCGAGCGCGGTGACCGCCTCGCCGCCGAGGAAGATCTGGCCGCGGTCGGGGCGCAGCATCCCGGTCATCAGGTTGATGAGCGTGGTCTTGCCGGCCCCGTTCGGCCCGATCAGCGCGTAGCGTGCGCCCTGCGGCAGCTCGAAGTCGATGCCGCTCGCGACCACGAGCGAACCGAAGCTCTTGTCGAGCCCGCGCGCGGCGAGAACGGCGCCCGTCACCGCGATCTGCGTCGCCACGATTCGGTGAACCTGGCGAGCCCTCCGAGGATGCCGTTGGGCAGGAACATCACGACGGCGACCAGCAGCAGGCCGATCCAGAAATACCAGAACTGCGGGTTCACGCCCGAGAACTGGTCGCGCGCCACCATGTAGATGATCGCGCCCACGATGCCGCCGTACAGGCGTCCGGCCCCGCCCAGGATCAGGATCACCAGCACGTCCGCGGAGCGCTGGAAGGAAAGCGTCTCGAGCGAAACCGTCTCGGTCGTCTCGGCGATCAGGGCGCCGGCGATCCCGGCCATCACCGCGGCGATGGTGTAGATCTTGCGGATGTGCGCGCGGCTCGGCGCACCGATCGCCGGCATGCGCACTGGATTTTCGCGTATGCCGCGCAGCGAAAGACCGAAGGGCGAATGGATGATCCGCCGCGTCACCAGGAACGCGAGGAACAGGACGATCAGCGAATACGTGTAGGCGGTGCGGCCGTAGAGGTCGAAATTGAAATAATCCAGCAGCGGCCGGATGCGTACGCCCTGCAGCCCGTCCGCTCCCCCGGTGAGCCAGGACGCGCTATTGGCCGCCTCGTACAGCAGCAGGCCCAGGCCGAGGGTGATCATGATCAGCGCCAGGTGCCGGAAATAGGCGATGATCCAGCTCGTCGCGTAGCCGACGAGGCCTGCCACCAGCGCCCCGGCCACCAGCAGCGAGAGCGGCTCGCCCCAGTAGAACTTGGAGAGGATTCCGGCGGTATAGGCGCCCAGGCCGAAGAACGCCGCGTGGCCGAGCGACACGACCCCGGCGTAGCCGAGGATGAGGTCGAGCGACAGCGCGAACAGCGCCGTGATCGCGATCTGGCTGGCGAGCTGCAGGTACTGCGGAAACAGCACGAACGGCAGCAGCGTCGAGAGCCAGAAGACGATTTCGACCCAGTGCCAGCGCGCCTGCTGCTGCAGGTAGGCGTGCGGCGCGGCGGCGCTCGCCATTCAGCGCTTCCCGAACAGGCCCGCCGGCCGCCACATCAGCACCCCGACCATGACCAGGTAGATCAGGAACGAGCCGAGCGCCGGGAAGTAGTACTTGCCGGCGATGTCGCTGATGCCGAGCACCGTGGCGGCGGCGAACGAGCCGCCGATCGAGGCGAGCCCCCCGACCGACACCACGATCAGCACGTAGACGAGGTAGGCGAAGGCGAAATCGGGGTCGAGGCCGACCATGGCGATCGCCAGCGAGCCGCCGAGTCCGGCGAGCCCGCTTCCCAGCGCGAAGGTGATGGCAAAGGCAAGGTTGACGTTGATGCCCAGGCCGCGCGCCATGCGCTGGTTGTCGACCGCCGCCCGGACCTGCGCACCGAAGCGCGTCCACTCCAGCCCGGCGACGAGGAGCAGCGTGACGACGAGCGCCGTGCCGATGAGGAACAGCCGGTAATAGGCGAAGTTGACGCCGAGGAACGTGAACGAGCCCGTGAAGTAATCCGGAAGCTGCACCGGCTGCTGCACGGTTCCCCAGATGTACGCGGCCGAGGCCACCGACATGAAAACGACGCCGATCGTCAGCAGGACCTGGTCGAGCTCGCCCGCCCGGTAGGAGTGCCTGAAGAGCAACCGTTCCAGCACCACGCTCAGCGCGGCGGCGGCGACGAACGCCGCCGGCAGCGTGGCGAGGAACGGCCATCCGAGCCGGTCCATCAGGGTGACCGTGACGTAGCCGCCGAGCATGCCGAAGCTGCCGTGCGCCAGGTTGATGAAGTTCATCATCCCGAGCGTCACCGACAGCCCGACCGACAGCAGGAACAGCAGCATGCCGTAGGCGAAGCCGTCGAACAGCACGCCGCCCAGCGAGGTCAGCATTCGGCTTGATTCTCTCTATGCAGATTGCACATCGCGCGCGATGAGCGGCGCTTGCGTCCGCTCCATCGCGCGCAGTTAAGGCGGCGCGCCTCGTGCGCCGCTCTTAACCTATTTCTTCATCCTGGCCTTGAACGGATCCTTGACGTTCTCGACCTTGTCGAACTCCACGTTCAGAAGCTGCCCTCCGACCTTCTCGACGCGCCGGATGTAGACCGTCTGCACGATGTCGCGCGTCTCCGGGTCGATCGAGATCGGGCCGCGCGGGCTTTCCCACTTCATGCCCTTGGCCGCCGCGATCAGCGCGTCGCCGTCGGTATTGCCCTTGGTCTTCTTCAGCGTCTCGTAGATGAGATGCATGCCGTCCCAGCCGCCTACCGCGTAGATGTTGGGGTTGCGGTTGTACTCGGCGTTGTAGGCCTTGACGAACTCGCGGTTCATCGCCGACTGATGGTTGTGGTCGTAGTGGTAGACCGTGACGATGCCGAGCGACGCATCGCCCATGGTCTTGCGCGCCTCGTCCTCGGTCAGCTCACCCATGCCGAAGATCTTGGTCTTCGCCGTATCGACGCCGCGCTCGGCGAGCGCCCGGCCGAGCGCCGACGGCTGCGTGCCGCCGGGAATGAACACGTAGATCGCCTCGGGGTTGATGTCCTTGGCGCGCTGCACGAACGCCGAGAAATCCGGGTTGGCGACCGGCATGCGCACCGAGCCGACGATCTCGCCGCCCGCCTCCTTGAAGCCGCGCTGGAACGCGCCTTCCGCGTCGTGGCCGGGACCGTAGTCCGACACCATCGTGTAGACCTTCTTGACGCCGGCTTTCTTCGCCGCCCAGGTGCCGAAGGTCTCGTTCAACTGCGGCAGCGTGGTCGAGGTGCGTGCCATGTAGGGCGACTTGGTGGTGATGATCGCGGTCGCGGCGTTCATGATCACCGTGAACTTCTTCGCCTCGGCCGATACATCGCCCACCGCGAGGGCGTTGGGCGTGAGCACCAGGCCGGCGATGATGTCGACCTTGTCGCGCACCACCAGTTCCTGGGCAAGCCGCTTGGCGAGCGGCGGCGCGATGCCGCCGGTGTCCTTGCGGATGAACTCGAGCTTCTTGCCGGCCACCGTGTCGCCGTGCTGCTTGACGTAGAGCTTTACGGCGTTGTCCATCTGCGCGGCGGGATCGGCGAACTGCCCGGAATAGGACATGATCAGCCCGATCTTGATCGTGCCCTGCGAATATGCGGGCGCGGCGGCGGCAAGCGCCGCGGCGAGGCTGCTGGCTGCAATGAAAAGCTTGCTCATGGACTCCTCCTTATTTCATCCTGGCCTTGACCGGGTCCTTCACGTTCTCGATCTTGTCGAACTCCACGTTGACGAGCTTGCCGCCGACTTTTTCGACCCGGCGCAAGTACACCGTCTGGATCACGTCGCGCGTCTCCGGGTCGATCACCATCGGGCCGCGCGGGCTCTGCCACTTCATGCCCTTGGCCGCCGCGATCAGCGAATCGCCGTCGGTCTTGCCGCCGGTCTTCTTCAGCACTTCGAAGATCAGGTGGATCTGGTCCCAGCCGGCGATCGAGAACAGGTCCGGGTTGCGGCCGCCGTATGCTTCGTTGTAGGCCTTCACGTACGCCCGGTTCATCGGGCTGTTCAGGTTGTAGTCGTAGTTCGCGACCGTGACGATGCCGAGCGCCGCATCG
Source organism: Betaproteobacteria bacterium RIFCSPLOWO2_12_FULL_68_20 (assembly GCA_001770655.1). GTDB lineage: Bacteria > Pseudomonadota > Gammaproteobacteria > Burkholderiales > SG8-39 > 2-12-FULL-68-20. The sequence continues at coordinate 5,953 of MERQ01000031.1, forward strand.
CCCATGCTCCTGAGCGCGTTGTCGTCGGTGAGCACCTCCTGCCCGAGCAGCTGCTTCGCCTGGATGCCGCGCTCGAACAGCGCCTTGCCGACCGCGGCCGGCTGCGTGCCGCCCGGGGTCCAGACCAGCATCGCTTCCGGGTTGAGGTCCTTCGCCCGCTGCACGAACGCCGAGAAATCCGGGTTGGCGATCGGCATGCGCACCGAGCCGATGATCTCGCCGCCCGCCTCCTTGAAGCCGCGGTGGAACGCGCCTTCCGCGTCGTGGCCGGGACCGTAGTCGGTCACCATCGTGTAGACCTTCTTCAGCTTGCCCGTCGTCGCCGCCCACTTGCCGAGGCTCTCTTGCAGCTGCGGAATGGTGACCGAGGTGCGCGTCATGTACGGCGACTTGGTGGTGATGATCGAGGTGGCGGCGAAGATCACCGTGAATTTCTTCGCCTCGGTGGAGATGTCGGCGACCGCCAGCGCATTCGGCGTGAGGATCAGCCCGGCGAGGATGTCGACCTTGTCGCGCACTACCAGCTCCTGCGCGAGGCGCTTGGCCACCGGGGGCGCGATGCCGCCCGTGTCCTTGCGGACGAACTCGATCTTCTTGCCGGCGACCGTGTCGCCGTGCTGCTTGAGGTACAGCTTGATCGAGTTCTCGAGCTGCGTCGCCGTGTCGGCGAACTGGCCCGAATAGGGCAGGATCAGACCGATCTTGACGGTCTGCTGGGCGTGGATCGAGCCGGCCGCGAACAGCGCCGCAGTGACGCCGGCGAGCTTGACGAGCATGGTGCGCATGACTCCCCTCCTCCAGAGGATGCGGCCTTAACGCCGCGCGAGCATTGTACTCAGCCGCGCGGCAAAGGATAGAGGTGGAAGCGTCCCACTCCCCTTCAGCGCCACCGGCCGAACGACCACCCGCCGCCGGTGCCCGCCGGCGAGCGATAGGCCGCGACGTAGTCGATCAACTCGAACTGCAGGTGCTCCGCGGTGCCCGCCGCGACGATCCAGTTCCTGGCCTCGGAATTACCAGAGTTCAGCAGCGGCAGCGGCAAGCCGAACAGGGCTTTCGTGTCGCGCTTCTCGAAGGCGGCGAGGATCCTGCGGTCGAGAGCCTCGTCGACCACGAAGTGGCTCAGACCGCCCGAACCGATGACCGCGACGCGCGCATCCTCGTTCCAGCTCTCGATCGCGCGGCGCAGCGCCTGGCCGTACTGGTAGCAGCGCTTCGGCGAGGGCTGGTTGGGCGGGAAATAGGTGTTGACCAGCACCGGCACGATCGGCAGCACGGCCCCGTTGAAGATGCGCCCGTACATGAAGGCGAAAGCGTGGCCCATGCCCATGCCTTCCTTGACGTACTTGCCGTACGCGACGTCGATGCCCTGCTCCATCAGGTCCTCGATGAGGTGCTTGGCGAGCTTTGAGGCCACCGGGTAGCTCGTTTCCTCGGTGCCGTAGGCCCAGGCCGCCATGCGCACGGTCGGGAACACGTTTTCCTTGAAGATGCGCGGCTGGCTGGGAATGGTGTCGCCCCAGTAGATCATCAGCGGCGGCATGTTGTCGTGGTGGATGAGCTCCTCCTGGTCGTCGCCGACAACCACCAGGATGTCCACCTTGTGCTCCTTCAGCGCGCCGCTCACCGCGGCGACGCCCTTCTGCAGGCGCTCGAACTTGGACTTGAACACGTCCACCGACATCTCCTCGCTCGCGATGCGCGGGTCGGCCCGCTTCAGCAGCTCCTGGTAGGAGATATGCCTGCCTTCGCCGTCGATCAGGTGCGGGCTGGTCTGGTCGGCGCGCCCGAGGTCGGCCCACTTCTCGGCGGGGAAGCTGAGTTGAGGGCTGTGCGAAACGCCGAGCCCGAGGACGATCTTGGCCATCAGGATTTCCTCATTGCCTTGTCGATTCTGTCCAGCAGCGCCATGGTCGGCGCGCAGCTCGCCGCGCTCGACTCGGGCTGGCGTCGCTCGCGGATCGCGCTGACGAACTCGACGTCCTGCCGGTCGAACGCCGGCGTCGCATCGAGCGCCACCTCCTTGCCCTCGCCGTCGGTCATCGAGTCGCGGTACACCTTGTAGGTGTCTTCCTCGCCGATGTAGCGGTAGAAGCCCCCGAACGGGCCCTTGTTGTTGAAGGACAGCGCCATGCTGACCACCGTCCCGGTCTTCCTCGAGCGCATGCCGATGGTCATGTCCATCGGGATCCTGAGCGCGCGGTGATTCGGCCCCTTCTGGCCCCACGCCCTCATGTTCGCGTCGCCCGTCAGCCAGTACGCCAGGTCCACCGAATGGCAGGCGTGGTGCCACAGGAGGTTGTCCACCCAGGAGCGCTGCCGGCCCAGCATGTTGAGATTGGTGCGGCGGAAGAAATAGGTCTCGACCACCATGTGCAGCAGGTGAAAGCTGCCCTCCTTGATGCGGCGCCGGATTTCGCGGTGCGGCGAGGCGAAGCGCCGCGTGTGCGTCACCATGCAGACCCTTTTCGCCTTCTTCGCCGCGGCGACCATGCGGTTCGCGTCGCGCGCGTTCAGGCTCATCGGGATCTCCACCTGGACGTGCTTGCCGCGCGCCAGGGCGAGCAGCGTCTGCTCGGCGTGCAGGCTGCTCGGCGTGGTGAGGATCACCGCCTCCACTCCCGGCCGGTCGATGCACTCCTCCAGGCGAGTCGACGTGTGCGGGATGTTCCACTTCGCCGCGAACGCCTGGCCGCTCTCCGGAGTGCGGCTGTTGACCGACACCAGTTCCACGCCCTGGATCTTCTGCAGGGCCTTGACGTGGACCTCGCCCATCGCGCCGGTGCCGGCGAGACAGATCTTCATCACGCTGCTCCCTCGATTTTCGAGGCGGTATGATGCCGCAATTCTCGCGTGACGAGATGAAATCGACTTGAAACGGGGGCAGGCGACCCCAAGTCAACCGCAATGTCGGAACCGAACCCTGAGTCCGAGACGCCGCAGGAACAGGCCCCGGCCGAGAAGTCGCTCGAAGAGCTTCTCGCCGAGGCGCAGGCGCGCATCGAGCAGCAGCGCGAGCAGATGATGCGCGCGCTCGCCGACGCGGACAACGCGCGCAAGCGCGCCCGGGCCGAGGCGGCGGCGCTGCAGAAGTACGCGGTCGAGCGCCTGGCCGAGAGCCTGCTGCCTGTCGCCGACAGCCTGGAGGCGGCGCTGGGCGCCGGCAACGCCAGCGTGGAGGCGCTGCGCAGCGGGGTCGAGCTGACCCTCCGGCAGCTGCGCGGCGCGCTCGAGAAGGCGAGCGTGAGCGAGATCGCGCCCGCGCCGGGCGAGCGCTTCGATCCGCACCGGCACCAGGCGGTGGCGGTCCTGGAAGCCGGGGCCGAGCCGAACACCATCGTGTCGGTCATGCAGAAGGGCTACGTCCTGCATGACAGGGTGATTCGCCCGGCGCTGGTGACCGTGGCGAAAGCGCTTGAAAGCGGGGCGGGAAACCCCATCTCCGAGAGTGACTTGAACACGAATTCGGGGACCTGACATGGCCAAGATCATCGGCATCGACCTGGGTACGACGAACTCCTGCGTCGCCATCATGGAGGGCGGCAAGCCCAAGGTGATCGAGAATTCGGAGGGCGCGCGCACCACGCCCTCGGTCGTCGCCTATACCGACGAGGACGAGATCCTGGCCGGCGCGCCGGCCAAGCGCCAGGCGGTGACCAACGCCAAGCACACTCTGTACGCGGTGAAGCGCCTGATCGGCCGCCGCTTCGAGGAAAAGGAGGTGCAGAAGGACATCGGCCTGATGCCGTTCAGAATCGTCAAGGCCGACAACGGCGATGCCTGGGTCGAGGTGCGCGGCAAGAAGATCGCGCCGCAGCAGGTCTCGGCCGACGTGCTGCGGAAGATGAAGAAGACCGCCGAGGACTACCTCGGCGAGGAAGTCACCGAGGCCGTGATCACGGTCCCGGCGTATTTCAACGACTCGCAGCGCCAGGCGACCAAGGACGCCGGCCGCATCGCGGGGCTGGACGTGAAGCGCATCATCAACGAGCCGACCGCCGCGGCGCTCGCCTTCGGCCTGGACAAGGCCGGCAAGAAGGACATGAAGATCGCCGTGTACGACCTCGGCGGCGGCACCTTCGACATCTCGATCATCGAGATCGCGGACGTGGAGGGCGAGATGCAGGTCGAGGTGCTCTCCACCAACGGCGACACCTTTCTCGGCGGCGAGGACTTCGACCAGCGGCTGATCGATTACGTCGTCGGCGAGTTCAAGAAGGACCAGGGCCTGGATCTCTCGAAGGACGTGCTCGCGCTGCAGCGCCTGAAGGAGGCGGTCGAGAAGGCGAAGATCGAGCTTTCCTCCTCGCAGCAGACCGAGATCAACCTGCCCTACGTCACCGCCGACCAGAGCGGGCCGAAGCACCTGACGATGAAGATCACCCGGGCGAAGTTCGAGTCGCTGGTGGACGAGCTGATCGAGAAGACGATCGAGCCGTGCCGCATCGCGATCAAGGACGCGGGCGTGAAGGTCAGCGACATCAACGACGTGATCCTGGTCGGCGGGCAGACGCGCATGCCCAAGGTGATCGACAAGGTGCGCGAGTTCTTCGGCAGGGAGCCGAGGAAGGACGTCAACCCCGACGAGGCGGTGGCGATCGGGGCCGCCATCCAGGCCGGAGTGCTGAAGGGTGACGTGAAGGACGTGCTGCTGCTCGACGTGACGCCGCTTTCTCTCGGCATCGAGACGCTCGGCGGGGTGTTCACCAAGCTCATCAACAAGAACACCACCATTCCGACCAAGGCGCAGCAGGTGTTCTCCACCGCCGAGGACAGCCAGACCGCGGTGACGATCCACGTGCTGCAGGGCGAGCGCGAGATGGCCTCGGGCAACAAGTCGCTCGGCCAGTTCAACCTCGCCGACATCCCGCCCTCGCCGCGCGGCATGCCGCAGATCGAGGTGACCTTCGACATCGACGCGAACGGCATCCTGCACGTCTCGGCCAGGGACAAGGCGACCGGCAAGGAGAACAAGATCAAGATCCAGGCGAGCTCCGGGCTCACCGAGGACGAGATCAAGCGCATGGTGAAGGACGCCGAGCTGCACGCCGAGGAGGACCGCAAGGCGCACGAGCTCGTCAACGCGCGCAACCAGTGCGAGGCGCTGGTGCACTCGATCCGGAAATCGCTCAAGGACTACGGCGACAAGCTCGAGCCCGGCGAGAAGGAGAAGATCGAGGCCGCACTCAAGGACGCCGAGGGCGTGCTCAAGTCGGAAGCGAAGGACGAGATCGAGGTGAAGAGCCAGGCGCTCGCGCAGGCGGCGCAAAAGCTCGGCGAGAAGATGTACGCCGAGGCGCAGGCGAAGGCGCAAGCGGGCGGCGCGGAGGCCCCGTCCGGCGGCGAATCGCCGGGCAAGAAGGACGATGGCAACGTCGTCGACGCCGAGTTCACAGAGGTCAAGGACAAGAAGACCGGCTGATCGGCCGTGGCCAAGCGCGACTTGTATGAGGTGCTAGGCGTAAACCGGGACGCTTCCGAGGAGGACATCAAGAAGGCGTACCGAAAGCTCGCCATGAAGTGGCACCCCGACCGCAACCCTGACAATCCCAGGGCCGAGGAGCACTTCAAAGAAGCGAAGCAGGCCTACGAGATCCTGTCGGACGCGCAAAAGCGCTCCGCCTACGATCAGTTCGGGCACGCCGGGGTGGATCAGCAGGCGGGAATGGGCGCCGGGGCCGGCGCGGGGCCCGGCGGCTTCGGCGACATCTTCAGCGACATCTTCGGGGAGATCTTCGGCGGCGCGCGCGCCGGGCGCTCGACCGTGTTCCGCGGCGCCGACCTGCGCTACAACCTCGAGATCACGCTGGAGCAGGCGGCGCGCGGCTTCGAGACCAGGATCCGCATCCCGACCATGGCGGCCTGCGGCAGCTGCGGCGGCAGCGGAGCGAGACCCGGCACGCAGCCGCAGACCTGCGCGACCTGCCGCGGCGCAGGCCAGGTGCGCATCTCGCAGGGCCCGTTCTCGATCGCGCAGACCTGTCCGAGGTGCCACGGCAGCGGCTCGGTGATTCCGAACCCCTGCGCGACCTGCCAGGGCGCCGGGCGGGTCAAGCTGCAGAAGACGCTCTCGGTCAAGATTCCCTCAGGCGTCGACGAGGGCGACCGCGTGCGGCTCAGCGGCGAGGGCGAGCCGGGCGTGGGCGGCGGCCCGTCCGGGGACCTCTACGTCCAGGTCCATATCAGGCCGCACCCGGTGTTCCAGCGCGACCACGACGATCTGCACTGCGAGATGCCGGTGTCGTTGGCGACTGCGGCGCTCGGCGGCGAGATCGAAATCCCGACGCTGGACGGCTCGGCGCGCATCCGCGTGCCGGCCGAAACGCAATCGGGCAAGACCTTCCGCCTGCGCGGCAAGGGCATCCGCGGTGTGCGCAGCCACGCGCCGGGAGACCTGTTCTGCCACGTGATGGTGGAGACTCCGGTGAGCCTCACGCCGCGCCAGCGCGAGCTGATGCAGGAGTTCGAGGCGATCAGCCAGGAGGACCCGGCGCGCCACAACCCGCGCAGCAAGTCCTGGCTCGACAAGGTGAAGGAATTCTTCGAGAGCTAGCGCTCGACGCTGTGCGAGGGGGCGTAGTGCGCCGGGTCGGGATACTGCGCCAGCAATTGCACCCGCCCGTCCGGCCCGCCGGCGGGTGTCGCCGCGCAGCCGGCCACGACCAGCAGGCAGCCGAGCAGCACGCCTGAAGCCGGCGTTCTCATGGCGAGCTGACGTTGTTGGTGAAGGCCGGATCGGGATATTGCCCCATCTGCTTCACCCGTCCGTCAGATCCGAACACCACGTCGGTCACGTACATGCGGGCGCCGGCGAGGTGCTGATACGTCCAGACCTCTTCCTGCGGACCGGCATACTTCGAGATCAGCATCGGCGCGCCGACCAGCCGCTCGACCTCGGTCTTGGCCGCTCCGGCCTTGATCGGCGAGAACGATTCGTCGCTCAGCGAGTACCAGGGTCTGGCGCCCGAGGTCGGCGTCGCGCAGCCGGCGATCGCGAGCGCGCAAGCAATCACGGCGAGCATGGCAGGGGTTTTCATGGAATGCCTCCTTGCACTGCGTATACGGACGGTAAACGCCGGCGGATGCGAGCATATTCCACCGTCAGGCGCGCCGCCACGCGGTCCCCGCCGGCCCGTCCTCGAGCACCACGCCGGCCGCTGCGAGCTCGGCGCGGATCCGGTCCGCCACCGCGTAGTCCCTCGCTTTCTTCGCCGTGGCGCGCTCGGCGATGCGCCGCTCGATTTCCGCGTCGCCCATCCCCACGCCCGCCCGCAGGAACTGCGTCGCGTCGCGCTGCAGCATCCCGAGGATCCCGCCGAGCGCGCGCAGCTGCGGCGCGAGCTCTGCGCGGCCGCGGCCGATCTCGTGCGCGAGGTCGAACAGCACCGCGACGGCTCCGGGAGTGCCGAAATCGTCGTCCATCGCTTCCCGAAAGCGCCCGGCGTGCGGCTCTTCCCAGTCCACGGCGACGGGTCCCGGGGGAGCCGCCTTGAGCGCCGTGTAGAGGCGCGTCAAGGCCTGCTTCGCGTCCTCCATCTGCGCCTCGGAATAACCGAGCGGGCTGCGGTAGTGCGCCCTGACGATGAAGAAACGCACCACCTCCGCATCGAAGCGCTTGAGGAGCTGGCGAATCGAGATGATATTGCCCAGGGATTTCGACATCTTCTCGTCCTGGACGCGGACGAAGCCGTTGTGCATCCAGTAGTTCACGAACGTCCCGCCGCTCGCGCCCTCGGATTGCGCGATCTCGTTCTCGTGGTGCGGGAACTGCAGGTCCTGCCCGCCGCCGTGGATGTCGAAGTGCTCCCCGAGCAGCGCGCTCGCCATCGCCGAGCACTCGATGTGCCAGCCGGGGCGCCCCTCGCCCCAGCGCGACGGCCATTTCGGCTCGTCCGGCTTGGAGCGCTTCCACAGCACGAAGTCGAGCGGGTCCTCCTTCGTCGGGTCGACCTCGACCCGCTCTCCCGCGCGCAGCTCGTCGAGCGACTTGCCGGAGAGCTTGCCGTAGCCGGGGAAGCGGCGCACCGCGAAGTTGACGTCGCCCGAGGCCGAGCGGTACGCGAGCGAGACCTGCTCCAGCCGCCCGATCAGCTCGAGCATCCGGGGAACGTATTCGGTCGCGCGCGGCTCGTGATCGGGCTTTTCGACCCCGAGCGCCGCGGCATCCTCGTCCATGTAGCGGATGAAGCGCGCGCTCAACTCGCCGACCGGCTCGCGGTTTTCGAGCGCGCGGCGGATGATCTTGTCGTCGATGTCGGTGATGTTGCGCACGTAGGTGACGCGCAATCCGCTCGCCCGCAGCCAGCGACGCACCACGTCGAACACGACCAGGACGCGCGCATGACCCAGATGGCAGTGGTCGTATACGGTCATGCCGCAGACGTACATGCGGGCTTCGCCGCTGCGGATCGGCACGAACTCGTGTTTTTTCCGCCGGAGGGTGTTGTAGATCTTCAACATGGCTCGCGCAGCCGGCTCCGGGCGCCCTGCCCGCGGTGCGCAAAGTTGTGGAGCCGCGGGGGTTGGTCTAGAATGCCATGCTACCGTAATCCTTTGAAAAGTAAAACACAATGTTCATTTCAGTCGCGCCGCTTTCGACGCCGCGCCAGCCTCTGATCGCGCTTTGCGCCGTGCTGCTGCTCGCGGCGACTGCGGCGCGCGCCGACGAGATTCAGGATGCGAGCAAGCTGCTCAAGGCGGGCCAGCACCAGCAGGCGCTCGAGCAGGTGAACAAGATCCTCGCCGCCAAGCCGCGCGACCCGCAGGCGCGCTTTCTGAAGGGGCTCATCTACACCGAGCAGGGCAACACCAAGGAAGCGATCGACGTCTTCGCCAAGCTCACGCAGGACTTCCCCGCGCTTCCCGAGCCGTACAACAATCTCGCGGTGATCTACGCCGCGCAGGGCCAGTACGAAAAGGCCCGCGCGGCGCTCGAGCAGTCGATCCGCACCCATCCGAGCTATGCGACCGCCTACGAGAATCTGGGCGATGTATACGCCAAGCTCGCGAGCCAGGCCTACGACAAGGCGCTGCAGCTCGATTCGGCGAACACCGGCGCGCAGAACAAGCTCGCGCTGGTGCGCGAGCTGGTCGGCGGCTCGCCGACGCTCGCGGCGCGGGAAGCGAAACCCGCTGCCGTGGTCGCTGCGGCGGCGCCCGCCCCGCCGGCGCAGAAGCCCGCCGCCGAAGCGCGTCCCGCGGAGAGCAAGCCCGCGGCGGCGAAGGCGCCGGCGAAGCCTGCGGCTGACCCGGGCGCCGAGATCGTGCGCACGGTCAACGAATGGGCGAAGGCCTGGTCGTCGAAGGACGCCGACTCGTACATCGGCTTCTACGCCGGGGATTTCCGGACGCCGAACGGCGAGCCGCGCGCGCAATGGGAGAAGGCGCGGCGCGCGCGCATAGCGGCACCCAAGTCGATCTCGGTGGCGATCGCCGCGCCGAAGGTCAGCCTCGCCGGCGAATCGCAGGCGAGCGTCACGTTCCGCCAGACCTACCGCTCGGACGTATTCAACGGCACCGGCACCAAGACGCTGGTGATGGTGAAATCGAACGGCCGCTGGCTGATCCGGCAGGAAAAAGCAGGCAACTGACTCGCCGGGCATGAACCTGAAGGGCCTCTGGAAGCCGCTTGTCGCGCTCTCGGCGGCGGCGGCCTCGCCTGGCGCGCTCGCCGCCGACCCGCAAGTGGAGATGCGCACCAGCGCCGGCACGATCCGGCTCGAGCTCTACCCGCAGAAGGCGCCGAAGACGGTGGAGAACTTCCTGCGATACGTGCGCGACCGCCACTACGACGGCACTGTGTTTCACCGCGTCATCGACGGCTTCATGATCCAGGGCGGCGGATTCGAGCGCAGCTACCGGCAGAAGCCGACGCGGCCGCCGATCGCCAATGAGGCCCAGGCCGGCGTAAAGGCGGGCCTGAAGAACGAGGTCGGCACCATCGCGATGGCGAGAACGTCTGATCCGGACTCCGCCACCGCGCAGTTCTTCATCAACGTCGCCAACAACGCTCCTCTCAACTGGGGAGACACGCGCGGCGACGGGCACGGATACGCAGTGTTCGGCAAGGTGGTGTCGGGGCTCGACGTGGTGATGAAGATCGCGAAAACGCCCACCGGGGCGGGCGGCCCGTTCCCGCGCGACGTGCCCGGGCAGACCGTTGTCATCGAATCGGTGACGCTGGTCGGGCAGTGATGTGTCGCGGGTCCTGCTGATCTCGGACCTGCATCTGTCGGGCGAGCGCCCGGCGACCAGCGAGCGGTTCTTCCGGTTCCTGCGCGACGAGGCGGCGGGCGCGCAGGCCCTCTACGTCCTCGGCGACCTGTTCGAGTACTGGATCGGCGACGACGACCTCGGCGAGGCGTTCAACGCCTCGATCGCCGGCGCGCTGCGCAGCTTCGCGCGCGACGGAGTGCGCCTTTACGTGATGCACGGCAACCGGGATTTCCTCATCGGAGACCGGTTCTGCGGCGCGATCGGCGCCGAGCTCCTTCCGGATCCGCATCTCGTCGATCTTTTCAGCACGCGCACGTTGCTCATGCACGGCGACACGCTTTGCACCGACGATCATGACTACCAGGCCTGGCGCAGGGTCGCGCGCTCATCCGCGTGGCAGCGCGATTTCCTGTCCAAGTCCCTGCCGGAGCGGCGCAAGGCGATCCTGGAGCTGCGCGAACGCAGCAAGGAAGTCGTCGCCGCCAAGCCCGCCGAGATCATGGACGTGAACGAGGCCGCGGTGCGCGACGCGTTGCGCCGCCACGCCGCGCCGCGCCTCATCCACGGGCACACGCACCGGCCCGGCCGGCATCTCCTCGAGGTCGAGGGGGAGCCCCGCGAGCGCTGGGTACTGCCGGACTGGTACGGGCGCGGGGGCTACCTTGCGCTCGAGCAGGCCGGTGCGCAGCTGATCCGTTTCTAAGTCAGCCCAGTCCGCGTGCGAGATCGGCCCTGATGTCTTCGACCGCCTCCAGCCCGACCGCCACGCGCACCAGGCCCTCGCCGATCCCGGCCGCATCGCGCGCTTCCTGGGAGATCCGTCCGTGCGTGGTGCTCGCCGGATGAACGATGGTCGACTTCACGTCGCCCAGGTTGGCGGTGATCGAAATCAGCCGCGTCGCGTCGATCACCTTCCACGCCGCCGCGCGGCCGCCCTTCACCTGGAACGACAGCACCGGGCCCGCGGCGCGCTGCTGGCGTTTCGCCAGCTCGTGCTGCGGGTGCGAGGGCAGTCCCGGATAGAACACGCGCTCGACCGCGCGGTGCGACTCGAGCCAGCGCGCCAGCTCGAGCGCCGCCGCCGATTGCGCGAGCATGCGCAGCTCGAGGGTCTCCAGGCCTTTCAGGATCACCCAGGCGTTGAACGGCGAAAGCGACGGTCCGGCGGTGCGCAGGAACGGGATCATCCGATCAGCCATCAGCGCCCTCGGGCCGAGGACCGCGCCACCGAGCACCCGGCCCTGCCCGTCGAGGTACTTGGTCGCCGAATGGATCACCAGGTCCGCGCCCAGCTCGATCGGCCGCTGCAGCGCCGGCGTGCAGAGCACGTTGTCCACCGCGAGCAGAGCGCCGGCGGATTTTGCGACCGCCGAGAGCGCCGCGATGTCGGAGATCTCGGTCAGCGGATTCGAGGGCGTCTCGAGAAAGAACAGTTTCGTGCCCGGCCGCGCGGCGCGCTGCCATTCCTCGACGCGCGTCGGCGACACGAAGCTGGTGTCGACGCCGAAGCGCGAAAGGATGCCGCCGAACAGCTGAATCGTGGCGCCGAACACCGCGTTCGAGCACACGATGTGGTCGCCGCTCTTGAGCAGCGACATTGCAGTCGCGAGGATCGCCGACATGCCGGAGGAGGTGGCGACGCAGGCTTCGGCGCCCTCGAGCGCCGCGAGGCGCTCCTGGAACATCGAGACCGTGGGGTTGGTGAAGCGCGAGTAGACGAAGCCGTCCTCGCCCCCGGTGAAGCGGGCCGCGGCCTGCGCGGCATTCTCGAACACGAAGCTCGAGGTGAGGAACAGCGCCTCGGAGTGCTCGTGGAACTCGGTGCGCGCCTGGCCGGCGCGCACGCCCAGTGTTGCAAGCTCGAAATTTTTGGCCATAAAAAAACCCGGCCGCAGCGGACCGGGTTTCTTCGGCACGCTTTAGCGGCATTTTTAACGCGCCCGCAAGCTGTGGCTCAAATCGGCGCAGGAACGGATTATAGGAGCGCGGGGACTTCCAGTAAAGCCTACTCGGCGGTGACCAGGTTGAGGTCGAGCTGGGCGCTCTCGGCGTCCTCGCCCGGGTCGCGCGCGGCGTCGCGGCGCGTCTCGATCGCCTTCAGGTAGTCGCTGGTGATGTCGCCGGTGATGTACTGGCCGTCGAAGCACGAGGTCTCGAAGCTCGAAAGGCGGTGGTTGGCGCGGCGCACCGCGTCCTTGAGCGCCTCGAGGTCCTGGTAGATGAGCGCGTCAGCCCCGATTTCGCGCCCGACCTCCTCCTCGGTGCGGTGCGCGGCGATCAGCTCGGCGCGCGTCGGCATGTCGATGCCGTAGACGTTCGGAAAGCGCACCGGGGGAGCCGCCGAGGCGAAGAACACCTTGCGCGCGCCCGACTCGCGCGCCATCTGCACGATCTCGCGGCTGGTGGTGCCGCGCACGATCGAATCGTCCACCAGCAGCGCGTTCTTGCCCCTGAACTCCATCGAGATCGCGCTCAATTTCTGGCGCACCGAGCGCGCGCGCACCGCCTGGCCGGGCATGATGAAGGTGCGCCCGATGTAGCGGTTCTTGACGAAGCCCTCGCGGTACGGCACGCCCAGGCCGAGCGCGAGCTGCAGGGCGGACGGCCGGCTCGAGTCCGGGATCGGGATCACCACGTCCACCTCGAGGTGCCGGTACTGGCGCTTGATCTTGTCGGCGAGCTTCTCGCCCATGTTGAGCCGCGCTTCGTACACCGAGGCGCCGTCGATCAGCGAATCGGGCCGCGCCAGGTACACGTACTCGAAGATGCAGGGATTCAGGCTCGCCCCGGGGGCGCACTGCTGGCTGTGGAAATTCCCCTGTTCGTCGATGAACACGGCCTCGCCCGGCGCGATGTCGCGCAGCACCCGGAACCCGAGCGCATCCACGGCCACCGACTCCGAGGCGACCATGTATTCGGTTCCGGTGTCGGTCTCGTTGTATCCGATCACGGCGGGACGGATGCCGAACGGGTCGCGGAACGCGAGCACCCCATGGCCCGCGATCATTGCCACCACGGCGTACGCCCCCTTGCAGCGCCGGTGCACGTTCGCCACTGCCGCGAAGATCGTCTGCGGATCGAGCCGCAGCTTGACCGAGGCGCCTTCCAGCTCGTGCGCCAGCACATTGAGCAGCACCTCGGAGTCCGAGTTGGTATTGATGTGCCGCAGGTCGGTGCGGAACATCTCCTCCTTCAGCTGATCGGCGTTGGTGAGATTGCCGTTGTGCCCGAGCACGATGCCGAAAGGCGAATTGACGTAGAACGGCTGCGCCTCGGCGAGGTTGAACGCCGAGCCGGCGGTCGGATAGCGGCAATGGGCGATGCCGACGTCGCCCGCGAGAGCGCGCATGTTGCGCGTGCGGAACACGTCGCGCACCATGCCGCTGCCCTTGTGCATGTGGAACGCCTTGCGCTCGCTGGTGACGATGCCCGCCGCGTCCTGGCCGCGGTGCTGCAGGAGCAGCAGCCCGTCGTAGAGCAGCTGGTTGACGGGCGAGCGAGCGACGATTCCCAGGATTCCGCACATCGGAGCCGTCTCCGGGTGTCGTTAACGGCTAATGATAGCGCAAGCGCGAAGCGAACGTTTCAGGCAGCCACGGCTTGATCGCCAGCGCCGCAGCCGCCATCGCCGCGCCGCTCGCGGAGCTCTTCCACGCCGGCTGCCCGGGCAGCCCGGTGAGCCCGGCGAGCAGGGCGAGCGCGAGCACGATCAGCGCCGCGCGCGCCAGGCCGAACAGCGAGCCGAGCAGCCGGTCGAGACCAGCGAGCCCGATCGCGCTGACGATCTTTGACAACAGCAGCGCCGCGAGCGACGCGATCGCGAGCGTGACGATGAACACGGCGAGAAAGGCGAGCAGCACCCGCAATTCGGCGCCCGGGATCGATCCCGGCAGCGCGGCGCCGAGGGGGCCGGCGAACAGATTCGCCGCGAGAAACGCGATCACCCAGCCGGCAAGCGAGATCACCTCGCGCACCAACCCCCGCCACCCGCCCCACGCGATCGAGACCGCCGTCACGCCGAGCACAACGTAGTCCAGCCAGGTCATCCGGATTTCGTGGCGACGTTCCCCGGCTTGAGCCCAAGTCCCTTGAGCGTCGAGAGCGCCTTCTCGGCGTCCTGCCGGCTGGCGAACGGGCCGGCGCGCACTCGCGTGACCTTCCCCTTCGCCGTGGCAATCTCCTGCGTGTAATAGGGCAGCTTCGCTGCGGCGAGCTTCGCAGTCAGCTCCTTGATCTTCTCGGGGCTCGCGAACGCGCCCACCTGGACGACGTACTCGACGCCGGCGAGCGCGGCATGCGCGCGCGCCCGCTCCGCTTCCTGCGGCTTCGCTTCGGGCACCTGGGCCGCCTGCGGCGTCTCGGCCTTGTGCGGCACCGCCGACTGCGGCTTGGCCGGTTCGGCCGCCTTCGGCTCCGCGGCCGGCGCCGGCGCGGCCGGCGTCTTCGGCGTCACCTTGGGCGCGAATCCCGCGTCGTCCTCGCTCGGGATGCGCACGCTCACCGGAGGCGCGGTGCGCTTCGGCTCGGGGTCGAACACCATCGGCAGCACGATCACCGCCAGCAGCACGAGCGCCACCGCGCCGACAAGCCTCCTGCGGCCGCGGCGCTTCAGCGCATCGATGTCCTGGGCTTCAACCATGCCTGCGCGTGCCGCCGCGCTCGATTTCCGACATCACTTCGCCGACGGTAAGAAACGATCCGAATACGACGATCTTATCATTGCGCTCCGCGTCGCCGCGTGCCGCCGCAAACGCCGCGGCCGGCGAGTCGTGCCGGAACGCCGGCGTGCGCCCGCCGACCGCCTCGAGATGCGTCGCGAGCTCATCGGCGCGCGCGCCGCGCGGCCCGCCCAGCGAGGCGAGGTGCCAGCGGGTGATCCTTGGCGCGATCGCGCGCAACACGCCCCCGATGTCCTTGTCGCGCAGCATCCCGCAGACCGCGATGGTCTGGGGAGCAAACCCGGATGCGGCAAGGTTGTCCGCCACCGATTTCGCCGCTTCCGGGTTGTGCGCCACGTCGAGGATCACCTGCGGCCGGCCCGGGAGAACCTGGAAGCGGCCCGGCAGCAGGACTTCCGCCAGGCCGCGGCGCACGTCCTGCATCGCGACCGGCAGCTGCTCGCCCAGCGAATCGAGCGCGCAAAGCGCGGCCGCGGCGTTTCGTATCTGTGCGGTTCCGCGAAGCGCGGGATGCGCGAGCCCGCCGCGGCGACCTTGAGGGCCCCAATAGCTCCATTGGTTTCCTTCGATCGCGTAGCCGAACTCGCGTCCCAGACGCAGCAGCCGGGCGCCGACGGATTGGGCGGCTCGCTCGATCGCCCCGGGAGGATCAGGGTCGCCGACCACGGCCGGGCGGCCGGAACGGAATATTCCCGCCTTCTCGCGCCCGATGGCGTCCCGCGAGCCCCCCAGATACTCGACGTGATCGATCGCGATCGAAGTCACGACCGCACAGTCCGCATCCAGCGCGTTCACCGCGTCGAGCCGGCCGCCGAGGCCGATTTCGAGCACCGCGGCATCCGGCCTCTCGCGCGCGAACAGCCAGAACGCAGCCAGCGTGCCGAACTCGAAGTAGGTCAGCGGCATACCCGCGCGCGCCGTCTCGACCGCGGCAAACGCCTCGCAAAGCGACGCATCGGACGCCTCCTCGCCGCAAGTGCGCACGCGCTCGTTATAGCGCATCAAGTGCGGGGACATGTAGAGAGCGGTGCGGTAGCCCGCGGCGCGAAGAACCGCCTCGAGCATCGCGCAGGTCGAGCCCTTGCCGTTGGTTCCCCCCACCGCAAGGATCGGGCAGGAGAGCACGGTCCCGAGACGCCCACGCACCTCGTTCACGCGCTCGAGGCCGAGGTCGATCGCTTTCGGATGCTGGCGCTCGATGTATTCGAGCCAGTCCGCGAGCGAGCGCGGCATCAGCTTGCGGCTTCTGCGGGCATTCCCTGCAGCAGCGCGAGCAGCGTCGCCAGCTTGTCGCGCAGCTGCCGGCGGTCGACGATCATGTCGATCGCGCCCTTCTCGAGCAGGAACTCGGCGCGCTGGAATCCCTCCGGAAGCTTCTGGCGCATGGTCTGCTCGATCACGCGCGGGCCGGCGAAGCCGATCAGCGCCTTCGGCTCGGCGATCACGATGTCGCCGATCATGGCGAAGCTCGCCGACACCCCGCCCATGGTCGGGTCGGACAGCACCGAGACGAACGGCAGGCGGCGCTCGGCGAGATCGGTGAGCGCCGCCGTGGTCTTCGCCATCTGGGCGAGGGACAGCAGCCCCTCCTGCATGCGCGCGCCGCCCGAGGCGCCGACCGTGACGAAGGGCAGCTTCTGCTCGATCGCGACCCTCACCCCGCGCACGAAGCGCTCGCCGACCACCGAGCCCATCGAGCCGCCCAGGAAATCGAACTCGAACGCGGCGCACACCACGCCGATCGCCCTGATCGAGCCCTGCATCACCACCAGAGCGTCGGTCTCGCCCGTCTGCTCGTGGGCCTCGGCGAGCCGCTCGGTGTAGCGCCGCGAGTCCTTGAACTTCAGCGTGTCCACCGGCAGCACCTCGGCGCCGATCTCGAAGCGGCCGTCGGCATCGAGCAGCGCCTCGAGGCGGGCGCGCGCGCCCACGCGCTGGTGGTGGCCGCACTTCGGGCAGACGTTGAGGTTCTTCTCGAGGTCGGTGGCGTAGAGAACCACGTCGCACGCCGGGCACTTGGTCCACAGGCCTTCGGGGACCGTCTTGCGCCCGCCGCCCGCGCTGCGCTGGATCTTCGGCGGCAGCAGCTTCTGCAGCCAGCTCATGTGTCCAGCGCCGCGCGGATCGGCCGCAGCAATTCCTTGACGCGCGCGACCGCGTGCTCCGCCCCCGCCGCCTCGATCTCCTGGATGACGCGGCTGCCGATCACCACGGCGTCCGCGGTCTGCGCGACGCGGCGCGCCGATTCGGCATCGCGGATGCCGAAACCGACGCCGATCGGCAACTTCGTCGCCGCACGGATCCCGGGAATGTGGGCGGCGACGTCCGCCAGGTCGAGGCTCGCCGCGCCGGTCACCCCCCTGAGCGATACGTAATAGAGGTATCCGCTGCCGGCACGCGCCACCTGCTCGATGCGCAGGTCGGTGGAGGTCGGCGCGAGAAGAAAAATCGGATCGATCCCCTGCTCCTTCGCCAGCGCGGCGAATTGCGCGCATTCCTCAGGCGGGTAATCGACCACGATCACGCCGTCGACCTGCGCGGCCTTCGCCCCGGCGACGAATGTTTCGATCCCCATCGCCTCGATCGGGTTGGCGTAGCCCATCAGCACCACCGGCGTATCGGGGTCCTGCTTGCGAAACTCGCCCACCATGCCGAGCACGTCCGCAAGGCCGACGCCGTGCTTGAGGGCGCGCTCGCCCGAGCGCTGGATCACGGGGCCGTCGGCCATCGGGTCGGAGAACGGCACGCCGAGCTCGAGGATGTCGGCGCCCGCCTCGACCAGCGCGCGCATCAGCGGCACGGTGAGAGACGGATGCGGATCGCCGGCGGTGATGTACGGAATCAGCCCCTTGCGCCCGTTTTTTCGCAGCGCTTCGAAGCGCGCCTGGATCCGCGACATCGGCGCCGGATCAGAACCGGATTCCCGATCGCTCGGCGACGGTATGCATGTCCTTGTCGCCGCGCCCCGAGAGGTTGACGAGCAGGATCGCCTCTCGCGGCATTCCAGGCGCGATCTTCATCGCATGCGCGACCGCGTGCGCCGACTCGAGGGCCGGAATGATCCCCTCGCAGCGGCACAGCTCGTGGAACGCCTTGAGCGCCTCGTCGTCGGTCGCCGCGACGTACTCGGCGCGGCCGCTGTCCTTGAGCCAGGCGTGCTCGGGGCCGACGCCCGGATAGTCGAGCCCCGCCGAGATCGAGTGCGTGTCGCGGATCTGGCCGTTCGCGTCCTGCAGCAGGTAGGTCCGGTTGCCGTGCAGCACGCCCGGCTTGCCGGCGCAAAGCGAGGCGGCGTGCCTGCCGGTCGCGAGTCCCTCGCCCGCCGCCTCGACGCCGATCAGCCTGACCTGCTCCATGGGGATGTAGGGATAGAAGATGCCCATCGCGTTCGAGCCGCCGCCGACGCAGGCGATCACCGCGTCGGGCTGGCGGCCGGCGAGCTCCGGCATCTGGCGCAGGCATTCCTCGCCGATCACCGATTGGAAGTCGCGCACCATCATAGGATAGGGGTGCGGGCCGGCGACCGTGCCGATGATGTAGAAGGTGTTCTCGACATTCGTCACCCAGTCGCGCATCGCCTCGTTGAGCGCGTCCTTGAGCGTCTTCGAGCCGGACTCGACCGGCACCACCTTTGCGCCGAGGAGCTTCATCCGGTAGACGTTCGCCGACTGGCGCTTGACGTCCTCGGTGCCCATGTAGACCACGCATTCCATGCCGTAGCGCGCGGCGACCGTGGCGGCGGCGACCCCGTGCATCCCGGCGCCGGTCTCCGCTATCACACGCGGCTTGTTCATGCTGCGCGCCAGCATCGCCTGGCCGATGGTGTTGTTGATCTTGTGCGCGCCGGTGTGGTTCAGGTCCTCGCGCTTGATGTAGATTTGGGCCCCGCCGTATTTCTCCGACAGGCGCTTGGCGTGATAGATCGGGCTCGGGCGCCCGACGTAATGCTTCAGCTCGTACTGGAACTCCGCCTGGAACTCCGGGTCCTTGCGCGCCCGCTCGTAAGCCTCGCGCAGCTCCTCGAGCGCGCGCGTGAGCGTCTCCGCGACGAACACGCCGCCGTAAGGTCCGAAGTGCCCGCGCGCGTCGGGCAAGTCATACATCTGCATTCCTGACCTCAGCGATGAATGCGGCGATTTTGGCCACGTCCTTGACGCCCTTGGCGGATTCGACCCCGCTCGTCACGTCGACGCCCCATGGACGCACGTGCCGGATCGCCTCGGCGACATTATCGCGCGTGAGTCCCCCCGCTAGGATGATCGGCCGGTCGCGCACCGCGGGCGCGAGCGACCAGTCGAAGCGCTCGCCCACACCCCCGTATTCCTCGACGTGGCTGTCGAGCAGCCAGCCCGCCGCAGTGGAGAATGGCCGCAGGTATTCTAGCAAATCGGCCCCTTTCCTCACCCGGCAAGCCTTGATGTACGGCACGCCGAACTGGGCACAGAACTGCGGCGTTTCCTCGCCGTGAAACTGCAGCATCGCCGGGCGCACGCGGCCGAGCACCTGGGCGACCTGCGCCGCGTCGGGATTCACGAACAGCGCGACCGCCGACACGAAGGGCGGCAGCGCGTCGCGGATCTCGACCGCGCGCTCGACCGAGAGGAAGCGCGGGCTCGGCGGGTAGAACACCAGCCCGATCGCGTCGGCGCCCGCCTCGGCGGCGGCGCGCGCGTCGCCGCCACGCGTGATGCCGCAGATCTTGACTCGCGTTCTCACGAATCCACCGGCAAGGCCAGTTCCGCGGGCGCGGACTGCCCCAGGCCCCACTTCGCTTCGTATTCGACGGCTTCGAGATACAGCCCCGCGGCGGCGAAGGTCGGCGCGGCGCGCGAGCGCTCGCGAGAATCGAGCACCTCTCGCACCCAGTGTGGGGCCTGCTTTCCCTTGCCCACGTACACCAGCGTGCCGACGACGTTGCGCACCATGTGGTGCAGGAAGGCATTCGCGCGCAGCACGAAGTCGACTCGCGTATCGCCGCGCCGCTCGATTTCCAGCGCATGCAGGCTGCGCACCGGCGTTTTCGCCTGGCACTCCGCCGAGCGGAACGCCGAAAAATCGTGCTCCCCGACGAGCAGTGCCGCTGCCTCGCGCATTGCCGCAACGTCGAGCGGCGCGTGGAACCAGCCCGTGTAGCGCGACGCGAGCGCCGGCCGCACGGCCCGGTTGAGCAGCACGTAGCGGTAGGTGCGTGACACCGCGCTGTAGCGCGCGTGAAATTCTCCGTCCACCTGCCGCGCCCAGAGCACCGCCGCATCCTCGGGAAGCAGCGCGTTGACTCCGCGCACCCAGGCCGACTCCGGCCGCCGCGCATCCGTGTCGAAGTGCGCGACCTGCCCGCGCGCGTGCACGCCGCGGTCCGTCCTGCCGGCCGCGGTCACGGAGACCGGCGCACCCGCGATCGCGGACAGCGCGCGCTCCAGCGCGTCCTGCGCCCCGCCTCCACCGGGCTGCGTCTGCCAGCCGAGAAAGCGACTGCCGTCGTATTCGATTCCGAGTGCAATCCTCATAAAGCAAAAGCCGCGGTCGCTCGCGCGCCGCGGCTTCGTGCGTGGGGCGCCCTGCGGCTAGCCCAGTTTCGCGAGCATCTGCTCGGCCTGGCCCTTTTGCGCCGCGTCGCCCTCCTTCATGACCTCGTTGAGCAGCTCCCGGGCGCCATCCTTGTCGCCCATCTCCTCGTAGGCCTTGGCCAGATCGAGCTTGGTTGCGACCTCCTGCCACTTCGGATCGGTGCTGGAGGTCGCAGCAGCGGCCTCGCCCGGCGCGCCGAGGTCGAGGCTGATCGCCGACAGATCCGTGGTCGTCGCCTGCGTCGCGGGCTCCGCGGCCTGGGGCTTTGCGCCGCCGAGATCCAGATTGAGGTCGAAATCGATCGACCCGCTCGCGTCCTGGTCCGCCGGCGCAGCAGCCGGCGCTTCCGGCATTTTCGCCCCTGCCGTGCCGAGATCGAGGTCGAAATCGAGGCCGCCTGCGCCCGCCGCGGCGGCTCCTCTCTCGGGCACGATCAGCGTGCCCTCGGGCGTGAAGTCCGTCTTCGGCTGGGCGGGCGCCGCCGCGCCGAGATCGAAGTCGAGTCCCGGAGCCGCGGCCTCCTTGGGCGCCCCTTCGAGCGTGATGTCGGGCGTCGGCGCGCTCTGCGTGGCGGGACCGCCGAGGTCGAAGTCGAGCGCCGGTGCGGCCGCGGCCGGCGCAGCCGCGGCGGCAACCGCCGGCGCCGCGGCTTGGCCGCTTCCGCCATACAGCCCGTTATTCGGATCGATCGAGCGGCCGAGCGCCGCCGCCTTGTCCCATTCCGGCCCGCTGCCGCCGGTGAGTCCCTTGAATTTGAGCGCCGACTGCTCGAACGCTTTCGCGTCGCGCCGGTTGGCGTAGATCTCGAGCAGCTTGGCATGGACCGGGGCCCGGTTCGGGTCCTTTTGCAGCGCTTCCTTGAGGATCTCCTCGGCCTGCGCATCGCGCCCGTACGCCATGTACACGTCGGCCTCGGCGATCGGGTCGACCTCCTCGGCCTCCATCGCCGCGGCAGGCGCCTCGCTCACCGACACCTGGGATACGCCGCCTGCGGCCGGTGCGTCCGCAGCCGCCCCGATCATCGAGGGCCCGCCGCCGGCGGCCGCGCCGAGCACGCTGTCTTGGAATTTCGCTTGCGCCTTCTTCTTGCGGCTCCATGCCCACGCCCCGTAGCCGGCCAGAAGGACCACGACGCCGCCGAGCCCGCCGAGCGCGAGCGGATTGTCCAGGAACTCGTCGATGATGCTCGGCTCCGGGGGTGGAGGCGCCGCCGGCTTGGCCTTGGGTATTGCCTTTGCAGCCGGAGCAGCCGGCTTCGGCGCCTCTGCCGCGGGCTTCGGCGCCTCCGCGGCAGGCTTTGGCGCCTCGGCGACGGGTTTGGGCGCTTCAGGCGCGGCCGCCGGCTTCTCCGGCGCCTTGGCGATCGGGGCCGGCGCCGCCGGGGCAGGCTTCTCGCCTGCCTTCTTCTCCAGTTCGGCGAGCTGCTGATTCTTCAGCTCGAGGAGCTTTTGCAGGTCGGAGACGTTCTTCTCCAGCTCGGTGACGCGGGACTGGGCCTCAGTCAGCGCGCGCCCGCGCGCCGCGAGATCGTCTTCGCGTGCCGCGCGCGCACCGGGCGCGCCCGGCTTCTTCGGGTCCGCTTTCGAGAGCCTGAGCTCATCCTTCGGCGCCGCAGGCGCGGGCGCTTCCGGCTTGGCTGCGATGCGGCCGGCTACTTCGCGCTGTCCCGGGGCGGCCTCGGCGGCGGTCGGTGCAGCGGCGAGGCGGCTGCGGTATTCCGCGAAGTCGGCCATGTGGGCCTGCACGAGGCGCTTGGCGTCCTCCGGGTCCACCGACGAAATCGCGGCGCCATCCGGGATGCTCAGGATCCGGCCCGCGCGCACCAGGTTGATGTTGTCGCGGATGAACGCCTCCCGGTTGGCGCGAAAAAGCGCCATCAACATCTGATTGAGCGTGACGCCGGGAGGCAGGTTCCGGCGCGCTATCGCGCCCAAGGTGTCGTCTTTCTTGACTTCGTAGGTGCCGACCGGCTGAGGCGCCGGCGCGACCTCGAGCGGCTTGGCTTCAAGCGCCGGCCGTGGCGCCGGCGCCGGCGCCGCCTCCGGCTTGGCCTCGGGCGCGGCGGGCGCAGCCGCGATCGGCTGCGGGCCCTTGTACTCCGGCGGATCGAGCAGGAACGTGTATTCGCGGATCAGCCGCCCGGTGGCCCATTGCAGCTCGACCAGCAGGTCGAGGAACGGCTCGTTCACGGGCTGCGTCGTGGTGAGCTTGAGCACCGCGCGCCCGTCGCGCCGCTCGATGGCGAAGCGCACGCTCGCCAGCGCCGGATTGAACTCGATGCCGGCCTGTGTGAACGCCGACATCGAGGGCAGGCGGGCGATCAGCCCCTCTTCCTCGCCCGGCTGCAGCGTGAGCTCGATCTCGGCGTTCAGCGGCTGACCAAGAGCGGATTGCACGGACAGCCTGCCGAGCCCGGCGGCATTCGCAACATACGGCGCCGCGAGCCCGAGCGCGGCCGCGAGAACCGCGATGGCGATCGATTTCCCCACTATTCCACCCTGAGTCCTCTTGGCAGGACCAAGTAACATAACATCATGACCTTAGGCTTGCAAGCTGAGAGCTTTTCTTCATTTTCGCTGCTTTCATCCGGACGCGTCTATGAATTCTTACCGCATCGCATCGGACTCGAGAACGATCCGAAGCATGCGGCGCAACGGCTCCGCGGCTCCCCAGAGCAGCTGGTCTCCGACAGTAAATGCGGCGAGATATTCGCCGCCCATGGGCAACTTGCGCAGCCTTCCGACGGGGACCGAGAGCTTGCCGGTCACCGCCGCCGGCGTGAGCTCGCGCAGCGTCTCCTCGCGTCGATTCGGCACCACCTTCACCCAGTCGTTCGCCTCCGCGATCATGCCCTCGACCTCGTCGAGCGGAATGTCCCTCTTCAGCTTGATGGTGAGGGCCTGGCTGTGGCAGCGCATGGCGCCGACGCGAACGCACACGCCGTCCACCGGCACCGGGTTGCCGTTGCGGCCGAGAATCTTGTTGGTCTCTGCCGCGCCTTTCCACTCCTCCCGGCTCTGCCCGTTGCCCAGATCGTCGTCGATCCAGGGCAGCAGGCTGGCGGCGAGCGGGAACTCGAAATTGCGCCTGGGCAGGCCCGGCGCGCGAATCGCATCGGTCACCGCGCCGTCGATGTCGAGCGCGCTCGACGCCGGATCCTCGAGCAGCGATCGCGCCCGCTCGCCGATCCAGGCCATTTGCGCCACCAGCTCGCGCATGTTCGCCGCTCCCGCGCCCGAGGCCGCCTGGTAGGTCATGCTCGTGATCCACTCGATCTGGTCGCGCTGGAACAGCCCGGCCACGCCCATCAGCATCAGGCTGACGGTGCAGTTGCCGCCGATGAAGTTCTTCGTGCCCTTGGCGAGCGCATCCTCGATCAGCGCCATGTTGACCGGATCGAGAATGATGACCGCGTCGTCCTTCATGCGCAGCGCCCTGGCGGCGTCGATCCAGTAGCCCTTCCAGCCGCTGCCCCGCAATTTCGGATAGACCTCGCTGGTGTAGTCGCCGCCCTGGCACGAAATGACGACGGGAAGCTGCTTCAGCGCGGCGAGATCCATCGCGTCCTTCACCGGCTCGGTGCCGGCGCCGATTTCGGGACCCTTTCCTCCCGCCTGCGAAGTGGAGAAGAACACCGGCTCGAAGTGGTCGAAGTCGCGCTCCTCGCGCATGCGCTGCACGAGCACCGAACCCACCATGCCGCGCCAGCCGACGATTCCTACTCTTTGCATGGGCGCTAGTTTATAGGGCGGCGGCGACCGCGTCGCCCATCTCGTCGGTGCCGACCCTGCGCGTTCCGGCCGTGTGGATATCGGCGGTGCGCAAGCCGTCGTGCAGGACCCCTGCGACGGCGCGCTCGATGCGATCCGCGGCGTCCGGCCGCGCGAGGGAATAGCGCAGCATCATGGCGGCGGAAAGAATCGTCGCGAGCGGATTCGCCACGCCCTTGCCCGCGATGTCTGGCGCCGAGCCGTGGATCGGCTCGTAAAGGCCCTTCCCCTTCTCGTCGAGCGAGGCGGAAGGCAGCATGCCGATCGATCCGGTCAGCATCGAGGCCTCGTCCGAGAGGATGTCGCCGAACATGTTTCCCGTGACGACCACGTCGAACTGCTTCGGATCGCGCACCAGCTGCATCGCGCAGTTGTCCACGTACATGTGCGAGAGCTCGACGTCCGGAAAATTGCGCGACTCCTCCCCGACCACCTCGCGCCACAGCTGCGAGGTCTCGAGCACGTTGGCCTTGTCGACCGAGCACAGCCGCCGCGCGCGCTTGCGCGCGGCCTCGAATGCCACCTTGGCGATGCGCCGGATCTCGCCCTCGCTGTAGCGCATGGTGTCGAACCCCTCGCGTTCTCCTGCAACCTCGCGGATGCCGCGCGGCTCGCCGAAATAGATGTCGCCGGTGAGCTCGCGCACGATCAGGATATCGAGCCCCGCGACCACCTCTGGCTTGAGCGCCGAGGCGGCGGCAAGCTCCGGATGCACCCGCGCGGGCCGCAGGTTGGCGAACAGGCCGAGCGCCTTGCGCAATCCGAGGATCGCCTGCTCGGGACGCTTGGCGCGCGGCAGCGCATCGTAACGGGGATCGCCGACCGCGCCGAACAGGATCGCGTCGGCGTCCTTCGCCAGCCGCAGCGTCGCCCCGGGCAGCGGCTCGCCCGCCGCATCGACTCCCGCGCCGCCCACCGGCGCCTCGTGCATTTCGAGGGGCAGGCGCAGGCGATCCAGGACCTTCACCGCCTGGGCGACGATCTCCCTGCCGATGCCGTCGCCCGGCAACACGGCGATCTTCATGACGCTAGCGAAAGTACCAGGGATAGCGCTCGCGACGCGCCGACTCGAAGGCGCGGATCTTGTCGGCATGGCGCAGCGTGAGAGCGATCTCGTCCAGGCCGTTCAGCAGGCAGTGCTTGCGAAACGGGTCGATCTCGAAGCGCATCGCGCTCGCGCCGTCGGGGGTCGCGACGGTCTGCTGCGCCAGATCGACGACCAGCCTGAATCCCGGAAACGACGCGCACTCGTAGAACAGCCGGTCGACCTCGGCCTCGGTCAGGATCACCGGCAGCAGGCCGTTCTTGAAGCAGTTGCCGTGGAAGATGTCGGCGAACGACGGCGCGATGAAGCAACGGAAGCCGTATTCGGCGAGCGCCCAGGGCGCGTGCTCGCGCGAGGAGCCGCAGCCGAAGTTCTTGCGCGCCAGCAGGATCGTCGCGCCGCGGTAGCGCTGCTGGTTGAGGACGAAATCGGGGTCCCCGCGCCAGGCGGCGAACAGCCCCTCTGCGAACCCGGTGCGCTTGATCGACTTCAGGAAGCGCTGCGGGATGATCTGGTCGGTGTCGACGTTGGCGCGATCGAGCGGGGCCACGACGCCGTTCAGCAAGGTGAACTTTTCCATGCTCACCGCCACTGCCGCACGTCGACGAAATGGCCGGCGAGCGCCGCCGCCGCCGCCATCGCCGGGCTGACCAGGTGCGTGCGCCCCCCCGCGCCCTGGCGGCCCTCGAAGTTGCGGTTCGAGGTCGAGGCGCAGCGCTCGCCCGCATCCAGCCGGTCGGGATTCATGCCGAGGCACATCGAGCAGCCCGGCTGGCGCCATTCGAAGCCGGCGTCGCGGAACACGCGGTCGAGCCCTTCGCGTTCGGCCTGCGACTTCACCAGCCCCGATCCCGGCACGACCAGCGCGAGCCGGATGTTCGATGCGATGCGCCGGCCTTTCACCACCGCGGCCGCCGCGCGCAGGTCCTCGATGCGCGAGTTGGTGCACGAGCCGATGAACACCTTGTCGAGCTTGATGTCGGTGATGCGCGTGCGCGGCTTGAGCCCCATGTAAGCGAGTGCGCGCTCCATGCCTTCGCGCCGCAGCGGGTCCTTTTCGAGATCTGGATCGGGAACGACCTCGTCCACCGGCACCACCATCTCCGGCGAGGTGCCCCAGGTCACCTGGGGCCGGATCTCGCGCGCATCGAGCGTCACCTCGCGATCGAACTTCGCCTCCGGATCGCTCCTGAGCGTCCTCCAGTAGGCCACCGCGCGCTCCCACTGCTCTGCGGTGGGCGCGAAAGGCCGGCCTTTCAGGTATTCGATGGTGACGTCGTCCGCCGCCACCATGCCGGCGCGCGAACCCGCCTCGATCGACATGTTGCAGATCGTCATGCGGCCTTCCATCGACAGCGCCCGGATGGTCGTGCCCGCGAATTCGATCGCGTAGCCGGTGCCGCCGGCGGCGCCGATGCGGCCGATGATCGCGAGCACCACGTCCTTGGCCGTCACGCCGCGCCCGAGCGGCCCGTCCACGCTGATGCGCATGCTGCTCGCCTTCCTGGAAACGAGGCACTGCGTCGCGAGCACGTGCTCGACCTCGGAGGTGCCGATGCCGTACGCCAGGCAGGCGAACGCGCCGTGAGTGCTGGTATGCGAGTCGCCGCACACGACGGTCATTCCGGGAAGCGTGGCGCCCTGCTCGGGCCCGATCACGTGCACGATCCCCTGACGAGCGTCGAGATACGGAAAATAGGCCTTGGCGCCGTACTCCCGGATATTGGCATCGAGCGTCTGGATCATGATGCGCGACATCGAGTCGCGCACTCCTTCGATCCCCTGCTCCCAGCCCGTGGTCGGCGTGTTGTGGTCGGCCGTCGCCACCACCGAATCCATGCGCCAGGGCTTGCGCCCTGAGAGCCTCAAGCCCTCGAACGGCTGCGGGCTGGTCACTTCGTGGATCAGGTGCCGGTCGATGTAGAGCAGCGCGGTGCCGTCTTCCTCGACGTGCACCACGTGCGCATCCCAAAGTTTGTCGTACAACGTCTGTGCCATGTCGCCGCGCTGCGGAAACGAAAATTATGGCACAACGAATGTGCCGAAAGACCCTTGCACGGGCTCAGCGTTCGGCGCGCAGAATCTTTCGCCTCATGCCCCTGGATTGGCACCGTGGCGCCTGTGCTATAAGGGCGCCCCATGCCCCGCTTGCCGCGCGCGGCGTTCTACCTGCTGTTCACTGCATCCGGATTCGCGGGACTCATCTACGAGTCGATCTGGACGCACTACCTGAAGCTGTTCCTCGGGCACGCGGCGTACGCGCAATCGCTCGTGCTCGCGGTATTCATGGGCGGCATGGCGGCCGGGGCGGCGCTCTGCGCCAGGTTCTCGGGGCGGATCCGCAACCCGCTGCTCGCCTACGCGCTCCTCGAGGCGGCGATCGGGCTCATCGCGCTCGGATTCCACGAAGCGTTCGTGCTGGTCACCGACTGGTCGCACGGCGCCCTGCTGCCCGCGCTCGGCTCCGCATGGCTCGCGCTTGCCGCGAAGCTCGCGCTGTCGGGCCTGCTGATCCTGCCGCAATCGGTGCTGCTTGGAGCGACTTTTCCGCTCATGAGCGCGGGCCTGGTCCGCGCCTACCCCGCCGCGTCCGGCGAATCGGTGGCGATGCTTTATTTCACCAACAGTCTCGGCGCCTCGGCCGGCGTGCTGGCGAGCGGGTTCGTGCTGATCGAGTGGGTCGGGCTGCCGGGAACTCTGCGCACCGCCGCGGGCATCAACCTCGCGCTCGCCGCGGCGGTCTGGGTGATCGCGCGCGAGGCGCGCCACGCGCCGCTCGCACCGCGCACGGGCGCCGGCGAAGGCGCCGCGGCATTGCTGCTCGCGGTCGCGTTCTTCACCGGATTGGCGTCGTTCGTGTACGAGATCAGCTGGATCAGGATGCTGTCGCTGGTGCTCGGCGCCTCGACGCACTCGTTCGAGCTGATGCTCGCGACCTTCATTTTCGGCCTCGCGCTCGGCGGGCTCGCGATGCGCAGGCGGGTCGACGCAGTGGCGAGCCCCGGGCGGCTGCTGGGCGGGGTGCAGGTGGCGATGGGCCTGGCGGCGCTCGCCACGCTCCCGGTCTACGACGCGACCTTCGGCCTGATGGAAACCCTCATGAAGGGACTGGCGCGCAGCGAAGTCGGTTACGCGCTGTTCAACCTCTCCGGCCAGGCGATCGCGGGGCTGGTGATGCTGCCCGCCACGTTCTTCGCCGGTATGACGCTGCCGCTGCTCACCGGCGCGCTGCTGCGCCAGGGCGCGGGCGAAGCCGCGATCGGGCAGGTGTACGCCGCGAATACGCTCGGTGCGATCGCGGGCGTGGTGCTGGCGGTGCAGGCGGGGCTTCCGCTGCTCGGTCTGAAGGGGTCGCTCATCGCGGGGAGCCTGATCGACGCGGCGCTGGGGCTGCTGCTTCTTCGCCGCTTCGCGGCCTCGCCGCGGCAGCTGGCCTGGGCGACGGCCGCGTGCGCTGCGGTATTCATCGTGCTTGGCTTCGCGTTCGAGCTCGACCCGAACAAGCTGACCGCGGGCGTGTTCCGCCACGGCGATCTCGCCACCTCGCGCGACGCCCAGGTCCTGTTCGCGAAGGACGGGAAGACCGCGACGGTGCACCTGGTGAAGTACTCCGAGGCGACGAGCATCCGCACCAACGGCAAGTCCGACGGCTCGATCAACCTGGACGCGCAGGGCGTGCGCGGCACCGACGAGATCACCATGGTGCTCACCGGTGCGCTGCCGCTCGCGCTCAAGCCCGAGGCGAAAAGCGCCGCGGTGATCGGCATCGGCACCGGCCTCACCACGCACACGCTGCTGCAGAGCCTCGACATCGAGCGCGTCGAGACCGTCGAGATCGAGTCGGCGATGGCCGAGGCGGCGCGCGGCTTCATGCCGCGCAACAGCGCCGCGTTCGCCGACCCCCGCGGGGCGATTCTCATCGACGACGCGAAGACGTTCTTCGCGACGCGCAACCGGCGCTACGACATCATCGTCTCCGAGCCCTCGAACCCGTGGGTAAGCGGGGTGGCGAGCCTGTTCACGCGCGAGTTCTACGCGCGCATTCGGACGCACCTCAATCCCGGCGGGCTGCTGGTGCAGTGGATGCAGCTCTACGAGATCGATCCCTCGCTCGTCGCCACGGTCATGCGCGCCCTCGGCGAGGCGTTTGCGCACTACGCGGTGTTCGCCGCGAGCGACCACGACCTGCTGATCGTGGCGAGCGAGTCGGCAATCCCGCTCCCCGCCCAGGCGCGGGTGTTCGAGCATCCCGGGCTCGCCAAGGAGCTATGGACCGTGCAGCTGTTCACCGGGGGCGACTTCGACGCGCGCTATGTCGGCGCGCGGGCGCTGCTCGAGCCGATGTTCGCGAGCTACGGCATGCCGGCGAACTCCGACTACGCGCCGGTGCTGGACCTGAACGCCGCCAGGCACCGCTTCATGGACAAGAGCGCGACCGACATCGTCGGGCTGCTCAATCTCGGCGTGCCGCTGCTCGAATTGCTCGAGCCTGCGCGCAGCCGCCGGCCGGTGAACGCGCTGTTCCGGGGCGCCTATGCGTTCGAGCGCGTGGAGAACACGCGGATCGCCTGGTACGCGCGCAATTTCCTCGTCGGACCGCGCGCGCCGGAGCCGGAGTCGATCCCCACGCAGTTGCAGAAGGACCTGGAGCTCGCACAGCTGCGCCT
Organism: Betaproteobacteria bacterium RIFCSPLOWO2_12_FULL_68_20; assembly: GCA_001770655.1. Lineage (GTDB taxonomy): Bacteria > Pseudomonadota > Gammaproteobacteria > Burkholderiales > SG8-39 > 2-12-FULL-68-20. Next base: position 35,897 of record MERQ01000031.1, read on the forward strand.
GATCGAATGCCGCGAGCCGCGCCAGCGCGACGTCTGGCTTCACAGCCTGGTGCGCGTGGCCAAGACGGTGAACCCCTACCTCGCGCGCGAGGACGCCGACGCGCTCTGGGCGCGCATCGAGTCGAGCGACTGCCACCGCTCGCTCGCCGATTTCCAGCGGCGCTGGATCGCCCTGTTCCGCGCGGTGGGGCGGCGCGACGCCGAGCGCATGGCGGCGCTCGGCGCCCAGCTGCTCGAAACGCAGAGCGACGCGAGCAGCGAGGCGCGCGAGTACCTGCTGATGGCGGCGATGGCCGGCGAGCTCGCCTCCGGCCGCAAGGCGCGCGCGCTCGAGCTGTGGCGCAAGCACAGCGGCGGCGTTGCGCGCGCTGCGGACACGCCGGCGTTCCGGCTGCTGCGCTGCCACGCCGCGCCCGTCGACTGCGCGGCGGAATTCCGCGCCTACGCCGAGCGCTGAGCGCCAACCGCGAAGCGGATCGCGCCGATCACCTCGTGCGCGAAGGCGCGCGGGTCCGCGCCTCCCGCCCGCGGCAGGTGTCCGTCGAGGAGCAGCTGCGCGAGCCCGTGCACGAGCGACCACGCCGCCGCCGCGGCGTTCGCCGCGTCGCGCTCGGAGCCGACCCCGGAGAACGCTTTCGAGAGCGCGCCGTGGGCGCGCGAGGCCTGCTCGCGCAAGGCGGGATATCGGTCGATCGGAATCTGCCCGCCGAACATGAGGCGGAAGAGCTGTGGATGCTCGAGCGCAAAGGCGACGTACGCCTCGCCCAGGTCGCGCCCACCACCCAGCCCGGCATCCTCGAGCCGCAGCGCGAGCAGCCTGAAGCCGTCTTCCGCCACCGCGGCAAGCAGCGCCTCCCGGTCCGCGAAGTGGCGGTAGGGAGCGTTGTGGGAGACTCCGGCGCGCCGGGCGGCTTCCCTCAGGCTCAGCGCAGCAAGGCCCTGCTTTTGCAGCAGCTTGGATGCCGAAGCGACCAGGGCCGAGCGGAGGTCGCCGTGGTGGTATTGGCGGGATGTTGACACTGGGCACATCCTTATTTCAAAGTGATGTTGCTTTCGTCAACATACACAGGATGGGCCTCGATATCAAGACTCCCGTGCTCTGGTAATATTAGAAATTCTGAGATTCAGAGATTCAAGACCCATGGAAACCAGCCGCATCGGCAAGAATGGCACTTTGGTCATCCCGGTGAAGCTGCGCCGGCGCTTTGGCCTGAACGAAGGCAGCCTCGTCATCCTGGATGCCACGGAGGACGGGGTGAATCTGCGGCCAGCTATGGCGCTTCCTGTCGAAACGTATTCGCCGCAGCGCAAAGCGGAGTTCCTGCTCAATAACGCCGTCGATGCGGCGGACTACCGGCGCGCGGTACGCGAGATCAGGAAACTCGGGCTTGACCCGGACGAGATCCCGCACAAGCGTCCCTGATGGATCGCGTCTTTCTCGACGCGAACGTTCTCTTTTCGGCTGCGTACTCGAAGGAATCGGGCTTGGCCCGCCTTTGGAAGGTGCGCGAGGCGACGTTGGTCACCTCGAGCCATGCGATCGAAGAAGCGCGCCGAAATCTCGAGGACGATGCGCAGAAGTCCCGGCTCGAGCAGTTGCTGGAAACAGTTGAAATTATTTCGACATGGCCAGCCGGTGAGCTCCCCGATGGAGTCAAATTGCCCGACAAGGATGCGCCCATCCTCCTTGCCGCGGTCGCCGCGCGCGCCACGCACTTGCTGACCGGCGATCGGCGAGATTTTGGGCCGTTGCTCGGAAAATCCGTAGCAGGGATCTCCGTGCAGTTGCCTGCTGCTTACCTCACGAGAAAAGCGGCCGCCTGAGCCGAGCCGGCTATCGTTCCGCATGCACAATCAACGCTCGCGGCCGGCAAAGGGATTTCGGCCGGCACGAAACTCGATCGCGAGCGGCGTGCCGACCAGCTTGAATGCGTTCCTGAAATAGCCTTCCAGATAGCGCTTGTAGGTCTCGGGCAGGCGATCGAGCGCGCTGCCGTGGATGATGATGCGCGGAGGGTTCCTCCCGCCCTGGTGCGCGTAGCGCAGCTTGGGGCGGATCGGACCTTTCTTGCGCGGCGGCGCCTGCCGCTCGACCGCCGCGATCAGCGCGCGGGTGAGCTTCGGCGTCGACAGCTTCGCCATGGCCGCGGCATAGGCCGCGTCCACCGAGCGCATCAGCGCCCCCAGGCCCCTGCCCTCCTTCGCCGAGATGAAGTGCGTCTCGGCGAAGCCGAGGAACCCGAGCTTCCAGACGAGCTCCTGCTTGATCCGCGCCCGGGCCTCCTTGTCCGCGGCGTCCCATTTGTTCACCGCGACCACCACCGCGCGCCCGCGCTCGAGGATGTAGCCCGCGACGTGCGCGTCCTGCTCGGCGAGGCCTTCGACCGCGTCGAGCACGAGGACCGCGACGTTCGCCGCCTCGATCGCCTGCAGCGCCTTGACGATGGACAGGCGCTCCACCGCTTCTCCGGTCTTGCCGCGCCTGCGCAGACCCGCGGTGTCGATCAGGGTGTAGCGGCGCCCCGCGCGCTCGAACGGCACCTCGATCGCATCGCGGGTCGTGCCCGGCTCGGCGAAGGCGATGACGCGCTCCTCGCCGACCAGCGCGTTGACCAGCGTGGATTTGCCCGCGTTCGGCCTGCCGACGATCGCGATCCTCGGATGGCCTTCGTCGCGCGATTCTTCGTCGCTTTCTTCGGGAAATTCCTCCAGCACCGCCTCGAGCAGCTCGCGCACGCCCTCGCCGTGCGCGGCCGAGATCGCCGCCGGCACGCCGAGCCCGATCTCGTGGAACTCGGCGAGCGCAGCGTCGCGCGCCATGCCTTCGGTCTTGTTGACCGTGAGCCAGACGCGCGTCCCCTGCTTCCTGAGCTTCTGCGCGATCTCCCGATCGGCCGCCGCGAGGCCGCTGCGGCCGTCGACGACGAAGACCACCGCATCGGATTCGGCGATCGCCTGCTCCGCCTGGCGCCCCATCTCAACGAACACGCCCTCGGCGGCCCCCGGCTCGAGTCCCCCGGTGTCGATCGCGATGAAGGCGCGAGCCCCGAGCCGGCCTTCGCCGTAGTGCCGGTCGCGGGTCACGCCCGGCGCGCCGTGAACGATCGCGTCGCGGCTGCGGGTGAGGCGGTTGAAGAGCGTGGACTTGCCGACGTTGGGGCGCCCGACGACGGCGATGACGGGTTTCACAACGACAGGGCGAACAGCCCCCCGTTCTGCGTCTGCACCAGCAGCCCGCCGGGAAGCGGCGCCGGCGCCGCCTGGATCGCTCCGCCGCCGGTCGCGAACCGGGCGACGAACGCGCCCGAGTCGCGCGCCAGGAAATGCACGTAGCCCTCGAAGTCGCCGACCGCCACTGCGTTGCCCGCTGCGAGCGGCATCGACAGGCGCCGATGCGCGAGCCGGTCCTGCTTCCAGACGCTGCGCCCGCTCGAGCGGTCGAGCGCGTGCACCGCGCCGCGGTCGTCGCTCACGTAGGCGTAGCGCGCGTCGATGCTGACGCCGGTGAGCGAAGACAGCTCGCGCGCCCACAGCTGCCGGCCGCTCTGCGCCTCGTAGCAGGCGACGCGCCCCTGGTAGGCGGCCGCGCAGACCTCGCGGCCCAGCAGCGCGGGATCACCGACCACGTCGGAGATGCGTTCGAGCTCGGTCGCACCCTTCGGCAGCGCGACGGTGGCCTCCCAGCGCACGCCGCCGTTCGAAAGCGCGATCGCCACCAGCTTGCCTCCCGGGAAGCCGACGAACGCGGTATCGCCGCCAAGCGTCACCCCGGCGGGCGAGCGCACGGAGAGCGGCATCGCGGCGCGCTGGTAGACCCAGCGGCGCTTGCCGTCGTCGGCGCCGAACGCGAACACGCGGCTGTCGGTGCTGCGAACGATCACCAGGCCGGCGCCGACCGCCGGCGCGGCGAGGACCTCGCTCGAGACGCGGGCGCGCCAGCGTTGCGCCCCGGTCTGCGCATCGAGCGCGAACACTTCTCCCTCTTCGGTCGCCACCACGGCCGTCCTGCCGTCGCTTCCCGCGCCGCCCGAGAGCCGCGCTTCGAGCGTGACGCGCCAGCGCGCCTGGCCGGTCGCCGCGTCGAGCCGCGCCACCTCGCCGCCGCGCGAGGTGGCGTACACGGAATCGCCGGCAAGCGCGGGGCTGAAGACGAACCGGTCCGCGCCGCCCACGCTCGACGACCAGAGCGCACGCACCGCCTGCGGCCGCGCGAGCTCGGGCAGCGGCGCCGGCTTGGGTCCCGACGGGCCGCCGCGAATCAGCTGCATCGGGTCGAAGCTCGAGCACGCGCCTGCGAGCGCGACCGCGAGCATCGAGAGCCAGACGCGCATCGTCAATCCCCGAGCGCCTCGAGACGCATGCGCACGCTCTCGTAAAAGGCCGCTTCCTTCTGCGCGGATTTCTCCAGCGCGAGGCGGTACGCCGCTCTCGCCTCGGCGGGCTGCTGGTTCGCCACCAGGATGTCGCCTTTCAGCGCCGCGTACTGCGCGTCGTAGGCCGCTGCGTGCTGCGAATCGAGCAGCTTCAGCGCCTGGACGTAGGCCTTCTCGTCGAGCAGCACCGCGGCGAGGCGCAGGCGCGCGAGGTCCTTGAAGTCCCCCGACGGCGAGCGCTCGATCACCCACTCGAGCTGGGCCTTGGCGTTCTTCAGGTCGCCGCGGTCGAAGTGGAAGCGCGCCGCAACCAGCGCCCCCATCGAGGCGTAGAGCGTGCGCGGGTAGGCTTCGACGAGCGTGCCCCCGGCGTCGCGCATCGCCTTGGCGTCCCCTGCCTGCACCGCCTTCGAAAGCGACTCGTAGAGCGCGCTCGCCTCGACGGCCTGGCTCGTCCCGTACCAGCGCCACCCCTGCCAGCCGGCGAGCACCAGCGCCGCTGCCGAGAGCGTGGCGAGCACCAGCGTGGCGTGCTGGTTCCACCACGCCTTGAGCGCGGCGACCTGTTCCTGTTCCTCGATATCGAGCGGCATGTCTAGTCCCCCAGCGCCTCGGCGACGCGGCCGCGCGCGATGCGCCGCTGCTCGCCGGGCTCGCGCAGCGGCTTGACCGACACTTCGCCGGCGCGCAGCTCATCCTCGCCCACGATGAGCGCATAAACCGCCCCGCTCGCATCCGCTTTTCTCATCTGGGACTTGAAGCTGCCGCCGCCCGCGTGCTGCACCACGCGGTAGCCGAGGCGTCGCAGCTCCTCGGCGAGGCTCAACGCGTATTCGATCGTGCCCTCCCCCTGGAACACGACGTAAGCGCGCGGGGGCTTCGCCGGCGGGGCGCTTCCGGCGTCACGCATGAGCGCGATCAGCCGCTCGTTGCCCATCGCGAAGCCGGTGGCGGGCGCGGGCTTGCCGCCCAGCTGCGCGAACAGCCCGTCGTAGCGGCCGCCGCCGCACACCGTGCCCTGCGCGCCGAGCCGGTCCGAGATCCACTCGAACACCGTGAGATTGTAGTAGTCGAGCCCGCGCACCAGCCGCGGGTTGATGGCGTAGCGGATGCCCGCGGCCTCGAGCAGGCGCTTCAGACCCTCGAAATGCGCGAGCGACGCCTCGCCGAGGTAATCCGCCAGCGCGGGCGCGCTCGCCACCACCTCCTGCACCATCGGGTTCTTCGAGTCGAGGGTGCGCAAGGGATTGGTGTGCAGGCGGCGCTTCGCGTCGGCGTCGAGCCGCTCCAGGTGCTGCTCCAGGTGCCTGACCAGGTCGGCGCGGTATCTCGCGCGCTCGGCGGGCGAGCCGATGGTGTTGAGCTCGAGCCGAACGTCCTGCAGGCCCAGCTCGCGCCACAGCGCGGCGCACATCACGATCAGCTCCGCGTCGATGTCGGGCCCCGCATAGCCGAGCGCCTCGACCCCGTACTGGTGGAACTGCCGGTAGCGGCCCTTCTGCGGACGCTCGTGCCGGTACATCGGCCCGGCGTACCACAGGCGCTTCGGCCCGTCGTGCAGCAGGCTGTGCTCGATCGCCGCGCGCACGCACGAGGCGGTGCCTTCCGGGCGCAGCGTCAGCTCCTCGTCGTTCAGCTCGTCGCGCCAGGAATACATCTCCTTTTCGACGATGTCGGTCGCCTCGCCGATCGCGCGGCGAAACAGCTGCGTGTGCTCGACCAGCGGCAGGCGGATGTTGCGATAGCCGTAGCGCTCGAGCCACGCCTCGACTTTCGCCTCGAACTCGAGCCACCACCCGGCCTCGTCGGGCAAAACGTCGTTCATGCCGCGCACGGCTTGGATGGTCTGGCTCATCGTCCCGCCGCCGCTCAGGAGGCGGCCTTGATCTTGATGTTTTTCGGTGCAGCCTTCGCGCCAGGCCCGAAACGGGCCTTCACGTACTCATCGACGATCGCCTGGAACTCCTCCGCGATGCGATTCCCCTTCAAAGTCACCGTCTTCGCGCCGTCCACGTATACCGGGGCCACCGGCACCTCGTTGGTGCCGGGCAGGCTGATGCCGATGTCGGCGTGCTTCGATTCCCCCGGGCCGTTCACCACGCAGCCCATCACCGCGACGCGCATCTCCTCGACGCCGGGATACCTTTCCTTCCACGCCGGCATCTGCGCGCGCAGGTAGCCCTCGATGCGCCCGGCGAGCTCCTGGAAGGTGGTGCTGGTGGTGCGTCCGCAGCCCGGGCACGCGCTCACCATCGGCGCGAACGAACGCAGGCCCATCGTCTGCAGGATTTCCTGGGCGACCTGGACTTCCCTCGCGCGCTCGCCCCCCGGCTCCGGCGTGAGCGACACGCGGATGGTGTCCCCGATCCCCTCCTGCAGCAGCACCCCGAGCGCCGCCGCCGAGGCGACGATGCCCTTCGAGCCCATGCCGGCCTCGGTGAGCCCGAGATGCAGCGCGTAGTCGCAGCGCTGCGCCAGACTGCGGTAGACCGCGATCAGGTCCTGCACCCGGCTCATCTTGCACGAGATCACGATGCGCTCGGGCGGCAGCCCCCATTCCTCGGCCCGGCGCGCGGAGTCGAGCGCGGAGCGGATCACCGCCTCGCGGGTGACTTCCCCGGCGTCGAGCGGCTCGGCGCGCCGCGCGTTCTCGTCCATGAGGCGCGCGAGCAGCTCCGGATCGAGGCTGCCCCAGTTGACGCCGATGCGCACCGGCTTTCCCCAGCGCAGCGCGCATTCGATCAGCGTGGCGAACTGCTCGTCGCGCTTCACCCCTTTGCCGACGTTTCCGGGGTTGATGCGGTACTTGGCGAGCGCGCGCGCGCAGTCGGGATGCTGCGTGAGCAGCCTGTGGCCGTTGTAGTGGAAGTCGCCGATCAGCGGCACGTCGCAGCCCAGCGCGTCCAGGCGCTCGCGGATCGCAGCCACCTGCGAGGCGGCCTCCGGGGTGTTCACGGTGATGCGCACCAGCTCCGAGCCGGCGCGCGCGAGGCTGCGCACCTGGCGAGCCGTGGCTTCGGCGTCGGCGGTGTCGGTGTTGGTCATCGACTGCACCACGATCGGCGCGCCGCCGCCGATCGGCACGCCGCCCACCGCCACCTGCCGCGAGATCCTGCGCCCGAGCGGGTTCATGGCAAAGTGAGGCGCGCCACCTCGACCTTGACGTGGGGCATGAGGTCGATGCTCCGGTCGTTGTAGGTCAGGCGCACGTGCTGGGCATTGCCGATGACGAGCGAGAACGGCGGCTCGCCCTCGACCACGCGCTCGCAGCCCGCGGGGTTGAGCTGCGAGAGCAGCACGCGCCCCCGGGCGTCCTTCACCTCGATCCACGACTCGCGCTCGCAGTAAATGACGATGCGGTCGGCCGACGCCGCCTCGGGCGCGCTTCGCTCCTCGGCCGCAGGCGAGCGCTGCGCCGCCGGGACGGGAACCCGGGCATTCGCCGTGGACGCGGCGTGCGACGGGGGAACCGCCGCCGCTCGCGGGGGGCGCTCGACCGGAGCCTCGGCCGCCGGCACGAACTTCAGGCGCGCCGCCGCCGCACGTTCCTCGCGCCACTCGTAGGCCACCGCGGCCACCACGCCGAGGATCGCGAGCGAGAGCAAGGCGTAGGCGAGATTGGTCCTTCTCGATGCGCTGGAGAACGGCACCGGCTGACTGAATCGCGCCGCGAGGCGGTTTGCGTCGGGCGCGTCGAGGCGGCCCGCCATGCGCCCGATGAGGGGCTCGGGATCGATCTTCACCAGCCGCGCGTAGCCGCGCACCATGCCGCGCACGAAGGTGCCTCCCGGCAGGGCATCGAAGCGCTCCTGCTCGAGAGCCTCGAGCTGGCGCGCGCCGAACTTGAGCTGCTGCGCGATGCCCGCGAGCGACAGTCCCTGCGCCTGCCGCGCCCGCGCGAGCTCTTCGCCAACCCCGGTTTTTTCGGGCGCCGTGCTAGTCATACTCCCCGCGCTGCAGCGCCTGATACTCGCGCGACTGGGGGTAGCGCCGCCGCAGCTGGTTGGCGAAGCTCGCTTCGGCGACGCGCTCGCCGAGCTTTCTCTCGGTTCGCACCGCCAGCCAAAGCGACTCCGCCGTCGGCGCGACCAGGCGGTTGAAGCGACCCACCAGCTTGCGGGCCTCCTCGAGGCTGCCCTGGCGGTAGCGGATCTGGCCGAGCTGCAGCAGCGACGACGGCTCGTCGGGCTCGATCTTCAGCGCGCGCTGGAAGAACTCCTCCGCGTCCTTGAGATTGTTGACGCGCATCATGCACAGCCCCGCCGCCGCATACGAGCGCCACGGCGCCGGGTAGAGCGGATTGCGGACCGCCTGCAGGAAATAGCGGATCGAGCCGCTCTCGCGTCCGGTCTGGCACTGGAACCAGCCGTAGTTGTGGTTGATCTCCGAGTCGTTGGGCGCCAGGCGCAGCGCGCGCTCGAAGCTCGCCTCGGCGAGCTGGTTCTCGCGCAGCTCCATGTAGACCAGCCCGAACACTCCGTGAGCCGGCGCGTAGCTCGCGTCGGCCGCGACTGCGGTGCGCAGCTCCTCGAGCGCCACGCCCATGTTGTTGCGGCTGTAGTAGAGGGCCGCGAGCTCGGTATGGACCCGCGCGCGATTCCGGGGATCCCCGACATCTCCCACGATGGTGCTCGATTCCATCGTCGGCGCCTCCGCCTGCGGCGCCGCGCACCCCCCCGCCAGCATCGCGATTCCGAGCGCCGCTGCGAAGCAGATTGGCCGTCTCATGCGCGCATCTCCCTGATGGCGTGCACCCGGCGCGTACGGTCGACGACGCGCCCGGCGAGCTGGCCGCACGCGGCGGCGATGCCGTCGCCCCGGGTCTTGCGCGTGGTCACGGTGAGGCCGGCCTGCTGCAGGATCTCGGCGAAGCGCCGGATGCGCTCCGGCGCCGAGCGCCGGAAGCCGGAGCTCGCGAACGGGTTGAACGGGATCAGGTTGAACTTGCAGCGCACGCGGGCGGCGAGGCCGGCGAGCTCGCGCGCGTGCGCGTCGGCGTCGTTCACGCCCTCGAGCATCACGTACTCCATCGTGATGAAGTCGCGCGGCGAGCGCTCGAGGTAGCGGTTGCAGGCCGCGAGCAGCGCGCCGATCGGATACTTGCGGTTGAGCGGCACCAGCCGGTCGCGCAAGGCGTCGTTCGGCGCGTGCAGCGAGACGGCGAGCGCCACGGGGCACTCCTCGCGCAGCCGGTCCATTCCGGGAACCACGCCCGCGGTGGACACGGTCACGCGCCGCCGCGAAAGGCCGTAGGCACGGTCGTCGAGCATCAGGCGCAGCGCCGGGATCACGTGGTCGAGGTTGAGCAGCGGCTCGCCCATGCCCATCATGACTACGTTGGTGATGGGCCGATCTCCTTCGAGCAGCCGGTTTGCCAGCCAGATCTGCCCCACGATCTCGGCCGTGGTCAGGTTGCGGTTGAAGCCCTGCTTGCCGGTCGCGCAGAAGGCGCAGTCGAGAACGCAGCCGGCCTGGCTCGATACGCACAGCGTGCCGCGCCCGGTCTCCGGGATATACACCGCCTCGACGGAGTTCGCGCCGTCCACCTTGAGCAGCCACTTGCGCGTGCCGTCCTCCGCGACGCCATCCCCGACGACGAGCGGCCCTTCGATGCGCGCCAGCCCGGGAAGCTTCTCGCGCAGCGCGCCGGCGAGGTCGCTCATGGCCGCGAAGTCGGCTGCGCCGCGGCGGTGGATCCAGCGCAGCACCTGGCGCGCGCGGAACGGCTTCTCGCCCAGCTCGGCGAAGAATCGTTCCATCGCGCCGGCGTCGAAGTCGAGCAGGTTGGCGGTCATCGCGTGAAGATCTCGCCCGGCTTGAAGAAGAAATCGATCTCGGTGCGGGCGGTGTCCGCGCTGTCCGAGCCGTGCACCGCGTTGGCGTCGATCGTGGTCGCGAATTCGGCCCGGATCGTGTCCTTCGCCGCCTGCTTCGGATCGGTCGCGCCCATCAGCTCGCGGTTCTTCGCGATCGCGCCTTCGCCCTCGAGCACCTGCACCAGCACCGGCCCCGAGGTCATGAACTCCACCAGGTCGCGATAGAACGGCCGGCCGCGGTGCACCGCGTAGAACCCCTCCGCCTCCGCGCGCGAGAGCCTGGTCATGCGCGCGGCGACGATCTTCAGTCCCGACGCTTCGAAGCGCATCAGGATCCGACCGATCACGTTCTTCTGGACCGCGTCCGGTTTGATGATGGAAAGCGTCCTCTCGAGCGCCATCCCCGATTCTCCGCCTATCTCCGATCAGAAAAAATGAGCCGCGCATTCTAGCACGCGCGAGCCGCGACCTACATAAAAACAAGGGCTTAGGCGGAAGCGGGCGCGCGGCTGCGATTGAGCCGCCACTCGGGTACGAGGCCGCTCGAGCCGGCGTGCGCCTGGTAGCGCGCATCCACGCCGATCCCCGGCACCCACACCAGGTCGTCGCCGCAGAAAAGCAGCGGCAGGCGATCCCGCTCCCATGGCGGCACCGCGGATTCCTGGAACAGGTTTTTCAGCGTGCGCCGCGGCCGGCGTGCGTCGGGCTGCAGCCGCTCGCCGCCCGCGCGCGGCCGCAGCTCGCACTCGCGTCCCTCGAGCTGCGCCGCGTCGATGCCCTCGCCGCGCCTGCGCCGGAAGCGCAGCTCGCCGCCCAGCTCTGGCAGCGCGAGCCGCGCCTCGCCGCCCCACGCGAGCGGCTCGAAGCGCGGCACCGGCCCGGGGCGAGAGATCTCGAGTGCGCCGCGCCACACCCGCAGCAGCGCGCCGTCGTGCAGGATCGCGGTGCGCACGCCCGGCTTTTCCGAGCCGAGCTGCTTCAGCATCTCGAGGAGCTTGCGCTCGGAAGGCGCGCGCAGGCCGCGCGCCGCGAGGAACTCGCGCAGCAGCAGCTTCGCGTCGGCGTCGGCCGCGGCGAAGTGGCGCGCCGCGCGCGCCAGGCTCTCGCGCCAGCGCGGGAACCGCGCCGCGACGAGCGGCCCCAGGCTCAGGCGCACGAAGTTGCGCGTCAGGGACTCGTCGGCGTTGCTCTCGTCCTCGACCCAATCCAGCCCGCCTGCGCGCGCATAGGCGACGATCGCTTCGCGCGGCACCTCGAGGAGCGGGCGCACCAGCAGCTTCGACCCGAGCCGTGCGGCCGCGGGCATGCCGCTCGCGCCGCGCACGCCTGCTCCGCGCAGCAGGTTCATGAGCACTGTCTCGGCCTGGTCGTCCAACTGGTGCGCCAACGCGATCGCGTCGGCGGCCGCAGCCCGATAGACGGCATGGCGCGCCTCGCGCGCCGCCGCCTCGAGCCCCCTGCCGCGCTTCGGGCCCACGTTGACCCGGCGCTGCACGAGCGGAATGCGCCAGTCGCGGCACAGCGCCTGGCAGAAGCGCTGCCAGCGCCAGGCATTGGGGCTGAGACCGTGGTTGACGTGCAGCGCGCGCAGCGCGAAGCCGTGCTTCGGCGCCAGCGCCTTGAGCACGTGAAGCAGGACCACCGAATCGACGCCGCCTGACAGGCCGACGGCGACGCGCTTGCCGCGCAGGTCGCACGAGCCGAGAAAGCGCGCCGCCGCGCCGGCGGGGTCAGCCGGCCGCTTCCTTGAACTTGCCATGGCCCATCAAGCGCTCCAGGCGCTCATCGACGAGCTCTTTCGGCTTCTTCGCCTGCAATTGCTTGAGCGCCTCGGCGAGCGCCTTCTTGAGCGACTGCGCGGCCGCCTGCGGGTCGCGGTGCGCGCCGCCGAGCGGCTCGGGAACGATCTTGTCGATCAGTCCGAGCGTCTTCAGCCGGTTCGCGGTGATCCCGAGCGCGTCCGCCGCCTCGGGCGCCATGTCGGCGCTTCTCCACAGGATCGACGCGCAGCCCTCGGGCGAGATCACCGAGTAGGTCGCGTACTGGAGCATCAGCACCACGTCGCCGACCGCGATCGCGAGCGCGCCGCCCGAGCCGCCCTCGCCGATGATGCTGACGAGGATCGGCGTGCGGAGCCGCGCCATCTCGAACAGATTCCTGCCGATCGCCTCGGACTGGCCGCGCTCCTCGGCGTCGACCCCCGGGTACGCGCCGGGCGTGTCCACGAACGTGAACACCGGCAACGCGAACTTCTCGCCGAGCTTCATCACGCGCAGCGCCTTGCGGTAGCCCTCGGGCTTCGGCATGCCGAAGTTGCGCCCGATCTTCTCCTTGGTGTCGCGCCCCTTCTGGTGCCCGATCACCACGCAGGCTTCGCCATTGAAGCGCGCCAGGCCCCCGACGATCGACTGGTCGTCGGCGAATGCGCGGTCGCCGTGCAGCTCCTCGAAGTTCGTGAACAGCGCCTGCACGTAATCGAGCGTGTACGGGCGCTGCGGATGGCGCGCGACTTGCGCCACCTGCCAGGGCGTCAGCTTGCCGTAGATGTCCTTGGTGAGCGTCTGGCTGCGCTTGGCGAGCCGCTGGATCTCCTCGGAGATGTCCACCGCGGAGTCGTCCTGCACGTAGCGCAGCTCCTCGATGCGCTGCTCGAGCTCGGCGATCGGCTGCTCGAATTCGAGAAAGGTGGTTTTCACGCCCTCAGTATTCTACCGGGACGGGATCGAGCGAGCGCCACAGGTACCAGGTGGCGACCGAGCGCCACGGCGCCCAGGTCTTTCCGAGCGTCCGCATCCGTCCGAGCGAAGGCTTGCGGCGCGGAAAATAGTGCAGCCGGATCGCCTTTTGCAGCCCCAGGTCGTCGAGCGGGAACACGTCCGGCCGCAGCAGGTTGAAGATGAGGAACATCTCCGCGGTCCAGCGGCCGATGCCGCGCACCCGCACCAGCTCGGCAATGATGTCTTCGTCGCCCATCGCGGGCCAGCGATGGACATGGATCGCGCCGTCGGCGAAGTGCTGCGCGAGGTCGGCGATGTACTCGACCTTGCGGTCCGACAGTCCGCAGGCGCGCAGCCTGGCGCGCCGGGTCTGAATCACGCTCTGCGGCGTCACTTCGCCCACGCAAGTCACCAGCCTGTCCCACACGCTCTGCGCCGCCTTGACCGAGATCTGCTGGCCGACGATGGCGCGCGCGAGCGTCAGGAACGGCTCGCCCCGTCTCGCCAGCGAGACCCGCGGCCGCGCGCGGATGATTGCGGCCATCACCGGATCGCCGCGCGCGAGCGCGCGCTTCGCGCGGTCCCAGTACTCAGGCTTCATTCAATGGCAGGTTGGTGAGGAGGTTCTGCGGCTTCATGCGCACCACGTCGTTCTCGTCGGCGCTCAGCGCGAGGTAGACGGCGCGCCCGGCGACCTCGGGGCGCATTGCGGCCGCGTCCTCGAAGCGCAGCTCGAACAGCGCCAGGATGCGCCGCATCCGCCCCTGCTCCACCTCGGCGCCGCCCCACAGGTCGTTGAGGATCGCGGTGGATTCGGCGTCGAGCCCGATGTGCCACGCCCAGCGCGGCTCCTCGATCCTGGAGAGCGGCTTCACCGCCACGCGCAAAGCGAGGAAATGCGCCACCCAGGCCTCGATCACGCGCGCGAGCGAATCGAGCGCCGCCCGGCCGTAGGTGAGGCTGATCACCGTGTCGTAGCGCGACTCGCGCTCCCAGTAGAGCCCGGCGTTCGCCCGGTCGAGCACGGCGAGGTCGACGGCGCCGAGCGGCCCCTGCGCCTCCACGATCAGGCGCCCGAGGCTGCCGTAGCGGCTTCCGGCGGCGTGCATCTCCACCGTCTCGAGGTCGGCGAGCAGCGCATGGCCTTCGCGGATTGTCGCCTTCTGCTCGCGAAAGAACATTTCCGCCGCGCGCAGCCCGAGCGGGTCGTCGCAGCGGTCGAGCACGTTGCGCAGGATGACGTGCGCGAGCTGCGCGACGAACAGCGGCGGCACGTCCACGTCGCCCTTGAACAGGTTCATGTAGCAGCCCTCGACCGTCCCCGCCTGAAGCAGGCGGTCCCGGAATCTCAGCAGCATCCGGTAGTTGTCGCGCGCGTCCCCGTCCTCGATGGAATCGAGCTCCTGCCGGGTGACGCTTCTGCCCGGCCCTTCCATCAGGGCGGCGTGCAGGCGCCGCTCGGCGCCGCCGGACTCCTCGACCGGATGGATCTCCGGCCTCAGGTAGTACGCGCGCAGGAAGTCGTCGGTGACGCGCAGCCGCCCCGCGCCGTCGCGCTCGAGCAGGTGAAAGCCGCTGTTGCGCCAGAAATCAGGCAGGGGCGGCGACCAACCGCGAGTGCGACGCGACGTGCTGGCGCAGGAACCCCATCTGGTCGGCCAGGATCCGGCGGTTGGTGAGGATCAGGTACTCGGCCTTGTTCGGCACGTAGGGCGCGTAGAGCAGCTCCTTGCCCGATTCCTGCGGCAGGCGGTTGCGCTTCTGGCCGTTGCACTGCCGGCAGGCGGTGACCACGTTCATCCAGGTGTCGCGCCCGCCGCGCGACAGCGGCGTGATGTGATCGCGCGTCAGGCGGAAGAAGCCGAACTCGCCGCCGCAGTACGCGCAGATGTGCCGGTCGCGGCGGAACAGCTCCCGGTTGTTGAGCGGCGGCACCTGGTTGAATCCGCGCGCCGCGAGCGCCTTGCCCCGGATGGCGATGATCGAGTGCGCGGTGATGCTCGAGCGGGCGCCGGTGAGCCGCGACATCCCGCCATAGAACGTGAACGTCTCGTCGCCGAGCGTCCACGCGACCAGATTCTTGGCGTAATAGAAGCACGCCTGCTGCCAGCTGATCCAGCGGTGCGGCACGCCGTGGCTGTCGAGCGAAAGGATGAGAGGGCTGTCCATGGCAGGGATCGTGCTTTGCGCCCGATTCTGCCAAGCCTTTTTGTGCTTTGCAATCGCCGCAAAAACAAGGCGCTGCGAGGCGAACCGCGGCGGGCCGCGACGGCCCGCGGGTCACTTGTCCACCGCCTCCCTGAAACCCTGCCCGGCGGCGAACGCCGGGATCGTCTTGGCGACGATCTTGATCTCCTTGCCGTTCACGGGGCTGCGTCCGGCACGCGCCTTGCGCCTGCGCGGCAGGAACGTGCCGAACCCGACCACCGTGACGCGGTTGCCCTTCGCGACGCTCGTCACGATCGCGTCGAACACGGCGTTCACCGCTTCGCCCGCCGCTGCCTTGCTCAGGTTGCTCGCCTTGGCGGCGGCCTGCACCAGGTCCGACTTGGTGACCACGGATGGCATGCGCTCTCCTTCTCGCGCCCGGCGCGGCCGCCGGACCTCTCCCATTGGCG
Organism: Betaproteobacteria bacterium RIFCSPLOWO2_12_FULL_68_20; assembly: GCA_001770655.1. GTDB lineage: Bacteria > Pseudomonadota > Gammaproteobacteria > Burkholderiales > SG8-39 > 2-12-FULL-68-20. The sequence continues at coordinate 51,421 of MERQ01000031.1, forward strand.
CCTGCATCGCGCACGCAACGCAAGCGAGCACGCATCGTATCCAAATCGCGCGCGGAAAACAATGCGGCGGCGTCGATTTGCGCACGCGTCGCGACAATCGTTCATCCTTTCGCGGCGTTGCGCACGAAACGTGCTCGTGTCGCGGCGCGCAAATCCTTCGCCGCACGCTTGCCTCACTTTGCTACACTAGCCGGCCGTGGGACACCGCAGTCCCCGCGAACGGAGGAGACCATGAAAACGATAACCAGACTCGCGCTGGCCGGGCTCGCCGGCGGCGGAATCGCGGCGGCGTTTCAGGCGCAGGCGCAAACCCCGCTCACCTATTCATCGTGGGTGCCGCCGACGCACCACATCACGCTCTGGCAGGCGAACTGGACCAAGGAGGTCGAGAAGGCCACCGGGGGCCGCCTCAAGTTCCAGTCCCTGCCGAAGCACCCGTCGGCTGCCCCCGGAACCTTCGACGCGGTGCGCAACGGCCTGATGGATCTGTCTTACGTGACCGCGAGCTACACGCCGGCGCGGCACGTGCTGCCGGGAATCGCCGAGCTGCCGGGAATGGGGGATACCTCGGTGGTCAATTCGATCGCCTACTCGCGCATCCACTGGAAGCGCTTCCAGCAGATCGGCGAGTACAACGGCGTCAAGATGCTCGGCGTGTTCACGCACGGGCCGGGGCAGATGTTCACGAAAAAGGCCATCCGCAAGCCCGCGGAGCTGCAGGGTCTCAAGTTCCGCACCGGCGGCGGCGTCGCCGAGCAGGTGGCCAACGCGATCGGCTCGGTCGGCTTTGTCAAGCCCGCGCCCGAGTCCTACGAGCTGCTCAAGTCGGGGGTCGCCGACGGCACCTTCTTCCCGCTCGAGGCCTTCATCTCGTTCAAGCTCGAGACCGTGACGAAGGAAGTCATCGAATTCCCGGGCGGAATGTACAGCTCGTCTTTCGGCTTCTTCATGAACCAGGGCAGGTGGGACAAGCTGTCGAAGCAGGACCAGGCCGCGATCGAGAAGCTCTCGCGCGAGCACGTCGCGCGCACCGCGGGCAAGTCCTGGGACGGCGCCGACGCGAAAGCCGTCGCCGCGATGAAAAAAGCGGGCGTGCCGGTAGTGAAGGCGACTCCCGCGCTGATCGCGCACGTGCGCAAGAGCTCCGATCCAATCATCGAGGAGTGGATCGCCAAGGCCAACGCCAAGGGCGTGGACGCTCCCAGGGTGCTCGCCGAATTCCGCGCCGAGCTGAAGAAGGTGGCCGCGGAGAAATAGCCCGAGCGGTCCGATATCCTGGTGGATCCGATGCCGCGGGTGGCGTGAGCGCCGCCCGCGGCTTTTTTTCATGAGCGAATCCAGGCACCACTGGCAGCGGCGCGCCGACGCTGCGCTGGGCGTCGCCGCCTCGGCGATCCTGTTCACGATGATGCTGCTCACCTTCGTCGACGTGGTGGGCCGCTATCTCGTCAGCCGTCCGGTGCGCGGCGCATTCGAGGTCACCGAGCTCATGCTGCTGACGCTGATCTTCGCCGGACTGCCGCTGGTGACCCGCGCCGACGAGCACGTCACCATGGACCTGATCGACCGGCTGCTCGGCGCGCGCGCCCGCGCCCTGCTCGCCAGGCTCGTCCAGCTCCTGTGCGGTGCGCTCATGTTCCTGCTCGCGTGGCTGATGTGGCAGAAGGCGGGGGTGATCGCCGGCTACGGCGACACCACCGAAGTGCTGAAGATCCTGGTCGGTCCGTTCGTTTACTTCATGACCGCGATGATCGCGCTCTCCGGGATCATCCATCTGTACAAGGCCGTCGTTCCCGGAAACGCCGAGGCTCCCGAGGGAATATGATCGAAGGGCTGATCGGCCTCGCCGGCATGCTCCTGCTCGCCTTCCTGCGCGTGCCGATCGCGCTCGCCATGGCGATCGCGGGAGTCGTGGGCTATGCCTACATGCGCGACTGGAACTGGACGGTCGCCTTCGCGGTGGTGCAGACCAACGTCTACGAGACAGGGCGCAACTACACCCTGTCGGTGGTGCCGCTGTTCATCCTGATGGGATCGTTCGTCGCCCGCGCCGGCATAGCCAACGAGCTGTTCCGCGCCGCCTACGCCTTCGTCGGGCACCTGCGCGGCGGGCTCGCCATGGCGACCGTGATCGCCTGCGCCGGCTTCGGCTCGATCTGCGGCTCCTCGATCGCCACCGCGGCGACCATGGCGAAGGTGGCCTATCCCTCGATGAAGCGTTTCGGCTACTCGGACCGGCTGGCCGCCGGGGCCATCGCCTCGGGCGGCACGCTCGGCATCATGATCCCTCCCTCCACGCTGATGGTGATCTACGGCGTCTTCACCGAGACCAACATCGGCAAGATGTTCGCCGCCGGCATCCTGCCCGGAATCCTCGGCGCCGTGCTGCTGTGCCTCGCGGTGCAGTGGTCGACCTGGCGCGATCCGAAGGCGGGGCCGCCGGGCGAGCGTGCGGGCTGGCGCGAGCGCTGGGCTTCGCTGCGCGACATCTGGCCGGTGGCGCTGCTGTTCGTGTTCGTGATCGGCGGCATCTACGGAGGGCTTTTCACCGCTACCGAGGGCGCCGGGATGGGCGCGTTCGGCGCCATGGTGTTCGCGCTGTGGCGCCGCGCGCTCGACTGGAAGGCGCTCTACGCCTCGCTGGTCGAGAGCGGCCGCACCACCGCGATGCTGTTCATGATCCTGATCGGCGCGCTGGTGTTCGCGGACTTCGTCAACATCACGTCCATGCCGGACGACCTCAAGTCCCTGGTCACGCGCTTCGAGGTGCACCCGGTCATGGTGGTGGCGGCGATCATGGTGATCTACGTCCTGCTCGGCACGGCGATGGAGGAGCTGTCGATGGTGCTGCTCACCCTGCCCGTCTTCTTCCCGCTGATCGTGAGCCTGGGGCTCGACCCGGTCTGGTTCGGCATCCTGGTGGTGACGATCGTCGAGATCGGGCTGATCAGCCCGCCGGTGGGAATGAACCTGTTCGTGCTCTCGACGCTGCTGCCGCAGGTGCCGACCACCACGGTGTTCCGCGGCGTGCTGCCGTTCATGGCGGCGGACGTGGTCCGGCTGGCGATCCTGATCGCCTTCCCGGCGATCTCGCTCACCCTGCCCAACCTCATGTAGCAGGCGAAAGCGTCGCCAGGTACTCCGTGATGATCTCCTCGACGCTTGCGCTGTGGCGGAATCCCAGCCGCGCGGCGCGCGCCGAAAGGGTCGCCTTGCAGCCCGTATCCATCACCGCCTGGATGCGCGCGTCGGGCTCGAAGCTCACGCGCCCGCGTGCGTGCGGCCGCGCCGCGTCCCATAACTGCCGGGCGGACGCCGATATGCCGGTGAGCAGCACCGTGCGGTCCGCACCCAGCGCGTCGGAGGACAGATCGGCCGCGTGCAGCAGCGACTCGACCACGCGGCCGAGCGAGATGCACGCGATCCGGGTATCGGGACGCACCGGGCACACGTAATCGCGCCCGGCGATCGGCTCGCGCACGATCGCGCTGATCCACCCGGTGAGCGCCGTATTCGGCGCGCCGGGGCGCACCAGCACCCCGGGCAGGCGCAGCGAGCAGCCGTCGACATAGCCGCGCCGCGTGTAGTCGTTGAGCAGCGTCTCGCACACCAGCTTCTGCGTGCCGTACGAGATGCGCGGCCGGGGCGGCGTGTCGTCGGTGACCGGATCGGGCGGATCCCCGCCATAGACCGCGATCGACGAGGTGAAGACGAACCTCGGCCGCCGCCCCGCGAGCCGGCAACTTTCCAGCAGATCCCGCGTGGCGTCGAGATTGATCCGGGTGCCCAGCTCGAAGTCCTGCTCGGCGCCGCCGGACACGAGCGAAGCGAGATGGAAAACGATCCCGGTATCGGGCGTGATCAGCGAGCGCGCGAAGCCGGCGTCTGTGAGGTCGCCGGCGAGCGAGCGCACGCGCGGCAGGTCGAAGCCCGGGGCGCCCAGGTCGGTCGCCGCGATCTCGGCGGGCCCCGGCCGCGACGCGAGGGCGCGCACCAGTGCGGAACCGATGTGGCCTGCCGCGCCGGTGACGAGTATCCTCATGGGTCGAGGCCGGATTCTAAGCGGCCAGGACAAGAGGAGGAGATGATGGTCCGCGTCGTTCTTTCGTTCGTGCTGCTCGCGCTGTGCTCGCTGCCCGCCCTTTCGCAGACCTACCCCGCCCGCCCGGTGAAGATCATCGTGCCCTACGGCGCCGGCGGGCCGGCCGACATCTACGCGCGCTTTCTCGGCGCGAGGCTGCAGCCCGCGCTCGGCCAGCCGTTCGTGGTGGAGGATCGCCCCGGGGGCGGCTCGATCGTCGGCACCGACGCGGTGGCGAAGTCCGCGCCGGACGGCTACACGCTGCTGATGATGTCGAACACGCACACGGTCAACGAGACGCTGATCCCGAAAAAGCCGTTCGAGCTGATGCGCGACCTGGCGCCGATCACCGGCGTGAACTCTTCCGACCTGATGATGGTCGTGCATCCGTCGGTGCCGGCGAATAACCTGAAGGAGTTCATCGCGCTCGCGAAGTCCAGGCCGGGCGAGCTCAACTACGCCTCGTCCGGCCCGGGCACGCCCTACCACATGGCCGGAGAGCTGTTCAAGGCGATGGCCGGCGTGAATCTCGTGCACGTGCCGCACAAGGGGAGCGACGGCGCGCGCGCGAGCATCCTCGGCGGCCAGGTGCAGATGATGTTCGATGCCATCACCACCATGGCGCAGAACGCGCGCGCGGGAAAGGTGCGCGCCCTCGCCACCACCGGCCTGAAGCGCTCGACCGTGGCGCCCGACGTGCCGACGCTCGACGAGGCCGGAGTGCCCGGCTACGCCTCCGGGATCTGGATCGGCCTGATGGCGCCGGCGGGCACGCCGCGCCCCGTCCTCGAGCGGCTGAACGCCGAGGTGAACAAGATCCTGAACGCGGCCGACGTGAAGGAAGCGTGGGCGAAGCAGGGCGCGGTGCCGATGGGCATGACGATCGACCAGTTCGACAAGTTCCTGCGCGCGGAGATCGTCAAGTGGGCGAAGGTGGTGAAAGTCTCGGGCGCCAGGCAGGACTGAAAACCCGCCGCATTGGAGGCACCGTGGATCCTCTCCGCTTCAGTATCTTCTGGCAGATCTTCGTTCCGGCCGCGGTTTGGTTCGGCCTGGTCGGCAGCCTCGCCGGCCTGGCCGTGGGCGCGGGCTTGCTCGCTCGCAGCGAAGGCACGCTCAAGCTGCTGCGGTCGATGAACCGCTGGGTGTCGACGCGCCGGGTGCTGAAGCCTCTCGAGATCCCGCGCCGGATCGAGCCGATCGCCGCCGGGAACAGGCGCTGGCTCGCGCTGCTGGTGCTCGCCGGCGGCGCGATCGCGCTGCTGGTCCTGGTCGCGAGCTACGGCGATTTCAGGGGCGTCATCCGGCTCGGCCGCTTGCGCACCTCCCCGGCGGCGGTCGCGGTGGGGATGGCAGTCGAAAGCTTGTACGTGGTCCTCGCGGTGGGCAGCGCGGCGGCAGTCGCCGCCGGCATCCTGCTCGCGTTCTTCCCGCGCGCCTGGAGCGCGATCGAAGCGCGCGCGAACCGGTGGTACTCGGCGCGCCAGCTGGGCGCGAGGGCGAGCGCGATGCATTTCACGCTCGACGCGCTGGCCGAGAATCACCCGCGGGCGGCGGGCTGGACCATCTCGATCGGGTCGCTGCTCGCGGCGATCGTGTTCGGAATCCTGGCCTTCGTGCGGCCCTGACGCCGCTGGCTCGTCGCATGGGTGCAGCTCACCCGAGGATCACGCGCACCTCGTGGGCTTGACCGTCATCCACGAGCGGCACCCGGGTCGGGCCGTCCGGCAGCGTCTTGCCGTCGAGCGCAGCGTAGGCGACTCCACGGCTGACGCCCTGGGGGTTCTCGACTGCAATCTCGTAGCGCGCAGAGCGATATTTGAAGACGATCCCGAACCCGGGCCACTCCTTGGGGATGCAGGGGGCAAGGCACAGGAAGGCTCCCTGCAGACGAAAGCCGAGGATCCCTTCGATGCCGGCGCGGTACAGCCATCCTGCTGAGCCGGTGTACCAGGTCCATCCGCCGCGCCCGAGGTGCGGAGCGACCGAATAGACATCGGCGGCGACGGCGTACGGCTCGACCTTGTAGCGCTGCACGTCTGCTCGCGTGCTCGTGCGGTTGATCGGATTCACGAGCGAGAACAGGCTCGCGGACTTGTCTCCCTGGCCGATTGCGGCCAAGGCAATCACCGACCACGCGGCGGCATGGGTGTACTGGCCGCCGTTTTCCCGGATGCCGGGCGGATAGCCCTTGATGTATCCGGGATCGAGCGGCGTGCGATCGAAGGGCGGCGTGAAGAGCAGCGCCAGGCCGTCGTCCGCGCGAATGAGCTGCTCGTCCACGGCGGCCATCGCACGCAAGGCGCGAGCCGGATCCGCCGCCCCGGAGAGTACGCCCCAGGATTGCGCGATCGAGTCGATCCGGCATTCGTCGCTCGCGGCCGATCCGAGCGGCGTGCCGTCGTCGTAATAGCCGCGCCGGTACCAATTGCCGTCCCAGCCTTCCTGCTCGAGTGAGGTTCGCAGACGAGCCGTATGCTGCAGCCACCTTTCGGCGCGCGCATGCTCGTTGCGGGCTTTCGCCAAAGGCGCGAACGCGGAAAGCGTCGCATGCAGGAACCAGCCGAGCCAGACGCTCTCGCCCCTGCCCCCCTCGCCGACCCGGTTCATGCCGTCGTTCCAGTCGCCCGTGCCGATCAACGGCAAGCCGTGCTCGCCGACGGCGAGACTCTGATCGAGCCCGCGCGCGCAGTGCTCGAAGAGCGACGCGCTCTGTTCCGCGAGCATGGGCTGGAAGTAGGCGTCGTGCTCGCCCGTCCCGAGCGGCCGGCCCTCGAGGAACGCAACGGGCTCGTCCAGCACCGCGATGTCGCCCGTCGTCCCGGCATAGTGCGCTGCAGCGTAGGCGAGCCATACCCGATCGTCGGAGATGCGCGTGCGCACGCCCTGGCCGGACGGCGGCAGCCACCAATGCTGGACATCGCCTTCGACGAACTGCCGGGCGGCGGCGCGCAGGAGATGCTCGCGCGTCATCGCCGGTCGCGACAGGGCGAGCGCCATTGCGTCCTGGAGCTGGTCGCGGAATCCGTAACCGCCGCTCGCCTGATAGAACGCCGATCGCGCCCACACGCGGCAGGCGAGCGTCTGATAGAGCAGCCAGCGATTGAGCATGATGTCCATGGACCGATCCGGCGTTTTCACCTGTACCGTGCCGAGCACATCGTCCCAATACCCTGCGACCTCGCGCAGAACCGCGTCGAGATCGGCCGCCCGGTAGCGAACGATCAAGGATTGCGCGTCGCGCTCGGTCGCTGCCTCGCCGAGAAAGAAGACGATCTCCACCGTGCCGTCCGGCTCGAGCTCGACCGCGGCTTGAAGAGCGCCACAGGGATCGAGGCCGGCGCCGACCCGCTGCGAGAGGAGCGCTTCCCCCGCAAGCGCGGCCGGGTTGTCGAGCGTGCCGTTGCGCCCCAGGAATTCCCGCCGGTCTCCGGTCCACCCGGTCTGTCGTCCGCCCAGGTCCGCAAAGGCGACACGCGAACCGAACGCCGTGTTCCAGGGGTTGCGCGCGAGCATCGCGCCTGTCTCCGGATCGAGTTCCGTCACGACGGAGAATGCAGACGCGCTGCGGGACGGGCCGAGCACCCATTCCACATAGGCCGTGACCGAAAGCCGCCGCGGCCGCCCCGACGTGTTGCGGATCGTCAGCCGTGAGATCTTGATCGGATCGGCGAGCGGCACGTACTGGAGGAGATCGAGCGCGACACCGTGGGCGGTGTGCTCGAAGCGGCTGTACCCCTGGCCGTGCGTGGCGATATAGGGCGCGGCCTCGTCACGGATCGGCAGGGCCGTCGGCCCCCACAGCTCGCCGGTGTCCTCGTCGCGCACGTAGAGCACCTCGCCCGGCCGGTCGGTGACGGGGTCGTTCGACCAGGGCGTGAGCTGGTTCTCGCGACTGCTGACCGACCAGGTGTAGCCGCTGCCCTCGACCGCGGCCTGGAAACCGAACGAGGGATTGGCGACGACGTTGATCCACGGGGCCGGTAACCACCGCCCGGCGCCGAGGAGGGTCACGTACTCCCGTCCGTCCGAGGCGAATCCGCCGAAGCCGTTGAAGAATTCGAGCTCCGGCGGTACCGGAACGCTCTGCGGCGCCTCCACGGACGGCACGCGCGGCGGCGGCGGCACGCCGCCGGTGTCCGCTTCCGGAAGACCGTTGAGCTGTTCCGACAGCGTCCCGTTTCTTCCGACCAGCACCGCCCGGGCCATGGAGAGAAGCAGGGCCTGGGTCTGCGACGGGATGAGATCTGCACGCAGCACAAACACGGAGCCACGCGCGGCCTCCGCTCCGATCTGCGGTCGGGACTGACCCGTCCGCACCAATGTCTCGAGCTCGACTTGAAGGTCTTGCACATAGGATGACGCGCGTTCGTTCAGGATCACGAGATCCACTGCGAGCTGCTTCATGCGCCAGTATTCGTGGGCCCGCAGCAACTGACGGACGATGGCGACGTCCTCGATGTTGTCGATCCTCGCGAGAACGATCGGGAGATCGCCGGAAATGCCCTGTGCCCAGAGTGCCGCCGGCCCTCCGCCGCCGCGACGTATGGTGTCCGGCGGCGGACGCATCGACGCATCGGCGTAGAGCACGCTGCCCGCGAGTCGCTGAAACAGGCTCGCCTGATCGGGATCGACGCCAAGATGGCTCAACTGCACTTGCGCGTGGGTCCACGCCAATGTGGCCGCGCGGTCGAAGGCCGTCGGGTCGTGGTGCTTGTCGGCCAGGTCCAGCACATCGCCACGGGACGGCGCGACCACCGTCCAGAATGCGATGCGCGCCGTCCTTCCCGGCGCAATCCGCAGGCGGCGGCGAAGCGCGAAGACCGGATCGAGGACGGCGCCGACCGTATTGGAAAGCGGCAGGCCGTCCACGACCGCCATCGGTGTCCGAACCTCGCGCCCGCGGCCGAGGAAACGTGCCCGGTCGGTTTCGATCTCCGGCTCGCCAACGGTTTCTCCTTCGACCACGGCCAGGTGCGCTGCCCAGATTTCAGGCTCGGCGGGCGAGCGGCGCCGCCGCGTCGCCAGGATGACGCCGACTTTGGCGAGATATTCAGTCTGCACGAACAGCTTGGAAAAGGCCGGGTGCGCCGTGTCGGCGGCGGGCGGCGCCAGCACCAGCTCGGCGCATGAGGTGAGCTCGATGTCCCGGGCCGAATTGCCCGCATTCGCGACGGATACGCGGCGCACTTCGGCGTTGTCCTCCGGCGAAACGACGACCTCGAGCATCGTGGTGATCGTGCCGTCGCGCCGGACGAACTCGGCACGATCCTCGGTGAACGTCACGTCGTAACTGTCCGGTTCGATACCGGTCGGCTGGTGGCCTGCGGACCACACGTCGCCGCTCTCCACGTCGCGCAGGAAGACGTAACTGCCCCAATCGTCGCGCGTGACGTCTTCGCGCCAGCGCGTAATCGCGGAATCGCCCCAGCGGCTGTACCCGGAGCCGGCGGCCGTCAGCATCACCGTATACCGGCCGTTCGAAAGCAGGTGCGCCTCCGGCGTGGCGCCGTGCGCGGAGCGCAGCCGTCGCACCGCCGGCAATTCCAGGTCGCGAACCGTCGCTGCCGTCTTGACCTCCTCCGCCCTGGGATGAGCGATTGCGACATCGCGCGGCGTGCGTTCCTGCAGGAGCAGCTCCGTCGCCTGCACCATCGGCTCGGCGTGAAACCGGGCCCGCATTTCCCCATCCAGGAGCGCGTTGGCGATGGCAACCACCGTCATGCCCTGATGGTGCGCCATGAAGGCGCGGACGATCGCGACGTCCTTGCCCTCGGGCAGGCGCGTGCGCGTGTAATCCAGCGCTTCGTAAAAGCCGTAGCGACCACGCCCGCCGATGGCGGCGAGTCGGACGAAGTTGCGCGCCGCTGCTCCCGGATCGACCATGGCCGCGAGCGCCGTCGCGTAGGGCGCGACGACGGCATTCTCGCCAAGACCACGCTTCAAGCCCAGACCCGGCACGCCGAAGTTCGAATACTGATAGGTGAGCTCCAGGTCGCGGACGTTGTAGGCGGACTCCGAAACTCCCCAGGGCACACCGAGCGCGGCGCCATAGGCGATCTGCCGGCGGACGACGAGACGGCTCGTCTGCTCGAGCAGGCTGCCGGCCGGCGCGCGCATGACGAGCGACGGCATCAGATACTCGAACATCGATCCCGACCAGGAGACGAGCGCTGCGCCACGTCCGGTCGGCGTGACGGCTCGCCCGAGCCGGAACCAGTGCCGCGACGGGACATCGCCCTTGGCGATCGCCACAAAGCTCGCAAGGCGCGCCTCGGAGGCGAGCAGGTCGTAGCAGCTCGGGTCGAGGCCGCCCTCCGCGACCCGATAACCGATCGAGAGAAGCTTGCGATCCGGGTCGAGGAGAAAGCCGAACTCCATCGCGTCAGCCATGGTCCGCGCCGTCGCCTCGAGCGAGGCAAGGCGCCGTTCCAGGGCGCGGGCGTCGTCGTCGGTCCGGGCGAGGTCGCGGCGGTGACTCTCGATCGACCTGTGCGTTGCCTGCGCCCAGAACAGCATTTCGGCGCCGGCCTCGTCGCCGCGCTCGCTGGCCAGCGTGCGGGCTATGTCGAGCATCGTCGCAGCCTGAGGCCCGATTTCCGTGAAGCCCCGGCGGAGCGCGGCACTCAACGCATCGAGCGCCTCGCTCAGCTGATGCCGCGTGATCGTCTGCGTTCGGCGGTCCTCGGGAAGCCCTTGCACGGCTTCGCGCGTGAGGTTCAGGCCGTCTTCGATGCCGGCAAACCGCTCGGGATCCGATACCGGGCGGCCGATCCACTCCCGGCAGGCATTCGCCAGAGCGAGCAGGTGTCCGGCCAGATTGCCGCTATCCACCGAAGAGACGTATGGCGGGTCCAATGGGCGCAGGTCCCGCGTGTCGTACCAGTTGTAGAAGTGCCCGCGGAACCGCTGCAGGCCGCTCATCGTCACGAGCGTCGCTTCCAGCCGGTCGACGGTCTCGGCCGTTCCAGCCCAGCCGAAATCGCGCGCGCTGATTGCGCAGAGAAGGTAAAGACCGAGATTGGTGGGCGAGGTCCGGTGCGCGACCGTCGGCTTCGGGTCCTCCTGGAAATTGTCCGGCGGCAGCATGTGATCCGCCGCCGTGACGAAGGTCTCGAAGAAGCGCCACGTGCGGCGCGCGACCAGGCGCAACGCGCGGGCGTCCGCAGGCGAAACCAGCAGGCGGCCGGCGACGAGCGGCGACAGGCTCGTCCAGCGGGCGATGGCGGGCGACGCGATCCAGGCGATCACCAGCGGCGCCGCCACCGGCCAGGCCTCGTTCCCGACCAGCCAGACGGCGATCGCGGCAACGCCCCCGATCGCGACGCCACCGCTCATCTGCCGATAAAACCCGGGGAGATCGAGCCGGGGGCTCACCATGGCCTGACCCGCCGTGACCCAGTCGAGCAGATGCCGGCGGCTCACGAGCAGGCGAAACAGCGTTCTGCCGATCGCATCGGCCATCAACCATGCTTGATGCGCGAGGAACCCGACCAGCAATGCGCTCAGGGACAAGGCGAGCCCAACATCCGCGGCGAGGGCGCGCAGGTGGCTGCGTGCGGTGATCCGGGCGCGGCGCGGCACGATCGCGGCGAGAATGGGGACCAGCGTCGACAACGCGATCGTCGACAGGATGAAGCCGGTCCAGACGATGGCGGCGTGCAGAGGCAGCGTCCATCCTGTCCCGAGGGCCACGACGCTCGCCGGCGCCGACAGCGACCGGCGCAGGTTGTCGAGCATCTTCCAGCGGCCGATCAGCGGCAGCGCGCCCGCGCGGCCTGCAATCCACGGCAGCAATTGCCAGTCCCCGCGTACCCAGCGGTGCTGGCGTGCGGCGGCCACGTCGTAGCGCGACGGAAACTCCTCGACGACCTCGATATCGGACGCGAGGCCGGCGCGGGCGAACGTCCCTTCGAAGAGATCGTGGCTGAGCAGCGTGCTGTCGCGCACGCGGCCGTCGAGCGCGGCTTCGAAGGCATCCACGTCGTAGATGCCCTTGCCCGTGTAGGAGCCTTCGCCGAAGAGATCCTGGTACACGTCGGACACGGCGGCGGCGTAGGGATCGATGCCGCTCATGCTGGAGAAGATGCGCTGGAACAGCGACCCCTCGCGGCCGATCGGCAGCGAGGGCGTAATGCGCGGCTGCAATACGCCGTATCCCTCGACCACACGCCGGGTCCCGGCATCGAACCGCGGCCGGTTGAGCGGGTGCGCCATCTTGCCGACCAGCCGGCGGGCCGCTTCGCGCGGCATGCGCGTATCGGCGTCGAGCGTGATGACGTAACGCACGCCGCTCGGCGGGGCGGACAACGGTCCGCCGACGCCCACGAAAGTCGTATCGGCCGCGCCGCGGAGCAGCCGGTTCAATTCGTGGAGCTTGCCGCGCTTGCGTTCCCACCCGATCCAGCGCCGCTGCCCTTCGTTCCAGACCCGCCGGCGATGGAACAGCAGGAACCGGTCGCCCCCGGATGCCGGGCCGTAGCTGCGATTCAGGCGCGCGATGCCCGCGGCAGCCGCGTCGAGGAGCGCGTCGTCTTCTGCGACGGTCTCGGTCGCGGCGTCCGTCCAGTCCGAGAGCAGCGCGAAATGAAGCTCGCTTTCCGGGCTTGCGAGGTGATGGATCTCCAGACGCTCGATCTGCGCTTCCAGCGCGGCCCGGGTCGTGAGCAGGATCGGGACCGCGACCACCGTGCGCAGATGCGAAGGGATGCCGTCGCGAAGCTCCAGCCCCGGCAGGATGGTCGCACCGAACCCGCGCGTGACGGCACGGTTCACGAGCGCCATCGCCGTGTCGATCGACGGGATCAGCCCGAGCGCCGCGAGCACGCCGAGCCGCCAGCCGCCGATGCCCGCTCCCGCCAGGGCGACGAGCGGCAAGGCGAGAACGATCGCGGCGACCACGGCCACGACGCCGATATAGCCGCCGATGCCGATCGTGGCGCTGAAGCGGCCGGGCCAGCTCCGCACAGGAGCGCGAAACCCGACCGTGGCCTCGAATGCGCGGCGCCCGCCGGCGATCAGGTGGTAGCCGGGATCGCGCTTGCGGCGATCGGGGTCGTCGCCCTCTTCCGGTCGCTGAAGCTCCCGATCGTTTGCGGCCGCCAAAGCCGCTTGCGCAATCTCCAGCTCCGAGAGCTTCGAGCCCCGCGCGAGCTCCTCGATCGCGCTGCGGTAGAGGTTGCGCGTCGGAAAATCCATGTCCGCGAAGCCGCTGCCGGGCCGCAGCGTGTCGTCGATGAGACTGGCACTCTCCACCAGCTCCGCCCAGTCCACGCCGGAGACCAGTCGCATGCTCGTGATGACGTTGCGTACCGTCACGTTCGTCGCACCCTGCCGCTGGTGCTCGTCGTGCACGATCTGGTCGGAAGTCGTTCCCTGTGCCGCCAGGCGCTCCTCGAGCCACATCAGCGCCCGCGTAACCTTCGGATCCTGGTCTCGCAGCCGTTGAACGAGCTGAACGGCGAAGGCCCCAGGCAAGGGTGCTTGTTCGTAATGCCGATAGACCGAGCGCATCGGCTCGCCCGGGTGCGCGTTCACGCCCAGGAGCCGGTCGGCCAGGGCGTCCGCTTCCTGGCGCGCGGCCCGGCTCGCCACGATGCGCTTGGCCCCGCGCCGGAGATTCTCCACGAGCACGATCCGCAGCGTGATCGCGACCGCCCACAGCTCACCGATCGTCAGCGGCTGGACGCGCTGGTAGGCGCGCACGAACCGGCGCAGCATCTCGGGGTCGAAGCGGCTGTCCGTATGCGCGACAAAGGCCCAGGCCACGCCGAAAACGCGCGGATAGCCGGCGAAAGGTCCGCCGGCCAGCTTCGGCAACTGGCGATAGTAGCCAGGCGGCAGATCGTCGCGAATTTCGCGGATCTGCTCTTCGACGAGGTGGTAGTTGTCGAGCAGCCACTCGGCGGCCGGTGTAATGGCCCGACGCTCGCCGACCGCGCTTGCAATGGCGCGGTACGCTTCGAGCAGTACCGACTCGTTGTCCTTGAGCCGAGCGGCGAGAGATCGCCCGGTCATCGGCCTCGCGGTGACGGGTTGAGCCGCCGCAAGGCTTTCGGCATGCTCCTCGAGACGCTCGGTACTGAAGAGCTCCGCGCGGATGGACTCTTCGTTATCCCACGGTGCAGCCTGCGACGCGCGCCCGAAGGCGCGAAGAATTGCCGATTTCAATCTGACCTTTCCTGCCCCGCGCGTGCGCGGGATGAGGCGTTCGGCTCCCGCATCGCTGGAGATCCGGAAGGGTTCGGCGGGGATGGTTCGAAGCGATTTGGGACCGCGCTGGCTTGACCGCGAGTCCCGCCCGCGTGAATTCGACCCGTAGGCAGAACATTATGACACCCCCCGCCGCGTCGGCGTTGTTCGAAAAGCGGCCGAGCGCGGGCGCCGCGCCCGGATCCAAGCACTCCTTTGTTCCCGGGGATTCGCGCGACAATGTCGTACAAGGATGTGTTCAGCGCGGTCTCGTGAGGGTATTCCTCGACACCAACGTATTGGTCAGTGCGTTCGCTGCCAGAGGGTTGTGTTCGGACCTCCTTGAAATGAAAAAGGCCTAGCCGAAGCCAAGCCTTTGCAGTGTCTGGCGCGCCCGGCAGGATTTGAACCCACGACCCCCTGGTTCGTAGCCAGGTACTCTATCCAACTGAGCTACGGGCGCGAAGGGCGCGTATTGTAGCAAAGGAGAGCCCGCGATGAGCTTCGTACTGGCGGTCCAGCTTCGCATCAAGCCGGAAAACGTCGACGCGTTCATGGGCATGCTGCTCGAGAACGCGCAGCACGCGCGCGAGACCGAGCCCGGCTGCAAGCAGTTCGACGTGCTCGTCGATCCCGCGGACCGCACCAAGGTCATGCTCTACGAGGTGTACGCCGACGACAAGGCGTTCGAGGCGCATCAGCAGACGCCCCACTTCAAGAAGTACCTCGCCGAGGCGGTGCCGCTGCTCGCCGCGCGCGAGCGCCAGATCTGGAAACGGGTCTAGAGCAGAATCCCGCCGGCGCCGCCGCGCTCGCGGCGAGAATCCACAGCGGATTGAGCCGCGTGGCGACCAGCGCCGCTCCTCGACCATCACGCGGTGCGCCCAGGGCAGCACGCCGCCGAAGGAGCGCGCGCCGATGGACAGGAATCCCAGGAACAGCTCGGGCAGCGATCGAGGCGGGGTGACTTCCTGTTCCTGCATGTTTTGCGGGCGGACTATACACTTTCACCATGCGCGTCGTTCTCGCGACCTTGCTTGTGAGTTTCGCCGGCTGGGTGAACGCGCAGCCCTTGCCCATCTTCGACGCGCATATCCACTACAGCCACGACGCGTGGGACGCGGTCCCGGTGAAGGAAGCGATCGCGATCCTGCGCAAGGCGGGATTGAAGCGCGCGCTCGTGTCGAGCTCGGGCGACGACGGCCAGCAGCGGCTGTACGCCGCGGCGCCGGATCTCGTCATCCCCGAGCTTCGCCCGTATCGCACGCGCGGCGAGGTCGGCAGCTGGTTCCGGGACGAGTCGGTGATCCCGTACCTGGAGGAGCGGCTGAAGAAGTACCGCTACGCGTCGATCGGCGAGTTCCATCTCTACGGCGCCGACGCCGATCTCCCGGTGCCGCGCCGCATGGTGCAGCTGGCGCGGCAGCACAATCTTTTCCTGCACGCGCATTCGGACGCCGACGCGGTGGAGCGGCTCTTCAAGCAGTGGCCCGAGGCGCGCATCCTGTGGGCGCACGCGGGCTTCGCGCCCCCCGAGCGCGTCGCCGAAATGCTGCGCAAGCACGGGAATCTCTGGTGCGACCTGGCGTTCCGCACCGACCACGCCTCGGGCGGGAAGCCGACGCCTGCCTGGCGCGCGGTTTTCCTCGAGTTCCCCGACCGCTTCATGGTCGGCACCGACAGCTACACGCCCGAGCGCTGGCGATTCGTCGCGGAGCACGCCGAGTGGTCGCGCCGCTGGCTCGCCGATCTTCCGCGGGAAGTCGCCGAGCGCATCGCCTGGAAAAACGGCGAGACGCTGTTCGGCCAGATGCTGCGAAAACGCTAGCCGCAGGCGCGTCAGCGCCGTAGATTGACGAGCGCGATCCCTGCGCCGACAAGGGCCGCGGCGAGCGCGAACAGCGGCGTGAGCGGCTCGCCGAGGAACGCCACGCCGAACACCACGCCGAACATCGGCGCGAGGAACGAGAGCACCGAGAGCCGCGCCGCGTAGTAGCGCGTGAGCAGCCAGAACCACGCCAGATAGCTCGCGAACGCGACCATCGCGCCCTGGTAGGCGAGGCTCGCAGCCGCGAGCGGCGTCAGCGCCACCACCCCCCGTTCGCCGAGCAGCACCGACGCCACGGGCAGCATCACGGCCGAGACGGCAAGCTGGTAGAAGAGCGTCTTCGTCGCGGTGGTGCGCGCAAGGCGGGTGGCGCGTATCAGCACCGTGGTCGCGGCCCACAGCAGCGCCGCGATCACGCCGAACAGGTCGCCGAGGAAGGTCGCCCCCGCCCCCGAGGAAAATCCCTCGGAGAAGGCGAGTGCGAGGCCCGCGAACGCGAGCAGCACGCCGGCCCACTGCCCGGGCACCAGCCGCTCGCCGCGCACCAGGAAATGCAGCCCGAGCGCGGTCAGCGGAGGAGCCAGGTAAACGAATACGATCATGCGCGAGGCATTGGTGTATTCCAGCCCGGCGTAGATGAATACGAATTCCGCGCCGAACAGCAGCCCGGCGGCGATTCCCGGCGCGAGCGTCCCGTCGCGCTCGAACAGCGCGATGCCGCGCGCCTTGGCCCAGGCGAGGAGCAGCGCGGCGGCAAGGATGGAGCGGATCGCCGCCTGCATCACCAGCGAGACGTCCGGCGCCGTGACCTTGATCGCGACCTGCTGGAAGCCCCACAGCGCGGTGAGCAGCACCATCGCGGCAAACGCCGCGGCGTCTAGCGGCCTGCGATCGGGGATCATCGGATAAGGATTTTGCACTGCGGCGCGAAGCAGTTGTGCGCAAACGCGATCCGGCGTAGTAATATCAACACAGGTATTTCGCGACTATGCATCTCGGATGAAGAGCAAGAAGACGCCCGACGCTCCCCGCGAGGAAGACGAGCGGGGAAAGATCATCGAGCGGCCCGACGGCTTTTACTGGCAGTCGAAGGACGACGGCAAGGAAAGCGGACCGTTCGCCACGCTCGCCGAAGCCGAGGAGAGCATGCGCTCCGACGGCGAGACGGAATACGAACCCGGCGAGTCGCTCGAGGAGGCGGAATCCGAGATCGGCATCGCCGAGTGGATCGACCCCGACACGGGCGTCCCGGCCGAGGAATCGGTCCCGCGAATCGAGGACAAGTAGGTCCTGGCGGCCTAGGGCCGCGCGCTACTGCAAGACCCTGTGGTGATCGGTGTTGTTCGGCCTGCGATCGCCCGCAAGCCAGCGCGCTAGCTCGGAATGCGCGTCGGCGCGGCGCCCGGCGTCGATCTCGGCGACGTTGTCCGGGTCCACCGTGAACTCCAGCTTCAGCTCATCGGGCGTCATCACGTAGAGCGACTGGCAATAGCCGTGGTCGGTCTTGCGGTGCGGAATGCCGGCCGCGGCGAGCCGCCGCGCGATCTCCTCGCAGGTCTTGCCGTCCACCTTGAGCGCGATGTGCCCGAAGCGCGCGAGCATCGGATGCTGCGCCTTGAACATCTCGTACATCTCCGGGTCCGCGAACTGGAAAAAAGCGAGCGCGCCGCCGTCGGCGAGGGCGTAGAACGTGTGGCAGTACTCGAGCTCCCGGTTCGCCTCCGGGTTGAACGTCCTCTCGCACCAGGTCGCGACCAGCGGGATTCCCAGCAGGTCCTCGAAGAACCCGCGGTTTGCCTCCTGGTCCTTCACCACCCACGCATAGTGATGCAGGCGTAGCGGCAGCTGCTGAAGCAGGTCTCGCGTTGCGCGCGGCTCGGCGCGTCCCATGGTCTGCTCCTCAGATCTGGCGGAGAGAGAGGGATTCGAACCCTCGATACCGGTTTAAGCCGGTATAACGCCTTAGCAGGGCGCCCCCTTCGGCCACTCGGGCATCTCTCCGAAGTGCGCCGGATTCTACTCCTGGTCGAGCTCGAAAACCTTGTGCAGCACGCGCACCGCGAGCTCGGCGTACTTCTCCTCGATCACCACCGAGATCTTGATCTCGGAGGTGGAGATCATCTGGATGTTGATCCCTTCCTCGGCGAGCGTGCGGAACATCTTGGCCGCGGTCCCCGCGTGCGAGCGCATGCCCAGGCCCACGATCGAGACCTTGGCGATGCGCTCGTCGCCGGTGACGTCGCGGCACTTGATGTGCGGCTGCACCTGCCCTTTCAGGATCTTCATCGCCCTGGGGTAGTCGTTGCGGTGCACCGTGAACGAGAGGTCGGTCATGCCGTCGTGGCTCACGTTCTGCACGATCATGTCCACGTCGATATTCGCGTCCGCAATTGGCCCGAGAATCGCGTAGGCGATGCCAGGCTTGTCGGGCACGCCCGGCACCGTGATCTTGGCCTCGTCGCGCTGCGCGGCGACGCCGGAAACGACTGCCTTTTCCATCGCCATGTGCGGGTCTTCCTCGAAAGTGATGAGCGTGCCGGACTGCGCCTCCTCGTCGACCGCCATCGCCGGGTCGGTGAGGCTGGAGAGCACGCGCGTCGGCACGCGGTATTTTCCGGCGAACTCGACCGAGCGGATCTGCAGCACCTTGGAGCCCGCGCTCGCCATCTCGAGCATCTCCTCGAAGGTGACGGTGTGCAGGCGCCGCGCCTCAGGCACGATGCGCGGATCGGCGGTGTAGACGCCGTCCACGTCGGTGAAGATCTGGCACTCGTCGGCCTCGAGCGCGGCGGCAAGCGCGACCGCCGAGGTGTCGGAGCCGCCCCGCCCGAGCGTGGTCACGTTGCCTTTCGCGTCCACGCCCTGGTAGCCGGCGACCACCACCACGCGGCCCTCGGCGAGATCGTTTCTCAGACGCTCGCCGTCGATCGCGACGATGCGCGCCTTGCCGTGCGACGAATCGGTGAGCACCTTCACCTGCCAGCCCGCGTAGCTCCGTGCCTGCACGCCGAGCTCGATCAGCGCCATCGCGAGCAGCCCCACGCTCACCTGCTCGCCGGTTGCGGCGACCACGTCCAGCTCGCGCGCATCGGGGTGCGGCTGCAGCTCGTGCGCGAGCGCGATCAGGCGATTGGTCTCGCCCGCCATCGCCGAGGGCACGACGACGAGGTCGTGCCCCGCCGCCCGCCACTTGGCGACACGGCGCGCGACGCTTCGGATGCGCTCGACCGAGCCCACCGAGGTGCCGCCGAATTTCTGGACGATGAGCGCCATGGCCCTTGAAAAAGGGTCTGATTCTACAAGAGCTTAGCGGCGGCTACGAGGGCGGCGCGCGGCCGCTCAGCGCTCGCGCCCCGCCTCGTGCCAGGCCTTCTGCACGGGCGAGACCAGGTACTCGAGCACAGTGCGGCTGCCAAGGTGGATCTCGGCCACCACCTGCATTCCCGGCGCGAGCGTGTAGCGCGCCCCGTCGGATTCCAGGAACTGGGTTTTCAGATCCACCAGCGCGCGGAACGCGAGCGGGCCGGCGGGCCGGTCGCGCCCGGCGAGCGCGCCCGAGCGCGTATTGGGATTCGGCGATTCGGTGGCGTCCGCGCTCACCTGCGCCACGGTGCCTTCGACCATGCCGTACTTCTGGAACTGGAACGCGGCGAGCTTGATCCTGGCCGGCTGCTCGGCGCGTATGAAGCCCACGTCGTCGTTCGACACCCAGACTTCCGCGCGCAGCGTTCCGCCCAGCGGCACGATGGTCATCACGATCGTCCCCGGAGCGACCACCGTTCCCGGCGTGTGCGTGGCGAGATCCTTCACGGTGCCGGAGCTCGGCGCGCGCAGCTCGAGCAGCCCGCGGCGGTGCTCCTGCTTGGCCATCTCCTGGCCCAGGCGCTCGGCCTGCGGCGCGTTCTCGGCGCGCTCCGCCTGGAGGTTCTTCCGGTAGTCGGCGGTGATCTGCGCGAGGCGCTGCTCCGACTGCGCGATCGCCGCGCGGGCGGCCGCGATCGCGAACTCCTGGGTCTTCAGGTCCTGCTCCTTTTCGATCCGCTCGCGCTGCTTGTCGGTATACAGAAGCTTCCCGGCGAATCCGTCCTTCGCGAGCTTCTCGAACGCGCGCTCCTGCTCGCGGTAGTGCGGCAGCACGGCGAGCAGCTTCGCCTTCACTTCCCCGGCCGCGGCGAGATCGGCGCGCGCCTTGTCGAGCACGCTGCGCTCCTGCGCGAGCGCGTTCTGGTAAGCGTTCACGTTGGCGGTGAATTGCGCTCCGGACTGCGCGTAGAGCTCGGCGGGGTCGTCCTTCTCTCGCGCGAGCGCCCGGCCCGCGAGCTGCGCGTCGATGCGGCGCAGCGCGAGGCGCTTGGCGTGGTAGTCGACCGCGAGCGAGCGCGAGTCGGCGTCCGAGAGCACCGCGTCCATGCGCGCGAGCACCTGCCCCTCGCGCACTTCCTCGCCCTCGCGCACCAGGATCTCCTTTACTACGCCCTGCTCGGAGGGCTGCACGATCTTCAGGTAGCCCGAGGGCACGAGCTTGCCCTCGGCCACCGCGACCACGTCGAGCCTGCCGAGCGCCGCCCAGGCGAGCGTCGCGGCGATGAGCGCGAGCGCCACGTAGAGCACGCCGCGGCCGAGCGGCGAAGGCGGGCGGTCGGTGACGCGCTGAAGCGCGGGCAGGAATTCCGCCGCGTCGGCTTCGGAGAACGGCAGCCGGCGCGGCGCGAGCGGCTTTTCGGGGGAGCGCTTCACAGCTTGTGGAATCCCTCGTTCAGGCCCTCGAACGATTTCAGCTCCTGCGGCCCGCGGCTGGCGCCCGTAGAGCCCTCGAAGCCGAAACCCGCGGCGCCCATCCCGGCAAGCCCGTCGCGCGCAAAGCCCTGCCAGCCGAACGGCGCGCCGCGGCGCTCGTCCTCGTCCCCGTCCTCTCCGAGCGCGGCCGCGTAGCGCGCCACCGCCTGCCAGCGGCGCGCGGCGTCGTCTCCTCCGCCCGGGCCACCGCCCCCATCCAGCTCGCGCAGCAGCGACTCGAAGTCGAAGCGGGGCCTCTTCGCCAGGCGCTCGCCGATCCACTCGGCGACCCAGTCGCGGCCGTGCCCGCGATCGTCGTCCCGCTCGTCGTGGTAATCGCCGTGGTCCCTGGGTCCGTCGTCGCCGCGCCCATGGTCGTCATGGTGGCCCGAATCGCCCGATCCATGGCCGCCGCCGTGGGGTCGGCCGCGCACGCGGTCGCGGATCTCGTCCTCGTCCCACGCGGTGCCGTCGGCGAACTGGATCTCCTCGACGCGCTTGGCGTCCGAAGCGAACCAGCCCTTCACCGTCACCGATCCGTCGCGCCCGGTGAAGTCGAGCACCAGGTCGTCGTGCACGCGCTTCGCGCGCACCATCTGCGCGGTGATGCCTTCGCCGAGGCGCAGCACGTCGGTCTCGCCTGCGCGGCCCGCTTCTGCGATCGTGTCTTCGCCCCCGCCCGCCTCGTACAGATACACGTCCTCGCCCGCGCCGCCCGAGAGGCGGTTGTCGCCGCTGTTTCCCGCGATCAGGTTGTCGAGCGAGTTCCCGGTGCCGGAAAGGTCCTTCGTTCCGGTGAGGATCAGCGCCTCGACGTTCGCGGCAAGGGTGTAGGAGGCGCTCGACATCGCCGCGTCGTAGCCGCCGTCCGCCTCCTCGATGACGGTGTCGGCGACGAGCTCGCAGTCGTCGTGCTCATGCCCGTGGCTGTGCCCGCCGCCCTCGCCGTTGCTGTGGTGGCCGTGATCGTCGTCTTCGTCGTCCTCGCACACCTTGGTCGCATCGACGACGTAGAGGTCGTTGCCCGCGCCCCCCGCCATGGTGTCCACGCCTTTGCGGCCGTCGATCACGTCGTCGAACGGCGTTCCGACAAGCATGTCGTCGTCAGGCGTGCCGATGATGAACTGGCCCTGGCCGCCGGCGCGGGCGACCGCCAGCTCGAAGGTGTCGATGGCGCTCTCGCCCGAGCCGTCCGTCGCGCTCACTTCGATGGAGAGCGTGCCTGCGTCGCCCGCCGCCGGCGTGCCGGAGAACGTGCGCGTCGCCGCGTCGAACGAAAGCCAGCCCGGCAGCGCCCCTCCTCCGGCGAGAGCCGCGCCATAGGCGAGCGTGTCGCCCGCGTCCATGTCTTCGAACGTCGCATCGGGCACGACGAAGCCGAAGACCGCGCCTTCGCTCGCCGCCTGATCGGCAATCGCATTGACCAGCATCGGTGCGTCGTTGGTGTTGATGACGGTGATCGAAAAGCTGTCGGACGCAGTTTCCCCGGCCGCATCGCCGGCGCTCGCGACCAGCTCGAACGTGCCGACATCGCCGTTCGCAGGCGTTCCGCTCAAGGTGCGCGACCCCGGGTCGTAGCCGAGCCACGCCGGGAGCGCTTCGCCGTTCGCCCCTGCGACAGTCGTGACCAGGGTATCGCCCGGGTCCTCGTCGGCGAACGCGTCCTGCGGGAGCGTGAAGACGAACGGTGCGTCCTCGAGCGCGCTCAGGTCGGCGATCGGGTTCGCCACCGCCGGCGCGTCGTTCACGTTCGCCACCGCGAGCGTGAAGTCGTCGAACGCCGAGAGGTCCCAGACGTCGGTCGCCGTGACGCGGACCTCGATCGTGCCCACGTCGGCCTGCCGCGGCGTGCCGGAGAAGACCCTCGAAGCCGGGTCGAAGGAAAGCCACGCGGGAAGCGGCGAGCCGTCGGCAAGCGCGGCGCGGTAGCTCAACACGTCGTTCGCATCCGGATCGCTGAAGGCGTCTTGCGGAACGGCAAACGCAACCGCAGAATCTTCCGGAACGCCCTGGTCGGCGAGCGGAGCCGAAAGCGCGGGCGCCTGGTTCGGCGGCAGCGTGGTTTGAAACTCGATCGCCGCCGCGTCCCACATGGTGCCGTCGGCGAAGGCTACCGACTCGATCCTCTGCGCCGGATCGAACCAGTTCCGGAGCAGCGCCGTGCCTCCCCCTGCAATGCGCAGCTGGATGTCCTCGTCGATCCTCGCCACGCGGACCTGGTAGGGCGCGATCCCCGCGCCGAGGCGAACCTGGTCGTGATTGCCCGCGGTCGGGTCGATGTCGAGGATCTCGTCGCTGCCCTCGGCGCGTCTCACGAGGTAGACGTCGTTGCCCGCGCCACCGCGCAGGCTGTCGTTGCCTGCGGCCCCGTCGAGCACGTTCGCGCCCGCATTGCCGAGAATGGTGTTGTCGAGAGCGTTGCCGGTGCCGTTGACGGCGGTCGAGCCGCCGAGCGTGAGATTCTCGACGTTGGCCGAGAGCGTGTAGCTCGCGGTGGCGATCACGGTGTCCAGGCCTTCGTTCGCGTCCTCCGTGACGCGATCGAGCCGTACGTCGACCAGGTAGGTATCGTCGCCCGGGCCGCCGATCAGGTAATCGCTTTCGGCTCCGCCGTCGAGCGTGTCGTTGCCGCGTTCGCCGAAAAGCGCGTCCTCGCCCTCGAGGCCCGAGATCGCCTCGCCCGCGTCCGAGCCGAAGATCGTGTCGTTCGCCGAGGTCGGCGAGGCGAGGAGGATGCGCGAGCGCACGTCGTCCTCGGCAAGCACGGTGCCGTCGGCGAACCTGAAGGACTCGACTCTCAGGTCCGGGTGCGTGAACCAGTCTGCGAGCGTGAGGCGATCGGCGCCCACGGTCACGTAAAGGTCGGACAGGTCGCGCGTGAAGATCGCGCTTCCCGGCGTCGATCCCAGGCCGAAATCGACTTCGTCGAACCCGCCGGAATCGACGACCCAGTCGTTGCCGTAGCCCGCAGCGAACACGTATCGGTCGTCGCCCGCGCCGCCCTGCAAAAGGTCGCGCCCGGCTCCGCCGTCGAGCGTGTCGGCGCCCGCGTCGCCGCTCAACGCGTCGTCGCCGGCGTTCCCGAGCAGCTCGTCGTCGTCCGGGCCCCCGAGGACGACGTCGTTGCCGGCGAGCGCATCGATGCGCTCGCCGCCGCCGGCGGCGCGGATGAAGTCCGCGTCTTCGGTCGCGCGGAACGCGTCGAGAACGAAGCGCTCGTTCCAGACGGTGCCGTCGGCGAAGCGGACCTCCTCGACGCGGAACAGCGAATCGTCGGGCGTCGCCCACCGCGCGAGCGTCACCTGCTCGGTCCCGCCGCACAGCTCCACGATCACATCCTCGCCCGAGAGCACGAGGCTCGCGTCGGCAGGCGCGATTCCGGGAGCGAATTCGAGCGCGTCGAAGCCGCCCTGCTCGACAATCGTGTCGAAGCCGTCGCCGAGAGCGAAGCGGTAGATATCGTTGCCGGCCGCGCCGAACAGCTGATCGGCTCCCGCGCCGCCCAGCAACACATCGTTGCCGGCCCCGCCGCCCAGCTGGTCGGCTCCCGCGCCGCCCAGCAACACATCGTCGCCGCTGCGCGCGTCGAGGAGATCGTTCCCGCCCAGGCCTTCGAGCGTGTCCGCGCCGTCGGAGCCGAACAAGGTGTCGGCAGCCGCGGTGCCGGTGTGAGGCAGGTCGGCGTGCGCGAGCAAATCGAGGGTGGCCGCATCCCAGGTCGTTCCGTCGGCAAACCGGACGAGCTCCACCCTCTGCGTGATGCTGTTGAACCAGCCGCCCATCACGAGCACATCGCCGCTCGCAAGCCGCAGCTCCAGATTGGCGCCGGCGCGGCGCGCCGTCGCCTCCGACGGCAGACCGTTCACCTCGACCGTGTCCACGTTGCCCACGGTAGTGTCGGAATCGCTGATCCCGTCGAACCCGTACCCGGCCGCGAAGCGGTAGATGTCGTTCCCGGTCGCGCCGTTCAATGCGTCGTTGCCGGCACCGCCGTCGAGCGTGTCGTTGCCCGATCCGCCGCTCAGCACGTCGTTGCCCGCGCCGCCGATGAGGCTGTCGCTCCCCGTGTTGCCGGAGACATTGTCGTTCCCGCCCAGGCCGTCGATGACGTCCGCGCCGCTCGTACCCTGCAGGAAATCGGCGCCCTCGGTGCCAACGATCGGCGGCGTCAGGCGCCGGGTGAGCTCCGCCACGTCCCAGACCGTGCCGTCGCGAAAGCGCACCTCCTCGACCTTCTGCGCCTCTCCGCTCGACCAGTTCAGCAGCGTGAGCCGCTCGCCGCCGGCGAGCGTCAGCACCAGGTGCGAGGATTGCTGCGTCACTGTGACCTCGCCCGGCAGCGCGTCGAGCAGCACCGCGTCCAAATTGCCCGGCGCCGCATCCACGTCCGAAATCGAGTCGGAGCCCGACGCCGGTCCGAACAAATAGATGTCGTTGCCGGCGCCGCCGTCCAGGGAATCGTTGCCCGCGCCGCCGTCGAGCGTATCGGCGCCGGCGCCGCCGGACAGGGAATCGTTGCCGGCGAGCCCATCGATGAAATCGGCGCCGCTCAATCCCGTCAGCACATCGTTTCCGGCCGTCGGCGCGGCGAGGGCGATGCGCGCTTCCAGATCGGCGGCGCTCCACACGGTGCCGTCGGCGAAACGCGCCTCGGTGAGCTGGAAGTCCGGCCCGTTGAACCAGTTGTCCACGCGCAGCCGGTCGGTGCCGCCCTCGAGGCTCACGCGCAGATGGTTGCCGATGCGCTCGACCCCGACGTCCTGCGGCGCCACGTCCGGCGTGAATTCGAGCGCGTCGCGCCGGCCCGCGCCGGAATCCAGGTTGTTGACCGTGTCTTCGCCCGAGCCTGCGCCGAA
>MERQ01000032.1:0-6957 GCA_001770655.1 Betaproteobacteria bacterium RIFCSPLOWO2_12_FULL_68_20
ACCCTCACGCCGCTGGACGAGGCGCGCCGGGCCTTCGAGCGCGACTACCTGGTGAGGATCCTCAAGATCACCGGGGGCAACGTCACCAGGGCGGCGCGCCTGGCGGGCAGGAACCGCACCGAGTTCTACCGGCTGCTCGAGCGCCACTCGCTCGAGCCTTCCATGTTCAAGGCCGAGCAACTGGTGCACTAGGCCGGAGCGTCCGGCGCGCGCGCAAACGCCCAGCGGCGCAACACCGCGACGGCGCCGGTGCAGGCGAGCGCGAAGATGCCCACTGCGTAGAAGCCGGTGACGATGCCGTAGCGGTCGGCAAGAAATCCCATCGCGAGCGGCGTCGTCAGATGCGATACGCTCCAGCCCAGCCCGCCGAGCGCAAGCGCCGAGCCGCGGCTCTCGAGCCGGCTCGCCTCGGAAATCGTGATCTGGAAGTAAAGGGTCATCGCGGCCGAGCCGACGCCGACCAGGAGCATCCAGAAGGCGATCGGCGCCGCATGGTTCGTGACGGGCAGGAAACCGATCGCGGCGGCGACCCCGGCACCGCACACCACCGGCCAAAGCGTCTGCGGCCCGCTGCGCACGAAGCGCGCCGCGATCAGGCCGGCGGCGACCGCTCCCACGGCGCGCAGCGCGACCAGCACTCCCGAGGTCTCCTCGCCGTAGCCGAAGTACGCGAGCAGCAGCGGGTAGAACGAGATCGAGAGCGAGAACGGGAGCGCCGAAAGGTAGGCGCACAGGACCGCGTAATAGATGATGCGCATGCGCAGCAACGGCAGGTAGCCGGCGAGGATTCCATGTCCGGAATGCGCAGGCTTGCCCGGGACCCCCGAGGTGCCGAGCCCGACCAGGAACGAGGCGAGGCCGATTCCGGCGAGCACCCAGAACGTGGCTCCGTAGCCGGCCGCCGCGAGGATGAATCCGCACGAGCCGGTCCCCGCGATCTGGCCGAGATTGGTGACCGCGTTGAGCCGGCCGAGCTGCACGCCGCGATTGCCCGGCAGCTCGCTGGCGGTCGCCCAGTTCGCCGGCCAGAATGCCGCGCGCGACAGGACCAGCAGGAGCTGCCCGGCGAGCAGCATCCAGAATCCCTGGGCGACGGTGAGCCACACGCCGGCGAGCACCATCGCCCAGCAGGAGCCGAGCATGATGCGCCGCCCGCCGATGCGGTCGGTATAGGCTCCGCCGGCGAGGTTGAGCGGCACCTGGGCGAGCACTGGGACGGAAAAGAGGATCCCGATCTCCGCATTGGTCAGGCCTTGCGATTGGGCGTAAAGCGGCAGCGCGAGCCAGGTCATGCCCAGGCCGTAGTTCCAGCCGAGCGAGGCGAGAAAGAACGAGGAGTGGGCCAATCGCACCCATTATCCGGTCCGGGGCGTAAGTCCGGAGTGCACGGTTTCGACCCACTGCCATGCGCTTCGCGCTAGCCGTCCTGGCACTGGTCCTCGCCGATCCCGTCCACGCGGTCCAGTGCAGTGCGCAATCCGGCAAGGGCACGACGGTGCTGGTCGAGCTCTACACCTCGGAGGGCTGCGACAGCTGCCCGCCTGCGGACCGCTGGCTGTCTTCGCTTGCCGCCCAGGGGTATGCGGCGCACCAGGTCGTCCCGATCGCCCTGCACGTGGACTACTGGGACTACCTCGGCTGGAAGGATCCGTACGCCAAGCGCGAGTTTTCCAACCGCCAGCGCAAGCTCGCCCAGCTCAAGCGCCTGACGGTGATTTACACGCCGCAGGTGCTGCTGCAGGGCCAGGACTTCAGGCGCTGGTCTAGCGGCGCCTTCGCCGAGGCGGTAGCCAGAATCAACGCGCAGCCTGCCCGGGCGCGGATCGCGCTGCGGCTCGAGGCCGCGGCCAGGAAGGGCGTCTTCGACGTCGAGACGAGCGCCGAGCTGCTCGATCCCACGCAGCGGGAGCACGCCGCGCTCTACCTCGCCGCCTACGAGAACAAGCTGGTGAGCCGGGTCAATGCGGGCGAGAACCGCGGACGGACCCTCGCTCACGACTACGTTGTGCTCGAATGGCAGGGGCCGTTCGGATTCTCCTCGGGCACGCGCCTTGCCGAGCGGCGTACGCTCCCCCTTCTTCCCAAGGCGGTGCCGGCGCATTCCGGGGTGGTCGCCTTCGTGCAGAACCGGCGCACCGCCGAGGTCCTGCAAGCCCTCGTGCTCCCGGCCTGCCCGGAGTGAACGCGTTTTCGGCCCACGGCCGTACTCGGGTATATTCGCCCAGTCACGGCCGCCCCGAGGCGGGGGTCTGGGAGGGTTGTCCATGCAAGCGACGCAGATCCGGCAAAAGGACGGCGTCTTCTACTTCGTCAGCTATCGAGCCAGGGAGCTGCTGGCGAAGGTGCGCTTCATCAGCCGCTTCTACGGCGAGGGCGAGGAGATCGCCCCGGCGCGTATCGCCCAGGACGACGACATCGCCCAGTTCATCTCCAAGATCGAGCGCACCGACCTGGCGTTCCAGCGCGCCCTGTCCCGTGCCAAGGTGCGCCAGCTCAAGAACTTCTACGAGACCGCCGTTTCGCAGCCGCCGATCCCGGGAACGGTGCTGCTGTTCACCCCCGAGCGGCTGAATTTCCGCGGCGCGGGAGACGGCGGGGCGGGGCAGCTCACCGAGCCCTCGTCGAGATTCTTCATCATCGACGGACAGCACCGGCTGGCGGCGCTGCATTTCTACGTGCACGACCGCCCCGAGGAGGGCGCCAACATCAGCGTGCCGTGCATCGTCTTCGACGGCCGCAGCGAGGACTTCGCCACCGAGATGTTCGTGATCATCAACTCGACCCCGACGCGCATCAACAAGAGCCACCTGGTGGACCTCTACGACCGGGTGTCGTTCGCCGCGCCGGACCGCAAATTCGCGGCGCGGCTGGTCGAGCGGCTCTACAGCGAGGGCGACAGTCCGCTGCGCTATCGCATCAACCGGCTCGGCGGGCGCAGCCAGCGCGACAAGTGGGTGCTGCAGGCGGAGCTTTTCAACGAGCTGCACCGCTGGGTGCGCGGCCGCTGGCGCTCGATCCAGGTCGCCGGCGGCTCCTCGAAGGAGGTGCCGCGCTACTACAGCATCATCCGCGACTTCTTCAAGGCGGCGAAGGCCGTCTTCGGCGACGCCTGCTGGGGCAACGACAAGTTCATGGTCACCAAGGCCGTCACCATCAAGGCGATGGTGAGGGTGTGCGCCGACCTCGCGCGCGAGGACGCCGAGCCCGAGGCCGGGCGCATCGCGCGCTGGGAGAGCCGGCTTGCGCCCTGGTCGGAGATGGCGCGCCAGTTCCGCGACGAAGGCTTCTACGAGCGTTTTCCGGCGAAGGGCGAGGTCGAGCGAGTGGCGCGCATCCACAAGGACCTCGCGCGCGCCGCGGGCATCGAGACGGGGAAAAAAGCCTAGATCGCGCCCGCCTCGGCGAGCCGACCTTGCCAAATTAGCCGCCGTGGACCCGTATCTCGCCTGGGCAATCCTGGGATTGACGCTGGTGATCGTCGAGCTGGTCACCGGCACGTTCTACCTTCTCATGCTCGGCGTCGCGGCGTTCGGCGCCAGCGCCGCGGCGTACTTCGGCCTGGATTTCCCGGTGCAGGCGATCGTCGCCGCGGTGGTCGCCGCCGGCGGCGCGTACGCGGTGCACGTCTACCGGGCGAAGAACGCGCAGCAGCAGATGGCGCCGATAGACGCCGGCCAGCCGGCGAATTTCGAGAGCTGGATCGACCAGGGCGCGCGCCTGGCGCGGGTGCATTACCGCGGCGCCTCCTGGGACGCGCGCGTGGAAGGCGAACCTGCGCCCGAGCCCGGCGCGATCGTCTACATTCTCGCCACCGATGGCAATACCCTCAAAGTCACCGCGCGGCGCCCCGGCTGAGTCCCGGCCTGCCGTGCAGTTTCCGAGCCCACGGAGGTTACCGATGTTCGGCAAGCTCATCGTCGCGGTCGTCCTGACGGCCATCGCCGCCTTCATTCCGGACACGCGGCAGTACGCCGTGTGGGTGTTCTTCATCGCGGTGGTGGTCGCGTTCCTGATCGAGGGCGTGCGTATCGTGCCGCAGCAGAGCGCCTACGTGGTCGAGCGCCTCGGGCGCTTCCACGCCGTGCTCGAGCCGGGCCTGAACCTCATCATTCCGTTCCTCGACCGTGTCGCCTACATCCACTCGCTCAAGGAAGTGCCGCTCGACGTGCCCGAGCAGGTGTGCATCACCAGGGACAACACCCAGCTGGCGGTGGACGGCGTCCAGTACTACCAGGTGACCGATCCGCGGCTCGCCTCCTACGGCTCGGCGAATTACGTCGCGGCGATCACGCAGCTCGCGCAGACCACGCTCCGGAGCGTGATCGGCAAGATGGAGCTCGACAAGACCTTCGAGTCGCGCGAGGACATCAACCGCCACATCGTCGCTGCGCTCGATGAGGCGGGGCGCAACTGGGGCATCAAGGTGCTGCGCTACGAGATCAAGAGCCTGACACCGCCCGAGACCATCCTGCGCGCGATGCAGGCGCAGATCACCGCCGAGCGCGAGAAGCGGGCCCTCATCGCCAAGTCCGAGGGCGAGCGCCAGCAGGAGATCAACATCGCCGACGGCGAGCGCCAGGCCGCGATCCTCAAATCGGAGGGCGACAAGCAGGCGGCGATCAACCGGGCGGAAGGCGATGCGACCGCGATCCGCGTCATCGCCCAGGCGAACGCCGCCGGCGTGCGCGCTGTCGCGGAGGCGATCGCCGACAAGGGCGGCATGGACGCGGCCAACCTCAAGGTCGCGACGCAGTACGTGGAGGCGTTCGCCAACCTCGCCAAGGCCTCCAATACGCTCATCATCCCGACCAGCGCGGGCGATGTCGCCGGCTTCGTCGCCACCGCCATGACGGTGCTCGACAGGACGCGGGCGGGGCAGGCGGGGGCCGCCAAGGCCTGAGGCGGGTCGCGGGAACCAAGGCGTCGCGCCGCTTCTCGAAGCTCGATGATCGTTCTCCAGCGGTTGGCCGGCGTCGTCGTCGGCATCGCCCTGTTCATCGCGGCGTTCATCTTCGCCTCGGTGATCCTGGCGCTGGCCGCCGTCCTGGCGCTTATGATCGGTGGATGGATCTGGTGGCGCACGCGCCAGATTCGGCGCGAAGCGGGAAAGCGCGAAGGGACGGTGATCGAGGGCGAATACCGCGTCGAGCGCGAAACGCGCCGGCTCGACGGCCGGGACGGTCCGGCGCCCTAGGCCGGGTCCGGCGCGCGAGGGCTACCAGACGTAGAACGCCAGGTACCAGGAATAGCCGACCAGCGAGAGCGGCACCGCGTAGGCCGTGAACGCCGCGAGCCTGCGCCAGCGCATCGCCGCGCTCGCGAAAATCACGCGCGCGCCCAGCCAGCCCGACCATCCCAGGCCCAGGACGAGCAACGCAGCGCGTGCTCCCCCCACCCAGGGGAAGACCACGCCTTCGGCGCGCAGCTGGGTGAGCGTGAGCATCGACAGGCCCAGAAAGACGCTGATGCCGGCAAGCGGAATCAGCGTCATCGCCAGCGATTTCCAGTCGTAGCGCTCGCGGCCCGCGAGCAGCTGCGCAGCGAGCAGCGCACCCAGAATCAGCGTGCCGACAACCATGGCCGTGCCGAGGATATAGGCGACGATGGCCAGACCGTCGAGCCAGCTGAAGACGTCGCTCGCCTCGGGATAATGGGTGAGGATCCACCAGGGCGCGTTGTCCCGCAGCAGCCAGAACGAGTCGCGCTCGACCAGCCACTCGGCGGCGGCCTGTTTGATGGTTACGAACCAGGGGCTGATCGTCCACTGAAAGGCGCCGAGGGCGACGCCGAGCAAGCCGAAAACGAGCAGCGCCGCGGGCGCCCCCGCGACGTGTTGCGGCGCAGCCGACAGGATCTCGCTGTTCGGCGAGCGCACGGCGAGCTCGATCGCGTCGCGATAGCCGCTGCAGCGGCCGCACACATGGCATTGCGATGCGCTATGCAGGTGGCGCATGTCCACGAGCGGAGCGCAATCAATTCTGCCGGCGCGGCCTGCGAAGTTCCTCCACGCCTCTTCATTGGTGCGGAAATGCACCGGCGCAACTTTCGCGAGCAATCCGAACACGCCGCTCACCGGGCAGAGGTGGCGGCACCAGACGCGCTTGCCCTTGCCATAGACGAGCCCGACGGCGACGGCTGCCACGGTGGAGCCGCCCAGCACGACGAGCCATGCCTTGGGGTACTCGTAGACGCTCACGAGCTGCCCGTACACCGTCGTGGTAAGGAACGCGAGGAACGGCCAGCCGCTCCATCGTATCCAGCGCGGAATGGATTTCCCCAGGCCGTGGCGGCTGGCCCATTCGCAGAGCGTGCCTTCCGGGCACAGGACACCGCACCAGAGACGGCCCAGGAGCATCACGCTCAGAATCACGAACGGCCACCAGATGCCCCAGAACGCGAACTGGGCGAACAGCGTGAGATTGGACAGGATGCTTGCGCTGCTGGCCGGCAAGCGCATGAACGCGGGCAGCGTCAAGAGGATCAGGTAGACCGCGACCACCGCCCATTGGATCGCGACGATGACCCGGCGGTGCCGCCGCATGGCCTCGCCCAATCGCGCCAGCGCGGGCCGGGGCGGCGACCCGACGAGAACGGCTATCGATTCGGCCATGAACCGGTCACTTTGCGACCAGCGTGAGTCCGCCGCTGTCCGGGCGAAATTCGTCGCTGAAACGGTACTCGCCCGGTTTG
The DNA here is from genome assembly GCA_001770655.1 of Betaproteobacteria bacterium RIFCSPLOWO2_12_FULL_68_20. Taxonomy (GTDB): domain Bacteria; phylum Pseudomonadota; class Gammaproteobacteria; order Burkholderiales; family SG8-39; genus 2-12-FULL-68-20. The sequence continues at coordinate 6,691 of MERQ01000032.1, forward strand.
AGCGCCGGCAGCACCACGAAAGACGTGACGCCCGGCGCGAGGACCTTTTCTATGCGCATGCTCAGGTTCTCGAACTCGGCGGGGCCCCGGCCTTCGTTCTTCAGCACCAGCTTGAATCGCTTGCCCGTCGGGACTTCCAGCCGCTCGGGAGAAAAACGGCCGTCCTTCATGACGATCTGGAACGCGGGCAGCTCCTGGGCGGTCACCGCGACGGCGACCGCCGTCGAGGCGAGCAGGACGAGCGCGCGGCAAAGGCGATCGGCCATG
>MERQ01000032.1:6980-11528 GCA_001770655.1 Betaproteobacteria bacterium RIFCSPLOWO2_12_FULL_68_20
GAAGCGGCCGTCTTTCATGACGATTTGGAAGGCGGGCAGCTCCTGCGCCGTCGCCACAGCCGCGATCACCGCCGCGGCGAGCACGGCGAGCGCGCGGCGCAGGCTCTTCGCCATAGCGTTCAGAATCCGACCTTTGCCCTCAGACCGATCACCGTCACGTTCGGCGCGCCGCCGTCGCCGCCGGGACGGCGGATGAACTGCAAATCGGGCGAGAGCTCGAAGCGGTTGTTTACGCGAAACCGGTAGTACAGCTCGCCGATACGCTCCGTCCCGGACGCGGTGAAGCCGAAATCCGGAATGCCGTCGCCGTCGGCGTCGACCGTAGGCGATTCGCTGCGAAACGCGGCGCTGGTGCGCAGGAAACCGGCGGCGACGCCGATGGAATCGGCCGCGCGCCCCCAGTAGCTCCCGCCCAGCTCGGCGCCGAACGTGAGCGCGCGGTCGAAGCGCACTCTGCCCGAGAGTTGTTGCCCGTAACGGCCAAACAGAGTCGTTGCGTCGCCCACGCGCTGATCGGCCGACAGGCCCCAGCCGGAATGCCGCGCCTGGGCGCCATCGAAATCCGTCGCGCGGCCGTTGGTCCATGCGTAGAGCCGATAGTTGCCGGCCAGCCCGCCGAAGAAGCGCTGCGAAGTCTCGAGCTGACCGATGACGAACGGTCTGGACTGGGAGCCTGAGAAATTGGCGCCGGGCCCGGATCCGAACACGCCGATCGAAGCGCCCCAATTCTGCGGTTTCGCGCGCTCGTTGACGTAGCCGCCGACGAGGCCGGGCGCAAAGCCGTATTGGTCGGCGCCGACATCGCCTCCCGAATCGAGCAGCGGATTGTGGACGAAGGCGTTGTTCAGGAACTTGGTCGACTCGTCGTCCGCGGCGACGTTCTGGTCGAAGAACACGAAAGGATCGATCTTGCCGAAGGTGAAACGCGCGCTCTCACGCGACTGGGGCTTGAAGCCGCCGACGGGCAGAGGCACGTTGAGCTGGTACCAGGCCTGCGCGAGGATGCCGAAGGAATCGTCGGGGTTCGCGTTGGCGCTTTGCACCTGGAAGGCGGTCGTGTTCGGCGTGCTCGTATAGGTCGGCCACAGGCCGATTCCGTTGCCCTGCCCGAAACGCAGGTGCGCGAAGATCTTGCCCTCGACGTCGCCCATCTCTCCGCCGGGAAGGCTCACGGCGACGTCGCCGCGATAGTTGGTTCGGCTCTCGCGCGTGCCGCTCGCGGTGCTGCTTGAACCTGCGCTTTGCACGACGCCGGTCAGGCTGGCACTCACGGTGATGCCTTCCAGGGCCTCGATCTGGCGCGCCTGCTTCTGCATGGCCAGGGTCTGGAACTCGACGGCCTTCAGCCGCGTGGTGATCTCGGGCTCCTTCTCGCTCAGGCGCTCGGACTCGAGCGCCTGGTCGATGCGCGCGTTGGCTTCTTCCAGCGCTTTGATGCGCTGATCAATTGCGCCGGCCGCCTCGAGGCGCTTCTCCAGTTCCCGGTTGCGCTGCTCGAGCTTTTCGATGCGCTCGTTGAGCTTCTTCAGCTCCTGCAGCAGGGCGGCATCGTTGGCCGCACCTTGCGAAACCGCAGGCATGGCGAGCGCCGCCGCGAGCGTGAAATTGCGAAGCGACAGGCCACGAGCCGCAATCGCCATCAGTACCCGCCTCTCTTGCCGACTCCGGCGAACGTGAATTCGTATTCCACTTCGAACGGCTTGAACCAGGGACGCACGCCGGTGGAGCGGTCGGTGTGGCGGCCGAAGGGAGCCTGCTTATTGGCGCTCGGCGGCGCGATGGAAAACTTGAGCTTGTATCGGCCCGGCCCCCTGAGCTTGACGTTGTCGCCGTAGTGAGGGCCGTCGCTTGCCACCATGGGAAGCAATTCGCCCGCGATCTTTTCGCTGCCGCCCTGCTTAGTCAGCTCGTATTTCACGACCAGGTTCGATATCCAGAAACCCTCGGGAAATCCGTGCGCGTTGTTTGCGAGCGCGTGGATGTCGGCTTCCAGATGGATGTCCGATTCGGATGCCTTGGCCATCATGCCCTCCGGCTCCATCTCGATGGGCTGCAGGTAGACGGCCGCGACTTCCATTCCGGCCACGTTCTTCGGCGTGCCGATCGGATACTCCAGGGCGGCCGCCGACGGCGGCATCAGCGCGGCGAGCGAAACAAGCGCGATACCGGCCGGACGAATCAACGGCATGAGTCTTCTCCCTTGAGTCGCGTGATCATGCGGCGCTTCCGGCGCTCGCTTCCCGGCGCGCCGTGCGCGCCGCACGCGCACCCGCGATCCACATCAGCGCCGAGATGGTGACGAGGGTCGCGACGTAGAACAGCAGCTCGAGTCCCGTCGGGCGATCCTGGTAGCCGACAAGCACGTGGAGCACGTGACCGGGGACGCTCTCCACTCTGAGAAAACCGGAGGTGTCCCAGACCTGATCGGAGATGGGCGAAAGCAGCCCGGCCTGGCTGAGATAGGCGGCGGCGCCTGCGGCAAGGCCCGCCGCGAGCAGCAGCACGATCAGCCCGGTGACCGCGAAGAAGTGCTTGAGAGGGACGCGCAGCAGGCCCGAATAGATCAGGACCCCGAGAAGCACGCCCGCGCCCAGGCCTCCGACCGCGCCCACGGCAAGCTCGCCGCGCCCTCCGCCGCCCGCCCACAGGCCGTACAGGAACAGCACCGTTTCGGCGCCCTCGCGCAGTACGGCGAGGGCGGCTACGGCGAACATGGCGGAAAGCGGCTTCAGGCCGGCGCGCACATCGTGACCGAGACGGCGCATGTCCTGAACGTGCCGGCGCCCGTACGAGCTCATCCAGACGTTGTGCCAGGCGAGCATCGCCACCGCCGCGAGCAGAACGCCGGCGTTGAACAATTCCTGGCCGCGCCCTTCGACCGCTTCGGTGAGCGCGCCGGCGAAGAGCGCGACCAGCAGCGCGCCGGCGAGCCCGAGGGCGGCCCCGCCGGCGATCCAGCGCCCGCGCGCTGCGATGCCGCGGCTGGCACCCATGACGATCGCGATGATCAGCGCCGCTTCAAGCGTTTCGCGGAAGACGACAACGGCAGATCCGAGCATGGCGCACCAGAAGTAAGACTCGTTTCTGCTTAGATGATAAAGATTCACGTTCCGCCGAGGGAGGATGGCGTTGACGCGGATCAACGAATCTCGACACGAAACGCGAAGTCAGGCGCCTTGACGAGCTTGAGCGCTGATCCGCGCCGCGGTGAGCTGCGCGCCGGCGACCAGCGCGAGCAGTCCGAAGCCGGCCGCCGGGGCTGCGAGCAGGCTGGCCGGCCCGGGAGGCGGAATGGCCGGCGTGTTCGCGGGGCATCTCATGCTGGCTGTGCCACGGCCCTGCGCCGCGCCGCCCGGAACCCGAGCGCGACGAGCGCGAGCGCGATCGCCTGCGCCGCAAGTCCCTCGCCGGTCGGATACACGCCGAGGAGCGGCAGCGCGTCGAAATCGAAGCGGCTCGCGCCGATTGCGCCCGCCTCCTGCAGCGCCGCGATGCCCTGCCCGGTGAACGCCACCGCCATCGCCGCAAGCAGGATCGAGGTCGCCGCGAAGAACAGCCCCACGGGCAGGCGCAGGCTGTACTTGAAGATCCCCCATCCGGTCGCCGCGAGCAGCACCGCCGCGGCGCCGAAGCCGCCGAGCACCGCGGTGCGGCCCGGATCGCCCGCCTGCAGCCACAGCGCCTGGTAGAAGAGCACGATCTCGAACATCTCCCGGTACACGGCGAGGAACTACAGCGCCGCCATCGCCCACAGCGTTTGCTTCGCGAGTGCCTGGCCGACCTGCTCGCGGATGAAGCGACTCCACGCCTGGACGTAGGACTTGCCGTGCAGCCAGTAGCCGACGTAGAGCAGCATCGCCGCGGCGACGAGCGCGGTCACACCTTCGGTTAACTCGCGATTTGCCCCCGAGATGTCCACGACGAAGGTAGCCAGGACCCAGGTGAGCGCGCCGAGCGTGAGCGCGGCGACCCATCCAGCGTGCACGTAAGGCAGCGCGTCGCGCCGCCCGGTCTTCGCGACGAAGGCGATGATCGCGGCAAGCACCAGGATCGCTTCCAGCCCCTCCCGCAGCAGGATGAGGAGCGACGCTGTGAACGCCGCGCCCGGCGAGAGCTCGCCGGCGCCGAGCTTTTCCTCGGCCGAGGCGAGCAGCGCGTCCACGCGCTCGACGCGCAGGGCAAAGGCTTCGGCCGGCTCTGCGCGCTCGATCGCCGCGCGCAGCTCGAGCATCTCGCGCTCGGTCCGGCGCATGAGCTCCGCGTCGACGTTCGCTAGCGCCGCCTCGACGGTCTCGAAGCCCTCCAGGTAGCCGGTGATCGCCGCCTCGCGCGCCGCGGCGCGATCGCCGTTGCGGTAGGCCTCAAGCGCCTGGGCGAGCTTCTGGCGCGTGAGCGCGAGCGGCGCGGGCTTGAGCACCTCGGGTGCGGCGCGCAGGTAGTCCTGCACCCGCGCCGCCTTTTCCCCGAAGCGCGCCGCGACTTCCTCGGTGGAGAGCGTCGCCACGTTGGCGAGATCGGGAAAGGTATTCTTCGCCTCGCCGGCCATCC
>MERQ01000033.1 GCA_001770655.1 Betaproteobacteria bacterium RIFCSPLOWO2_12_FULL_68_20
GACACCTACCACGTCAATGCGGCCAACGACGTGATCAGCGGCGAAGCCACTGCGGGCGGGATCGACACCGAGATCAGCAGCGTGAGCGAGACGCTCGACGGCGGAGTCGAGAACCTGGAGCTGATCGGCATCGCGAAGAACGGCACCGGCAACACGTCTAACAACGCGATCTCCGGAAACGCGCAACGCAACACGCTCACCGGCGACGCCGGCAACGACACGCTCTCGGGCAACGCGAACCGGGACACGCTCCTCGGTGGGCTGGGCAACGACCAGCTCGACGGCGGCAGCGAGAACGACGACCTGCAGGGCGGGGACGGCAACGACCTGCTGCTCGGCGACATGGGCGACGACATGCTCTCGGGCGATGCGGGGAACGACACGCTGAACGGCGAGGTCGGCAACGACACGATGGCAGGCGGCGCGGGGAACGACAGCTACACGCTCGATAGCACGCTAGACGTGATCAGCGGCGAGGACTCGGCGGGAGGCACCGACACGGTCACGCTGCTCGGGTTCGGGCCCGGGCCGGCCTACGTCATGGGTGAGGGCATCGAAAACCTCGTCCTGGGCGCGGGCACGAGCGTGAACCCCGACGGGAACGAGCTCGTCAACCAGATCACGGGGAACGAGAACAACAACTTCATCTATGGGTTTGCGGGTAACGACACCCTGACCGGTGCGGCCGGGAACGACTACCTCGACGGCATGGACGACAACGACAACCTGGCGGGCGGCGAGGGCGACGACACGCTTCTCGGCGGGGACGGCAACGATGCCCTGGCCGGAGACGCCGGCAACGACTTGCTCGACGGCGGAGTCGGCAACGACTCGATGAACGGCGGGGCGGGGGACGACACGTACTTCCTCGACCGCGTGACGGGCGACAGGGTGACGGAGGCGCTGAACGGCGGAACCGACACGGTACAGCTCTTTCTCGAGAATGGCCCGTCGAACCCGTACACCCTCGGCGCCAACTTCGAGAACCTGGAGATGGTCATCGGCGCAGGAACGGTGGCGATCAAGCTGGTCGGAAACGGCCTGGACAACCAGATCACCGGCGACGACGGCAACAACACGCTGGACGGTGCGGCGGGCAACGACGGCCTCTTCGCGAGCGCCGGCGACGACTCGCTGATCGGCGGCGCGGGCGACGACTGGCTCGAGGGTGCCGCGGGCAGCGACACGATGACGGGCGACGCCGGCGATGATGCTCTCTATGGACAGGACCAGGCCGACTCGATGCTGGGCGGAGCCGGCAACGACACCCTCGACGGCGGCACCGACAACGACACGATGTTCGGCGGGGACGGGAACGACGATTTCTGGGCCTCCAACGGCGACGACTCGATGAGCGGCGAGGCCGGGAACGACACGCTGAACGGCGGCACCGGCAACGACACGATGTCCGGCGGGGCGGGCAACGATAGCTACTTCGTCGACTCGGCGGACGATGTGATCATGGGCGAGACGTCGGCGAGCGGCGGCGCGGACTCGATCGTGATGTCCGGGTCGTTCGATTTCATCATGAACGACACGGCTCCCGGCGGAGCGCTCAACTTCATCGAGAACCTGACGATCAACCAGTTCGAGAGCGGCCTCACCTTCGAAGGAAACGGCCGGGCGAACGACATCTCGTTCGATGCGAGCAGCGGGCTCAGCCTGGACGCGGGCGAAGGCAACGACACGGTGACCGGGAACGGTTTCCTGCAGAACGACCTCAGCGGGCAGAACTACACGCTGACCGGCGGCGGAGGCACGGACGTTCTCGACGTCGCGCTGGCGAGCGGCGAGGGCTTCTCGAACGTCCTCGCGAGCCAGTTCGAAGAGATCCACATCGAAGTCGCCGGGACGGAGGCGAGCTGGAACGCGAGCGCGGCGCAGATGCATCTCTCCGACTCCAGCGTTGCGCCGACGATGCTCGATCTGTTCGATCAGTCGATCGGCACCGTCTACACGCTGGAGAATTTCAACGACGCGACGCTGTTCCTCGACTTCACGAGCGAGGGCGCGCTGAACGTGGTCTCCGGGGCAAACGTCAACGCGGCGATCGTCGCGAGCGGCGTCACCGCCGACCTGACCATCGACGCGGAAGCAGCGGGCAGTCTCGACGTGTCGGCGGTGCAGGGCGAGGGGACTCCGAGCGACGTGATGCTGAACCTCGGCGACTTCGCCTACACGCTGGGCATCGCGGACGGCCAGCAGGTTTCGGTGGAGAACTACGAGGGCAACACCCTCGTGCTCGAGGCCGAGGACCTTTCGTCCAACAACACCCTGATCGTTGACAACGTGGCGGCGCCGCTCGTCCTGGTGAACGGGTTCGAAGGCTCCTTCAACACGCTGACGATCGACGCGAGCGGCTCGGACAACGAGCTGGACGTGATCGGCGCGGTGAACACGCTCGAGCTGCTCGGCAGTCCGTCCGACTCGCTCATCCTGAGGCTCAACAGCGGCGGCGCGACGACGGTGGACGCGGGCGAATTCGGTGGCGACCTGACCTTGTTCAACAACAGCGGCGAAGGGATGAGCCTCACCGCCGGGTCGGGCAACGACTGGATCAACGGCCAGGCGGGATCGAGCGACGTGCTCGACTACGACCCGCTGGTGTTCACCGAGTCGCTGCTCGACACCAATGACGTGATCCAGGACGATTACGAGGGCGACGGCGACCAGTTGACCGCCAACATCAGCGGGCTGGGCATCGGCGGCACCGACCTCAGCGGCACGGGCGAGGGGGACCTCAACATCCTCGGCATCGAGACCATCACCTTTGTCGTGAACGACGGCTTTGGCGACGAATCGCTCGACGGCGGGGTGGACGCGTTCGTCCACGGCGCCGGCATCGAGGGTGTCCAGACGATCTACATCCTCGGCGACGGGCAGTTCGTGCTCGACGACATCGGCGGCGATATCACGGTGAACGCCGATGAGATGGGCCTGGGCGGCTCGGTGACCATCACCGGCGCGACCGGCGAGGGCTCTACGTTCATCGGCAGCAGCGGGGACGATTTGATCCTGATCGGCGCCGCGTCCGGGGGCTGGGACGAGATCAACGGCAACGGCGGCAACGACACGCTGGCGGGGGGCGGCGGAAGCGACGACTTCGTGTTCAATACAGCGCTCGACGGCGAGGGCAACGTGGACAGGATCGTCGACTTCGAGAGCGGGCAGGACCAGCTGCTGCTCGACGGCTTCGGCGCCTTCAGCGCCTTCAGCTTCCTGTCCGGCCAGGGCGTGTCCACCGACAACGTTCTGCTGTTCGACAGCGAAGGAGTAGGCACGCCGCCCGCGGACAACAGCGGCGACATCGACGACTATCTCAAGTACGACACGTCGACCGGCAAGCTCTACTACGACGGCGACGGGAACGGGATCGGCGTTCCTGGACCGGTGCAGTTCGCGGTGCTGCTCGCCGACGGCTCGCCGGTAGAGCTCAACCTGACCGGAGGGGCCGACAGCGACATCTTCATCATGGGCGTGTAAGCCCTGGAAGAGCGGGAAAACGGGGCGGGAAACCGCCCCGTTTCTTTTTCTACGCCTCGGCCCAGAGCCTGAGCAGGTTATGGTAGCTCGCGCTGAGCAACTGCACTTCGGCCGAATCGGGGTCCTTCTTGGTGAGCGACTGGGTCGCCCGGTCGAGGTCGAACAGGATCTTGCGCTGGCTCGTGTCGCGCACCAGGCTCTGCACCCAGACGATCGACGCGAGCCGCGCGCCGCGCGTCACCGGCTCCACGCGGTGCAGGCTCGTAGAGGGATAGATGATCGCGCTTCCGGCCGGCAGCTTGATCTTCTGGCGCACCGCGACCTCGTCGACCAGCAGCTCGCCGCCGTCGTATTCCGAGGGCTCGGAGAGGAAGAGGGTCACCGAGATGTCGGTCCTGAGCGCCGTCGGCTGGTACATCACCGCGTTGTCCACGTGCGAGCCGTAGCGCATGCCCCCCGCGTAGCGGTTGAACATCGGCTCGGTCATCTTCACCGGTAGCGTCGCCGAGATGAACATCGCATTGCGGCGCAGCGCCGCGGACACGATCTTGCCCAGCTCCTTGGTGAGCGGGGCGTCGCGCGGCAGCTGCTCGTTCTGCTTCACGCGCCGCGCCTGGCGCCCGGCGGTGGCCGCGCCGTCGGCGAAGGAGGCGCCCTCGAGCTTGTCGCGGATCTCCTTCAGCTCGGCCTCCTTCAGCACCTTCTGGATCGGCAGGAACATGGCCGAATCCTACAGAAAAACCGGCCCCGGGCGCAGTTAGAATCCGCCCGGTGCGCCTGCTCTTCGTCCACCAGAACTTCCCCGGCCAGTACAAGCACCTCGCGCCGTATTTCGCCTCGCGCCCGGGCAACGAGGTGGTCGGCATCGGCGAGAAGGAAAACGTGCTGCGCCAGCGCCCGGTGATGCCCGGGGTGAAGCTGCTCGGCTACAACCTGCCGAAGCTCGATCCCTCGAAGGTGACCCCGTTCACCCAGAGCGTGCTGCGCGGGATCCACCGCGGCAGGACGGTCGCGCGCGGGGCGCTCGGCCTGCGCAAATCGGGCTTCCGCCCGGACGTGATCTTCACCCACATCGGCTGGGGCGAGGCGCTCTTTCTGAAGGACATCTTCCCCGAGGCGAGAGTGCTTCTCTATTGCGAGTTCTTCTACCACTCGAGCGGCTCGGACGTGGGCTTCGACAAGGAGTTCCCGCAGTCGATGGAGGGGATCCTGCGCCTGCGGGTGATGAATTCGCCGCTCCTCATGTCGCTGGATGCCTCCGACTGGGGCATCGCGCCGACCAAGTGGCAGCAAAAGCAGTTTCCCGCCGGCTATGCCTCGCGGATCAGCGTGGTCCACGAGGGCGTGGACACCGGGCTTGTGACTCCGGATCAGAACGCCCGCTTCACCATCCCGGGCACCCAGAAATCCCTCTCGCGCGAGGACGAGGTGATCACCTACGTGGCGCGGAACTACGAGCCCTACCGCGGGTTCCACATCTTCATGCGCGCGCTGCCGGCGATCCTGCGCCGCCGGCCGAAGGCGCAGGTGGTCATGGTCGGCGGCGACGAGGTGAGCTACTCGCCCCGGCTGCCCGCGGGCCAGAGCTACCGCCAGAGGCTGCTCGCCGAGATGGACGGAAAGATCGATTTCTCGCGCGTGCACGTCTGCGGCCGCATTCCGTACGGCGAGTACCTGTCGCTGCTGCGCGTCTCCTCGGCGCACGTCTACCTGACCTATCCGTTCGTGCTCTCGTGGTCGCTGGTGGAGGCGATGTCGGCGGGCTGCGTCGTGGTCGCCTCGCGCACGCCGCCGGTCGAGGAGGTGATGCGCGACGGCGAGAACGGGCTGCTGGTGGACTTCTTCGACACCGAGGGCATCGCCGCGCGGCTGGACGAGGCGATCCGCAAGGGAAAGGAATTGCAGCCGCTGCGCGAGCGCGCGCGCGCCACCGCCGTCGAGGGCTACGACCTGAGGCGCGTCTGCCTGCCGGCGCAGACCGCGCTCGTCGAAGCGCTCGCCGCCGGGCGCACGCCCGCGCCATGAAGCCCGCGCTCCTCGCCTTTTTCGCCGCGCTGATCGCGGGCGCCGCCCACGCGCAGACGTGGCCGCAGCGCCACGTGAGCATCGTGGTCGGCTATGCCGCGGGATCGGGCGCCGACACTGTCGCGCGCTTTCTCGCCGAGGAGCTGCGCGAGCGCACCGGGCAGGCGTTCGTGGTCGAGAACCGCCCCGGCGCGGGCGGCAACCTCGCGGCGCAGGCGGTGGCGCGGGCGGCGCCCGACGGCTACACGCTTCTCGTGACCGCGAATTCGACGCACGGCATCAATCCGAGCACCTTCAAGCAGCTCGGCTTCGACCCGGTCAAGGACTTCAGCCCGGTGACGACGCTGCTCACCTCCGGGTTCGCGCTGATCGTCAACCCCGACACGGTGCCGGTGAGCACGGTCGCCGAGCTGACCGCGTACCTCAGGGCGCGGCCGGGCCAGCTCGCCTATGCGAGCGGCAGCGCGAGCGCGCTGATGGGGGCGGCCCTTTATCGCCGCCTCGCAGGCTTCGACGCCGTGCACATCCCCTACAAGTCGGACCCGCAGGCGCTCGCCGACCTGATGGGAGGGCGCGTGCACTTCATGTTCACCTTCGGCACGCTCGCGTTCCCGGCGGAGCGCGCGGGCAAGGTGCGCGTGCTCGCGGTGACGAGCGCGCAGCGCATGCAGGCGGCGCCCGGCGTGCCGACCATGGGCGAGGCGGGCGTGCCGGATTTCGAGCTGTACGGCTGGTTGGCGGCGTTCTTTCCGGCCGGGACGCCGCGCGAGGTGGCCGAGCGGGCATCGGCGCTCGCCAACGCGGCGATGACGAGCGAGAAGGGTCGCGCGTTCCTGGCGAAGATCGGCTCCGAGCCGCTGCCCGGCTCGCCCGAGAGCCTCGCCGCGCTGGTCGCCTCCGAGATCCCGAAATGGAGCCGGCTCGCGCGCGACGCCGGCATCGAGCCGCAGTGAACGTCACCGACGCGTTCTTCGCGCGCGCGCGCGCGGCGCCCGACGCGCCGGCGCTCGACACGGCGCAGGGCGGCCTGAACTACGCCGAGCTGGCGCGGGCCGTGATCGCCGCCCAGCACGGATTCGCGCGCGAAGGCCTGAAGCCGGGCGACCTCGCGGGCGTCGCGGTGCCGCGGCAGGTGCAGCAGCTGGTGACCATGCTCGCACTCGCGCGCCTCGGGGCCGGACAGATCCCGCTGGGCGACTCCGATCCCCCGTTGCTCAGGGCCGAGCTGGCGCGGCGCCTGAAGCTCGCTGCCGTGGTGGCCGGAGAAGCCGGCGCGGTCGCTGGAGTGCCGCGCATCGAGCCGCCTTCAGACCGGGTGGACGAGTTGCGCCGGGCGCCGCAGGCGCAGGCGAGCGCGTCCACCGACGGCGCGCTGCC